>NZ_CP111085.1:260000-892500 GCF_026278345.1 Tellurirhabdus rosea
TATAAATAACCGATTCTACACCCTTTTTTGTTCCTCGCCAGTCATGATTTATATAGTCTCTTAAGTAACCTAAAAGACACAAAATTTAACTTTTCCAACACTCTTTAAAACGACCGACGGCCGGCGGTCTAATAACCGATCAATAAAGCCCTATCAAAATTTGTCTGTTTCCTCAGTACTGATTTATGGATTTCTCTTACCTTTTGCGCCTAAATCTTTAACATCATGCGTCACTTTTCTGCCCTTTTTCTCTCCTGCTGTTTTTGTTCCCCTTTATTTGCTCAGCCTAAATCTACACCGCCTGCCAAACCAGTAGCTCAGCCGCCCTCCGCCCAGCCGTTCACCTCTGTGGCGAGCCATGCTGGCGGTTTGAGCGAAACGGACCCGCAGCGGGTTGGCTTCAGCGCCGATCGTCTCCAGCGCATTGACCGCCTCCTTCAGGAATATGTCGATAAAAAGCGCATTCCGGGCGCGGTTGCGCTGGTGGCACGCAACGGACAACTGGTGTATCATAAAGGCATTGGGCAGGACGATACGGAGGCAGGAAAGGCGATGAAACGGGAAGCCATCTTTCGCATTACCGGACTCACCAAACTGGCAACCACCATTGCCGTGATGATGCTGTACGAAGAGGGCAAGCTGCTGCTGGACGACCCGATTGCCCGGTACATTCCCGAGTTCCGCAATGCCAAGGTTCTGGGTAGGTTCAATCCACGGGATAGCTCCTTTACCTCCGTGCCCGCCAAACGACAGATTACCATCCGAAATCTGCTCAATCATACGTCCGGAATCAGTTACCCCATTGTCGGGTTAGGCCCAAAGGAGGCAATGGCTATTTACCAGAAAAACCGCATTCCGAACGGAGTCGGTACGCCCAGCGCAAACCTGGCAGCTTCGGTAAAAACTCTTGCTCAGCTTCCGCTGATGCACCAGCCCGGCGAGAAATTCACTTACGGCCTCAATACCGATGTGCTCGGCTACCTGGTGGAACTGGTATCCGGTCAGAAGCTGGATCAGTTTCTGCGGACCCGCCTGTTTGAGCCGCTCGGCATGAAAGACACTTATTTTTACCTTCCTGCCGAAAAAGCCAACCTGCTCACTCCGCTTTATACCGAAGACACGACCCGGACGGTCAAGAAGATGCCCGCTCAGATGAATCCTGACTACCCCAAAGCGGCCGGAACGTACTTATCGGGCGGCTCCGGGCTCTGTTCAACCGCTCTGGATTATGCCGCTCTGGTCCAGATGATTCTGAATCAGGGCGAATTCAACGGCAAGCGCATCCTGAGCCCGATGAGTGTGCGGATGATGGCCACCAACCAGATCGGCAGCCTGGCCATCGGGGCCCGACGGTTCGGTTTTGGTATGGCCCTGGCTACCAGTCAGGAAGCTTCCCTGCGGCCGGTGTCCGAAGGCACGATGGAATGGTCCGGCATTCTCGGAACGACCTTCTTTGCCGATCCGAAAGAGAATCTGATCGGTATCCTTTTTATCAATAAATACCCCAACAGCTTCGGGGATGTGGACGACAAATTCAAGGTGCTCGTCTACCAGGCGCTGACCGGACCGGAAACTTCTTCCTTTCAGGCAATCCGTTAATTTTTCCTAAAATCCGTCCTGGCGGTTCAGGCAGGCGGTTGGCGTTCGGGCAAAATGTCTATTTTTGCGGAAACACCAATCGCCTGTCAACGTTTTTATGGCTACCAAAAAGAGAGTGGGTTCGTATCCGAGCGGGATGATTCTTTTCAGCCTGACCTCGGCGTTGTTTCTCATGGGCTTCTGCGGACTGCTTGCCCTGCAGTCCAAAAAGCTGGTTCAGTATATCAAGGAAAACAACGAAGTGCGGGCTTTTCTCGACAAGGATCTGGAAAAAGATAAACGGGAAGCCCTGCAGAAAACCATTTACGCCAAGCCTTATATATTATATACGAATACGGCTCCCCAGGTCACCTTCGTTAGCCGGGATGATGCCGCCAAGGAATTCATCGCCGAAACAAAGGAGAATTTCAACGACCTGCTGACGGAAAACCCGCTGCGTGACTCCTACCGGATCAAACTGCGCGAGGATTATTTTGAAGAAGCCAAACTTCGTTCCGTAAAGCAGGATTTGGAGAGCGTCGACGGCGTCTTTGAAGTCGTTTATCAGGAAAATATTGTGGATGAAATCAACCGCAACATCACAAAAGTGTACATCGTGCTCTCAGTTTTTGCGGTGATTCTGCTGATTATCATTGTCGTGCTGATGAATAATACGATCCGGCTGGCGCTGTATTCCCAGCGGCTGCTCATCCGGAGTATGCAGCTCGTCGGGGCGACCAACGGCTTTATTCAGCGGCCATTCCTGTGGCGGGGCATTGTTCAGGGTTTTCTGGCCGGACTTATCGCCACGGGTCTGCTGATCGGCCTGCAGCAACTGGCAAACCAGAACATCGAAGGCTGGGCCATGCTTCAGGAACTGGACAAAATCGGTCTGATGTTTGCCGGTCTGCTGGTGTTGGGCATGATTATTGGCCTGATCAGTACGTTCCAGGCCGTTCATCGCTACCTGCGAATGTCGCTCGATGAACTTTATTAAGAATTAATTACGGTCAATAGTCGCTTCGTAAAAACTGAACGCGAAGTCGATAAGGGCCGGAGAATGAATACGTTAAAACCTGATTTTTATGACTAAACTTCCCTTTGGCAAAGCCAACTACACGCTGATGATTGTGGGCGTGGTGGTCATTCTGCTGGGCTTTTTCATCATGAGCCTGGACAAAGAAGAATTCGGCTTTGGTGCGCTCGGCCTGACGGTTGGCCCCCTGATCGTGTTTTCCGGATTTATTATTGAATTTTTTGCCATACTTCGCCGCACCGGGCAGGATAGTCAGTCGAATCAATGAGTTTATTTCACGCCATCATGCTGGCGATCATCGAAGGACTGACGGAGTTTCTGCCGGTTTCTTCCACGGGCCACATGATTATTTACTCTTCTCTGGTCGGTATCAGCAGCCAGGAGTTTACCAAGCTTTTTACCATCAATATTCAGTTTGGCTGTATTCTTTCGGTTCTGGTGCTGTATCGCCGCCGATTTCTGGTAGAAGCCCGGAAAGCCGTTCAGCAAACTCCCATTTGGTACTCGGCCCTGCCGGCCGGTCTGCAAAAGGCCACCCGCGGCCATGTGGGCATGCTTGATTTTTACATCAAACTGTTTGTTGCCTTCCTGCCCGCAGCGGTCATCGGCTTTCTGCTGAACGATTTCATCGATTCGCTGCTGGAAAACATTTATGTGGTCGCCATCTCGCTGCTGCTCGGTGGCTTTGTCCTGATTTACATCGACCGCCTCATCAACCGGGTGGACCGCGACTACGATGTGACTTTCCCCGAAGCCCTGAAAATCGGGTTTTTCCAGTGCATTGCCATGATTCCGGGGGTTTCGCGGTCGGCGGCCACCATCATTGGCGGGATGTTTCAGGGATTGACCCGCACGCAGGCGGCGGAATTCTCGTTCTTCCTGGCCGTTCCGACGATGGCCGCCGCTACGGGCTACAAACTGCTGAAAACCTACAAAATGCTCAGCGCCGACGACATCCAGATTCTGCTGATCGGCAACGCCGTGGCGTTCGTGGTCGGTCTGCTGGCCATTCGGGGCTTCGTCAGTTTTCTGACCCGGTATGGCTTCAAGGTCTTCGGCTATTACCGCATTGCCGTCGGTCTACTTCTGCTGGGCCTGCTGGCGGCGGGGGTGAAGCTGGAGGTGGTGTAGGATGGGTGGTTGAATGGTTGTAGATGGCTGAATGGCTAAATCCACAGCCACTTAACCATCCAGCCATTTACAGCCATTCAACCATTTTAACCATCCCAGCCAATCCTTCCGTATCTTTGCCCCATGCAACAACCACAACAGGACGAAGGGCAGGTTCTTCTGATCGATAAACCGCTGCGGTGGACCTCTTTCGACGTCGTCAACAAACTCCGATACGCCGGAAAATTTAAGAAAATAGGCCATGCCGGTACGCTGGACCCGCTGGCTACGGGCCTGCTGATTCTGTGTACCGGAAAGAAAACCAAGCAGATCGACCAGTACCAGGCGCAGGAAAAAGAGTACACCGGAACACTTGTGCTGGGCAAAACCACGCCCTCGGTCGATCTGGAAACGGAGTTTGATGCCGAATACAACCTCGCTGGTCTGACCGCCGAAGCGGTTCAGGAGGCCGTCCGCCAGCTGACCGGCGAAATTACCCAGATTCCCCCGATTTATTCGGCCGTCAAAGTGAACGGCGAACGGCTTTACGAAAAGGCCCGTCGGGGCGAAACCGCCGAAATTAAGTCGCGGACCGTTTCCGTTCCGGTGTTTGAGGTAGAAACCAGCCGTTTCCCGGAAATCGATTTTCGGATTGTTTGTTCCAAAGGGACGTATATTCGCAGTCTGGTTCGCGACCTGGGCCTTCTGCTCAACAATGGCGCGTACCTGAAAGTGCTGCGCCGCACCCGCATCGGGAACTTCCGGGTGGAAGACGCCGACACGGTAGAGGAATTTATAACGAAAATAAAGGCATCCGTCCCTCAGCCGTCAGTCGCCAGCCCGGAGGCGGGCCCCAACGACTGACCACCGGTGACCGACCGACCGCAGCGGCGGACCGCTGACGACTTTTTCATGAACGTTTACCACGGAATAGAGTCTTTCAAGCCATTGCCCTTTGCCGTCGTGACCAGCGGTACCTTTGATGGCGTTCACCTCGGGCATCAGAAAATCCTGAATCGATTAACGGAAATCGCCCGGAACAGCGGCTCGGCCGGGGCCGCTGGCCAAACGGTCGTGCTCACGTTCTGGCCGCATCCCCGCACGGTGGTTTCCAACGACAGCCAGGACCTGAAACTGCTTTCTACCCTCGACGAAAAGGTAGAACTGCTCGAACAGGCGGGCATCGACAACCTGATTATCATTCCCTTTACCCGGTCGTTTTCGGAGCTGACCTCCGAAGAGTTCATCCGGCAGATTCTGCTCGACAAAATCGGCACCCGGAAGCTGGTTATCGGCTACGACCACCGGTTTGGGCGTAACCGCGAAGGCGGGTTTGACTACATCCGCCAGCACGCTCCCGAATATGGCTTTGAAGTGGAAGAAATTCCGCGGCAGGACGTGGAAGCGGTCGGTGTCAGTTCGTCCAAAATCCGGGCGGCGCTGCTGGAAGGCAATCTGCGCATCGCTACCCAGTTTCTCGGACGGCCTTACAGCCTGACGGGCACCATCGTCAAAGGCCGGCAACTGGGCCGCACCATCGGCTTCCCGACGGCCAACATTCAGATTGATGACCACGAAAAGCTGATTCCGGCCAACGGCGTTTACGCGGTCGATGTCCTCTACCGGAACCAGCTATTGCAGGGCGCCATGAACATCGGCACCCGCCCGACGGTCGCCGGCACGAACCGGACCATTGAGGTCTACATCTTCGATTTCAATCAGGACATTTACGGCGAACATCTGACCGTGAAGCTGCGGGCGTACCTGCGTCCGGAGATGAAGTTCAACGGCCTGCCGGAGCTGGTGGAGCAGATGAACCGGGATGTGGAACGGGCCAAAGGCATTCTGGGGAACGGATAAACCCGCTTTGGTTTCTATTCGTGATGAGTGGTTTCGTCGGATCGGCACGGGCTTTGTACTTTTGCCGATTCGTTACCCAACCGCTATCTATGACCAAACGTTTCTTCTTACTTCTTTTCCTGTATTCTTCCCGACTCGTTGCCCAGGACGCTACCGTTTTTGCGCCTGATTCCGTCCGAAAAACCCTGCTGGCCCGGCCGGTCAATGCCGTTTTGCGCATCGACGGACGCCTCGACGAAGCCGCCTGGAAAACAGCACCCGTTCTGGCCGATTTCGTGATGATCGAGCCGGTGCAGGGCAGCCGTCCCACCCAGCAGACCGAAGTCCGCGTTTTATACAATCACCACTTTCTGTACATTTCGGCCTTCTGCCGCGATTCGCTGGGCCGCCGCGGCCTGCGGGTCACCGACTTCCGCCGGGATTTCAGCCCCCGCTCTCACGACCATTTTGGCATCGCCATCGACGGCTTTGGCGACCGGCGAAACGCCATGATGATGATGACCAACCCTTACGGCACCCAGCGCGACCTGCTTTCGTTTGACGATGCGCTGTACGATACGGACTGGGACGGACTGTGGCGTGTCCGGACAAGCCGGCTCGACTCGGGCTGGGTGGCCGAATTTGCCATTCCCTGGCAAACGCTGCGGTATCCAAAATCAGCGGACAGCACCCAAACGTGGGGCATCAACTTTTTCCGCAACCGCCGGATGACCAACGAAGCCACGGCCTGGTCGCCTTTCCCGAGGGCATTTAGCCCGCTGCGGATGGATTATGCCGGTCAACTGGCGAATTTGCAACCACCGCCGCCCTCGCCCAACATCCAGGTCAATCCTTACCTGCTCTGGTCCAACGACCGCTACGACGGCTCTGAGATTGGCAACCGAAGCCGCGACGCCCTGAAGCTCGGCGGCGAGGTCAAGTGGGCCATCAATCCGAACAGCGTGCTGGACCTGACCTTCAACACCGATTTTGCCCAGGCAGATGCCGACCGGCAGGTTAACAACGTCACCCGGTTCTCGGTCTTCTTCCCGGAGCGGCGTCAGTTCTTCCTCGAAAACGCCAGTCTTTTCGGAACGGGCCTTTACCCAGGCGATGACCAGTCGGGCGGAAGCATGCGGATTCAGCCGTTTTTCAGCCGACGCATTGGTCTGGATGATTTCGGGAATCCCATTCCGATTCAGGCCGGAGCCCGGTACGTGTACCGCTCCCTCAAACGGAATTACGGCGGTATTCTGATGCGGCAGATGGAGCAGGCGGACAGCCCGGCCACCGTTTTTGCCGTCGGGCGTTATTCCCAGAACATCGGGGCCCAGAACCGGATCGGCGGGCTTTTCACGCTCAAACAGCAGCAGCGTCTGGATTCACTTCCGAGCCGCAGCGAGTGGGTCGGGGCCGTCGATGGCTTCTTTCGCTTTGGCGAAAAATCAACGCTGAACGGCATGCTCATTCAGTCGGCAGCTTCCGACGGGCAGGGACAGGGAGTGGCGGGCTACGCGCGGTATACGTTTGCGACAAACCAGTGGAAAATCTGGTGGACGCAGTCGGTGGTAACCAAAAACTTCAACCCTTCGGTCGGTTTTGTCTCCCGCAGCGACGTGGTCGCCACGACACCGGGCATTTTCTGGTACAACCGGGGCCGCTGGATTCCGTTCCGGAAACATATCCGGGCCTTCGAACCGGGCATTATGACGGAGTTTTATCACCAGGCGTCCACCGGGCGGCTGATTGAGCGCCAGCTGGCCTTCAACCCGATCTGGTTCAACTTCCAGCGCGGCGGTTTCTTCGGTGTGCTGGTTACCCCGACGTACCAGTACCTCACCGAAGCCTTTGTGCCGCTGGGCGTGACGATCGCGCCGGGATGTTATAATTACACCCGGTACGCATTCTGGGCAGCCACCGATCCCTCCCGCAAAATCAGTTCCACGCTGAATTACGAAATCGGAAGCTATTATGACGGGCGGCTGGGCTCGGCCGACTGGACCGTTCGGTACTCGCCCATTCCGCATATTTCCATCAATATGCGGTACACGACAAACCGGTTTAAAGAAGTTGGCGAGGAAAAGACTAGCCGAACGGTGGACCTGTACACGGTAGAAGGCCGTTTCGCCCTGAACCCGCGCGTCCAGCTCATCGGCTTTTACCAGAAAAATACGGACAACAACCGGGACATCTACAACATCCGTCTTGCCTGGGAATACCGGCCGCTCTCGTTCCTGTATCTGGTTTTCAACCACCGGGGCTACCAGCAGGCGGGCAGCCGCCAGAACGAGCAGCACGTGATCGGAAAAGTGAGCTTTCTGAAGCAGTTCTGAAATATAGGTATGAGGTATAAAATATGAGGTGGCTCCGCCGAAGTGTTAACTGACCGGCAAAACCACCTCATACCTCATACCTATCACCTCATACCTAAAACGCCTCATACCTACTTCTACGACACCTTCACGTAGCTGCCCAGGCACTTTACTTCGGTGCCGTGGTGCTGGAGGATTTCCTGTACTTGTGGGTCGTCGCAGTGGCCTTCGAATTCGATGAGGAACCAGTATTTGAACGAGGCGCCGTCGCGCAGGGGGCGGCTTTCGATCTTGGTCAGGTTGATCTGGCGGGCGTCGAATTCCTGGAGGAACTGGGCCAGCACGCCGGGCTTGTTGGTGTTCTGGAGTTTCGCGACAAGGGTCGTCTTGTCGTTGCCGCTTTTCCCATTCTGAAAATTCTTGGCCAGAATCAGGAAGCGGGTCCGGTTGAGGTCCGAGTCTTCGATGTTATCGAACAGGACGGGAACGCCGAACAGTTTGGCCGCGATATGCGAGCAGATGGCCGCCGCGCGGGGCTGCTGGGCCGCCAGTTTGGCCGCCTTGGAGGTCGATTCCACCGGCACCATTTCGACATCCAGCCCTTCAAAATATTCGTTCAGGAATTTGCCGCACTGCCGGAAGGCGATGTCCTTGGAGTAGATGTGCGTGATCTCGTGAAGTTTGTCGGTCTGCGTGGCAAACGTAAAATGAACCGGGATCTGGGCTTCCGCCGCAATTAGCAGTTCTTTTTCAAACAGCAGGTCGATGGTTTCGTTCACCACCCCTTCCTGGTTATTCTCGATGGGCACCACGCCGAAGCGGGCGCGGCCGGTTTCGACACTTTCAAATACCGACCGGATGGTGGGCAGGGCCATGTATTCGCTCATGGCTCCAAAACGGCTTTCGGCGGCCTGGTGGGTGAAGCTGCCATCCGGCCCCAGGAAGGCCACGCGCTCGGGCAGTTCGAGGTTCCGCGAAACGGCGAACACTTCCAGAAAAATCGCTTCGATGGCGGAGGGCGTCAGCAGGCCCTGGTTCTGCGCGTTCAGCCGTTCCAGAATCTGGCGTTCGCGCTCGGGCCGGTAAATGATGGAGTTGCTGGACTTCTTCACTTCACCCACATGCCGCACCAGTTCCATGCGTTTGTTCAGGAGCTGAAGCAGTTCATCGTCAATGGCATCAATCTGGGTACGGAGAGATTCAAGGGTCACTTTGGAAAGAGTTATGAATTAAGAGTTATGAATTAAGAGTTATGAGTTATGAGTCGGCTCCGCTGAAATAACAGATATTTCTACAAGCGAAGCCAACTCATAACTCATAACTCTTAATTCATAACTACACTAAGGCTACGTCCTCCACATCCTTTTCAATGCGGAGGTTGTCGATGATGAAGCGCTGGCGGTCGGGCGTGTTCTTGCCCATATAATAGCTGAGGAGTTTCGGGATGGAGGTTTCTTTCTCCATGATCACCGGCTCCAGCCGCATGTTCTCGCCGATAAACAGGCCAAATTCGTCGGGGGAGATTTCGCCCAGCCCTTTGAAGCGGGTGATTTCCACCTTCTTGCCGCCTTTGGTCAGCTTATCGATCGCCCGCTGTTTGGCGTCTTCCGAATAGCAATAAACGGTCTCTTTGTGGTTCTTCGGGTTCCGAACGCGGAACAGCGGCGTTTCGAGAATGTAAAGATGCCCGTTCCGGACCAGATCCGGAAAGAATTGCAGGAAAAAAGTCATCATCAGCAACCGGATGTGCATGCCGTCCACGTCGGCGTCGGTGGCGATCACGATGCGGTTGTAGCGCAGGGTTTCCAGACCGTCCTCGATATCAAGGGCGTGCTGCAGCAGGTTGAACTCTTCGTTTTCGTACACCACCTTCTTGGTCAGCCCGAACGAATTCAGCGGTTTGCCGCGCAGGCTGAAGACCGCCTGGTTCTGGACGTTCCGCGACTTGGTGATCGAACCGCTGGCCGAGTCCCCTTCCGTGATGAACAGCGTCGTGTTGAGCCGTTCGTCCGATTTGGCGTCGGTGAGGTGCATGCGGCAGTCGCGCAGTTTCTTGTTGTGCAGGTTGGCTTTTTTAGCCCGTTCGTTGGCCAGTTTCTTGATGCCCGCCAGTTCCTTCCGCTCCCGCTCCGACTGCTCGATCCGCTTTTTCATGGCGTCGCGAACGGCCTGGTTCATGTGCAGGTAGTTGTCGAGGTGTTCTTTCAGGAAATTGCCGACGAAAGTCCGCACGCTCGGGCTGTCGGGCTCAGGAGCCATCGTCTGCGAACCCAGTTTCGTTTTGGTCTGCGATTCAAAGACCGGCTCCTGCACGCGCAGGCTGATAGCGCCGATGATCGACGCCCGGATGTCCGACGCCTCGTACGATTTATTGAAGTGTTCCTGAATGGTCTTGACGATGGCTTCGCGCAGGGCGGCCAGGTGCGTGCCGCCCTGGGTCGTATACTGGCCGTTGACGAAGGAGTAATATTCTTCGCCGTACTGGTTGCCGTGGGTCAGGGCGAGCTCGATGTCCTGCCCTTTCAGGTGGATGATCGGATACCGCAGGGCTTCCTCGTCGGTCTTGTTGCGGAGCAGGTCGAGCAGGCCGTTCTGCGAAACGTACTTCTGCTTGTTGAAGTTGACGACAAGCCCGGCGTTCAGGTAACAATAGTTCCAGATCATGCTGTCGACGAACTGGCCGCGGAAATGGAAGTTCTTGAACACCGTATTGTCCGGCTCGAAGACCATCAGCGTTCCGTTGCGCTCGGTAGTCGCCTCTTCGCCTTTGTTCTTCAGCACGCCGCGGTCAAACTCTGCCCAGACCGTCTTGCCGTCGCGGTACGACTGGACCTTGAAATAGGACGACAGGGCATTGACGGCTTTGGTGCCGACCCCGTTGAGGCCGACCGATTTCTGGAAGGCGCCGGAGTCATACTTCCCGCCGGTATTGATTTTGGAAACCACGTCGACCACCTTCCCGAGCGGAATGCCCCGGCCGTAGTCGCGCACCTCGACCCGGTGGTCGGTCACTTTAATGTCGATCGCTTTGCCGAAACCCATGACGTGTTCGTCGATGGAGTTATCGACCACCTCTTTCAACAGAACATAAATCCCGTCATCGGGAGCCGAGCCGTCGCCCAGTTTCCCAATGTACATACCCGGACGAAGCCGGATGTGTTCGCGCCAGTCGAGCGAACGAATGCTGTCTTCGGTGTACTGTACGTTGCTATTTTCAGCCATTCATGAAGCAATTTGTAACCCAAACTAACTAGGAGAGTCTCAACGGTACGATAATTGAATATGGGACAAAACGGTGAGCAAATTTCACTGCTGTGGCACAAACTATGAAAACGCCCCGTACAAAAGAAAACTGTTTCAATTGTATAAAAAGTTCGTTTACTTTGTGAGGCAAAGTAAGTTTGTATATCATTTTCGCCCTTTTTTCGTTAAAAGTCAGCGGTAACCGGCTCATAAGGAGCTCGTACGGTTTCTTAAAAATATGCAAATTTCCGCAATTTTCCAGCGTCCAACTGAAAATATCTCATATTTGAAATCCATGCAATCGGTACGCCGCATGATGTTGGGAGTACTCTTCCTGAGCACTACCCTGGACACGTTCGCACAAATCCAACCTGCACCAACCAGCCCGGCTCCTTCCGGCCTTCCGGCCGGTATTCCGCGGCCCGCTCAGCCGGGAGCTCCCGGCACCCAGCTTCCTGCCAATCTGCCCGGCAACACCAACCGGGGCAATACCCAGCAACAGGGCACACGCACCCAGCAGGGCAATGTTCCGCAACAGGGTACCCGGACCCAGCAGGGCAACACCCAGCAGGGAAACAACAACCAGCAGGGTGGCCGCACGCAGCAGGGCAACGCCCAGACCGGCAACAACAACAACGGCCAGACCGATGCGAACGGCGACGCGGTCAACAACGAACGCCGCCGGAACTCCGACGACCCGCTGACCGAAGCCGACGAAAACGCCCGCCAGGAAAGCGCCGACGAACAGTACGAAAACCTGCGCCGGGACGAACTGGAGCGCCAGCGCCGCAAGCTTTTCGGCTTTGACGTTTTCAATAACCCGAACTATCAGGGCACGTTCCAGCCGAACCTGCGGATTGCGACGCCCGCCGGATACGTCATCGGGCCGGATGACCAGCTGAACGTCAACGTTTACGGTTATTCCGAATTCAATTACAACCTGACGGTGAATCCGGACGGCTTTGTGTACATCGAAAAAATCGGACCCGTGCACGTGGCCGGTCTGACGATTGACCAGGCTAAAGCCCGCCTCCGCGACCGGCTGGCCAAGATTTACGTCGGTCTGAAAACCAGTTCCTACGGGGCGGCCAACACGTATCTGGTCGTTACGCTGGGCAACATCCGCAGCATCCGGGTCAACGTACTGGGCGAGGCCGGCAAACCGGGCACCTACACGCTGTCGTCCCTTTCGACCGTGCTGAACGCCATCTACGAAGCGGGCGGTCCCAACGGCATCGGCTCGTTCCGGAACATCCAGCTCATCCGCAACAACCGGGTAGCGGCAACCATCGACCTCTACGACTTCCTGACCACGGGCGTTCAGCGCAATAACCTGCGCCTGCAGGACAACGACGTGCTCCGGTTCAACGCCTTCCGCCTCCGGGTCGAAATCAGCGGCCCCGTCAAGCGGAACAACATCTTCGAACTCGTCCCGGGCGAAACCATGCAGCGCCTGCTCGATCTGGCCGGTGGCTTCAGCAGCAACGCCTACCGCAACCGCATCAAGGTGACGCGTTTCACCAACAAAGAACTGAAAGTGATCGACGTGACCGAGGCCGATTTCCGCACGTTTACGCTTCAGGACGGCGACAACGTATCGGTCGAACAGATTCTAAACCGCTACGAAAACCAGGTGGTCATTTCCGGTGCGGTCTTCCGCCCGGGCACCTACTCACTCGATCAGAACAAGACCCTGCGTCAGGTGCTGCAATCGGCTGAGGGCCTGCGGGGAGACGCCTTTACGGGCCGCATCAACATCATCCGTACCCGCGAAGACATGGCCGTCGAGAACATCTCGCTCAATCTGGCCAACATCATCAACGGCGTCGACCCGGACGTGGAACTGCGCCGGGAAGACCAGATCGTAATTCCGTCGCGCTTTGAAATGGCCGAGTTTGCCAACGTCAAACTGACCGGGGACGTGAACATCCCGATTGGCGAAGTGCCCTACACGGCCAACATGACCCTGGCCGACCTGCTGATCAAAGCGGGTGGTCTGCGGGAATCAGCCGCGGCCTCGCAGGTGGAAATCATCCGCCGGAAAAAAGACGTTGACCCGACTTCCACGACGGGCCAGATCGCCGAAGTATACCGCGTCGATGTGGGCCGCGATCTCAGCATCAAGCCCGGCGACAGCAATTTCCTGCTGGAGCCGTTCGACGAAGTGCTGGTGCGCCGCTCGCCGAACTACCGCGAGCAGTCGTATGTGCAGGCGGAAGGCGAAGTGGTGCTGCCGGGTCCCCACCCGCTGCGGAGCAAAGACCAGCGCGTTTCGGACCTCATTAAGCTCTCCGGCGGTCTGACGCCGTACGCCTACATCGAAGGCGCTACGCTGGTGCGTACCGTGGTTATCAGCCAGCAGGAAGCCCAGCAGAAGCAGCAGACCATCTCCGAACTGGCCGACGACAGCCAGCGTACGGTGGTTGACGTAGCTCCGACATCGGATGTCCGTCAGGAACTGATCGGCATCAACCTGAAGCGGATTCTGGACCGTCCGGGCTCGTCGGAAGACATGCTGCTCCAGTCGAACGACGTTCTGCGGATTCCGAAGCGTCTGGAAACCATCCGTATCGGGGGTGAAGTGCTGCTGCCGACCACGGTGAAATACCGTTCCGGCCAGACCTTCCAGGACTACATTTCGCAGGCAGGCGGGTTTACTTCCCGTTCGGCCCGCAAGCGCGCTTACGTCGTGTACGCCAACGGCTCGGCCGACCGGACCCGCAAGTTTGCGTTCTTCAACATCTACCCGCGGGTAGAGCCGGGTGCCGAAATCATCGTTCCGCAGAAGGCCACGGGCGATCTGACGGCTCGTCAGGCACTGTCGGAAGCGACCGGTATCGCCGGGTCGATCCTGACGCTGCTGACCACTATTCTCGTTATTACCCGTATTCGATAAGACGCTGATCGAACGTTTCGTATGAATTCAACAAATTCAGTAAAACCAGTAGTGCCGCCCGACCAGATTTCCCCGAAGTCGGTGATTCTGCGGTTCATTGAGGCCAAAAACATCCTGCTCCGTAACTGGAAACGGGTGTTGATCATGATGATTATCGGGGGAATTATCGGCTTTGTCTTCGATCTGACCACCCGGAAAAAGACCATCTACACGGCCGCCATCACCTTCAACCTGGGCGGGGGCAGCTCCGGCTCGACCTTCGGGGAACTGGGCGGACTGGCCGGGGCCTTCGGGCTGGCGGGTGGCGCTCCGGACGCCAACATCTTTACGGGCGACAACTTCCTGTACTATTCGCGTTCGCGCCCGGTGGTGGAGAAGACCCTGATGAAAGAAGATACCGTGGCGGGCAAGCGGGACCTCCTGGTGAACCACTACGTCCGCCTCAGCGGCATCCGCGAAGTGGACTGGGAAGAGGACGACACGCTGCGTAATCTTCTGTTCACCAAGAAGCCGGTGTCCAAGTTCACGAAGCTCGAAAACATCGCCATGGGTCAGATTTTCGACCGCATCAAGGGCGAATCCATCGTGTACCAGCCCGACCGGAAATCGTCGTTCATCGAACTGCGGACGGGGATGGAACACGAAGAACTGTCGAAAGTCATTGCCGAGAAGCTGCTCGAAACCATCGAGGAAGATTACCGGGAAAAGCAGACCAAGAAGACCCGGCAGATGGAAAAAGTACTGGAGCACCGCGTCGATTCGCTGGCGAGCCGCCTCTACCGGACGGAAGGCAGTCTGGCCCGTTACATGGACCAGAACCAGCAGATGGTCGTGGCCGAAGGCCAGGTTCAGCAGACGCGCCTGACCCGGAACTCCGCCTTCCTGCAGGGGCAGTACACCGCCTCCCTGACTTCGCTCGACAACCTGCGGCTGACGCTCATCAAGGAAGCTCCGCTGTTTACCATTATCGAGCCGGTGGCCATGCCGCTGCAGAAGACCGTCACCAAACCCCGCGGTTTGCAGGCCGGTCTGACGCTGGGCCTGCTTCTGGGTCTTCTGGTGGTCTTCGTTCGGGAGACGTACAAAAGCATCATGCGACAGGATTGAAATACAGTTTAATAAGCTGGCAGGTCGTAAGTCGGCAAGTTGTAAGTGGCTTCGCCAAAGTAGTCCTGAAGCAAATCCCCTTACGGCCTACGACCTGCCCGCTTACGACAGTAAGCACTTACTGCCTTCATTTTTATGAAAAACCACGAAGTTGTTATTGAACCGGGCCGTTCGGAACGGCATTACTGGCGGGACCTGTGGCGCAACCGCGAACTGCTGTACATTCTGTCGATGCGGGATATTTCGGTTCGCTACAAACAAACCATTCTGGGCACCTCCTGGAGCCTGATCCGTCCGCTGACCACCATGCTCATCATGGTGTTTGTTTTCAGCGTTGTCGCCAAGCTTCCCGGTGATCCCCCCATCCCCTATCCGCTGACCGTACTGGCCGGCATCACGATCTGGACCCTTTTTTCAAACGCGTTCACCCAGATCAGCACCAGCATTACGACCAACGCCAACCTGGTGACCAAAGTCTATTTCCCGAGGCTGATCATGCCGCTGAGCTCTATCGTGGTGAGCTTCATCGACTTCCTGATTTCGCTGGGGCTGTTTATTGTGCTTTGTGTCTGGTATCAATACGTTCCGGACTGGCACATTGTCTTTCTGCCTTTCTTCATCGCCCTGGCGCTGCTGGCGGCCTTTGCCTTTGGATTGATTTTTTCGGTTCTGAACGTTCGTTTCCGGGATATTATTCACCTGATTCCGTTTATTGTTCAGATTGGCTTTTACATTTGTCCCATTGCGTACAGCAGCCGTCTGGTTACTTCCAACTGGTTCTACAAATACTACCTGATGAATCCCATGGTTGGCATCATCGACGGCTTCCGCTGGTCGCTGCTGGGCGAGAAATCGTTCTTTAATCCAATCAGTTTAGTATATTCAATGGTCTTTATCGGTGTTTTTCTGCTGATCTCCGTTTATTTCTTCCGGAAGCGGGAAAATACCTTTGTAGATGATATCTAATCAATACTAGTCAGCAAGCCGGAAGTGGCTCCGCCAGGTACTGTGCATCCACTGACGACTTACGACCGCCGCGGCGGACCGCTTACGACTCATTGACTTAATTAACCGACTATGTCCGTTATTTCTGCCGAAAACATCAGTAAACGATACATCATCGACCACCAGAAGCGCAAGCCAAGCAGCCACAGTCTGAAAGACGTGCTGGCCGAAGGTCTGGGGCGGTTGTTCAACGGCAAATCGGCCGAAGAAAAATCCGGAGAAAAAGAAGAGTTCTGGGCCCTGCGGGATGTCAGCTTTTCGATTGAGCAGGGCGACCGGGTTGGTATTGTGGGTCACAATGGGGCCGGTAAATCCACCCTGCTGAAGACTCTCAGCAAAATCACCGAACCTACCACGGGCAGCATCCGCATCAAAGGCCGGGTCGCCAGCCTGCTGGAAGTAGGAACGGGCTTCCACCCCGAACTGACGGGCCGCGAAAACATTTTTCTCAACGGCTCCATCCTGGGCATGACCCGCGGCGAAATCAAGAAGTCCTTCGACGAAATCGTTGATTTTGCCGGAATCAGCAAGTTTCTGGATACGCCCGTCAAACGGTATTCGTCGGGCATGTACGTCCGGCTCGGGTTCGCCATCGCCGCGCACCTGGACCCGGAAATCATGATTATCGACGAAGTGCTAGCCGTGGGGGACGCCGAGTTCCAGAAGAAATGTCTGGGCAAAATGCGCGACGTTTCCGCCAGCGGACGGACCATTCTGTTTGTGAGCCACAATCTGACGGCCGTGCAGGCGCTTTGCAATAAGACGTTCTACTTCGAACGGGGCCGCCTGCTCGAACAGGGCGAAACCAACCAGGTCATCACGTCCTACCTGAGCAAGGTGTCAAAAACACGCCTCATCCGGACCTGGGACACCCCCGAGGAAGCTCCCGGTAATGACCAGGTGCGCGTCAAACGCATCGAACTGATTCCGGAATACATTGACGGACAAACGCATATCGATGTCCGCACGTCGTTCCGCATCCGCTTTGAATTCTGGAACATGGTGGAAGGGGCCAAACTGAACCTCAGTCTGCACCTGAACTCGATGACCGGAGAGTGTATTTTCAACGTGGGTTCGGCGTCGCAGCCTTACGGCAAAGGCGTGGTCAGCGGCGAGGTGCGCGTCCCGGGACATTTCCTCAACGACGGCTCCTACTCGGTTTCGGTCATGATTGTAAAAGATACCGTGACGCCGCTGTTCAATCTGGAAGAAGGGCTTATCTTTGACGTTGAAGATTACCGCGAAAATGTGGCCTGGTACGGCAAATGGCCAGGCTACGTCCGCCCGCAATTCCAGTTTGTGATGGATGCGCTCGAAACTGAATTAACCCGATAGTCCGTCAGTCATCCGCTCTGTACGGTTCGTTGCTTCGCCGGAGACCATCTCTCCGCAGGCGACCGACCGCCCAGAAGGGGTGACTGACGACTTTTATTCTCTCCTATGATCAACGTAACCAAATCATATCTTCCTGATCTTGACGAGTATGTCGAACATCTGAAAGGCATCTGGGACCGCGTCTACCTGACCAACAACGGGCCGCTGTCTCTTCGTCTGGAACAGGAACTCCGCGATTATCTGGGCGTCAAACACCTGTGGTTCTGCAGCAACGGCACGATTGTTCTGCAAATGGCCATCAAGGCGCTCGGCATCACCAAAGAGGTCATCACCACCCCGTTCTCGTACTGCGCCACCACCCACACGATCATCTGGGAACAGTGCACGCCGGTCTTTGCGGACATCCGCCCGGAAGACTACACCATCGACCCGACGCAGATCGAACGCCAGATTACGGAGAACACGGAGGCCATCATGGCGACCCACGTCTACGGTAATCCCTGCCAGATCGAAGCCATACAGCGCATTGCGGATAAACACCACCTGAAAGTGATTTACGACGGGGCGCATGCCTTCGGGGCGACCTATCAGGGCAAATCGGTTCTTTCGTACGGCGATATTTCGACCTGTAGCTTCCACGCCACGAAAGTCTTCCATACCGTGGAGGGCGGCCTGATTACCTGCCAGACCGACGAGATGGCGAATCAGCTGAGCCTGTACCGCAGCTTCGGCCACCGCAACGACGATTACATCGACATCGGAATCAACGCTAAAAATTCGGAAGTGCACGCGGCGATGGGGCTTTGCAACCTGCCCAAAGTACCGGACCTGATTGCGGCCCGGGAAGAACGCTTTGGCTGGTACGATTCGCTGCTGGACTGGAGCCGCCTGAGCAAACCGACGCGCATGGGGGATTTGGAATACAATTATGCGTACTACCCGGTCGTGTTCCGTTCCGAAGCCCAGATGCTGGGCGTTCGCGACGCCCTGAACGCCGTGGGGGTTTATCCGCGCCGGTACTTCTACCCCTCCCTGAATACGCTGCCGTTTGTGCAGAAACTGAGTGGCCGGAGCCTGCAGCCCTGTCCGGTATCCGAAGATATTGCCCTCCGCGTGCTTTGCCTGCCGCTCTATCCCGATCTGGCTCAGGCAGATGCCGAGCGGATCAGCCGAGTAATCAACGAAAATCTGTAGGTCGTGCAGGCGGAAAGGCTGTGAGGCGGAAAAGGTCGTTCGAAACGGAACGGCCGTACTACGCCGGGCACAGCCTTTCTGCCTGTCAGCCTTTCCGTCTATCGCAATGACACTGCTTTACCTGCTTTCCTTTGCTTTCTTTGTCGCTTATTCCGGGGATTCCGCGAGGCAGATCAGCCGACGCTCCCTGTCGGAATGGCTGCTGCTGAGCTTCCTGTTCTTTGCCGCCAGCGTCATTCTCACGGGTTTTATCCTGTCCGCCCTCGACCTGACCGCCACCAGTCCGGCCTGGGCCGGGTCGGTGTTTGTAACGGCCACCGTTCTGCGGCTGGCTCTGGTCCGGATCACGCCCCAGGCGCAGCCCTGGGCGCTCGGCGAGCTGCTGGGCGACCGCCGACGGACGTTTGCCGCCTGGTTTTCCGGCCTTTCCGGTTTCCTGAAAGGCGTCTTCGGTCTGCTGTTTCTGACCCTCGGCCTCATCGCCGTGACCAATACCCTGCTCGTTCTGTTTACGGTTCCCAACGAATGGGACAGCATGACGGGGCACCTCAACCGGGTGATGCAGTACCTCCAGCGCGGTTCTATGGCGCATTTTGGCGGCACGAACTGGAACATGGACACCTACCCGAAAAGCGTCTGTACACTCCAGATTTACGCGTATCTGATGACGGGCGGGTTCGAAAATGCCTTCAAGTTCATTCACTTTGCCTCGTACTGGATGGCGGCCCTGGCCGTGTTTGGGATTACCCAGCGACTGACGCGTTCGCTGTCGGCTTCGTTTTTTGCCGGGCTGGCCTACGCCCTGCTGCCCAACGTCCTGATGCAGTCCATCACCACCGAAACGGACATTGTCCTGACGGCCTATTTCAGCATCCTGCTGTATTTCCTCTTCACCTACCAGCAGACGCGCGACAATCGCTATCTGCATCTGGCCGGAATGGCGTTTGCCGTGGCCTACGGGCACAAAGTTACCTTTACGCTGATGCTCCCGTCGGTGTTTGTCATCATGATCTACACGGTGTTTCTGGCTCCCAACTTTGGCGAGACGGTGCGGCGGACGGTGCGGCTCGGGGTAGCCATCGGGCTGGCAATGTGTCTGTGGACCTTCCCTACCGGCTACATCCGGAATATTCAGGTGTTCGGGCACCCCATTGGTCCGCCGACGGCCCTGAAGCACCAGTCCGTAGAACGGGCGGGGACCAAGAAGAACCTGTTCATTCAGGGCTCCCGGAACGTGATCCGGTACGCCTACGACCACGTCAACCTCGACGGCCTCCGCAACGCCCAGTTCGGCCTCGATGCCAACGTGGCGATGCGCCGGCCGCTGGTCTGGCTCGAAGACAAGCTGAATCTGCGGCTGGACGAAAAAACCGAATTCAGCATTGTGCCCTTTACGTTCAACCGCCGGTTCGAATTTTATAATGCCAATCCCTACTGGGGGATCTTCGGCTTCGGACTGGTCTGGCCGCTGCTGTTTCTGACGCTGCTCGGGGTGGTCCGTTCGCGGGCGCATGTTTTTATCGGCATTGCGGTGCTGCTGCACTTTGCGGCACTCTCCTACTCGGCGGCGTACGACCCGTTCAAGGGACGGTACTTTATCAGCACGGGACTGATGGGCGCCCTGTTTCTGGGCCTCCTTTTTTCAAACCGCCGGGTGGACGTTTCGCTGCCGGGCCGGACGCTGGGGAAAGCCTGGCTTGGACTGGTGGTGGTGATCGGCAGTTTGTCGGCCCTGCTGGCGGTTTTTCTGAACGAACGCTGCCTGCCTTTCTCGGCATACGGCCGCCCGTCGGCCTTCCGGGCGGAGCGCATTTACCAGATGACGCTTTTCCGGCCGGATACTTACGTGCCTTACAAACGGTTTGACGAAATGGTCCCCGATTCGGCCACCGTGGCCCTGGGCACCATCAACGACGATTTTGAGTACCCGCTCTACGGCAAACACCTGTCCCGGCGACTCATCACCATCAACCCGTTTGAAAAGGGCGTTCAGCCGATTCCGAAAGAGGCGAGCTATCTTTTCTTTTCGAAGAACGTCATCAAGCCGCAGCCCGGCGACATTCGGCTCGGCACCGACACGACCATCAAGGGTCTGATCGTGCCGGGTGAAGATTATTATTTACGAAAATTAAAATAACCGTTGCCCCTCGTCGGGCCGTTCCGGCTGGGCCTCTGGCCTGACCGACCGGCGACGGGCGACTCCTGAAACACCATGACCATCGCCATCATGCAGCCCTATTTTCTACCCTATATCGGGTATTTCCAGTTGATGCACGCCGTGGACAAATTTGTGCTGTACGACGACGTGGCGTTCATCAACCGGGGCTGGATCAACCGCAATCGCCTGCTGGTCAACGGCCGCGACTTTCTGTTCACGGTGCCGCTGAAAGACGCCAGCCAGAACCGGATGATTCGGGACATCGCGCTGGGCGACGATCCGAAATGGCGCGCCAAACTGCTGCAAACCATCAACCAGAGCTACCGGAAAGCACCTTTCTACACAACGGCCCTTCCTTTATTGGAAAAAATTGTAAACTTGGAGGTTAAGACAATTGCTGAGCTGGTCCGGGAAAGTCTGGTATTAATCAATGACTTTATGGGAATAAAAACCGAAATCGTCCCGACATCGACGATTTACGGAAACCAGCACCTGAAAGGCCAGGAGCGGATTCTGGACATTTGCAAACAGGAAGGCGCCACCCGGTACATCAACCCGATTGGAGGACTGGAATTGTACGATAAAGAGCTTTTCCGGCAGGAAGGCATCGAACTGTTTTTTCACCGTTCCCGCCGGGCGGAATATCCGCAGGCAGGCAATGATTTTGTTCCCTGGCTATCCGTCGCCGACATCCTGATGTACAACGACCGGGAAGCTGTTGGGAAAATGCTGGATGAATACGACCTTGTTTAATGATTGAATGATTGAATGACCGAATGACTGAATAGATGAGGTAAGCTAACCCGCCATTCAATCATCCAATCATTCAATTATTCAACAATTCAATTCTATGGCGAACGTAGTAATTTTTGGCGTGCTGGATACGGCCGAGCTGGCCCATTTCTACCTCACGCATGATTCGGAGCACACAGTAGTGGCCTTCACGGTTCATGAAGAATACCTGAAAGAAACGGAATTCCGGGGTTTGCCGGTAGTTGCGTTCGAACACGTTCAGGAGATTTATCCGCCGGGCGAATTCCAGTTCTTTGCGCCGATGACCGGCCGGAACATGAACCGGAACCGGGAAAAAGTGTACCAGGACGCCAAAGCCAAAGGGTATTCGTTCGTCTCCTACGTCAGTTCCAAAGCCACACTCTTCGGCAACGAAATCGGCGAAAACTGCTTTATTCTGGAGGACAACACCATCCAGCCGTTCACGCGCATTGGCAACAACGTGGTTCTCTGGAGCGGCAACCACATCGGCCACCACGGCGAAATCAAGGACCACGTTTTTTTCACGTCCCACGTGGTCATGTCGGGGCACTGCGTCATTGAGTCGTACTCGTTCTTCGGCGTCAACAGCACAATCCGGGATTATACGCCCATCGCGCAGGGCACCCTGGTAGGCATGGCCGCAGCCATTTACAAACCCACGGAAGAATGGGGCGTGTACATTGGCAATCCGGCCAAAAAACTCCCGCAACCGAGTTACGAAGTCTATTAAACACGAGTCGTCCGTCGGGCCGTCCCTACTCCGACCGGATGAGGACGGCCCGACGGACGACGGACGACGAGCATTTTGAAAAAAAAGATTCTTTTCATCGGCCATGACGCCAACCGGGCGGGCGCTCAACTGGTGCTGCTGCAACTGCTGCGCCTGCTGAAGCAGCGGAACATCCCGACGCAACTGGTCCTTGGCGGGGGCGGTCCGCTGGAAGCGGAGTTTCAGGAAGTGACTACGGTGACCCGGATGCCGATGGCGCCGGACAACCGCCTGGCCCGCTACGCCCGGCACATTCCGGGACTGCACCGGCTGGCGGGCCCGGTCCTGCGCCGCGAAGAGGCGGCCCGCTGGCAGGCGTTCGAAAGCGCCGTCGGGGCGCCGGAGGTGGAGCTTGTGGTGGTCAATACCGTGGCCTGCGCAGTCTATTACCGGCAACTCGCCCGGTTTGTCAACGCCCCCGTCATCCTGTTCGCGCACGAACTCGCGCTGTCGATCCGGATGTACAGCCAGCCCGACGATCTGCGGTTTCTGCTCGACCGCTCCCGTGCATTGATTGCCGTTTCCAAAGCGGTGGCCAACCATTACGTTTCGGTGTACGGCTACGACCCGGCCCGGATTCAGCTTCAGACGCTCATCGACCGTCCGCATTTCGAACAGCTGCGGGACGAAGCCCGGTCGCTGCCATCCATCCGGCCGAACCTCGGCATTCCGGCGGACGCGATTGTGGTGGGGGCCTGCGGCAATGCCGAATGGCGAAAAGGCAACGATCTGTTTACGTCGCTGGCCCGGCTCGTGGTGGACAAACTGCCCGATTACCCCATTCATTTCGTCTGGGTGGGCGTTCCGCGAACAAATCCCTGGTACGACGACCTCTGGATGGACGTCGAAAAAGCGGGCCTGACGGACCGGGTTCACTTCGTGGAGCCGACGCCGGAAGTGTTCCGGTACACCACCCAGTTCGACATTTTTGCCCTTACTTCCCGCGAGGACCCTTACCCGCTGGTCATGCTGGAGGCCGCCCTTTGCCGGGTTCCGGTCGTGTGCTTCGACGGCGCGGGCGGAGGTCCCGAACTGGTGGAGGAGGACGGCGGCCGGGTGGTGCCGTACCTGCACCTCGACGCGATGGCCGAAGCGGTCGCAGAACTGGCCCAGAACCCCGCGCAGCGGGAGCAGGCCGGTCGGCGGCTGTTTGAAAAAGTGGCCGAACGGCATCCCACCAGCCAGAACATTGAACAACTGGTAGCCCTGTTTCAACAGGCTCAGACGACTCAAACGGCTTTGTCCTGAGACGGTCTTCATCCACAAATCTTGAAAGCGGAAAATGAATTCAACACTTGGGGCTTATTCAGATGGAATTCCCGTTCGGGCCACCAGCCGGGCCGCGGAATTTATGCCGCAGCTGGACTCGCTCCGGGCCTTTGCGGTGATGGCCGTCATCGTTCACCACTGGCTGCCGCACAACTGGCTCATCAACCGGACGCCCAACGGAGCCATTGGCGTGACCCTCTTTTTTGTGCTCAGTGGCTTCCTGATCACCCGGATTCTGATCAAAAGCCGCAACCAGGTGCTGGCGGGGACCATGACCCGCCGCGAAGCGTACCAGACGTTTCTGATTCGCCGGGCGCTTCGTATTTTTCCGCTGTATTTTCTCATCCTGGGGTTTGTCTATTTCTTCCTGCCCCACGCCTCCGCCATCGACGAGTATCCGGGGTATTATCTGTTCTATTCGTACAACATTCTGCTGAACCGGACGGAGGACTGGGCCGACATCCTTTCCCCGTTCTGGTCGCTGGCCGTGGAAGAACAGTTTTACCTCGTCTGGCCGTTTGTGGTCATGCTCACGCCCCGGCGGTTGCTGCTGCCCATGATCGGGCTGAGTATCGGGCTGGGCGTCACGTTCCGGGCTTATTTTCTGACCCAGGGCGAGATCCAGAACATCCTGACACCCACTTGCCTCGACGCCTTCGGCATTGGCGCACTCTGGGCCGCCCTGCCCTACGAACGCCCGGTTACCGGCGCTTTTTTCCGGCGGGCCCTTCCGGCGGCGGCGGCCATCAGTCTGGCGGTATTCGTCTTCATGCTCCAGCTGCCCGACGCCCATCCCCTCCGGATCGTCTTTCTGCGGCTGGTCCTGTCCGTTTTGAGTCTGTACGCCGTCGCGCAGGCGGCCGAAGGCATCGGCGGACCGGTGGGACGGGTGCTCAACCAGCCCTCGCTGCTGTACATGGGCAAAATCAGCTACGGGCTGTACGTCTTTCACATGCTGGTCTCCTCCCACCTGGCCAATGTAATGATGGGCTGGATGGTGCGCCACATTCCCCGATTTCCGGCACTCGGCTTTTGGCCGTATCTTGCGTTCAGTTTTGTGGTGCTGCTGGCGCTCGCTTCGCTCTCGTGGTACTTTTTCGAGAAGCCGTTCAACGATCTGAAACGCTATTTTACTTACCAAAAATAACCTGAATGACGCTTGCATTTACCCTGTGTTCCATCAACTACCTGGCCCAGGCACGGACGTTAGGGGATTCCCTCCGGCAAACCAATCCGGACTGGCAGTTTGTCATCGGGCTGGTTGACCGCCTTGCGGAGGCGAATCTTCCGGAAGAACTGGTTCCCGCCTACCCGATGATCGAGGTGGACCGGATTGAAATCGAGGACTTTGCGGGCATGTGCGACCGGTACGATATTACGGAGCTGAACACGGCCGTCAAACCCTACTACATGGATTACCTGTTCCGGCACCATCCGGACGCCACCGAGGTCATTTACTTCGACCCCGATATCATTGTTTATCAACCCCTTACCCGGCTTTCGGCCAGTCTCGCCGAGGCCAATCTGGTGCTGACTCCGCATACCTGTTCGCCCATCAACGACTGGCTGGCGCCCAACGAGCTCAATCACCTGAACACGGGCATCTTCAACCTCGGTTTTATCGGCCTTCGCCGGTCGGAGGAGACGCTCCGGTTTGTGGACTGGTGGAAAAAGCGCCTGGCCTACGAATGCCGGATTGACTTATGCAACGGATTGTTCGTTGACCAGCACTGGGTTAATTTTGCGCCGGTTTACTTTGACAGGGTTCAGGTAGAACGCCATCCGGGCTATAATGTCGCCTACTGGAATCTCCACGAACGCACCATTTCGCGGGACGGTGACCGATGGCTGGTGAACGAGTCAGAATTGCAGTTTTTCCACTTCAGTGGATACAGTCCGTACAAACCCGAAGAAATTTCCAAATACCAGAACCGCTTTACATTCAATGACCGGCCCGATATTGTAGCCCTGTTCCAGGATTACGGAAACAGGCTGATGACGAACCGGAACGACGTTTACCGGACCTATCCGTGTCATTACATCAAACCGCCGAAAACGCTCTATTACCAGCGCGTCCGGCAGGCGTTGAAAAACCCGTTGAATCAATTGATTGCGGCACTCGAAAAATAAGACCTTATGACAAGTTGGCAGCGATTCATTGCACTCTGGACACACCGATACAAAAAGTATTCTCACATCGGACGGAAGTTTATCCTGGCTTACCGTGACTTTCTGCGTTTCTTTTTTATTCGGCACCTTCAGGGAAAGGAAGTCGTAGCCATCATTCTCAGCGAGCAGTTTGGCGACATTGTGGCCTGCGAACCGGTTTCGCGCCGGGTTCGGGCCCTTCATCCGAAGGCACACATCATCTGGATGGTGCGCAAGCCGTACAAGGAACTGGTCGAGCACAACCCGCATCTGGACGGCTACCTGCTGGAATACTGCGTGAGCCACCGGATTCAGCTGCTGCGGCTGGGGGCTTTCGACAAAGTCTACAACCTCCACCTCTCTCACCGGAACTGCCACTACTGCGGCGGCGACCACGTGAATCCGATTGCCGACCGCCTGGACATTACCTACCATAACTACCTCCACCACGGAGATTTGCTCTACACATTCTCCCAGGCAGCGGGTCTGCCGGCGATGGACGAAGAACCGAAGGTGTACATCCCGGAGTCAGCGCGGCAGAAAATCGCGGCGCTGAACCTGGAAAGCCCCATCGTGCTGCACTGCAAGCCCAGTTATCCCGAACGCGACTGGATTCAGGACAACTGGGACAAACTGGTGAAATGGCTGCTGGAAACCTATCCGTATCCCATTGTGGAAGTGGGCCTCGAAAGCGTCGTCCGCGTAAAGGACCCGCGCATCGTCAACCTCTGCGGTCAGCTAAGCATTCTCGAAACCGCGGAAGTGATCCGAATCAGCAAACTGTTCATCGGTGTGGAAAGCGGCCCCGCCCACCTGGCCAATGCCGTCGGCGCGGAAGCCGTCATTCTGCTGGGTAAAACGGGCGTATTTGACGAATTTAACGTGTATTCGGGCCGATTCAAACGCGGCGAGGATGTCGCCATCCTGAGCCAGCCCGGTCTGTACTGCGCCACCATTCCGCTGGATTGGGTCAGACAGGCCACCGAAGAGAAACTGAATCAGCCGGTAAGCAAGTAACGAATGACTTTATTTTTCACCGTAACCACCCTACAGCAGTTACCGCAGGCGCTGGCCCTGGGCGAGAGTCTGCGCCAGCACCAGCCCGCCGACCGCTTCGTCATTGGTCTTGCCGATGATTCCGGGCAGATTCCCGCTACGTTTCAGTGTCCGTACGAACTGATTCCGGTAACGGCGCTGCCGGTGGATTTGCCGCTTCTTTCGGAAAAATACAATCCGGCGGAATTTGCCGCGGCCGTCAAGCCGCTCTTTTTGCGGCACCTCTGGCAAACCCGGCCGGAAGCGGAGCAGGTGGTTTACCTGGCCCCTTCGATCTACCTTTACCGCCCGCTGACCGAACTGACGGCGCTTTTTGCCGACTCTCCGCTGCTTCTTACGCCGCACCTGCTGCGACCGCCCGCGGACGAACAGTGGCCCGACGAGAAGTATTTTCAGAACGTGGGCCTTTTCCATGCCGGTTTTCTGGGTCTGCGCCGGTCCGAAAACGCCGATCATTTTGTGGAATGGTGGTCCCAGCGGGCTCCCGAACGGGCCTTTGTCGATTTCTGCGAAGGCATGTGCCTTGATCAGGTCTGGCTGATGATGACCGTCGTATTTTATCCGGCGACCCGAATCGTCAAAAATCCGGGCTGGCATGTCGGGCTCTGGAACCTGCACGAACGGAATCTGCGAAGCGCCGGAACGCAGCAAACGGCTGACGGCCAACCCCTTGCCTTCTTCAACTTCGACGGATTCGTGAACCGATCCCTCCTTTTTGACGGGCAGAACCGGGTTCGTCTGTCGGCTTTTCCGGTGGCTCAGGCGCTGGTCCGGGCCTACCGCCAGGTCGTCCAGCGTCTGGACGCGAACCTTTCCCGCATCGCCCCGGCGTACGGCCGGCAGGTGATCAAATACCCGTTACCGGCCTGGCGTAAATCGCTGCTGCAAAGCCTGCGGCAGACGGTCCAGTTCATCGATACGGTGGACGTTCCCCGGAAAATGTAGTCCGCCTGCCGGGCCATTGGAAAAACCTACGCTCATTTCCCGACCGGAAACTTCCGCCGGAATTGGCAGTTCGCTATCTTTGCGTTATATTCAAAAAATACAATCCTGTCGAGTTCGGTCCGTGTGACCGGCCGGAAAAATGAATTGCTACAATACGTGACAACTGCCGAACAGCCTACCCGTTCGCTCCGGGATTTTGTAACCGTTCCCCGTTTCAGTCCGGAACGCCTGTTGAGCAAGGATGCCTCCTATCCGAAAATCAGCGTGGTGACACCCTCCTACAACCAGGCGGACTTTCTGGAGCGGACGATGCTCAGCGTTCTGAATCAGAATTACCCCAATCTGGAATACTTCGTCGTGGATGGCGGCTCGACCGACCAGAGCGTGGACGTGATTCGGAAGTACGAAAAATATCTGGCGGGCTGGGTGAGTGAAAAAGACCGCGGGCAGGTGGATGCCATCAACAAGGGCCTGCGGATGACCACGGGAGACATCGTCACGTTTCAGAATTCGGACGACCTGTTTGCGCCCGGCGCTTTTGAGGCCGTCGCCAGGGCCAGCCGGAAGCAGCCGGAGACGGATGTTTTTTTCGGAAACATCTACATCATCGACGAGCACGATGCCATCCGGGAAGAACTGCGACAACTGCCGTTCTGCCTCGAATGTCAGTTGTACGAAGGCATGCAGGTACACAACCAGGCCCTTTTCTGGAAGCGCCCCCTGCTGGACCGCTTCGGGTATCTGGACGAATCCTACAGCTTTTCGTTTGATTATGAATTTGTGACGCGCCTGGGCATTCAGCCCGGCATCCGGATGGAACGCCTGATCGACCTCTGGGGCGCTTTCCGTCACCACTCGACGGCCAAGTCGTCGACCATTTCGGAAGTGGGAGATTCGGACAGCCGCCGCATCTGGAATCATTACCGCCCGCTTCACCGGACTCCGATGGGGGCCGGTTTCTGGCAAACCTTTTGCCGGGTTCGCAAAGTAACCGCCTTTATAGCGGAGGGCAACTTCCGGTACATCTGGCATCGTTTAACGTTGAAATAAAATCGTTTGAAGTTTAACGTTTAAGGTTTAAAGTTGCTTCGCCCCATCAGGGCCCCTGAGCGGAGCCACGTTAACCCTTAAACGTTAAACCTTAAACTTTTAGGACTAAATCATCATCTGCGCAATATGCTGTCAATAGCCAAACTGGACCGGATGCGCATGGCCGCTGGCATTTGTCTTGTCATCGACGGCAATCCGCTGATCTTTTTCGTGAAGGAAACCCTCGGGCTGGCACCGGGCAGCACCATCATGACGGCCGCGATTCTGGCCTTCGGACTGGTGCTGATGATTCCGACCACGGCCCTGCACAAACTCTACAAACCCAACCGGAACGCCACCCTTTTCGGCCTGAGTTTCATTGCGTTGTCCCTGTTTTATTACTTCTTCTTTTTTGCGGGCTACGAGCGCGACACCACCGACCTGATCTACGTGGCGTACATGCTCATTTTCCTGTTTCTGCTCATCAACATTCCCAACGATATCATCCGCGACATTGTCCCGGTCATTATCCTCTTTACGCTGGTTTCCAATCTGGCGCTGGTCTACGCCCTGCAGCGCGACCCCCTGTGGACCATCGGGCAGCGGGCGTTTATTTCCTACGAAACCGGCGGACCCGAACGCGGCGGTAACCCGCACCCGTTTGCCAAAAATGCGCTGATGGGCGTGATTGCCTCGCTGGTCTGGGCCGCCCGCGACAAAACGCCTACCTACGTTAAAGGGTTGTGTCTGGTCAATGCCGTTTTCAGCCTGGGTATCCAGATCCTGACCGTTGCCCGGTCGAGCTATGTGGCGCTGGCGCTGATCACGGTGCTTTTCTTTTTCTTCAACGTGCGTCCGGCCCAGGTCAAACAGGCGTTCCGGGTCCTGAAAAGTCCGCTTTCGCTGTTCATCATGGCCTGCATTGCCGGGGTCGCCATTTTCTTTCTGCGCCGGAACATGATGGTATACGACATCGTCATCCACTACGCCGTCACGAATGCCGAGAAGAACCTGGAGAACGTTTATGCTTTGCTGGGGATGAAAATGAACAACCAGGTCGTGGCCTTTGACGCTTCATCGAACACGCGTTCGGTCAATTTCAACTACTTCACGCAGCTGTTTTTCTACGGAGATATCACCAAAGTGCTGGTCGGGCAGGGGTATAAATTCATGTTCGTGGATATTCCCATCATCGAGGCGCTGGTCAACCACGGCATACCGGGACTGGTCCTTTTTGGCGGCATGCAGTGCATTCTGCTCTACCATGCCGTCAACGCCATTCGATTGAATCAGCACCCGTTCGCTACCTTTTTGGGGTATTTCTACATTTATGTATTTGTTTTGATGTTTACAAATGGGCGGCCGTACGACTATTTCATCTGGTTTCCCTACCTGCTGATGGTCCGGTTTCTGGGCGTGGAAAAGCTCCTGCCCGAGCGGCTGCTCAACCCAAATGTCTGAATGAGTCATTGACTGAATGCCGAAATCGTCGAGCCAATTATTCGGTCACCCGGTCATTCAATCCCTCAAATCTGAATCGCTATGAAGCTTTTTTTTGCCCTTGGCTCCTTCTATCCTGCCCAGACTGGCGGTGCCGATAACTCGGCCTACTGGATGGTACGGGCGCTGGCAAAGAAAGGTCATCAGGTGTCGGTGGCGACCACCAATTCGGGCCTGAAGCCCGGCGATGTCGAGTTTGACCGCTGGAAACCGACCGAATTTGGGGAAGTGGTCTACGTCCGGACGCTGATTCACTACCTGCCGCTGCGCCTTTTCTGGTACTCCCTGCGGCGGGCCCTGCGGGCGGATGTAGTGCATCTGAACGCCGTTTTTTACCCGATTTCCATTCTGCTGGGCTACGCCTGCGCGCTGGCGGGTAAACGGGTTGTCTGGTCCGTGCACGGCGAACTGGCCCCCGAGGCGCTGCGGTACAGTCCCCGGCGCAAGAAGATTTTCCTGGCCTTGCTGGGCTTCATCAAGCACCGGGCGGTTTTTCACGCCACCAGCCCGAAAGAAGCCGGTTACGTGCGGCAGGTGCTGGGCGCTTCGGTCCGGGTGAAGGTGATTCCGCTTTTTCTGGAACTTCCGCCCCGCGAAACCCGCCAGACCGGCCAGCCGTATCTGCTGTTTGTCGGGCGGCTGCATACTGTCAAGGCGCTGGACCGGCTGTTTGATGCGCTGGCGGCGGTTCCCGAATTTCGGACCGGCGGCTGGCATCTGAAAGTGGTCGGCATCGGTGAACCCGAGTACGAGAAAGCCCTTCGGGAACAGGTGAACCAACTGGGCCTGACGGACCGGGTCCAGTTTCTGGGCTTCCGGGCCGGTGAAGAAAAATACCGGCTGATGGCCAGCGCCCGGGCAACCGTGCTGCCTTCGCATACCGAAAATTTTAGCGTCATAGTCGTGGAATCCCTGTCGCAGGGCACGCCCGTTCTGGCCTCGATTCATACGCCCTGGGAGATTCTGGAAGAAACCGGAGCCGGCTGGTGGACCGACAACCAGGTTCCCGTTCTGGCATCGGCTTTGCAGAACGTCATCAAACTGGACGAAGCGGCCTGCGACGCCTACCGCGACCGGGCGTACCGACTGGCGACCGAACACTTTGACATTAAACGCCACATCGGCGAATGGACAACGCTGTACGACCAGGTTTCCCGGGGTCTGCCCGTTTCGGCCGAATCGTCGGCCGACGGTTCTTCGGCCGTCCGAAAAAAACAGCCCGTTGTCTGACTTGACGTATGAAAATACTCATCATCCATACGGTTCTCTGGAGCCATTACAAAGCCCGCGTCTATTCCGAACTCTACCGGCAGAGTCAGGAACTCGACGATGCCATTTCGCTGAAAGTGGTGCACATCGCGGCCACGGAGCGTTCGCGGGCGAAACTGGGCAAACCGGACCTGAGCCTGCACCAGTATCCCTACGAAGTGCTGCACGACGGCTTTCTAGAAGATTTTCCGTTCCAGGCCCGGCTTAAAGCGCTGATTAAAGTCATTCACGATTTCCGGCCGGATGTCATCAATACGCCGGGCTATTACGACCCGGTGGTGGTTCTGGCGACGATGTACTGCCGGATGCGGGGCATTCGGATCGTTATCTCCAACGATTCGACCTCCGACGACCACCAGCGGATTGGCTGGAAAGAGACGCTCAAACGGCAGATCATCGGCATGGCAGACGGCTTTTTCTGTTACGGAACGCTCTCGGCGGCCTACATGCTCGAACTGGGGGCGCGTCCCGAGCAGATTCTGCTCAAACGCAACGCGGTCGATAACGACGCCGTCCGGCAGTTGTTCCAGCAGTCGCTGCCCGGCCGGGCGGAACGGCTGGCGCAGGAAGGCCTTCCGGCGCGCAATTTCATTTACGTCGGCCGCATCATCGACCGGCTCAAAAACCTCCGGACGCTGATTCAATCTTTCGGGGCGGTTCAGCAGGACGTTCCGGCGGACAATCCCTGGGGCCTGATTATTCTGGGTCAGGGCGACGACCAGCCCGCGCTGGAAGACCTGATCCGGCAGGAAAACATTCCGTACGTCCGGTTTCTGGGCGGCAAATCCTGGGACAAGGTTCCGGCCTATCTGGCGCTGGCCGACGTGCTGGTGCTGCCCAGTTACTCCGAACCCTGGGGACTGGTGGTCAACGAGGCGATGGCCTGCGGGCTGCCCGTGCTGGTCTCCGACCGCTGCGGCTGCGCGCCCGACCTCGTCGAAAACGGCCGGAATGGCTTCACCTTCGCGCCCGACCAGCCCGCCCAATTGACAGAAGCCCTGCGGCAACTGGTGAAGCAGCCGGATCTGGCCCGGCAGATGGGCGAACAGTCCGCCGCCATGATTGAGCCCTACAGCCTGCAGCACGTGGCCGCTCAGATGCTTCAGGGCTTTCTGCTTGTTACCAACTACCAACCGGCATCGTTTATCCCCCAATGAGAAATCTGGTTTCGGTCATCATTCTGACCCATAACGAGGAGAAGCATCTCGCCCGCTGTCTGACGAGCCTGAAGCTTTTCACCGATCACATTTTTATCGTCGATTCCTTTTCCACCGATTCTACCGTTGAAATTGCCCGTTCGATGGGGGCTCAGGTCGTGCAGAATCCCTGGGTCAATTACGCCACCCAGTTCAATTACGGTATTGAACACAATCCGTTTCAGACGCCCTGGGTCATGCGGATGGACGCCGACGAATACGTCCTGCCCGAACTGGCCAGCGAGATTCTGACCCAACTGCCGGGCCAGCCCGAGGACGTGACGGGCATCTACGTCAAACGCCGGGTCATGTTCATGGACCAGTGGATTCGGCGGGGCGGCTTCTACCCGACCTGGCTGCTGCGGCTCTGGCGGCGCGGACTGGGCTACTGCGAACAACGCTGGCACGACGAGCACATCAAGGTAACGGCGGGCCGGACCATCAATTTTGAGCAGGATCTGGTCGATCACAATCTGAACAACCTGACCTGGTGGACCCAGAAGCACAATCATTACACCATCATCGAAATGATTGACCTGCTCGGCACCCGCTACAATTTTGGCAGCGACGACCAGCACGTGGAGCCGAAGCTGTTCGGCTCGCAGGAACAGCGGAAACGGTATCTGAAGCTGCGGTATGCCTCGCTGCCCCTCTTTACGCGCCCGTTTTTGTACTTCCTGTACCGGTATTTTGTTAAATTGGGCTTTCTCGACGGCCGCAAAGGGCTTATCTGGCATTTTCTTCAGGCTTTCTGGTACCGCTTTCTGGTCGATGCCAAAATCTTTGAAGTGCATCACCGGGTAGGCTACGACCGCGAAGCAATCATTGATTTTTTCAAAAGCGAATATGGCAAAGACCTCCGAAGCGTCGCCCGGACTGACACCGCCCGACGTGACGACGCCCGACGTGACGACGCCCGACGTGACGACGCCCAACCCGCACCCGCGGGGCGCTGAAACCGTTGGGTCAGGCCATGCTGGGCCTCGTCCTGCCGGAAAGGTGGCGCTGGCTAACTACGACAACAACTGGTACAAGCCCGGCTCCCGCTGGAAAATTCTGTTGTGGTTTCTGCTGAACCCGGTTTTTGTCAACACCTACCTGCCTATTCCGGTTGGTCTGAAAAACAGCCTGTTGCGCCTCTTTGGGGCCAAGATCGCGCGGGGCGTGGTCATCAAACCGGCCGTCAATATCAAGTACCCGTGGTTACTTACGGTGGAAAACGACGTCTGGATAGGTGAAAAGGTCTGGATCGATAACCTGGCTCCGGTCCATATCGGCGCCAACGCCTGCCTGTCGCAGGGTGCCATGCTGCTGTGCGGCAACCACGATTTCCGGAAGCCGACTTTCGATCTGATCGTCAAGTCGATCACGCTGGAGGAAGGGGCCTGGATCGGCGCGCAGGCGGTGGTCTGTCCGGGTGTTACGGTCCACTCCCACGCCGTTCTGGCCGTAGGTTCCGTGGCCACCAAACCGCTGGAAGCGTACGGCGTTTACCAGGGAAATCCGGCGGTCTTTGTAAAAAAACGAGAAATTAACGCGTGAAGGTATCCATCATAACGGTTGTCTACAACGGAGCGGCCACGCTTCGGGACTGCATGCAGTCCGTGCTCAACCAGACGTATCCAAACCTCGAATACATTGTCGTTGACGGCAATTCCAGCGACGGAACCCAGGACATTGTGCGTTCGTATGGCGACGCCGTTAGCTGCTTCGTCTCCGAAGCGGACAAGGGCATTTACGACGCCATGAACAAGGGCATTGCGCTGGCGACGGGCGATGTCATCGGCATTCTGAACGCCGACGATTTTTACAGCCACGACCGGGTCATCGAGAACGTGGTCAAAACATTTCAGGCTACCGGATGTGACGCGGCCTATGGCGATTTAGTCTATGTCAGTCAGGAAGATACCCAGCGGGTTACGCGGTACTGGAAGGCCGGGGTCTACCGGCCGGGCGCTTTCCGCTGGGGCTGGATGCCGCCGCACCCGACTTTCTTTGTCAAGCGGGAGCTGTACGAAAAATTCGGCCGGTTCACTCTTCAGTTCCGCAGCGCCGCCGATTACGAGCTGATGCTCCGGATGATCCACCGGCACGGCGTCCGGGTCGGTTACGTCAACGATGTGCTGGTGAAGATGCGAACGGGCGGGGTCAGTAACCGGACAGTCAACAACCGGGTGGCGGCCAACCGCGAAGACCGGGAGGCGTGGCGGCTAAACGGTTTAAAACCTTATTTTTTTACAATTTGGCTTAAACCGCTGCGGAAGATATTCCAGTTTTTACCGGGCAACAGGCCCGATTTATCCAACAGCGGCAAAACCGTATCCTAAAATTCATTATACGATAAACCGCGAACGGTTGGAACGGCGCTTTATTCTTGTAACCTTTGCAAAACGTAGCGACCCATCCGTACAACAAAAATACAGAACACCAACACTTGCACTAGTTTATGAATCCGGATCTCCTGGTAGCCTATATACAGAGCAAACTGAACGACGAGTTGTTCAAGCTCGGTCTTTATCAGAGTATTCTCTCTTTTCTGGTTGCCTGTTTTGTATCCGTCGTTTCGATCCCCGTTGTCATCAAGATTTCCGAACTGAAGCACCTGATGGAGAAACCCGGGGAGCGCAGCTCGCACAAAACGGCCACCCCGACCTTTGGCGGCATCGCCATCTTTGCGGCCATCCTGATCAGCTACTTCCTGTGGCCGGCCATTGACCAGACGGACATCTACCGGACCAACCTGTCGATCGTCGGCATGACCATCCTGTTTTTTATCGGCATCAAAGACGACCTGGTGGGCATCGACCCCAACAAAAAGATTTTCTTCCAGATTCTGCCCTCGCTGATTCTGATCTTTTTCGGGGATTTACGGATCGACTACCTCTACGGAATCTTCGGCTTCCACCACATCAACGATTTCTTCGCCATCGCCATTACCTGCTTTATTTTTATCGCCCTCATCAACGCCATCAACCTGATTGACGGCATCGACGGGCTGGCGGCGGGCATTGCCACCCTGGCGAGTGCCACCTTCGGCGGGTGGTTTCTGCTGACCAATCACTTTGCGATGGCCTGTCTGGCCTTCACGCTGGCGGGTTCGCTGATCGGCTTTCTGCGGTTCAACTTTTCCAAGACGAGCAAAATCTTCATGGGAAATACCGGGTCGCTGATTCTGGGCTTTCTGCTGTCTTTCTTCGCCGTCCGGTTTGTGAACCTCAACAACACGTTCCGCTTTGACCCGACGGCGTTCTACAACGCCCCGGTGATCGCCATCGTCGTGCTGATTGTGCCGATTTTCGATACACTGCGGGTGTTTCTGGTGCGGATTCTGGCGGGCAAATCGCCTTTTGCCGCCGACCGGAACCACATGCACCACATTCTCATCGACAATGGCCTTTCGCATGCCGGTGCTACGGCGGTGCTGTGCATCATGTCGCTGGTGAACACGGTGCTGTTCTTCCTGCTCCACAAGGACATTACCAATACCGAATCTCTGTTTATCCTGATCGGCCTGTTCCTGCTCTACCTCGGAACGGGCGTGTTGCTGAAGATGCGGGTGCGCGTGCGGGCCGTAGACAAAAGCCGCCGCAAAGGTCTCTACGTAAGGCAGTTGCAGAGCTCGGTCTTTCGAAAGAATCTAATCAAGTACTTATAAGAGTTAAGAGTTAAAAATAAAGGCTCCGCCGGGATGAACCCTAATTGGCGGAGCCTTTACTTTTAACTCTTAATTTTTAACTCTTAGCTCTTTTACATTTCCTTCGCTGCCCGCTGGTTCACGTAGGATTCCGCGACCTGCGTCAGTTTGGCGTCCGTTTTCTTTTCTTCTTCCAGCGTCTGCTCCAGCAGTTGGGCGGCCTGCGTGTATCCCAGCATCTGAGCGAGTGTCCGCAGCGAACCATACGAGGCAATTTCGTAGTGCTCTACCTTCTGGGCGGAGATAATCAGCCCGGCGTCGCGGGTCAAGGTGCCCGCTTTGGTGTCGCTGATGGTTTCTTCGCTTTCCTCAACCAGTCCGTCCATCGCTTCGCAGGTAACCTCCTCCGCTTCTTCGCCAATCGAGTTGAAAACCTGCTCCAGACGGCCGACCTGCTGCTGCGTTTCAGCCAGGTGCGTACGGAAGGCGGTTTTCAGTTCGCTCGACGTGGCGGCCTCCTCCATGCGGGGAAGCGCTTCGGTCAGTTTGCGTTCTGCGTAATAAATGTCTTTCAGCGTGTGAAGAAACAGCTCCCGCAGGGACGTTTCGTTGTCGCCGCCCTTGAAGAAGTCGGCGACCTGATCGGTAATTGATGCCATTGTTCGTTGAGTTAATTAAAATGGTGTGACTACACAAGGAATTAACCCCGGTCCGGCAAAAATGTTCGTCGGATGCTACTCTGTGGGCTGACTGAACAATTGACGGCCCAGCGGGTTCTACTACCACTAAACCAAACGAGTCAAACACGTATGGAAAGCAATCCAGATAACAACCAGGACCGAATTCAGGACGAAGGGACCTTCCAGGAAGGCGGTACTTTTTTAACCGATACGTATTCCGATTCTTACGGTCAGAACCAGTCCGATCCGTACCCCGGCTCCGGGCCGGAAAGGCAGGCCCTGCACGATGACGACGACATTCCGCCCCTGTCGGAAGCCGATACGGCACCGATGTTTACCGACCTCGGCATGGGGGCCGAAGATCCCTACAACAAAGCCGGCGACGAAGCCATGGATACCATCCTGCATACCGATACGCATACCTCCATCAACACCGCCGAGATGCGTTCCAACTCGCTGGCCTACGATGGAGAAAGCGACGACCTGACGATGGACATTGACAAGGATGATGAGATCAATCGCCTGGACGAAATGAACCCCTAGCGCTTCCCAGCCCATTTTTATGCCTTAAAAGCCGACTCGCAAGGGTCGGCTTTTTTGCTATTTATTAATATATAAAGATATGCCAAACTGCTGTTTTACAGGCATTTAATTTTGCTTTTACCTGAATTTTAATGCAACAATCTCGCAATAACCTACTTACTTTGTATGTTATCAATTGAGAGTGGTAGCGTGGCGTGAATTTTGCTTCGGTTCTATTGACCTTATTACCACCGTAACGTTATGAAAAACCTACTGAAACTGGCGGGCCTCGCGGCCCTGCTTGCCTGCGCCTCTACGGCCCAGGCTCAGAACCGGTACATGCCGGTTACCCTCGTTAAAAACAGCGGCGATACTCTTCGCGGCTACCTCAACTCCCTCCACGATTCGCGGCAAGTCCTGTTCCGGGGCAACAAACGGCATGGGCGCGAACAGCGACTTTCCCCGGCAGACCTCCGGTCTTTTCAACTCGACAAAGAAAATTACGTCAGCCGCACGGTCCGGTACCGTCTTGGCGACCGCACGCTCGAACGCCGGGCTTTCCTGCAGATTCTGGCCAGCGGACAGACCGCTTTGTACCGCCTCACCGAAGGTATGGGCCGGGTTCTGTTCTTCGTGGAACGGAACGGCAAACTGATCGAACTCGAAAACTACAAACCTGATCCGCTGCCCGGTCCGGACGGCAAAGTCAAACCGACCGAATACGTTTATCTGACCGTCCTGAACGACGTCCTGAAACCGGAACGTCCGCTGACGCGCGAAACTCGCTTCCGGCAGGAAGACCTGGTGGCCGCCGTGTATCAGTCCAATCTGGATGAGCATACCGCCACCGCCCGCAAGTACGAAGCCCACAACCGCAAATCCATCGGCGTTGGCGTTAAGTACGGCGAAAATCTCTCGACCGTGCAGGTGCAGGAATACCAGGGCACCGTCAGCACCATGCGCGGAAAAGTGTTCGGGGCCTTCATCGACGTGCCGCTGGAGGGCCTCGACCGCCACCTGAGTCTGCGCTGTGAAGCCCTGTTCAGCCAGAAAAACACGCTGGTCGGCTACAATGACGAACGGCGCCTGAATTACATCGACTTTGCCGCCATGCTGCGCTATTCCTCCCCCAAAGGGCTGATCCGGCCTTATGTCGGCATCGGGATTGTCAGTGGTGCGACCGGGGCCAAACGGAGTTCGTTTCTGGCCTATAAGCCCAAAAATGGTGTGGCCGGTCCCCTGGCCGAAGTCGGTTTGCAGACCCGCAACGCGTTCTTTGGCATCCGGGCAGAAAGCCTGATGCGGGACACGCGGATGTTCCAGCAGGTCTTCAGCGCCTCCACCGGCTTCATGTTCTGACCGGACGACCCATACATTGAGCAAAAGCAGGGAGCGATTCCTGCTTTTTGCGTTTCCGGCGTTCCCGAAAACCTGTTCCTCCCCGACGGTTCCCGCCTGATTTCCGGTTTCGGGCAAGGATGCGGTCGATGAAGTCAGTATTTTTTACCCCGCTGGCTCCTTATTAGACGTTGACCGACCCGGCCCGCCGCTGAGCGCATCGGCCGAAGGGCACCGAATCGGAAAACATCAGAAAACGCATAGTCATACACGTACCCTTTTTCTATGAAAAAAATAGCCCTTTTTGTGGCGCTGCTAGGCATCGGCACGGCGAAGGCCCAGCGCCCGATCAACGTCCGGGAAGAGTTTGCCTTTGCCGCCAAACAGTACGAGCAGATGCTCAAAGCCCACCCCGACACCACCAAGTTTCCGCAATCGACCAACCCCGACGGCAGTCCGCGCAACATGTCCTCGTCCTGGTGGTGCAGCGGCTTTTTTGGCGGCTCGCTTTGGTATCTCTACGAATACACCAAAGACCCGGTCTGGAAGGACGCCGCCCACCGCTGGACCATGGCCGTGGCCAAGGAACAGTACAACACCCGCACCCACGACCTGGGCTTTATGCTCTACTGCCCGTTCGGAAACGGCTATCGGCTCACCAAAAATCCGGCCTACAAGCCCATTATGCTTACCGGAGCCAAGTCGCTGGCGACCCGCTTCCGGCCCGATTACGGCGTCATCAAATCCTGGGAAACGTTCAAGGACCGGGCTGGACAGCGGTACGATTATCCGGTGATTGTGGACAACATGATGAACCTGGAGTTCCTGTTCTGGGCCGCCCGCGAATCCGGCGACAAGCAACTCTATGACCTCAGCGTGGCGCATGCCGACAAAACGCTCGAAAACCACTTTCGCCCGGATGCCAGCAGTTACCACGTCGTGCTGTACGGCGATGGCGGCAAGGTACTGGCCCGGCGGACGCACCAGGGCTACGCCGACGAATCGGCCTGGGCCCGCGGACAGGCGTGGGCGCTGTACGGCTACACCACCATGTACCGCGAAACCAAAGACAAAAAGTACCTGACGCAGGCCCAGCGGATTGCGGATTTCTACCTGAAACACCCCAACCTGCCCGCCGACAAGGTTCCCTACTGGGATTTCAACGCGCCTAACATTCCGAACGAAGAGCGGGACGCTTCGGCGGGGGCCATCGTGGCGTCGGCCCTGCTCGAACTGAGCACGTATTCGCCCAAATCGAAAAAGGAATATTTCTCGGCGGCGGAGCAGATTCTGCAAAGTCTGGCCAGTCCGGCCTACAAGGCGAAGCTCGGCGAGAACAACTACTTCCTGCTCCGGCACAGCGTGGGTCACAAACCCGGTAAGAGCGAAATCGACGTGCCGCTGGTGTATGCCGATTACTACTTTCTGGAAGCCCTGCTGCGGTACGACGCGATGCAGAAAAAACGCAGTTGATCCCTGTCTTTCACTAAAAAATCCCTTCCGGACGGCGCTTCGGAAGGGATTTTTTATTTTCGGAAAGGACTTATTTCAGAAAATCGGGGTTCTGGTAAGCCGGATTGGGGTATTTGTAGAAGCCTTCGCCGGTAGCGACGCCCAGTTTTCCTTTGTCGATAAAATTCTCCTTGATCGCCTGGGCCGCCTGCTGCATGGCCTGATCGCCCGTGGCATCGGCGTTCATTTTGGTGATGTTGTAGGCCGTGGTCAGCCCGACGACATCGTAAATGGCAAACGGCCCGGTTGGGGCGCCGGTGGCCTTCATCCAGGTCCGGTCGATGGTTTGCGGGTCGGCCACGCCTTTAAAATACAGTTCGAGGGCCGCCCGCAGGAACGGCACCAGCAGCGAATTGAGCACGTAACCGGGCTGCTCCTTGTGAATCGGAATCGCCATCATGCCGATGGCTTTGGCGAAATCGACCACAATCTGGAAGTTGCCGGGATCGGTGCCCGGATGGCCCATGATTTCGGCCGTGTTGTTTTTCCAGATTTCGTTGGCAAAATGCAGCGCCAGAAAACGCTCCGGCCGACCGGTTTCCGCCGCAATCTGGCTGGGCAGCAGGGTCGAGGAATTGGTACAGAAAATGGTCTTTTCCGGCGCCACTTTTCCGAGCTGGGTGTAAAAATCTTTTTTGATCTGAATGTTTTCGGGAATGGCTTCAATGGCCAGATCGGCATCACGGACCGACTCCGCCAGGTCGGTCGTGTAGGCTAACCGGCTCATGGCCGCTTCGAGTTCTTCCGGTTTCGCGCCCAGATCCTTTTGGTACCGCCTGCCCAGCTCGGCGAATTTCTCCTTTGCTTTCTGCAAAAACTCCTCTTTGATGTCGTAGACCACGACGTTGAATCCGTGATACGCCGTCTGAAAGGCAATCTGTCCGCCCAGAACGCCGGACCCGAAGACAGTGACATTTTTTATTTCCATAACCTGTTCGTTGTGATAGCCTGCGACAGGACCGGATTGTGTCAACCGGGCCGCCCTGAAAGGTCACAACGAGATGCGACGGGGAAGTTGGCCCGAACGGAGGTTATTGGTGATGGAACGGTCTGGGTGCGCCGCGTTAATGAATCGGTTCTGCCGGCTGGTTCACGGCATTCTTCTGCACCACCAGTTTATCGACCCGGTACACAAAAAAGATGCAGAGGACAAAGACGAGGGAGACCACGTAGCCCAGCGTGTCGAAATGCTCGATGGGGCGGTTCCGGTCCGGCTGCGTGACGATCAGGCCGCCCGCGATGGCGGCGACGCCTCCGGCCATCTGCTGCAGGGAGGACGTGATGCTCATATAGGCACCGCGGTCACGAAGGTCGGGGACGCTGGTGTTGAGGGTGGCCGCCGGGATCATGCGGCTGGTTACGCCGGTGAGCATCACGATGTTGACGGCGACCACGATCCAGAGCGGCACCGGCGGGATGTTGGTGTAAACAAGGGACGACAGGATGGCCAGCACCGAGCCGACCGTGAAAATCAGAAATTTGCTGTACCGATCGCTGAGCCGACCGATCAACGGCATTACCAGAATCGAGGAAATCCCGGTAAACATGTACACCAGCGGCAGTTCTTCCTGTTTCAGCCCCACGTTGTTGATCAGAAAAGCACTGGTAAACGGCATCAGCATAAATCCGCCGATGGACAGAAAGGCGATAGCCAGATAGCCCGTCTGGTAGCTTTTGACCGTGAGAGTGTGCCACAGATGCCGGAAGGCGTTGTTGTCCGACTGAAGCTCCAGGTGGGCCGTAACCGGGGCCATTTTGACCAGAACGGCCACAAAAATGACCGAGGCCAGCAGCACGATCATCAGAAAGGCGGCATGCCAGCCCCAGAGCGTCGCCAGGTACAGGCTGATGGGAATACCCAGCACGGAACTGGCCGCAAAACCCATCTGAACGGCCCCCATCACGCGTCCCCGCTGGTTCAGGGCGAACAGGTCGGTGATGATGGCCATCGAAACAGACCCGATCACCCCGCCAAACAGGCCCGTCACGATCCGGGCCGACAGCAGCATCCAGAAACTATCGGCGAGGCCACAGAAAAGCGTTCCCACGATAAAGCCGGCGTAGAAAAAGAGCAGCAGCTTCTTCCGGTCGTAGCGGTCGGCAAAGCCCGCCGCCAGGATTCCGCCCCCACCGGCGCTGAAGGCATAGGCCGAAACGACCAGTCCGAAGCCCGTCGGGCCCATGTCCAGCGTCTTCATCAACAGGTCTCCCAGCGGAGAAAGCACCATGAAATCGAGTACGACCGTAAACTGCAGCAGCGCCAGAACACCAATCAGAAATTTCTGGTACGTCGTAAAAGCCGGGGCGGTGAGCGGGCGGGTTTCCATCAGGGAGAGCTTGTGTAAGGGTTGCGACTTCCGGGTATGTGACCCGCCTCCGTCTAAACGGAAGCGATCCAGACCAACAGCGGTTTTGGGCATTTTCCGCTCCGGCAAAGACCGGGTGTAATTTTTGCAGGATGCATCCTGCGCGTTTTCCTGACTGCCGGGACAGACAATCAGGCGACAAAGCTATCCAAAAAAGCAACATTTTCCACTTAATGCGTACCATTGATACCCTCACCCGTGACGAGTGTTATGCGGTTTTCAGGCTTGCTTTCGGGCAGGACCCGGACCAAGACTTTGAGTTTGTGAACCTCTCTCCCGTAGACGGTTTCTTCCCCGGCCAGACCACGATTACCGACAGCCGGCTGGCGCTGCACCTGTGCGACGACCGCAGCATAGTGGCGGCCAACTGGTGCCTGAATCTGCCCCTGCCGTTCAACGAAAACGAGGTCCGGCGCTACCTCCGGCAGGTCGGCCTCCCGGGGTGAACGGGCAAAATATTCGATTTTTGTGCGCAGGGCAATGCATGAAAACCGGTACATTTATTGCTCAGGTTGTGGCAGCCGCCCGGCTGAAGGGAAACTCCTTTCCTTCCGGCGGGAGCAAACGGGCGTTGATTCCCTGATTATCCGCCACTTACTTGTACTCACCAATGAATTACCTGCGTTTTTTTGCCCGGGCCCTCCGCCTTGCGTTTGTAGTCCTCTGCGTTCTGTGTACCGTCTTTTACGGCGTCCGGCATATTCCTCTGCGTTTTTCTTTTCTTTCCAAAATACAGACCTGGTTTCCGGCGGCTGGCTGGCTGTATGCCCACGCCGGACTGATTCTGGCGGCGGTGTTTCCGTTCTTCGGTCTGCTGGTCTTCGGCTGGATTGACCGCGATGCCACCAACCGGCAGAAAGCGCGTGAGCAGGCCCGGCGGCGGTCCGTGAACCGCCCGGTCCCCGAACTCGAAGCCGTCGATCAGGCGGGCAGGTAGATGGAAAAGGTAGTTCCCCGGCCGGGTTCGCTGCTGGCGGTAATGTAACCGTGGTGATTCTCCACAACCTTTTTGCAGATGGCCAGCCCGATGCCGGTTCCGGAATAACTGGTTTTGCCGTGCAGACGCTGAAAGATCTGGAAAATCCGGTCGAGGTACCGTTCGTCAAAGCCGATTCCGTTATCCTCGACATCCAGCCGGTAATACGGCTTTCTGGCATCCAGGCCCACTTCGGTCGGGAGGTTCCTGCCGTTGACTTTTTCGGCCCGGATGCGGACCAGCGGCGGCACGTCGGGGCGGCGAAACTTCAGGGAATTGGTAATCAGGTTCTGAAATAACTGCTGCAGCTGCATGCCGTCGCCCAGCAGAACGGGCAGCGTATCCGACTGCACCCGACCGCCGCTTTCGCCCAGCAGAATGTCGAGGTCCTGAACGATGCCGTCGATGACCGTGGACAGCATGACCGGGGTCGGGCTCAGCCCTTCGTTAGATACCCGGCTGAACATCAGCAGGTCGTGGATCAGCGACGACATCCGCCGCGAAGCCGCCTGCATCCGGCCGATCAGGTCCTGGGCCGGGCCGCCCAGTTGCTGGGCGTACCTTGAATTGAGAATATCGCCGAACGACTGAATCTTGCGAAGCGGTTCCTGCAGGTCATGCGAAGCGACGTAGGCAAACTGGCGCAGGTTTTCGTTCGAGCGTTCGAGGTCACGGTTTTTGTTTTCGAGCGTCTGCCGGTACTGGTGGTTTTCGGTCATATCGACCGCGGCCACGATCAGCCCATCGTCGAATTTCACAATCTGAACGGCCGTCCATCCCCCGTTTCGTTCCAGTTCCAGCGTCAGCGGTTCCCCGGTCTCGACAACCCTCGCGTACCGATTCAGAAAAGCCGGGTTCCGGAAGGCCGGTTCGATTTCCCGGACGGTCATCCGGTAGAAATTTTCGCAGGAGTTGCCCAGCCACTCGCACGCCTGGCTGTTGACCAGTTTATGCCTGAAATCAATGATTTTTCCGGTATCGCCGGACCCTTCCGGGTTTTCGCGAATGGCTTCGAGCACCAGAATATTCACCGGGGCAACGTCAAGAATGGTCTGCAACAGATTGGCCGTGCGGCGGTGCGCCACCTCCTCCTGCTTGGTCTGTGAGACATCCAGAAAGGAAAACAGCACAAGGTCGCCCGCCGGAACGATGGAAAGGTCAAACCAGCCGTTGATGTTGTCGTGCCCGTACGGAACCGTGCGGCGGATGGATTGTCCCGTCCGGGTCACTTCGGCCATCCAGTCAAAAAGGCCGCTTTGGCGCGATTCGGGAAAGAGCGTCAGCTGGGTGCCCTGCCGGAATTCTTCCGGCGTATAGCCCGATACGGCCGCATTGATGTCGTTGACGAGCAGAAACTTGAGGTCCGTTACTTCGCCCGCCTCGTCGCGTAGGGGCTCCAGCAGGGCAATGCCGGAGTGAATGTTGTCCACGACGGTATGCAGCAGCGATACGGTTCGTTCCTGACTCAGAAGCAGATTTTTGCTTTCGGTAATGTCCACAAAGTTCACCAGCAGCTCCTCGCCAAACCGCTTGGCCGAGATGTCGAACCAGACGTTCAGCCCGTCGCCCGTGTAGAGAAATTCGAACCGCTCGGACGCTTTGCGCTGGTAAATATCGCGGTAGCGGTCAAACAGCCCATTCTGTAGGTAAGCCCCGAAAAACTGACTGGCGACGCTCCCCTGCAGCGCTTCCGGCTCCAGGCCGACCAGCGCCCCGACCGTATTGTTTACATCCGTAAAACGAAAATCGGTGATCTGGCCGATCTCGTCCAGGAGAGGCGTCAGGATAAACAACCCCGTTTGCGTCGTGTTCAGGACCGCCCGCAGGCGGGCAGCTTCCTGTTCCTGTTTCAATTTCAGACTCTGCAGGTCCGTTATATCACTGTAGGTCAGCGTCATGCCATCCGTTCCGTGCAGGGTAGCGGTTACTTCGTAGTAGCGGCGCTGGTCGCTGGCGTCCAGGAGGCAGGATGCATTCTGCCCTTCTTCCGCAACGGCGCAAAGCCAGGAGAGCAGATTCAGGCGTTCCTGTCCGCGGGGAATCTGGCTGTAAGGCAGTGTCAGCAGGGTTTCGCGGGAGAAGCCGGACTCCCGCACCGCCGTTTCGTTAACGTAAATGGCCTGAAAATCGACCGGCCGCCCGGTGGCGTCGCGCAGAATGCGGTAGCGGAGAATGCCGTTGGCCGAACTGTTCAACACGTCGTTGTACTCCCGGGACTGCTCGTCCAGCCGCTTGGAAGCCTGCTGAAGGGCCAGCTGCGACTTTTTCCGTTCGTCAATATCGGTAAAGGTCACGATCACCCCGTCTTCGGAGAGAGTGGCCGAAAAGTCGAACCAGCGATCAAGAAGGTCCGAGTAGCCTTCCCGGGAAAAGCCTTCGTTGGTAGCAGCAACGGCCAGCAGCTGTTCGAGCAGGTCGTGCTGCGCGGCCGTATCGTCGGTGCCGCTCAGGCAGGTCCGCCAGGTCTGCGAAAGAATCGTTTCCTTCGAAAACGGCACGTACCGGAGGCCCGCCTCGTTGATAAGCACAGCCTGAAAGTCGTACACCTGCCCGGCTTCGTTTCGAATCGTTCGGAAGGAAATCACTCCCTGAGACGCGCCGTTGAGCGTATGTTCAAACAGGCTGGCCTGCTTTTCAATGCGGCCGGCCGCCCTTTTCAAATCCGTAATCAGGTCGTAGGTGACCGTAACGCCGTCGCCCAGAGGAGTAATGGAGACTTTAAACCAGTCAGGTTCTGTGCGGCCGGGAAGCGTGCGGTGGTGTTCTACCTGCACGGGCTGCCCCGTTTCGATGACCTGCCGGAAGTAATCGGGCAGGTAGCGGGTCCATGCCGGACCAAGAACTTCCCGGAGTTTCTGCCCTACCAGGCCGCAGCGGTTCATCAGTTGCTCGGCCACGGGGTTGACCAGCACAAATTCGAAGTCCTCAATCTGCCCCTGTTCATCCCGGACGCTTCTGAATACGGTTATTCCGCTGAGGGAGGTGTTCAGGATACTTTGCAGAAGGTCGCTGGAAGAGAACTGGGGGGTGCTATGGTTGGAATCTTGCATGACATTACTACCCGTTACGGAAAAAGGGAAAAGCTTGATTCCGCAAACGGCTCCAGATCGGGTGAGCAATAATCACTAAAGGGAAATCACCGCCGGGAATTACTCACAAAGTAAACCCATAGAATCGGTCCAACCATGCCGAAAAGCGGTTAAACTTTAGTTAAAACCTCGGGGAAATTCGGTGTCCGGCTCCCAGCCGGATAATTCCGGAAACCGGGCCATAAAAAAGCCGCTCTACGACGTCGTAAAGCGGCGGGCGCGATCCCGTTTGGATTCGAACCAAAGACCGTCTGCTTAGAAGGCATACCATTGGATGTTACCTTAACTTATAAGCACTGGCAAAAACAGCCAAAAATCGCCATTTTGAGCATTTTTGTTTGTATACCCTGGTATCAGTTTTCATCTTTTAATTATCTTTATGCAAACCATAGTGCAAACCGACCTGCAAACCACTTATGAGCCGCACAACTTCACACAAAGAAGGCACTGCCCGCGTAAAGATTGTTTACTTCACTTCCAAGACCCTAGCTGACGGGTCGCATCCCTTCGTTGTTCGCATTCACAAAGACAAAACCCGCCAGCACATTAGCACCGGCTTAAGCCTTCACCCCAAATACTGGAACCCCGAAAAAAACGAAATACGGCGAAGCTATCCTGAACCCCACCGGGAGAACTTGATTAACGCCTTAAAGAAGCTCGAGGAAAAATATACCAAAGCCGCCAAAGATTTAGCCGCTCTGGACGAATCCCATGACGCCGCTGCTGTGGCCTCGAAAGCCGCTGAAAGCCGTCAGAAAGTCCGTAGCATTAAACTGCTGGCCTATATGGATGAACTGGTCGAAGCGATGGTTAAAAGCGGCCGACGTGGCAACAGCATCGTGTACCGGGACCTTCGTAATCAGATAGCCGATTTTCTCACTGTCGAGTTTGAGGGTTCCTCTGACATTACTTTTGCCGAGGCCAATGTCCGCTTCTGTAACCAGTTAGAGACTTTCCTTCGGCAGCGCGGTAACATCGACAATACCCTCAGCAATCGCTACCGTACCTTAAGGGCTGTCTTCAACCGAGCTATCGCGGAAGGAATTGTCAAGTCTGAACACTACCCTTTTGCCAGAAATACCGCTGAGAAGCATAAATTCAGCATCGGCAAGTTTGACACCACCACTCAGAAAAGAGCCATCAGCCGGGAAGAAATACGGTTAATTGAAGCTTATGAGCCAGTTGGGGTTCATACCGCTGAGGAGTTTAAAGGTAAACGAAATGCCAGAGCTATTGCCCGCATTAAGAATGAAGCCGAGATCGAGCGCCTGCGGCTGGTGAAAGCCGTCTTCCTGTTTTCGTTCTATGCTGGGGGTATCAATTTTGTTGATTTAGCCCAGCTTCGATGGGAGAATCTTTCTTATGACGCCCAAGGCGGTTTACGCCTGACTTATAAACGGCAAAAAACGGGTGGTAAGTTTTCGTTTGCTTTGCTGAAACCGGCAGCGGCAATTATTGAGCAATTCAAGCCCTTGACCTTTGACGGTCCCGCTAGCTATATCTTTCCTATTTTGGACCACAAGCGCCACAAGACCGACAACCAAACGGCCAACCGCCTCCACAAGATGAGCGGGCAAGTAAACAAAGACCTCAAAACTATTGGTGAGCGCCTGGGAATTACTATCCCTATCACCACTTATGTCGCCCGCCATTCGTTTGCCACCAACCTTCGCCAAAGCGGAGTATCCACCGCTGTCATTAGTCAGGCAATGGGCCATAAATCCGAATCCGTGACGGCCGTCTACCTGGAATCATTCGCTAACGAGATGGTGGACGAGGCAATCAGAAACTTACTTTGACCGCCTTCCACATTTACACAATTGCACATTTCCACATTTCCACATTTCCACAAGAGCCATCAAACGAGTGGCTCTTTTTTATTTTTTCTACCCTTATAACTTAAATTCAAACATTATTCAAAACACAAAAATTATTTTATTTACCAACAGATATTGACTTTTACCAATAATGATGATAACTTCATATAAACCAAAACTTATATCGCCTATGGCACAATCAATCACTTTTGAACAGATGCCTAAGTATATGGCCTACTTAGTCTCTATGGTCGAAGAGCTAAAAAGAGAAGTAACGCACCTTCGAGAGTCTTCCACTACCCCTCAAGATGAATTACTCACTATTGAGGAGGCTTCCGCCTACACCAATCGCTCAGTGGCTACCCTTTACAAGGATGTGCAAAATCGATCCATCCCTTTTGCCAAGCGCGGAAACCGGCTCTTGTTCAGCAAATCAGCCCTTTATGCCTGGATGATTGCCGGGACTATAGTTACCGTAGAAGACGCTACTGAAGCTAAAATTTAACTCACGCAAACCAGTTAAGGTATGAAAACAAATGTCCACCTGAGCGACCAAAGCGCTTCAGGAATTATTACCGATACGGCCCGTTTAAGAGCAACTATTGAGGGGCTAAGAGAATCTGGCCCCATTCCAGCCACCGACTTATATACCCATGTGGTGGAACTGCCCTTGCAGCCCCTTCACGTCAGTCCTGAACCCGTACGGCACTTTGTACATCGGCCTAAACAGCCAGTCAGCGATGATGGAGAAGTCCTTAGACGCTTGAAAGAAAAAGAGGCCAGACTGAAAGAGCGGGCCTGTGCCGAAGTGGTTTTTTCCCCCTCTCTAATCAGCCGACAAGGAGTGGGCATTGTGGGACGAGGCACTCTCAATGTGGTGCAGGGACGCCATGGCTCACACAAGTCGAGGATAGCCGAAACCTTATCCGCACTGCTGCTGTCTACTAACCCGATTCCGGCCCGCAACCTCGACTTTGAGCGAGGAACTGACGAGCCAATTACGGTCTGCTATATCGACACCGAAAGGAACAATACCGAAGAATTACCCAAGGCCATTCAAAACATCAAGCTTAAGGCAGGGTATAGCCTGGGAGAGACACCGGATAACTTCCGCTTCACCAGCATTAAAGATAATCCCCGTAGTCAGCGACTGCTAGCAATACGGCTATTTATTCAGGAGCTACGACGTTCTACTACGGACCACCTGTTTGTGGTGCTGGATGTGGTCACCGACTGTGTGGGCAGTTTCAACGATGACAAAGAAGCCATGGAACTGTTCGACTTTGCCGGTAGACTCTGCGAAGAGTTTAACTCTACGTTCCTGCTGGTAATCCACGAAAATCCTGGCTCAGAGAAAGCACGAGGCCATGTCGGGACAGAAGCTATTAATAAGGCCAGCACAGTCATCCAGATCGGCTACGAAAACGAGAACAACGACCTCATCCGGCTCAAGTTTCTCAAGCTTCGACACGGCAAGAAACCAGCCCAGATATACCTCAAATACGATGATACCGAAAAGGGATTAGTGTTGGCCCAAGACGACGACGTGGCACAACACCTGGACAATCGCAAACAAAAGGCGGGAACCGACGAAATCCGTCAGGAACTGGGATGCTTACTGGCAGAGGGGCCGCTGAGCCACTCAGCCATCATCAAGGAACTGATGGACCGCTTTTCGGCGAGCGATAGGACCGTACGGGACCGACTATCCGAGGTAGAGAAACAGCCGCTCATCATTTGTCCGGATGGATTCAAAGCAAGCCTGTTGAAGTACCGCCAAGACCGGCATATGTACTATAAACTTGAGCCGATTGCTTCCAAATAAAGAACGCAATGCACCATGGCAAACTGGCAACCGCCTATATAGGGCCTTGCCAGTTTGCCAGCCTCAACACAAAAGGTAATCATCTGTTAGATAAACCGTTACGAAATGGCAATACACCGATATATTTTAGAGCCCTATTCCGGTCGGTCGTCCCGATATGAATGCCCGCAATGTGGCAAGCCTGAGCGATTCAGCCGGTACATTGATACGCAGAGCGGGCAGCACGTTTCGCCCCTTGTTGGCCGGTGTAGCCGCGAAAACAATTGTGGCTATCATCTAAGTCCACGTGACTTTTATTCGCTAAATCCAGATGAGTACAAGCATTTTGCTGGCTCCATAACTCCCCTGGAACCAAGTCCTGAAATCATCTCTTTCCTTTCCCCTAAATTGGTAGAGGATAGCATGAAGGACTACGGACAGAATAATTTAGCTCGGTTCCTGAAGACCATATTTACTGAACAAAAAGTGGCCGAATTATTCAGTCGGTATTATGTCGGCACATCGGAGGTATGGCCTGGTTCAGTAGTGTTCTGGCAAGTAGACACAACTGGGCGTGTCCGCACTGGCAAAGTCATGCAGTATAATGCCGATACTGGTAAGCGAGTGAAACATCCCTTCAACCATATAACTTGGGTACACAAGAACGAGCCAGCAGGCGCGAGATACAAGCAATGCCTATTTGGTGAGCATCTACTGTCCTCCCACCCCCAAGCTCCGGTTGCAGTCGTAGAAAGTGAAAAAACCGCCTTAATTGCTTCGGTTTACTTCCCCCAATATGTCTGGTTAGCCTGCGGTGGTCTGGGTTTTCTAACACATGAAAGGTGTCTTTCCCTTAAAAGCCGAAGTGTCTATCTATTTCCTGATTTAAAAGCCTATGAAAAATGGCAGCATCAAGCCAAAGCGCTGCAAGAACTCGCGTCTTTCCAGGTGAGCAATATTCTGGAACATGTTGCAACTACTCAGCAAAAGCAAGATAGTTTAGACTTAGCAGACTTTTTAATATACTGCCAAGTCCCAAACCTAAAGGCTTAATAGCCTGGATTCGAAAATATTTTCTTACACTAAAAATTAATTAAAGATATGAAATGGGAAGATTATGACCGAGTGGGTCTCCCTTTTGGGTCAATGTTTTTGTCAGAAGCTATTATAAAGCGCCAGTTAGAACATGAAAAGTTGATCTCTCTGTTAGATGAGCACGTTACATTTAAAGGTATGTTCTCAAGAAGAAAAACAACCTGTGGACCTACTGGCCTTTATAACACTAAACCAAAGAATGTTGATATGGCCGCAGAACTGGTAGAGATAGCGCTAAACTATGAACCAGCTCTCTACGGAACGAACCCCAATGACGAGGCTTGTAACATTACGGCCTTACTTCTTGCTTATTTAACCGAGCCTAATTTAAGGGTAAAGATTAACGAGATAATAGCTCCACATTTGCGTAAAAGTTAAATAAATGTGCTAAAATTCAAGCCGTGCATTCTGTACGGCTTTTTTTGGGTCCCTCTCAGACCGAATCCATGCGGGCGTCCTCGACCCCAAAATCACCCTATTTTTCTTTTTTTTCGATTTCCGCACTCCTACCCTTAAGTCGCCCCTGACTTACAGAGGATTACAAAAACGTATGCCGATAAAAAAATTAGTCATGGCTGAAATAGCTGAATCTTTGTAGATTATGCCCCTCAAACAGTACCCGCCATGGCTCAGGACGCTAACCCTATACTTAACAACCCCTACGAAGAACCCGTGTTGCACTATGCCACCGACGCACAGGGCAATCTTAACTATGAAGACATCCGCACCGGGCGGCGCATCTTCACTCCCGATATTCAAGTGATCCCTCAAAAGCAAGGTTCACAAAAGTCCATCTTTTCCGTAAACGACTTCGAACCGCAGTACGGCGAACACCTCGTCAACCTCGTTCGTCGGGAAGTCGGCAAGTGGCGGGCCGATGGCTATCCGAACACAACCCGTGTAACGAAGGAATTACTGGACTTCTGGTTCTATAACCCCGAACGGATTGTCACTAAACGGCTGTTCTTCGCTCAGCGGGAAGCCGTTGAAACCGCCATCTGGCTGAACGAGGTAGCCGACCGTTCGAACGCTGGTACAAACATCCTAGCCCGGCTACGGGAAGCTCAGCAAACCGTATCGGAACAGGCTGAAAACCAGTTACCCCGACTTGCCTTCAAAATGGCGACCGGTACGGGGAAGACCGTTGTGATGGCGACGCTGATTCTTTACCACTTTTTCAATCGGCAGGAATACCGTAACGATAACCGATTTGCCGACAACTTCCTGTTAGTGGCTCCTGGCATCACCATTCGTGACCGGCTAGGGGTGTTATATGTCGATACCATTACGCAGAACCACAACGCCATCAACGACTACTACCGGCTTCGTGGTTTGGTTCCTGCCAAATACGAACCCCATTTGGAGGGACTAAATGCCCGCATGACCATTGTCAACTACCACCAGTTCGAGCCTCGTACCTTGCAGGGGAACAAGCGTAGTCCGATGGATGGTAAGATTGGGGCGGACGGTAAGAAACAGGAAGCCAAAGAGAACTTCAATCAGGTTTTCAAGCGTATCCTCAGCAAGTTCAAAACTGGTAGTAGGTTGCTGGTGCTGAATGATGAGGCTCACCACTGTTACCTGCCCAAGATGAAGGGTATTAAGTCAGAAGACGGCGATACGGAAGAGGAAAACGCCCGCGCTGCAGTCTGGTTTACCGGTCTGCGGGAAATTGCTCAGCGTTATCAGCTACGCCACGTCTACGACCTGTCAGCAACACCCTACTACCTTAACGGCTCCGGCTATCCCGCTTATTCATTGTTTCCCTGGGTAGCCTCTGATTTTGGCCTTATCGAAGCCATTGAAAGCGGGCTGGTAAAGATTCCTTACCTGCCGGAACGGGACAGCACCCAGGAGTTGACCATGCCGGTTCTGCGTAACCTCTACGAACACGTTCGGGACTTACTACCCAAGAAAGGACAAACCCGCCAACGGAAGGACGCCAAAAGCAACGGGAAGGTGCAAACCGACGAAAAGCCCAATCTGCCTCCACTGGTGGTTGCAGCATTGGACCAGTTTGTAGACCACTACCTCGAATACGACCACGGCCTCCGCACGATGGGTGAAGGTAGCGCTAATCTCTTCAGTGAGCCACCGGTTTTCATCGCGGTTTGTAACAATACAGGTGTCTCAAAAGAAGTTTATAAGTACATCGCCGGATACGAAACGGTAGACGAGGAAGGCAATGCGGTAGTAATTCCAGGCAAATACGACATCTTCAGCAACTATAACCCGCAAACCCGACAGCCGTACCAGAAGCCTCCTACGCTTCTCATTGACTCAGACGCCTTAGAGAACAGCAATCAGGTCAACGAGGATTTTAAGAAGGTTTTTGCCACTGAAATCCAGAAGTTTAAGAGAGAATACCGCATCCTGCACCCAGACAAGTCAGTTGAGAATATTACAGACGGTGACATCCTGCGGGAGGTGGTCAATAGCGTAGGCCGTAAAGGGGCTTTAGGTTCTCACATCCGTTGCGTAGTATCAGTATCCATGCTTACAGAAGGATGGGATGCCAATACGGTCACTCACATCATGGGTCTGCGGGCGTTTGGGTCTCAGCTTCTTTGCGAACAGGTAGCGGGACGGGCCTTACGGCGTAAATCCTATATCCTGCAAGCTTACAACCGAGAATCCGGTCAGCCTATTGCTACCAAAGATGTATTCCGTTACAAGGAAGAGAACCTCATCTGGAAGTTTCCCCCGGAGTACGCCCACATCATCGGTGTTCCCTTCAAGATGTTCAAAGGCGGCACGACGACGACCCTGCCAGAACCGACCGAGAACAAGCACATTCGGGCTATTCCTCAGCGGCAAATAGCCTACGAGATTTCTTTTCCCAACGTCATTGGTTACCGGGTGGAGGTTGAAGAAGGCGACATTAAAGCGGACTTTACTGGTCTTGGTAACTACCAGCTTGATTTTACCCGTTTTCCGGTCAGAACGGTTCTGAGCAATGCCTTTCAGGACAAGGAAGAAGCGTTGGAACTGAAGGACTTTCGCGATAACCTGCGGGACAATACGGTCATTTATAACCTGACCAAAGAACTCATCCGCTACCACTATGCCGACATCGACGGTAACCGGCAGTTCCAGAAGTTCAACAAGCTCAGGAAAGTCGTTCATGAATGGTACGAGACGAAGCTACAACTTGTAGGGGAAACAGACCCTACCCTCAAGCGACTGGTGATGTACGGCAGTTTCGACCACGGCGGCATGAAACCCATCGTAGACCATATTAACCTGGGTATCCTTTCCCAGCAAAGCGGTCGGGAGAAAATCATGCCCATTTTCAACCACTACAATAAGTTCGGCAGTACGGTTTACGTCAACGGCAATACCAGCAAGGACGTATACGACACGATTAAAAGTCACGTCAATTCAGTGGTGATGGATTCCGGTTGGGAAGGCATTGCGGCCAAAACGCTGGACGACCTGCCGCAGGTTATTAGCTACGTCAAGAACTCGTTTCTTGGCTTTCAAATCCCTTATGTAGCCGCTGACGGACGAGACCGGCAGTATTTACCCGACTTCATCATTCGATGCCGTACAGGGGCTGGAAATACGATAAACCTCATTCTGGAAGTAACCGGCATGAACAAAGAAAAAGCCGAAAAGAAGTGGTACGTCGAAAACCGCTGGTTACCTGCGGTCAATGCCGTTCGGGAACATTACGACATGGACGAGTGGCATTTCATCGAAATCGCTAACGACATCCGCACCATCAAGAATCAACTCACCGACCTAATCAATAGTCTGTAAGCCTATTCCGCCATGATTGAATCCATTAAGTATTCGCAGGACAAACGCGCCCACATTCCCAGCAAGGAAGAAGCGGGCATGGAACCTACCAGCAAAACAGAAGCCTCTTACGTGAAAAATCCGGTTACCCATCGCGGGCAAGACCCTGAATTATATTGGCTGGACAAGTACGGCAACGACGACCGTGACGAACTCCTGAAAGTGGACATTCGCAGCCTCTACCGGCACGAACACATCAGCCCTGAACTACTCATCCAGAACTTGTACAAGTTAAAGGAACAACCTAACCCGCAGCTTGACCTATTCTCGATGTTTGGTAACACCCTGCAAATGGATGAACTCGACAAGGTAGCCGACTACTATCAATATTCGGACAACTGGAAAAACCGGCTCATTCAGGGGGATAGCTTACTGGTGATGGCCTCATTACTGGAACGGGAAGGCATGGCGGGGAAAGTACAGACCATTTACTTCGACCCTCCCTATGGCATTAAATACGGCTCGAACTGGCAATTAAAGCTGAATAACCGCGACGTAAAAGACGGCTCCGACGAACATCTGACGGGTGAACCGGAAATGATTAAGGCTTTTAGGGATACATGGGAAAAAGGGATTCATTCGTACCTCAGTTATCTTCGTGATCGGCTTTTAGTTGCCAAAGAATTGCTTAGTAATTCAGGATCATGCTTTCTTCAGATTTCAGATGATAATGTACATCTAGTGAGAAGTATCATGGACGAGGTGTTCGGTAGTGAAAATTTCGTAAGCATGATTAGCTTTCAAAAGGCTGCGGGAGGGCTTAGAGCGGCGAATCGAGTTGGAAGTGTATTAGACTATATCATCTGGTATTGTAAAGACATTGATAACATAAAGTATAGACCTTTATACGAAGCGAAAGGCGATGCCGTTTCTTCTGGCTACGTTATGCTAGAGGAAAAAAACGGTAACAGAAGGGGAATGACCCAAGATGAAAAATCAGGTCTTATTCCTCTTCCACAAGGCTCTAGGCCCTTTATGACGGTTCTTATGACGAAACCTGGTCCTGGCTCTAAATTCGACGTTGAGTATAACGGCCGAATATACACATCAGGTAAAAGGTGGTGGGGAACCACAAAAGAGGGGATTCAAAATGTAATTAAAGCGAACCGTATCTCTGCAACGGAGAATAGTATAAGGTTTATCAGTTATTTTGATGACTTTCCATATAGAGCATTCTCAAATTTGTGGAGTGGACTAGGTGGAGCATCTGACCCCTTATATGTAGTGCAAACTAGTACTGAGGTAATACAACGTTGTTTATTAATGACTACAGACCCAGGTGATTTAGTTTTAGACCCAACTTGCGGTAGTGGCACTACAGCACATGTAGCGGAGAAATGGGGCCGGAGGTGGATAACAATAGATACCAGTCGAATAGCATTAAACATTGCTAAAACTCGATTAATGACCGCAACTTATCCCTTCTATCGACTTCACGATACGGAGAACAAGGATATAAGGCAAGGCTTTATTTATAAGAAAGTTTCGCACATTACACTAAAGAATATTGCCAACGACGACCCCGCTGATGAAGAAACGCTGTATGACCAACCACAACCGGACAATAAGAAGCTTCGCGTTGCAGGGCCGTTTACCGTTGAAACCTTACAGAACTTCGAACCAGCATCACCGCAGGAGTTAGACAGCGGCAGCATCACCCCGCAAGAGATAGAAGACACTACGGCATTCGAGCAACGAATCTTCGAACACCTCAAGTCGGCAGGTATTAAAAACGGCATCCGTAACGAGAATGCAGTCTTCAAGCGGGTAGAACGTAGAGGAAGTGCATTGCTTCACGCCGAAGGCTTTTATAACGACGCTGAAGGCAAAGAACGCAAAGCATACATCCACATCGGTCCTAAGTTCGGAACGGTTAGCAAGCAGGCTGTAAACGATTCTGTAAAAGAATGCCGCGCTGCTGGCGATGCCGATTGGCTTATCATTCTTGGCTTTTCGTTCGAATCCGACATCAGCAATCAGAACGTCACTACTAGCGTAGGCACATTCGAGGTAACGAAGGTCCGTATGCACGACGATTTATTGCAGGAAGGTTTAACTAAAAAAGTTAAAACAGCCGCCTCATTCGTAACCATTGGTGAACCCGACATTAACCTCCACCGGCAAGGTAACGAGGTAACCGTCGAAATCTGCGGTCTGGACATTTACGACCCGATGAAAGACGAGGTAAAGCCCCGCAACATTGCCGACATAGCTTACTGGATGGTAGATGACGACTACGACGGCAGCAACTTCATCGTGAAGCAAGTATTTTTCTGTGGAGGGAATAAAAACGAGTTTGACAAGTTCAACAAGGGCCTTAACGACCTGACCAAGCAAGGCACGAAAAAAAAGGCTGAGAAGACGCTAAAAATCGAACTGGACGATGACGCTTGGGACCGGCTTTACGGTCATACATCGCATCCAATTCCTTTAAAACAAGGTAAGAAAATTGCAGTACGGGTAATTAGCCAGTTTGGAGAAGAGAGTACTAAAGTTTTGTTACTTTAAAATGTATATTATTAAGCTAATTTAGCTTAATACAAAAGCAGTAGCTCTATCTATTTGTTTGTAAATTTCATATAAATAATTATACATTTATGCCAAATGATTTAGAAAGAAGGCCGATTAATGTTGCTCCCTATCAAAAAAAAGATGAGCCCCCTGATGAAAATTTTGACAATCTCCTACATAACTGGAATGATTTGAAAGATGATATAATCCTTTTTTTTGGTGCTGGAGCATCAGTTGGTGCCATAAATGAAAGTGGAGAACCCATGCCGGGCGCATATGAACTTCGAAACCAAATTTGGTCGAGATTTATATTGAGTGAATCTGAAAGAAAGGACTTTGATTATTCTAACCTAGCCCTTATGTCGTTGGAACATGTATCTACGTTGGCGGAAATTAAATCCAGTCGCATTCTTCTTGAGCGTTATCTATCTAACAAATTTGCTATAACTAAACCTCTTTGGCAGCATGGAATGATTCCCTTTTTAAAACCTAGTTCAATATTTACTACAAACTATGATAATCTTATCGAGCTAGGCTACGCTGCCACAGGCATGGCGCATAAAATATTACCAGTATTCAATAACTCAACTAGTATTAACCCTAATAAAACTCCACTATATAAACCGCATGGTTCAATTAATCATCCACATTCAAAAGTATCAGAAGGAGGATACGTTATAACACAATTCGATTATTATGAAATAATGCAAACAAGGAGATTAATGCTTGAAAAGTTCATGTCAAATTTCCATGAGAAGTGCGTAATATTCATTGGGTATAGCTTACTTGATTTTGATATTTCTTCTATACTTTATAACTTAAATCAGGGAGTAAATGGGCAGTCATGGTATGCAATTTTTCCTAGAAACGATTCTGATGTAAGAAACATGATGCGTGACAAATTTGGTATAAGGCAAATCAACAGAACATTCTTTAACTTTATACTAGAGCTAGACCAAAAGGTTAACTTTATACCAAATGAATGGAAATTCAAGAACTACAACAAAACGTTATTTCAATAAAAATGTTAAAGAATAAGAACCTTTGGATGAACAATGATGAATACCTTCAAAGCGTCATCAGAAGTCATTATGTAACACCCATTTCGCTAAACGATTCAAGATTATACAGCTTGACGTTTTTACTTAAATTCTGGGCAGGTGACAATCTCAATCAATTAAAACTATCGGGCTCATCTGCTAAAGATCTAGTCGTAAGCGGAAATGCAGATATTGATATTTTTGTCTCTTTAAAATCTTCTACAAGTACCACACTGAAAGACCTATATGCTTCGTTAGAAGCTATGCTTAAAAGCAAAGGGTATTCAACCGAAAGGCATACCGTTGCAATTCAAACAAAAGTTGGTTCATTAAAGGTTGATATCGTTCCTGGAAAAATACAACAAGGTTATAAAAACTATCATAGTCTTTATAATAATTACAGTGACACTTGGCTTCAAACTAATATTGATGAGCATATAAACAGAATAAAAAGCTGCGGAAGAATTAACGAGATTCGGGCATTAAAAATATGGAGTAAAATAAATTTCCTCAAATTTCCCTCAATCTATTTAGAACTTGTTGTAATTGATGCTTTATACAATAGAAAAACAAATCAACTGGCTAATAATCTAAAAACTATATTTGAATACCTCGAGCGTGATTTCATGAATAAGCAGATTGCGGATCCAAGTAATACAAATAATATTATTTCTAATTATTCTTTAAAAAAGTACCAAAAAGAGGAAATAGCAAAAGCAGCAAGTGTATCTTTGAGTAAAATTTATTGGAACGATGTAATTTGGTGAATTGAAGCATATTCTAATTTATTAATATTTTGCACTCTCCATATTTACATCATTACTTTTTTTACAACACGGAGATACAGCTACAACTATATTTACAACAATTGTTATTATAAAATATAAATCCCCATGAACTTCATAGGTTTTCACAAAAATTTTGGAGGTTTTTCTTTAAGTTTCTTTCTGAAAAAATTCCTATTGCGTTCAATCTTAGTTGTATCACTTGTCGAATCTCTTTTGCTTGATCCCATGCGTGAAGAATCTTGCGACTGCTGAGGGATAATTACTACTTTTGTTGGTTCACCTTTTTTTTGCAATTGAAATGAAGAATCTTGAATAGCTAAAGCTGCTTTAGCAATTACAGTTGACTCGCGTGAAAAAAATAAACCAGATAAGGCAATTATAAGCGTGGCAATGCCATTAGAAACTAAAAATAATCCTAATACAATATCTTTCCACTTGTTTCGTCTATCTAATATATACTTCCTCTTATATCCTCCATTAGTTAAGAAAGATACTCCACGAGATGTTATCTCATATTCTCGATTATCTGAATACTGACCGCTTGGAAGCGACGGGTCTTCTATGTTTTCGTTCACAACTTTTATATAGGCATCATTCCCAATATCATCTAAAATGACCCACATGTCTTGATACCCTTTAACAACATCGGAATATGGATTATTCAAAAAAGTTGTAAGACGAAATACGGTTGATTCTAAATTTCTTTTGAATAAGGAATTATCTTTCAACCTTCCTAGAATAGCGTCTTTAAGTTTTGCTTCTCTACTTTTCATATTTTACAAAATATTATCCTACTAATCTCATGTTTCATGTTGGCAGGGTAAATTACTCTATAATGGTACTAGCCTTAGAAATCTTTATTGAGCTGAAATTCATCTAGGCAGGTTTTAACGATCAAATTATTTGTAAGAAGGAGGCATTACAAGTTATTAATTGTAGCATTGCAATGTGTCTTTACTTTACAGCAAATTTGGTTAAAATATTGCTACAAATCAAACAAAGTTAATTGAATGCCGGTATCTAAGCTTCTATCGTCTGGCTTAAAATGACCCTCGATTATTTCTATAAACTGTTCCATATTTTGAGCGATCATTACATTGTCTCGTCTATTGTTCTCATTTAGATTAATTAGATACTCAATACCTTCATATTGTGGTAATTTTGTTAAAACCTTTGAAGGCTTTAACAAAATTATTTTTTTATTTTGATATTTAGCAAAATTCACCGTATGCATTGTACCGCTTTTTATTGTCATTTCAATTGGTATAACTATTTCCGAAAGTGCAGCTTGTATTCTGTTACGCTCTACAAAACTTTTCTTACCTCTATTAATGTTAAAAGCTAACTCTGAGATAAGTGCTCCGCCTCCATCTAATATTTCATTAGCCAATTTAATATTATCTTTCGGATAAATAGTATCTAAAGAGTTTGGCATAACTGCAATAGTATAGCCATATTGGTCTATTGAATTCTTATGAGCTATTGCGTCAATCCCTAAAGCTAGCCCTGATACAACGCCAACACCATTGTGAGTTAAGGATCTAACTATTTTACTTGTAATTCTTTCAGCATGCTGAGAAATATCGCGAGTCCCAACAACAGCTACTAATGGCCGTCTATTAAGCTTTCCTTTAATAAAAAGTAGTGGCGGCTTATCTTTTATATCATACAAGCTTTTAGGATATTGGCTTGACGTATAAGGTAGCATTTTTATTTCTAAGTAGCGGCAATACTGAATTGCAAACTCAGCATCATTCTTAGCTTTATTGTAAAGCTTATTAAAAGAAGACCTATTACTCAAATATCCTTTAAGCGAAGTAACTCTTTCATCAAGGAAATCAGCTTCTTTTGTTAAATCCCCTTTGCTTAACAAATAATAAATATCTGCGATATTATACCCTGTAAGGTATGTATAAAATAGTATGTCATAAATTTCATCCAATTCGTTCATACTAATCCACTGAGTGAGTCTACAAATACTTTTGTTGATGTGTTATTTAACGCATAATCTTGCCTACGTTTCACCGACTCTCTAAAAAATTCATATTTACCAAAAACATCACCCAATATTTTATAACTATATTGGTAATATTCTAATCCAAATTTTCCTAAAGCCACAAAAATTAACTTCTTCACTCCCGCCGCTTCAAGTAGTGCTCTTGCTGTCTCACAAGATGTCCCATAAGTTGTGTAGTCATCGATAATGCATACAGTTGCTCCTCTCAATTGTTCCCTATAATTTGGATTTATGCGTATTGTTTTGAATTGTTCATCACATCCATCCGAAACCCTTTTTTGACTGCCAAGTTTGTGCCTTTGATAAGTGGGCTCAATTCTCTCTAAGATTGGAGGTTGCATTCTATTTGCTCTTACATCAGGCTTACCTTTATACATCTTTCTTATATACTCTTTAAATGCTTCTAGAGAGTCATTGACATCTAGTCCTGACGAAGGATAAATACCCCAAAAATCAATTTGCCTAAAATCATTCACCGTTTGCGGCGAGAAGCTGCTAATCAGAAAATAAACAAGGAACAGGCTAAAATTGGTAGTATTTCCTTGCTTTAAACAATCCTGAAATGCAAGGTTCATTTTCTCCAAATTTTTTGAAGTATAATAAGTGTTAGCATTAGTTAAGCTGTAAATAGTAGTAACGCGAGATACCACAAGCTTGTAAAACCAGGGGCGGTTTATCTTCTGATTTATGTTGAAGAATAGGTTTAAATTATCTATAACTCTTATAGGGATTCCATATGATAAAACTTTTTGTTGGTCCCTTGCACCTTTATAAGCATACAGTGCAGAAAGCAATAAAACTCGGTTATTAACGGCTAAATAGAAGTCCATATCTTTAGCTCCTAATAAAATTACGTCTCCAATTGTAAATGAATTATACTGCTTTAGAATAGAATTTATAAGCGACGTAGTCCTTTCTTCTCTTGGACTTAAAAAAATTTCAAATCCATCAGGAACAGCATAAAGTTTATCAGGATTCGATGAGACAACGATAACTAGATTTCCATCCTTTGAACTACGGAAATTTTGCAAAGCTTCAATAATTCCATCATAAGGAGACATTGTACTACTATTGATTATTGCTTCTACGCTAGTAATAAGTAAATTCATTATAATGATTGGGCTTAATTGTCTGTACCTGGTTACTTTATACGCATAAATCAATGAAAAATATACTTCTTTTGCAAAAAAAAGCCTGTAATCACCTAAAGAGTGTTACAGGCAAAGGTGCGATTGAATTGTGTTAATGACCTTGTCTACATAACACTCTCTCAACTATGGGCATTTCCGGATGGTCATTGACAACTATACGCACATACTTCTGCGCTCTTCAAGTGTAGCCACACTCAACAGATGCATAAGTAAGCTCCGTTATTGCATTAAAGTAGAAATTTGGGCTAGTAACTCAGAAAGTAGGCTCTTAAGTTAGTTAATAGCTCCCTTACATCTACCTAAAGCTCTTGATTATGCAGCCTCAAGAACATTGCTTTTAAAATTTAAAAAGACATGTTTTGGGAAAAGAATTAATAGATATGCAAACTATGGTGCAAACTAATACAAAAAAAGCACTTAACATACGATGCTAAGTGCCTGACTTTCAACAGCGATCCCGTTTGGATTCGAACCAAAGACCGTCTGCTTAGAAGGCAGATGCTCTATCCAACTGAGCTACGGGACCAAAAGTAGTTAAGAGTTATGAGTTAAAAGTTATGAGTTGCTTCTTTTCAATTCATAACTTTTAACTCATAACTCTTAACTGTGTTTGTCGGGGTGGCAGGATTCGAACCTGCGACCACCTGGTCCCAAACCAGGTACGCTAACCGGACTGCGCTACACCCCGAAAATAAAAAAAGTTTACAGTCTAAAGTTTAGAGTTTACTAGCCAACTTTAAACGTTAAACTATAAACCGAAGCGGCGAACCGCTCATACTTTAACTGGCGGAGAGAGCGGGATTCGAACCCGCGGTACCCTTGCGGGTACGGCAGTTTAGCAAACTGCTGGTTTCAGCCACTCACCCATCTCTCCGTGGGCCGGCCTGCTTTCGCATTTCGTTCCGCAAATATAGAGCATTAAAACACATTCCACCAAACATTCCTGCCGAAAATCTTTTATTTTGGGCTAATTTCGCATTTCTGCTGGTTTCCACCGACCTCATTTCCGCCCGTTACCCAACGGCATAATTACCTGTATGAACTGGAATTACGGATTGACTTACGCCGAGTTTGCCTTTATCGCCGCCTTCCTGATTCTGTACGCTATTTTTTTTCTGCGGACGTTTCGGGCGGCCCGTCTGCTGGGCACCACGGCCTGGGCCGTCATTCCCAAATTCTTCCTGCGGGCCGGTTATTTCTCGATGCTCCTGATTGCCCTCCTCGGCCCCGCTTTCGGAGAAGCCGAACGGGAACTGGTGGCCGAAGGAAAGGACATTTTCCTGATCGTGGACCTTTCCCGGTCGATGGACGCGGCCGATGTGGCCCCCTCCCGGCTCGAAAAAGTCAAGTTTGAACTCGACCGGCTCATCAAAGCCCTTTCGGGGAACCGCTTCGGCCTGCTGGTCGTCTCGACCGAAGCGTACGTCCACGCGCCGCTGACCTCCGACCAGGCGGCGCTCAGCACCTTCATCCGTTCGCTTTCCACCAGCCTGATGCCCGAGTCGGGTACCAACCTCTGCGCCGCCGTAACGGTAGCGTTGCAGAAACATCTGCAAAACAAAACGTCCGATAATCAGACAAAAGTCATTGTCCTGCTCACCGACGGCGAAGATTTTGGCTCCTGCGAACGCTCGCTGCTGAACCGCATCCGGGCGTACGGCATTTCGCTGTTTGTGGTGGGCGTGGGCACCGAAACCGGCAGCACCATTCCGGCCGGGAAAAGCATCGTCCGCGATGCCGACGGACGGGCGGTTCGCTCCCGGCTCAACCGCGACCTGCTGCGGCGGCTCAGCCAGGACGCCAACGGCTCCTACCTCGAAATCACCTCTGCCTCCGGCGACCTGACCGCCCTCGCTTCGGCCATCTCCGGACTCGAAAACCGGCTCATCGACCAGCGGAAAATCCGGGTCACTTCCAACAAATACTATTATTTTCTGGCCGTTGCCCTAATTTTAATCGCCGTTGACCTGTTGGTGAGCGTCCGAACGTTTAAGTTATAATCGGAGTTTTTACATTTAGAGCGTATTTCATCGCGGCATGACTTATCTGATACTGTCTTTTCTTTTGTGGCTCTCGGACAACCGATCGGTGGCGCAGGTCTCTCAGAAAAACACGGCCCGGCTGGAAGCGTTCAAAGCGTATCAGGCAGGCAATTACCAGCGGGCCGCCGATCAGTATTCGCTGCTGCTTCGGTCGTCGCTGTTCGTGGAACCCACGGCCCGGCTGAACCTGGGGCATTCGTATTTCCAGCTTCGGAGGTACCCGGATGCCCAGCGGTATTACCAGCAGGTAGCCCAGGTCCGGCAGCCCGAACTGGCGGCCCAGGCCATGCTCCAGCTGGGCGTGATCGCCTGTCTGAAAGGAGACACCCTGACCGCCCTCCGGCAGTATCGGCAGGCCCTCCAGATGCAGCCGGATTTGCCCGAAGCGCAGTTTAATTACGAGTTCATCAGCAAGCGCTTCTCGGGGCGGGTTCCCCGCTCGAAAGCGCCGAAAAAAGAAATACAGAAACAGGCCGCCGCTTCGAATGAAGCGGACGTGCAGCCCGGACAGCCTAACGCCGGCCGGGAAGTCGAACAGAACGACCGGCGGACAGACCTCCTCCGGCGCCTTCGGTCGCTGAACCTGACGGAGGCGCAGGTTCTGCAGTTGCTGAATTCGATGGAGGACACCGAAGTGCAGTACATCCAACAGCGTAAGCCCTCGTCACTGGCTTCCAAAGAAGCCCGGAAGGCCTACCGAACCTGGTAATTTCATCAACAAACCACATAGAGTTCACCTGATTATGAATGAAGTAGTCATTGTCTCCGCCGTGCGGACGCCCCTGGGCAGTTTTGGCGGCATTCTGTCGCCCCTGTCGGCCACCGAACTTGGAGCCAAAGCCATTGAAGCGGCCCTGCAACGGGCGGGCATTGAGGCCTCCCAGGTCGAAGAAGTCATTATGGGCAACGTGGTCTCGGCCAATCTGGGCCAGGCTCCGGCCCGTCAGGCGGCGCTCAAAGCCGGACTGCCGGCCACAGCCCGCTGTACCACCGTCAACAAAGTGTGCGCTTCGGGGACGAAGGCCATCATGATGGCGGCCCAGACCATCCAGCTCGGCCAGGCCGACATCATCGTGGCGGGCGGCATGGAAAGCATGTCCAACATCCCGTACTATGTGCCCAAAGCCCGTTTCGGGTACAAATACGGCAATGCCGAACTCATCGACGGCCTCGCCCGCGATGGCCTGACCGACGTTTACGACCAGTGCGCCATGGGTGTTTTTGCCGACGGCATCGCCAAAAAATACGGCATCAGCCGTGAGGAACAGGACGCCTACGCCGTTCGCTCCTACGAACGTTCAGCCCAGTCGACGGAGAACGGCCGGTTTAAGGCCGAGATCGTGCCGCTGGAGGTGCCGGGCCGCAAAGGGGCGGTTACCGTCTCGGAAGATGAGGAATTTAAAAATGTGATTTTCGATAAGATTCCGTCCCTGAAACCGGCCTTTACGAAAGAAGGCACCGTGACGGCGGCCAACTCCTCGACCATCAACGATGGCGCTTCGGCCCTGGTGGTGATGAGCCTGCGCAAGGCCGAGGAACTGGGCCTGAAACCGCTGGCCCGGATTCTGGGCTATGCCGATGCCGAACAGGAACCGGCCCTGTTTCCGACGACGCCCGTTCTGGCCGTTCCGGCGGCGCTGAAACGGGCAGGCATCCGGGCCCACGACGTCGATTATTACGAGGTCAATGAGGCGTTTTCGGTGGTTCCGCTGGCATTCAGCAAACTGCTGGACGTGCCGCAGGAGAAACTGAACGTGTACGGCGGGGCCGTTTCCATCGGGCATCCGCTGGGCGCTTCCGGAGCCCGGATCGTCACGACGCTGACCAACATTCTGCACCAGAATGGCGGCACCGTCGGGGCGGTCGGCATCTGCAACGGCGGCGGCGGGGCCTCGGCGCTGGTGATCGAGAAAATGTAATTCCGGTTCAGCACCGAAAAAGGACTTGTCGGCGGGTTTGTCGGCAGGTCCTTTTTTATTGCCCACCGCCATGATGGCCCGGTCTTTCCCGTCTGCCCGCACCAAAACCTTGTTGAAACATTTTGCGAAACGGCCCGAAACCGTTTGTTTCGCGCTAGATTTCCGAAAAAGGTCAGAACGGCCACCTCCAACCGGGCTTCTCCGGGAACGCGGACAACGATAATATGAATAGTTTACAGGAAACCCATTTCCAGTTTGAAGGACAGACCGGTTACTACCGGGGCAAGGTGCGGGATGTGTACAGCTTCCCCGACCGGCTCGTCATGGTGGCCTCCGACCGCATCTCGGCCTTCGACGTGGTGCTGCCGCGCCCGATTCCCTACAAAGGGCAGGTGCTGAACCAGACCGCCGCGCATTTTCTGAAAGCCACCGCCGACATCGTCCCGAACTGGCTCCTGGCGACGCCGGACCCGAACGTCAGCGTCGGCCTCAAATGCGAAACGTACCCGGTCGAGATGGTCGTGCGGGGCTATCTGGCGGGCCACGCCTGGCGGACTTACCGCTCGGGCCTGCGGACGCTCTGCGGCGTGGCCCTGCCCGATGGGCTGAACGAAAACGACCGTCTGCCGGAACCGATCATCACGCCCACGACCAAAGCCCACGAAGGCCACGACGAGGACATTTCCCGCGAGGAGATTCTGGCGAAAGGACTGGTTTCGGAAGCCGAATACGGGCAACTGGAGGCGTACGCCCTGGCGCTGTTCCGCCGCGGAACCGCAATGGCCGCCGAACGGGGCCTGATTCTGGTCGATACCAAATACGAATTCGGCCGGTACAACGGGCAGGTCTACCTCATCGACGAAGTCCACACGCCGGATTCGTCCCGGTACTTCTACGCCGAGGGCTACGAGGCCCGGCAGCAGGCCGGTGAGGCACAAAAACAATTGTCCAAGGAGTTTGTTAGAGAATGGCTTATTGCCAATAATTTCCAGGGCAAAGAGGGCCAGGTCGTGCCGGAGATGACGGACGAGTGGATTACCCAGATTTCTGAACGGTACATCGAACTCTACGAAACCGTCACGGGTCAGCCTTTTCAGCGCGCCCAGACAGACCATATTCTGCAACGAATCGAAACCAACATTCGCCAGTCGCTGGCGGTTATTTATTAATTGAATGACGGAATGACTGAATGACTGATTGGAACAGAGCTAATCATTCATTCAGTCATTCAATCATTCAGTCATTCAACATTAAACTTATATGAATCATACGATTGAACGAAACGACCAGTACGCGCTGATTAAACTTCAGGAAGAAGCTTTTGGCGGCGAGGTGCCTTCGAGTTTTGAGGTGGTCGCCCGCAGCCTGTTCCGGGAAGGCTTCAGCAACCTGATTGTGGACATCAACAGCGTGGACAGCGTCGATCAGAACGGCACCAGCGTCCTGCGCAAGATCAACCGCCAGAGCTCCAACGAACTCGGCATCATGATTCTGGTTACCAAAAAAGATACCATTACCGATTTTCTGGAAGGTTCCATTCAGGACATTACCATGCTGCCCACGGTTGAGGAAGCCATCGACGCCGTGTTTATGCACGATCTGGAAAATAACTTCCGCAACGAGGACGACGACGAATACGACGAGTTCGACGGCAGCACCACCACGGAACCCTAACCGTACCTTCGGGCTTCAGCCCGTGAGAAAAACGGCTTCGTGAAAGAACCACACGGCCCCGGCCCTTGAACAAAGACCACGGACTCAACTTCGTGAGAAAAAAAGCATGGGCTGACGCCCGTGGATACATGATGAATTTCAACCTGACAATTCTGGGAAGCGGCTCGGCGACCCCTTTGCTGGGGCGCCACCCGACCGCTCAACTGCTTGAAATCGAAAGCGATTATTTTCTGATCGATTGCGGCGAAGGTACGCAGTACCGGCTCATGGAACAGAAAATCCGCCCCGGCAGGTTGCGTTACATCTTCATCAGTCACCTCCACGGCGATCATTATTTCGGGCTCGTCCCGCTGCTGTCGAGCCTGAATCTGGCCGGCCGGCAGGACGAGCTTCACCTCTTCGGCCCGGCGGGCCTGCTGGAAATCATGACGGTGCAGTTTCGCTATTCCGACACCCGGATCGGTTTTCCGCTGCATTTTCACCCCGTTGACCCGACGGCCCCGGCCACCGTTCTGGACCTGCCGTCGCTGACCGTGGAGTCCATTCCGCTCCAGCACCGCATCGACTGTACGGGCTACCTGTTCCGCGAAAAGGCCCGGAAGCGAAAGCTCATCCGCGAAAAACTGCCCGCCGATGTGCCGGTGGATTACCTGCGGCAGCTCAAAGACGGGCACGACATCCTCGACGCCCAGGGGCGCGTGCTGTTCCGGATGGACGATTACACTGTTCCGGCCCCGCCGCCCCGCTCCTACGCCTTCTGCTCGGACACCCGGTTTACCGAAACGATTATCGACCAGCTGCGCGGCATCGACCTGCTGTATCACGAAGCTACGTTTCTCGAAGACATGGCAGTTCGGGCGGCGGAGGTCTTCCATTCCACCGCGCGGCAGGCCGCTGCCATTGCCGCCAAAGCCGGGGTGGGCCGCCTGCTGATCGGACACTTTTCCTCCCGCTACAAACAGACAGACGCCTTTCTGACCGAAGCCCGGACGGTTTTTGCCCAGACCTATCTGGCCCAGGAAGGGCAAACCATAACGGTCAAAGAAACGTAACGGCAAATTTTCATATATTTGCACGATGCGGCCCCTGCGGCCTTTGTACTCGCTGTCAATCACCGTGCATTCACTCGCCGTCGTTATCCCGACTTTCAACCGGAAAACCTACCTACGGACGCTTCTGGACCAGCTGCTCCGGCAGGAAGGCAGTGACTTCCGCCTGTCGGTGGTGGTCGTGGTGGACGGGTCTACCGACGGAACGGACGAACTGCTCCGGACCGAGTTCCCGGCGGTGCATGTCGTGCCGGGAACGGGGCAATGGTGGTTCACCCGCTGCGTGAACGAAGGCATTCGCTTCGCCCGTCAGCACCTTTCGGTGGACCAGATTCTGGTCATGAACGATGATTCGGAACTGGACACGTCGTATGTTTCTACCCTGCTGCGCTGTTACCGGGAAGCGGGTCCGCGGTCCGTTCTGGGCAGTCTGTCCGTCACCCGGGACGCTCCGGCACGGGTGACGTTTTCGGGCAATCCGCGGACGCTGCGGTGGCTGATGAAACAGGACCCGTACGTGCCCTTCATGACCCCCTACCGCCCGGCGCAGTTTACGGGCCTGCACCCGACCCAGACCCTGAACGGCCGCGGCATGCTCCTGCCGGTTGCGGTGCTGGATGAAATCGGTCTTTTCGACGAACGACGCTTTCCGCAGTACGGCTCCGACGACGACATGGCCCTGCGCGCCGTGACCGCCGGTATTCCTACCTACGTCGCCTGGGAAGCCGTGGTTTACGACCATACCGGCATGACTTCGGCCGGAACGGTTTACCTGAGGCCGCCGCTGAAGACGTTTCTGAAAAGTTTCTTCAATCCCTACTCGGTCAATTCCCTGACCAAAACGTTTCATTTTTACCGCAAACACGGTCTGCCGCTGCTGTGGCCGGTCGGCTTTGCGCTGAGTCTGGTGGCAACCGTCCGGGCCTACGCCTGGAAATACCGCCGCCAGCAACCGAACTGATTCTGCCTCCTCCATGCGTTACGTCCTCCTGACTCCCCAGAAAAACGAACAGCAATACATCGAACAGACCCTGCGGTCGGTCTGCGCCCAGACGATTCTGCCGAAACGCTGGATTATCCTGGACGATAACTCGACCGATTCATCACCGGAACTGATCCGGCAATACCAGCAACAACACCCCTGGATTGAATTCATCATCATGCGCGACTTCCGGCCGGACCTGAATTCTACGGGCGGTCGGAGTGGGGCGCTGATGAATTACGCCCGGGAGCTGATTCAGGACGAAACCGTTGACTTTGTGGTCAAGATCGATGCCGACGTGGCGTTTGCCCCGGACTTCTTCGCCACGGTCTTTCAGCATTTTGCAGAAAACCCGAAACTTGGCCTCGCTTCGGGACACTTACGGCAGGACGGCATTCCCGAAACGCTTCACGACTGGACGGGCGTGCGCGGGGCTACACGCATCTACCGGCGGACGTGTTTTGAGCAGATCGGCAAGTTTTACACCATGCGGGGCGAAGACGAAATTGACACGTTTCTGGCTCAGCAGAAAGGCTGGCTCACCCGGACGCTGCCCGTTCCCTTCGACCACCTGAAGCCGGAAGGCATTCGCTCGCCCTCGCTGGTCAATCATTTTGACACGGGCCGCTTCAAAGCCCAGATTCCGTACCGCTTTGACTTCTTTATGCTGACCGTTCTGAAAAATGTCCGGCAGAAACCTTTTGTTCTCGGAGCGGCCATGCAATTGTTCGCCTACGTCAAAACCCGCTGGGTGAAAGCCGAACGGCCTTTTCCGCCCGAACTGGGCCGTCATGTCCAGCAGCGGCAATGGCGGAAAATGAGGGGCGTTTTCTCCCGAAATAAATCCGCAGATTAGCAAAAGTCCCCACCGCCGCAGCCGTGGGGACTTTCCGTTACCGCTTCACGATCTTTCTCACTTCGCGGCCTTTTTCGGTCTGAATCGTCAGCAGGTAGGTGCCGGGGGTTAGTCCGCTCAGGTCCAGGGTCGTTTGTCCGGCCGCTGCCCGCGAAACGGTTGCCCCTCCGGCACTTACCACGCTGATCCCCAGCACATTCGCCCCGGCGGGCACCTCAACGGTCAGGGTCGAGACGACCGGGTTCGGGTACACCCGGACGGCCTCCTGCCAGGTAGGTTCCAGCCCCGTCACCACCTGTACGTTAAACGACCGCTCTACCGGCGTGGCCGCCTGGTACTGCTCGTTTCCGGCCTGCGTGGCCCGCACGACCACTTTTCCGCCTCCTTTCATCGTCAGTTTATTGCCCGAAATCGTTGCCGGACCGGAGACCACCGAGAAGCTTACCGGCAGTCCGGAAGAGGCCGTGGCCGTCAGCGTGACCGGGTCGCTGCTCAGGTAGCGGTCTTTCAACTCGGCAAACGTGATGGTCTGCGTTTTTTTGGCCGGCTGCGTCCGGGTGCCGGTGCTGTACCAGACGGCCCAGGAAGCGTTATTGTACACCGTTTCGGCGTCGGTATCGGGCGTGATTTTGTCCGTTTTCAGGCGTACCACCGCCACATCGGGCCGGTCTTCCTCGCCTAAGGTGTTAAAGATCAGCCGGTCGTCCAGGCGGGAGTAGCCGGGGAAGCCGAGGGTGTTGTTTTCGTAAACACTCGTCAGTTTGCCTTCGCGCAGGTCGGCGGCCAGAATGAAGTAACTTTCGTCGGTTGCGTTGTAATAATCAAACGTGATGATGTTCGGCGAATTTTTGGAGAACGACGGGTTGCCCACGCTTTCGCCTTCTTCAAGGTTGGAGAACAGTTTTTCGATTTCGCCCTGCCCGAAGGTTTTCTTCGCGGTGTCCCAGGCGCGCAGGAAGCCAACGTCCCAGTAATCGATCGCCGCCCCATCCAGACTTTTCAGTTTGTTGTAGGCATCGTAGATGATGTACTCCCCGCTCGGGTCCCATTCGAACGAATCGGCATATTCGACTTCGCCCGTTTTGACACCTTCGGCCGAAGTCGGGTTGAAGAGGCCAAATTTCTTCCATTTCTTCAGTTCGTAGCTGTAGACCCAGATCGCCTTGTCCTTTTCATCCGTCAGGGCGGCCAGTTTGGTCCCGTCGCGGGAAATGGCGACGTTGTCCCAGATGGCTTCGTCCGAAATAATCGATTCCTGCGGCGTGCCGGTCAGGTTAATGGCGCGTATTTTCTTGTCGTCGGATACGTAATAGGCAAATTTTCCGTCGTCGGTCACGCTAGGCTTGTGCTTCAGCATGGCCTTCACTTTGGCGTCGAATTTGTCTTTGCCGAACTCCACCGTATACAGTTTGGCGTCACCGCCGTAAAGCAGAATCATGTCCTGCCCGTTGTTGGTCGGCAGGTCTTTGGCCGGTTCTTCCGGTGTTTCGGTGGTCTCCAGAATACCCACCGCGTCGAACGCCTGTTTGGCGGCGGTCACCTCCGGGCTGCCGGCCCCAAAGAGGTCGCCCGCCGAGCGGACCACGGCCAGGCGGCAATCCAGAAATTTGGACGTCCGGGTGAGGTACGTCGTCAGGGCGCGGTAGTAGATTTTCTCGGCCTTATCCCGGCCGATGGCCGTGGCGATTTTGTAAAAGGCGTGGTTGGGAATCCCGCTGTTGGCGTGCACGCCCCCGTTGTCCTTCTCGGTTTCGACAAACTCCGACATGTGTTTGGGCTGATACCCGAGGGTTCCTTTCCCGTTCTGGTTCGGATTCGCGAAGCTCCGCATGGCGCCGCTGGTGTATTTGGTTTTGAGGACAACATCCTCGCCCAGCGTCCAGTCGTCCCGGTCGATCATCATTCCGAAGACATCCGCAAACGATTCGTTCAGCGCGCCGGACTGTCCTTTGTACTCCAGGTTGGCCGAATGTTCGACCACGCCATGCGTCATTTCGTGCCCGGCCACGTCCAGCCCGCCCGCCAGCGGTTTGCAGTAGAGGTTCCCGTTGCCGTAGCCCATGTACTCCCCGTTCCAGAACGCGTTATCCATGCCTTTACCGTCGTCCTCCACGATGTTGATGATGGACAGCATATTGCCGCCCTTGCCGTTCAGCGAAGTCCGTTTGTGCACACTCTGGTAGTAATCGTAGGCTTTGGAGGCGTTCGTATGGGCCGAGATGGCCGTGGCGCTCCAGTTGGTGTTGCTGGTCGAAATGTTGTGTTTAACTTTCCAGTTGTCGCCGTAGGTATTGCCCGCATCCAGCGTCAGCAGGGCCCCCACGCCGTTATTGGGCAGTTTGGAAGCCGTTTTATCAAACATGGACTTGGAGCCGTCGATCAGGAAGTAAGTGCTTCCGATCAGGTACGTCTGGAAGGTCTGGCTCACCCCGTTAAGGTCTTTCCCGGTGGCCTTGACCGGCCCGTCGACGCCGCAGGTGGTGTTGATTTTGTCGAGAACCGCTCCGGTTTGGGCATCGACTACGTACTCCCAGCGCTCGATCAGGTTCGGGCGGACGGTCAGCCGGTAGGCCAGCACCGTTTCGTCGGCCACCGGATACAGGCACAATTCGCCTTCCGCGGCTTTCATTTTCAATATATTGTCACCAAACGTCCGGACGATCGATTCCTTCCGAACGTCCTGCAGCGCCCGGCCGGACGCTTCTGTCAGCGAAAGCGAGGGCGTGACAACCGCGTTTTTGATGACCCGAAACGACCCATTCAGCAGTTTCACTTCGCCATTCTCGACGTGCGCAATCAGTTCGCTGCCGTACACCGGCACGCCCTGGTAACGCTGGGCCAGCCGGACGTGGGTTTGTCCCAGCGCATCGGTTTCCGTTTTGCTGATGGTCAGCTCCTGCTCCGGATTCGTGACCGACAGCAGCGCTTTGACCTGTCCGATGAAGTCAAAGACTGTGGCGTTGAGACTGCGCCGGGCGGCCCGGGCCGAGGGTTTGGCCGGGGTCCGGTTTTCGATGTAGACGGGCCGGTTGGAGCTGGTATCCCGCACGACCCGGAGACGCAGCGGCTGCCGCTGCAGGCTGGTGGTAGTAGCCAGCAGGCCGTTCCGGGAAGGAACCGCCGGAAGGACCGGCATGGGCGTTTCTTCGGCCTTCAGGCGCTGGACCAGCCCCGGCGTGGCGGAGGCGTTCTTCATTTTCCGGCCAAAACCCGGCCCCGGCTGCGCCATCGCGCCGACAGCCACGCTCAGCAGGAGGGTGGATAAAATTGCTTTCATGATTCAGGAGTACTTGTTGTTTTGTGCGGATCAGGGGCTACCGGGCGCTGGCGACCATCGTCATGAACGACCGGTAAAGTTTGGTATATGAAGCCGGGGCGGGCTGACGCGGATCGCCCCAGGTTACGGTATGCTCCTCCTTGGCGCGTTTCCAGCGAACAAAGCGGTAAACGTTGCCGGGATTGTCGAAACGGGCCGACCGGATGCGGCAATCATCTTCGACCATTTTGAAGAGTCGCCGGACGATTGCGGCGGGCTGTTTGCGGAGGCGGGTAAAAGCGGAATCGCCTTCGGACCGGGCGTACAGATTTCCGTTTTCGAACAGATAATAGGTGTCGGTCAGGCCGGTGATGCCCCCGCCGCTTCCCACCACCAGCTGACGACCCCGGTAGGAGTCCGGATTGGAGGAACCACTTTCGGGACCAAAGGCTGCCTGAAGGCAAACCCCGATTGACAGACTGAGCAGAATGAGGACAGAACGCATGGCAGTATGGAATGGACAGCGGCGAAAATAAAGCGGTCGTCAGGCGAAGGCCAGCCCCTTCTGCTCAAGTCGTCATTATTGACGGATGAAACGTTGATTGTCCCGTGCCAACAGGAGGCGGTCGGCGGGAATTATTTTAGCGTCCGGCGTTGTTTTCTGGCAGAATGAAGGGCCGGAAAATCCACGAGGCTTTTGTCATTTATTCACTAAGCAAGAAGAATTTGTACCAATTTCATAAAATGCCGTTTAGCAAAGCATATTTCGCATTTGGGTATTTTAACAAAATATTTTTGGCTATATATTGCATAACCAAATACAATCTGCTTACTAGAATTCCCGCCAACGGGTTTTACTTCTTCTAAATAGTCTGTGGACAGATTGAAAAAAATTCAACAAAACCACAAAAAACTTACGCCGATGTCTGTTACCGATGTTCCCCAACAGGGCCTCTACCGGTCCGAATTTGAACACGACGCCTGTGGAATTGGATTTGTGGCGCACGTCAAAGGCCGGAAGTCACACCGGATTGTGGAGGACGCGCTGACGATGCTGACCCGAATGGACCACCGCGGCGCGTGCGGCTGTGAGGTCAACACGGGCGACGGGGCCGGTATCCTCTTCCAGATTCCCCACGAGTTTTTTGTCGACGAATGCCTGAAACTGGGCTTTTCGCTGCCTTCCGCCGGGGAGTACGGCGTGGGGATGATGTACATGCCCAAGGACGACAATCTGCGCCGGGAGTGCCGCCAGGTGCTCGAACGGGCGGTTCGGAAGCTGAAACTCGAACTGCTGGGCTACCGCGTCGTACCGACCGATTCCTCCGACCTCGGCAATGGTTCCCGTTCCGCCGAACCGGTCATGGAGCAGGTGTTTATCAAGAAAGCAGCCGGACTGACGGCAGACGAATTTGAGCGTAAACTCTACATTCTAAGAAATTACACCACCCGGATCATCAACGAGACCGTCGCGGGAGTGAACAACTCGTTCTACTACGCTTCCCTCTCGGGCCGGGTCATTACGTATAAAGGCCAGCTGACCACGGGGCAGCTCCGCGGCTATTTTCCGGACCTTCAGCGCGAGGAACTGGTGTCGGCCATGGCGGTCATTCACTCCCGCTTCTCGACCAACACCTTCCCGTCGTGGAAACTGGCCCAGCCGTTCCGCTACATCGCCCACAACGGCGAGATCAACACCGTGAAGGGGAACGTCAACTGGCTGAAAGCGGCCGAAGCCATGCTGGAGTCCGAGCTGTTCACGCAGGAAGAACTCGACATGCTGAAGCCGATCTGCGACCATAACCAGTCGGACTCGGCCAACCTCGACAATGCCATCGAACTGCTCGTGATGTCGGGTCGTTCGCTGCCGCACGCCATGATGATGGTGATTCCGGAAGCCTGGGACGGTAATGAGGAGATGGACCCCATCCGGCACGCCTTCTACGAATTCCACGCGGCGCTTCAGGAGCCCTGGGACGGTCCGGCCTCGATCTCCTTCACGGACGGCCGCATCGTGGGTGCTACCCTCGACCGGAACGGCCTGCGTCCCTCGCGCTACTGGGTCACGGAGGACGACGTGGTCATTATGGCCTCCGAAGCCGGGGTCCTCGACGTAGATCCGGCCACGGTCGTCAAGAAAGGCCGTCTGCAGCCGGGCCGCATGTTCGTCGTGGACATGGAGCAGGGCCGCATCATTGCCGACGAAGAACTCAAAAACGACATTTGCTCGCGCCAGCCGTATCAGCAGTGGCTCGACGAATATAAAATCAAGACCAGCGACCTGCCGACGCCTTCGCGGAAGTACGGCCCGATTGCGAAGGAAGAACTGCTCAAAAAGCAGCTCAGCTTCGGCATGACGTCGGAAGACCTGCGGATGATTCTGGCCCCGATGGCCGAAACCGGCCTGGAACCGCTGGGTTCGATGGGCGTCGATACGCCGCTGGCCGTGCTTTCGGAGCAGAGCCAGCACCTGGCCAACTACTTCAAGCAGCTGTTCGCGCAGGTGACCAACCCGCCGATCGACCCCATTCGGGAACGGGCCATCATGTCGCTCATTTCCTTCGTGGGCTCGACGGGCAACCTGCTGACCGAATCGCCGCTGCACTGCCGCCAGATCGAACTCGAACAGCCGGTGCTGACGACGGAAGAGTTTGACAAACTGCGGTTTGTCGACAAAAACCACTTCCAGGCGAAAACCATCACCACCTATTTCCGCGCCGACCAGGGCGGAATCGGGCTGGAACGGGCCATCGAGCGGATTTGCCGCTACGCCGAGGACGCCATTGAAGACGGGTTCGAGATCATCATCCTCTCCGACCGGGCTATCGACTCGGACCACGCGCCCATCCCGACCCTGCTCGCAACGGCCGCCATTCACCACCACCTCATCCGCAAAGGACTGCGGGGCAAGGTCGGCATTCTGGTGGAGGCCGGGGACGTCTGGGAATCGCACCACTTCGCGACCCTCATCGGGTACGGTGCCTCGGGCATCAACCCGTACATGGCCTTCGAAACGATCGCGGACATGAAAGAGCGCGGGCTGTTGCAGGTGGACTATCCGCTCGACAAACTGTTCCAGAACTACGTCAAAGCCGTCAACAAGGAACTGCTGAAGATTTTCTCGAAAATGGGCATCTCGACCCTGCAATCGTACCAGGGTGCGATGATTTTCGAGTGCCTCGGCCTGAACAAAGAGGTGGTGGACCGCTACTTCACGGGCACCGTTTCGCGAATCGGCGGGATGGGTCTGGAGCAGATCGGCCGCGAAATCCTCGTTCGTCACCGGCAGGCGTTCCCCGACAAGCCCGTCGGCACCCCGCGTCTGGAAGTGGGCGGCGTGTACCAGTGGAAGCAGCGCGGCGAAGCCCACACGTTCAACCCGGACACGATTCACCTGCTGCAACAGGCCACGAAAAAGAACGATTACGGCGTTTACAAAAAATACGCGAAACTGATCGACGACCAGACGCAGAAGGCCCTGACCCTGCGCGGTCTGATGAAGTTCCGCAAAGGCAACCCCGTTCCGCTGGACGAAGTGGAGCCGATTGAAAGCATTTTCAAGCGGTTTGCCACGGGTGCCATGTCGTTCGGGTCTATTTCGTGGGAAGCCCACACGACGCTGGCGATTGCCATGAACCGCATCGGCGGCAAAAGCAATTCCGGCGAAGGCGGCGAAGACGAACGACGCTTCGGCAAACTGGCAAACGGCGACAGCCTGAACTCGGCCATCAAACAGGTGGCTTCGGGCCGCTTCGGGGTGACGAGCCACTACCTGACCAACGCCGAGGAACTGCAGATCAAAATGGCCCAGGGTGCCAAACCGGGCGAAGGCGGTCAGCTGCCGGGTCACAAGGTGGACGACTGGATCGGCCGGACCCGTCATTCGACGCCGGGTGTGGGTCTGATTTCGCCCCCGCCTCACCACGATATTTATTCGATCGAGGATTTGGCGCAGCTGATTTTCGATCTTAAAAACGCCAACCGCAAAGCCCGCATCAGCGTCAAGCTGGTGTCGGAAGCCGGAGTCGGCACCATTGCCGCCGGGGTAGCCAAAGCCCATGCCGACCACATCCTGATCGCCGGTCACGACGGCGGTACGGGTGCTTCGCCGCTGAGCTCAATCCGGCACGCGGGTCTGCCCTGGGAACTGGGACTGGCCGAAACGCACCAGACGCTGGTTCGCAACAAACTCCGCGGACGCGTCACGGTGCAGGCCGACGGGCAGATGCGGACGGGTCGCGACCTGGCGATTGCCGCCCTGCTCGGTGCCGAAGAATGGGGCGTTGCCACGGCAGCGCTGGTATCCGTCGGCTGCATCATGATGCGGAAGTGTCACCTGAACACCTGTCCGGTGGGCGTGGCCACGCAGAACAAGGAACTGCGGGCTCTGTTTACGGGCAAGCCGGAAGACGTGGTCAACATGTTCACCTTCCTGGCGATGGAACTGCGCGAAATCATGGCCGAACTCGGCTTCCGGACGGTCAACGAAATGGTCGGGCAGTCGCAGATGCTGGAAATGCGCGACGAGATCAAACACTGGAAATACAAGGCCGTTGACCTGAACGCCATCCTGTACAAAGAGCCGATCAACCTCGACGTGGCGCTCTACAAGCAGGAAGAACAGGATCACGGCATTGAAACGGTCCTGGACCGTCAGCTTATCAAAGCCGCCCAACCGGCCCTCGAATCGGGCGAATCGGTGTACGCCGAGTTCCCGACCATTAACCTGAACCGGGCCGTAGGGACCATGCTCTCGAACGAAATTTCGAAAGTCTACGGCGGAAAAGGGCTGCCGGAGAACACCCTGCACTTCAAGTTCCGTGGAACGGCCGGACAGAGCTTCGGGGCGTTCAACACGCGGGGCATCACGCTCGAACTCGAAGGCGACGCCAACGACTACTTCGGCAAGGGCCTCTGCGGGGCGCAGCTCATCGTGTACCCCGACCGGACGGCTCCCTTCAAACCGGAAGAAAACAGCATTGTCGGTAACGTGTCGTTCTACGGCGCTACCTCGGGCGAAGCCTTCATCCGCGGGATGGCCGGGGAACGTTTCTGCGTCCGGAACTCCGGGGCCAAAGTCGTCGTGGAAGGCGTGGGCGACCACGGCCTCGAATACATGACGGGCGGTCTGGTGGTTATTCTCGGCTCGGTAGGCCGCAACTTCGCGGCGGGAATGTCGGGCGGCGTGGCTTACGTCTGGGACAAGGACGGCACGTTTGCCTCGAAAGTGAACCGGGAAATGGTGGCGCTCGAAGGGCTGGCCGACGAGGACGCAACCATCGTGCGGGAATACGTGGAAAAGCACTTCCAGTTCACTACGTCCAACGTAGCCTTCTCGCTGATGCAGGATTGGGACAACCTGATCGGGCAGTTTGTGAAAGTGATGCCAACCGACTTCCGCAAGGCGCTGGCCGGACGGGGTGTGGCCCTCTCGGAAGTGATTCGTGACAAAAATGTAGTGTATCAGGACATCGTCGTGGACGTGGTTAACCAGTAATCGTACAACAAAACAATGGGAAAACCGACTGGATTTTTAGAATTCGAACGTGAGTTGCCGAAGAAACGGCCCGCCCAGGAACGGATTCACGATTATAAGGAAATCGAAATGCCTCACCAGGAGGCGGATTCACAGAAACAGGCCGCCCGCTGCATGGACTGCGGAACGCCCTTCTGCCACAGCGGCTGTCCGCTGGGAAATATTATTCCGGAGTTCAACGATGCGGTGTACGAACAGAACTGGGAATACGCCTACGAAATCCTGTCGTCGACGAACAACTTTCCGGAGTTTACGGGCCGCATCTGCCCCGCTCCCTGCGAAAGCGCCTGCGTGCTGGGCATCAACAAACCGCCCGTCACGATTGAATTCATCGAAAAATCGATCATCGAGGCTGCCTTCGAGCGCGGTCTGGTGAAGCCGAACATTCCGGCCAAACGGACGGGCAAAAAGGTGGCTATCGTGGGCTCCGGCCCGGCAGGTATGGCCGCGGCGGCCCAGCTCAACAAAGCTGGTCACTGGGTGACAGTCTTCGAGCGGGCCGACCAGATCGGCGGGCTGGTCCGTTACGGTATTCCCGATTTCAAACTGGAAAAACGGGTAATCGACCGCCGCCTGGCCGTAATGGAAGCCGAAGGCATTGTCTTCCGGACCAACACCAACGTGGGCGTCGACATCAAGGCCAACGAACTGCTCGACAGCTTTGACCTGGTCATGCTGACGGGCGGCTCTACCGTTCCGCGCGACCTGCCGATTCCGGGCCGTGACCTGAAAGGCGTTCACTTTGCCATGGAGTTCCTGAGCCAGCAGAACAAGCGGGTGTCCGGTACTCCGGTGATGATCGACCATACGGGCACGCCTTATGCCAACGGCGAACTGCTGGCAACGGGCAAGAACGTGGTCGTGATCGGCGGCGGTGACACCGGTTCTGACTGCGTCGGTACGTCGAACCGCCACGGCGCGACATCCATTACCCAGATCGAACTGCTGCCGATGCCGCCGAAAGAACGGCACGAAAATACGCCCTGGCCGCACTGGCCGATGATGCTCCGCACCTCTACCTCGCACGAGGAAGGCTGCGACCGGCACTGGTCGATCAACACGAAAGCGTTTATCGGCGACGAGGCCGGTAACCTGAAAGCGCTCCGCCTGGTCAACCTGGAGTGGAAGTCCGAAAACGGCCGCATGCAGATGGTGGAAGTGCCCGGTTCAGAGCGCGACATTCCCTGCGAACTGGCGCTGCTGGCGGCGGGTTTCCTGCACCCCCAGCGGAACGGTCTGCTGACCGACCTCGGCGTCGAGCTGGACGAGCGCGGCAACGTGAAAGCGACTCATTACCAGACGAGCGTTTCGAAAGTGTTTGCCGCCGGCGACATGCGTCGGGGGCAGTCGCTGGTGGTCTGGGCCATTTCAGAAGGGCGCGAGGCGGCCCGGGCGGCGGATGCCTACCTGATGGGCGAAAGCCAGCTGGAAGCCAAAGCTCAGTCGTTGTTTGCTACAGTTTAATCAAGCCATACAGAAGGCAAAGCGGGTACGGAGATTCTCTGTACCCGCTTTTGTTTTTGCAGAAAAGCTTACTCGCTGGCAGTCGGGCGCAGGTCATAAATGCTGCGGATGTCGCCGAACACCTGTTCCATGTCCAGTCCCAGGTCTTTCAGCACGCCGGTCCGGACGTTGAAAACCCAGCCGTGGACCTGCGGAAAGCCCGTTTTGTACCACATTCGCTGGACGTGATCGATTTTGATGACGTTGATGCACTGTTCCAGCACATTGAGTTCGACCAGCCGGTCAAACCGCTTCTGCTCGTCCGGAATGGCATCCAGCTCCGCGCGGTGGAGGCGGTACACGTCTCTGAGGGTTTGCAGCCAGCTATTGAGCTGGCCCATGTCCGACGGATGCAGCGCCGCTTTGATGCCGCCGCACTCATAATGGCCGCAGATGATGATGTGTTTCACTTTCAACTGCTCGACGGCGTACTGAACCACGGCGTTCACGTTGTTGTCGGTGCTGACCACCAGATTGGCCACGTTGCGGTGCACGAAGACCTGCCCCGGCTGGAGGCCCATCAAATCCTCGGCCGTTACCCGGCTGTCCGAACAGCCGATGTAGAGAAATTCGGGGTGCTGGCCCGTTGCCAGTTTGGTAAAATACTCCGGGTCGGTTTTGGTTTTTTCGGCGACCCAGCGGCAGTTGTTTTCGAAAACCTGAGTGAACAGATTCATACGTGTGTGGATAGGGTGATTTGAGGGAGGATGCCCCGGCAAATTAGTCACCAAAAATATACAACCTTTTCCGGGATTGCCCTAAATCCTGTTTTGCGGGAAAGCATAAAAAAACAGCACAAAGTATGCTCTGTGCTGTTTCGCTCTTATCCATCAATTAATCAGTCTATGGCGGTAAGGAACCGCGAAGGGCCTTCTTTCTGGGGCGGGCGCGTGCCCACGCTGAACGTTTTGACTATCTTGTTGAACCCGTCGCTTACTTCAATGGTATAATCGCCGTCCTTCAGTTGCGAAATGTCGAACTTGGCGTGGAAAGCCCGCAGCCGTTTGCCTACCTTCACATCGTACAGTTTGTTCTTCCCATCCATAAACGTGACAAAGAGCGGAATCTCCACGTGGTTTTCGACCATCAGGTGCATTTTGGTGTGATCCAGATTCGGATAGATGGCCATGCTCATAGCTTTGGTGCGGGTCACGTTGGGGGCAGCCGGCAGGGTTGCCAGGGTGTCGGGGCCGTCGGGCGGAGCAGCGGTGGCGCTCAAAGCCGTGAACAGCAGCAGGGCGGCAAAAAGTTGTTTCATCGGTACTTGTTGTTAGGAGTTAATAAGGTTGAACTTCAGCCATAAAAGTAACCGACGATTCGACAGGCGCCCTACCGCAGGGGAGGTGATATACAAGGCTATCCGTTTTCCGGGATGAATGGTCAATGGGCTGAATAAACGAAACGGCAGGGCCTTTTAAGACCCGTCAATAAGTCCTTGTCCCGTTGGCTAACGGGCGGCCCCCTCTCCTTCTCACCCGCTTTGCGGGAAGGCCATAAAAAAACCCCGCCGAAGCGGGGTCTTACAGGAGGCACTGTTTATCACCGGTAGCTTACTGGTTCTGGTCTTCCGGATTGATGTTCGGATTGGCGTCGATTTCCCGGAACGGAATCTTCAGCACAAACCGCGGGTCATTGGCCGGGATGTTGAACTTGAAGGCCGGTGAATGGTTCCCCGTCCGGACGAGCGGCAGTTGCCGACGCTTCACATCCAGGAACTGAATCCCCAGCTCGCCATACAGTTCTTTCCGGCGCTCCAGCAGGATTTCGTCGATCAGCGCGGCTTTGGTTGCGGCGGCCGACTTCACCGCCTGCGGATCGCGGTTTTTTTGCAACGTGTACAGCACGTCAGCGGCGGCGGCCTGTTTGCCCTGCTCGGCCTTCGCTTCGGCTTCGATCAGATACATTTCCGAAACCCGCATCATCGGCATGGCCGCGTTGAAGTCCAGGTCATCGCCAAACTTCGTGGTAGACCACTTGCGCTGTACGTTGGTAGACGTGTATGGCTGGAACAGGTTACGAACGTCCGTCGTCGTGAATTTCTTCACGAACTCCTCGTTGATGAAGAAGTTGTCGTAGCCGTTCCCCGCCTTGGCGAAGAATGAGTTCGGAATGCCGTAGTACAGCGTCTGTCCGTCGGTTTCCGTGTTCGGGAACGCCCACATCCATTCTTCGCTGTCGATGTTCTTGAAGCCGGTTTTGTACTGAGCGGCGTTCAACGCGTATCCCTGACGGGCGGCGATGGCGGCCGTTTCGGCTTTGGCCCACTGGCCCTGCTCCAGCGCAATCCGGGCCTGCAGACCCAGCGCTACATTCTTGTCGATGTTGCTTTTCAGCAACCGGCTGTTGTCCAGATTGGCTACGGCGAAGTCGATGTCGGCGTTGATCTGGTCGTACACCTGCTGCACCGTGCCGCGGCCTTTGCCGGTCGTTTCGATGCCCGTCGGCTCCGTATACACCGGAATACCCGGCGCGTTGGGGTCTTTCAGGTAGGTGTGCTGGAACTCACGGATGGTCTCGAAGTACAGCCATGCCCGCAGCGCCCGTGCCTCCGCGATGTAGCGGGTTTTGGTCGCCTCGGGGAAGTTGCTCTTCTGCACGCCGTCGATCATGATGTTCGCCTGGTTGATGAACTCATAGAAGAACGCCCAGGTGAAGATCGTCCGGCGGTAGGTCGGCTCGCGGTTTTCGTGGCGGTAATCGAACTGGTACCAGCCGCCGGGGTTGATGATGTCGTCGCCTTTCATTTCGCGGGCGAGGTTCACCGACACGACGCCCCAGGCATCCGTCGAGTTACCGGCGGTTTCGTTGAGGTTGATCCACTGGCTCCGCAGACGGCGGTAGATGCCGTTGAAGAACGCCCTTGCCCCGTCCGGGGTCGAGAACACCTGATCCGGCGAAATCTGCGCCGTCGGCTGGGGTGCTTCCAGGTAATCTTTCGAGCAGGAACCCAGGCTGAGCGCCCCGGCTACCAACAGGAATTTAACAGTATATTTCATGTTTTTTATGACAAAAGAGTTGAGACAATAGACAAGAGACCTGACACCGTGTTCGGGGAGTCGTGTGTCTCTTGTCTTTTATCTATTGTCTGCAAAAATTAGAATGTGAAGTTAATGCCGCCGGACAGCGTCTTGAACAGCGACGAGTTGTTGTTCGTCGTCCCGTTCGGAACGCGGCTGGCGTTGGCCGTTTCGGGATCGAGACCCTTCTTCGCCTTCGTCAGCGTCAGGTAGTTGTCCGCCTGAACATACACGCGGGCCGCTTTGATGAACTTCACCGGCAGGTTCACGTTGTAGCCCAGCGTAACGTTCCGCAGACGGGCGTAGTCGCCCGAGAACAGGAAGCGCGACGAGGTGCTGGTGATGTCGGTGCTGTTGCGGTTCAGGCGCGGCACGTCCGTGTTGTCGCCCGGCTTCTGCCAGCGGTTCAGGATGTCCGTGTGCATCTGGTCGCCCATTCCACCCGAGAGGCCGTGCATCAGGCCCTGGTAGTCGCTGTCCAGAATCTTGTTTCCGCCCGAGAAGTTGAACAGGATCGACAGATCGAAGTTCTTGTACGTCAGTTTCGAGCTCAGACCGCCCAGCCAGGTCGGGATAGCCGAACCCTGGTAGTAGAATGAGGCGTTGGCGTACTGGTTCACCGTCGTCCGTTCGCCCGTCGGGTTGCCGTTGGCGTCCAGCACGTCTTTGTACCATAGCGGATCACCCGTCTGCGCGTCTACCCCGGCATAGGTCGGGATGTAGAACTCGTACACCGACTTGCCCACTTCGCGCTGGAAGGAGCCCGTCCGGATTTTCTCCTGCCCTGCCGGCAGCTTCGTGATGCGGTTTTTCACCGTCGTAATGTTGAAGCCCGTTTCCCAGGTCAAATCTTTGGTCTTCACGTTCACCGTATTGATCGAGAATTCAACCCCTGAGTTCCGCAGGTTACCGACGTTCTCATCTACTGCCGGAATACCCGAAGACAGCACCAGCGGACGGCTGAACAGGAGGTCGAAGGTATTCTTCTGGTAGTATTCTACGTTACCGCGGATACGATCCTGGAACAGACCAAAGTCCACCCCGGCGTTGAAGGCCGCCTGCTTTTCCCAGGAAATGGCCGGGTTGGCCAGACGCGTGAAGTAGATACCCGAGTATTCGAGGTCGTTGTAACCCGTGCCGTAAAGGCTCTGGTACGGGAAGTAGCTGTTCAGGTTGTTGTTCCCCAGCGAACCGTAAGAAGCCCGGGCTTTCAGGAAGCTGATCGGAGAAATCGCTTTCATGAACGGCTCTTCCGAAATCACCCAGGAAGCACCCAGCGAGGGGAAGAAGCCCCAGCGGCGGTTGCCTTCCGGTGAGAAACGGCTCGATCCGTCCCAGCGTACCGTTCCTTCGAGGAAGTACTTGTCGCGGAAGGAGTACACCGCCCGGCTCAGGTACGACAGGATGCGCTCCCGATCCGTATAACCGCTGATGTCTTCCAGTTTAGCACCGGAGTTAAATTCTTTCAGACCACCAAACGGGAAACCTGATTTCTGGGCATCCAGACGCTCAAACTGAAAGTTGTAAGCCTCGATGCTGGCCATCACGTCGATCATGTGGCCGTTGAACTCCTTCGTATAGGCGGCCATGTTGTTCCAGGTCCACGAAGTCGTCAGGTCGTTGCGGCGGAACAGACGGCCGTTCACGCTTTCCCCGTTCCCGAATTTTGGGTTTTCGTAATCCATCTGATTCAGCGTGTACCGATCCAGACCAAACGTCGTTTTCAGGCGGAATCCTTCAAACGGGCGCACTTCGGCAAAAGCGTTGATGGACGACGTAAACCGGCGACGGTCGCGGTCGTCGAGCAGCGTGCTGGCGAGCAGGTTCGACGGCTGGAGCGTATTCCGGCCCACGTTCACGGCGCGGTCGGCGTTCGGACGGCCAAAGTCCCAGATCGGCTGACCGGCTTCGTCCAGAATCACTTGGCCCTGGTCGTCGCGCTGGTAAACCGGGTAAATCGACGACATGTTGCGGATGTACTGCACCACGTTGCTGTACGACGTACCACCCTGGTCCGGCGAGTTCTGGTTCGAGAACACGAACTGCGAACGCAGACCAACCTGCAGCCAGTCGCGTACATCGGAGGTCAGGTTCAGGCGCGTGTTGATCCGGTCGAAGTTCGAGGTGATCAGGTACCCGTCCTGGTTGAGGTAGCCCGATGACAGGAAGTAGCGGAGCTTGTCCGTACCGCCGGAGATGTTGACGCCCACTTCGCGGCGAGCCGCGTTCTGGTTGGTCAGTTCTTTTTCCCAATCCGTATTCCACAGCAGCGGCGTACCGGCCACGAGCTTACCGTCCAGCCCGACCGGCTTGGCGATCCCAAACGGGTTGTAGCGCATTTCGTCCACGAGGTTGTCCGTGGCGTACTGTTCCGGATTCGGCAGCTTGGCAATCTGGGCTTCGTTACGCAGCGCTTCCCAGCCGAGTTCGAACATCTGCTGGGAATTCACAAACGGATACTCCTTGACCGCGCGGGAAGAAACCCCGAAGGTAGAGTACAGGTTGATCTCCGGCGTGCCTTTTTTACCGCCCTTAGTTGTAATGATGATGACGCCGTTGGCCGCCCGCGAACCGTACAGCGCCGAAGCCGAGGCGTCTTTCAGGACGCTCATGCTTTCGATATCGGCCGGGTTGATGGCGTTGATGTTGCCCTGGAAAGGCACCCCGTCCACGACGATCAGCGGGTCAGAAGCCGCGTTGATGGAGCCGACCCCGCGAATCCGGATGATCGGGTTTTCGCCCGGCTGGCCCGAAGAGTTGACAATCTGAACGCCCGGCGCCGTCCCTTGGAGGGCCTGCGTAGCGGAAACGATCTGCTGGGAGCGAATCTGGTCGGCGTTGATGGCCGAAACCGAACCCGTGATGGCTTTCCGGGTTTGCTGGCCGTAAGCCACCACAACTACTTCCTGGAGGGATTTTACGTCGGCAGCGAGCTTTACATTAACGGTAGAACGGCCGCTCACGGGCACTTCCTGGGAGGTGTACCCAACGAAGGAAAAAACCAGCGTCGCATTGTCGGCCGCGTTGAGGCGGTAGGACCCGTCGGCGGCGGTGGTGGTTCCGTTGGTGCTTCCTTTCACCAGAACGGTCACCCCGGGAAGGCCCATGTCCTCCTCGGCCGTGGTCACTTTACCGGACACAGAAATGCCCTGCGCCCGTCCCTGCCAGCCGGTCAGTACCAGGAGTACCACAGCCGACAGCCATAGAATTTTTCTCATATTACTTTTAGATGAAGATTGGGTATACGTGTAAAGGGATGCGCTCACCCGAAGCGTTCTTAAATACAAAATTCCGGATAATATGGGGGGTTTGAAATCACCCAATCAGGGGGATTTTGGGAAGTACAACCAAACAAACGCAGAGCGGAAGAGCCCTTAGAACCAATTAAAATTTGGTATTTTTCCGTAAAGTAAACGTTTGATTCCGAAGAGAAATTTTAGAACACACCAACATATAAACAGGAAGCCCCGCTCGAATAAACGAACGGGGCCGGACTACTTAAGGAGACTACTTAAATCAATTTGTCGCGAATGGCTTTTTCAATGGCCTCTGCCTTAGAGTGAACCTCCAGTTTCCAGTAAATATTCTTAATATGCGACCGCACCGTTTCCTTATCGACAAACAACTGCTCGGCGATGGTGGTGTAACTTTTGCCTTTTGCCAGTAATTCCAGCACCTCCGTTTCGCGGGCCGTCAGCGGCGAATTCCGGTTCTTCTGGAACGAGGCGACGACCATCCGGGCAATGTTGGTACTCATCGGAGCGCCACCCTCCATGATGTCCCGAATGGCTTCGAGCAGGCGCGTAGGCTGCATGTTCTTGGTCAGATAACCACCCGCTCCGGCACATAACGCCTTGAAAACCAGATCATCGTTCTCATACACCGTCACGACGATGATGTTGGTCTTGGGCCTGATCTTCTTGATGCGGATAATGCCTTCAATCCCGCTCATGCCGGGCAGATTGATGTCCATCAGCACCACATCTGGAGCATCGACCTCCAGATTTTTCAGCGCATCCTCGCAGCGCTGGTAGGTATTGACTATCTTATAACCGTACGTACTATTAATTAATAAGGCAAACCCGTCGCGGATGAGGTTATCATCTTCCACAATGCAGATTCGGATCGTCTGCGGAGTTCGCGACGGCTGGGGGGCAGTCATTGTCATCATGTCTTTGTTGTACGGGATAAGCTATCACATTTTCGTTCCGAACCCCCTTCCTTTTTCCACCAAAGGTGAATACCGACGATGAACGTACGGCTCCGGCATGCTGCCTCGGACCTTTATCATTCATGGCCGCTGTTCGTATGAAAAAACCGGGCAGAGGGAATAGGAAAAAACAATAGACCCTGCCAGTTCCATAGTCATGGAGGGGTGTTCGGAAACCGGGGGGCAAATGTACGCCTTATCCCCCATTCTGGGTTAGAAACAAGCTAAAAATAATTGCGGTTCCTCCCCCTTTTTTTGTCTGGATATCGACCTTTCCCTCGATGCGTTCCGCGCGGCTCTGGATGTTCAGCAACCCGTTTCCGGTATGGACTTCGTTCACCGGAAGCCCCACGCCGGTATCTTCCCAGATCACCTCGATCCGGTCTTTTTCGGCCCGGAAATACAGCTGGCCCAGCGGCGCCCGGGCGTGTTTGAGCGTGTTGCTCATGGCTTCCTTGAACAGAAAAATCAGGTGGCGGCTGGCCCCCATCGGCAGCACCGCCTGACGCAAATCCTCCGTGATGCCATGCGCGCGGAATTCGGTTTCGGTCCGGTCGAAGATGTCGTCGCCGAAGTCCTTGAGCCGGATGGCAATCTCGTACAGGTTGTCGTGTTCGGGATTGATGGCCCAGATAAAATCCCGGGTTCCCTGGTAGAGGCGGTTGGTGTTGTCGCTGATCTTCGTCAGCAGCGGCGTCACTTCCTCGGCCCGTCCGTTCAGCTGCGCCCGGATGATTTCGGTCAGCATCGAGATGCGGGTGATCGTGTTGCCGAATTCATCGTGCAGGTCCTGGGCCGCGAGTTTACGGACCCGTTCGCTTTCGGCAATTTTGACCTTCTCCAGTTCGAGCAGGTGCCGCACCTGCCGCCGTACCCGAATGGTGTAAATCAGCCAGATGGTAAACGCCACCAGCACCAGGACGGCGGCCATAAACCACCAGGTCTGCCAGAAAGGCGGCAGCACGGTGATGGGAATCTGAAGAATGCCATTGGGCGCGTTCCCGGAATCGCTCCAGACGCCGTTGTTGTTGGACCCCTTCACTTTAAGGGTGTATTCGCCGGGCTTCAGGTTGGTAAAGCTGATTTCCCGCTGCGTTCCGAGCGGAATCCATTCGTCCCGGAAACCTTCCAGCTGGTAGGCATACTGGTTCTGGGCCGGATTGGTAAAATCGAGCGCGGCAAACGCGAAGGCAAAGAAACTTTCGCCCGGCCGGATTTCGATCCGGCCCCGCCGCGCCATCAGGCTGTCGGCGTTGAGCGTCCGGTCGAATTTGCGGAAACCGGTCAGCACAATCGGCGGCCGGTGCCGGTTCTCGACCAGCTGATCGGGCCGAAAGCTGATCGCCATGCCGACCCCGCCATAGAAGAGCGTTCCGTCGGCGCTGCGGTGGTAGGCGTTCATGTTGAACTCGTTGATGCCCGGCCCGTCGGAGGCGGCGAAATTCTGAAAGCGGCCGGTCTGCGGGTCGAGGCACGAAAGCCCGTAGTTGGTGCTCACCCAGATGCGTCCTCGGCCGTCTTCCAGCGCACCGTAAACCAGGGCGTTGGGTAGCCCGTTCCGTTCGGTATAATGCACAAATCGCGGCTTCTTTCCGTCCGAAATCAACCGGCTCAGTCCTTTACTGCTGCATATCCAGAGCTGGTTCCGGTGGTCGTGCAGAATGCAAAGGACCTGGTTGCTGATGAGACTGGCCGGATCTTCGGGCTTGGTTTCGAAATGGCTGATTCGGCCGGTTCGGGGGTCGAGCTTGTTGAGTCCCACCCAGGTTCCGATCCAGAGGTAACCGGCCCGGTCCTCGCGGATGCTCGACACCATGTAGGCCCTCAGGCTGGTCGGGTCTTTCGGGCTGTATTCATAGACGGTAATGGCTCCCGTGCGGGCGGCGATCCGGTACAGCCGCAGCGCACAGCCGACCCAGAGGTTGCCCGCCCGGTCTTCAAACAGGCTCAGCACCGTAGCCCCGGTCCTGCGCATCGGGTCTTTTTCCAGCGGCTGCAGTACGAACGCCCGGAACGTGTTGGTCTGGCGGTCGAAGCGGTGCAGGCCCCGGTCGGTTCCCACCCAGAACGTGCCGTCGCGGGTTTCGAGCAAGGCATTGATCCGGTCGCTGCTGAGGCTGGCCGGGTTGCCGGGCTGGTGGCGATACCGCTGGCTGGCTCCCGTCGCCCGGTTGAAGCGTTGCAGGCCGTCGTAGGTTCCCAGCCAGAGATTGCCGGTCCGGTCGGTCGTGATGGAAAACACCATGCCGGCCGTGGACGACTGTTCCTGGTCGGTGATTGTTTTCCAGTAGCGAAAGGTGTTTTTCGAGCGGCTGTACAAGTGCGCCCCGGCCCCGTACGTTCCGATCCAGACCAGGTCTTCGTCGGGGCTGGGGCCGGTATAGAGGCATTCGATGGAGCCGGACTTCAGTCCGTGGCGGGTGAACAGTTCTTGCTGGATGGTGCCCAGAAACTCGGCTTTTCCGGGAGCGGTGAGGCGGAAGCGGCTGATTCCGGCCCCGTACGTCCCGACCCAGAGCATTTTTCCCGGCGACGCCAGCAGGGCGCTTACATCTTTCCGGCCAATCGCCGCCGCGGCCCCGTCCTCCATCAGCCGGCCGGTCGACGGGTCGATGTGGGCCAGTCCTTCCGGCGTTCCGATCCACAGGCTGCCAAACGCATCGACGGCCAGCGCCTTGACGACCGGGTTTGGCAGCGGAAGCGGAATCCGGTCAACCCGGCACCGGGTTTCGGCAGCGGCCTTGACCGGACACATCGTCAGGCGGGCGAGGCCCCCACCCGAGCCAATCCAGAGCGCATGGCCGGGGCCCACGGTGAGGGAGTGAATAAACTCATCGGAACTGTCGGGCGTTCCTCCGACCGGCACGGATACGGACCGGTAATCGCCCCGGCCATCCGGAATGAGGCGCTTCAATCCCTGGTTTGTTCCCAGCCAGAGCGAACCAAAGGCATCCGGAACGAGGGCGTTCACGAACAGGGCCGAAAAGCGCGCCCGCAGCGGAATCTGTTTTTTTAACCGGAGAAAACGGTTGGTGCGGGGGTCAAAGCGGCACAGGCCGTTGGTGGTACCGATCCAGAGAAAGCCGTCGCGGTCTTCGGCCAGCGACCGGATGTCATCGCCGCAAAGGGAAGTACTGTCGAAGGGGTCGTGTTTGTAGACGGTCATCTGGTAGCCGTCGTAGCGGTTGAGTCCATCCTGCGTTCCGAGCCACATAAATCCCCGGTTATCCTTCAGCACACATCGGACCTGGCTCTGCGAAAGGCCGTTTTCGACCGTAAGCTGGTCCAGAAACACCTCGGCCTTCTGGGCCTGCCCCGGCGACACCCAGAGCAGGGTGGCAAGCAGTAAAATTATTCTATACGACATAGGTGGGTGAGTAAAATCCCCTCACAACAAAGGTAAAACGGTAAAACGGGGTAATAAATCCCCCAAATTGCAGGAAATAGAGGCAGGCAGGCGTTCGTATCTTTACAGCACGATTTTGTAGCCCCGACATAGGCAACAGAAAAGTGTTTTGGATTAAGAAAACCGGAAAAGTAGCCTTGCTCGCGAACAGGGCTATTTTTTTTACATACCACCCTTCCTACCATCCGCTTCCCGGCGAATCTTCGTACTTTTGCTCCGTACAGCCATCCAGCTTCACAACCCCTACGCTTCACTCGGCAACCTGCTTTTTGAGTATTGTGAATAACCGGCCACTTCTGTGGACCCGGCAAAGTGCTTAGTATGACTTTTCTCAAATCCAATCGCCTCAACAACCTCCGCTACGAAATCCGCGGGCCGGTGTACGAAAAAGCCCTTGAACTGGAAAGCCAGGGGTATAAAATTATCTCTCTGAACATCGGCAACCCCGCCCCTTTCGGTTTTGATGCGCCCGACGAAATCGTCCACGACATTATTCTGAATATCCGCAACGCTCAGGGCTATTCGGATTCGCGCGGCCTGTTTGCGGCCCGGAAAGCGGTCATGCACTACACCCAGAATCTGGGCATCCGGGACGTGACCATCAACGACATTTTTATCGGCAACGGCGTCAGCGAACTGATTCTGCTGTCGATGCAGGCCCTCATCAACGAAGGCGACGAGGTGCTGGTGCCTTCGCCCGACTACCCGCTCTGGACCACGTCCGTGGCCCTGTCGGGCGGAAAGCCCGTGCATTACCTCTGCGACGAAGCGTCCGGCTGGAACCCCGACCTGGCGGACCTCGAAAGCAAGATTACGCCCCGGACCCGGGCCATCGTCGTCATCAATCCCAACAATCCAACCGGGGCGGTGTACGACAAGGGCGTTCTGCTCGGTCTGGCGGCGATTGCCGAGCGGCACCAGCTGATTCTGTTTGCCGACGAGATTTACGACAAGATTCTGTTCGACGGAGCCGTTCATCATCCGATGGCCACGATGGTGCACGACACCCTCTGCATTTCCATGGGCGGCCTGTCGAAGAACTACCGGGCGGCCGGCTTCCGGGGCGGCTGGCTCATTCTGAGCGGGGCCAAACACCGGGCCAAGTCCTACATCGAGGGCCTGACGCTCCTGGCTAGCATGCGGCTTTGCGCCAACGTGCCGACCCAGTACGCCATCCAGACCGCGCTGGGCGGCTACCAGAGCATCCACGACCTGACGGCCCCGACCGGGCGGCTGTACAAACAGATTCATCTGGCCTACGAACGGATGACGGCCATTCCGGGCGTTAGCTGCGTCAAGCCCAAAGGGGCGCTTTACATCTTCCCGAAGATTGATCTCACCCAGTTCCGACTCGAAAGCGACGACGAGTTTGTGTTCGATCTGCTGGACGAGCAGAAAGTGCTGGTCGTCGCCGGAACCGGCTTCAACTACGTGCATAACGACCATTTCCGGATTGTCTGCCTGCCTTCGGTGGATGACCTGACCATCGCCCTCGACCGCATTGAGGCGTTTCTGGAAAGCCGGCGAATTCAGGTGTGAGGTATGAGGTATGAAGTATGAGGCGTATGATTTACATTTGGGGTAACGCACTTCAAACCTCATACCTCATACCTCATACCTAGAAAACCTCTCTTCCTATGTTGTCCGTGAATAAAAAGACTTCTCTGTACATTTTCCTAAGTGCCGTCTTTCTCACCAATGCGCTGGTAGCGGAAGTGATCGGCGTCAAGATTTTTTCGGTTGAAACCCTGCTCGGGGTGCCTCCCGCTCAGTTGCCCCTGTTTGGTGACTTTGTGCTGGATTTTAACCTGACGGCGGGGGCTGTCATCTGGCCTTTTGTCTTTATTACGTCTGATATCATCAATGAATACTTCGGCGTTAAGGGGGTGCGGCGGATTTCCTTTCTGACGGCGGGTTTCATTGCCTATGCGTTTGTCGTCATTTACGCAGTCACGGGCCTGCCCCCCGCTCAGTTCTGGCTCGACGTAAACGCCAAAGACCCGGTCGGCAACGCCATCAACATCAACAATGCCTTCGGGATGATTTTCCGGCAGGGCATGGGTATTATTCTGGGCTCGCTGACGGCTTTCCTGGTGGCGCAGATTCTGGACGCTACCGTTTTTCAGGCACTCAAACGCATCACCGGAAGCCGCAAGATCTGGCTCCGGGCGACGGGTTCCACGCTGGTTTCTCAGCTTATCGACAGTTTTGTCGTTCTGACGATCGCCTTTTACCTATTCGGCAACTGGTCCTGGGCGCAGGTGATGGCCGTGGCGACGGTCAACTACATCTATAAGTTCATCACGGCCGTGGCCCTGACGCCCCTGCTGTACCTGTCCCATTACCTGATCGACCGCTATCTGGGTCCGGAGCACGCCAAAGAACTGGCCAACGAAGCGAGCATGCCGGCCGTGATGTGACTTTGGGAGAAGGACTGCGTCTTCTTGAAAGATCACTCCTTTTTCCTATCTTTCGTATGCCAACTGAAAAAGAACGACTGGACGTCTTGGAACCTATTGTCGCCGAACTCTCGCAAAATCAGGCCCGCATGCTCGGGTACGTCCGGTTACTGACCGACCAGATTTCCCTGCAATCCGTGCGGATTGACGAGGTCGCCGACCGGACCAACCGTCTGGAAGTCCGTACCGAGAAAATTGCGTCCGGCCTCGCCAATCTCACGCTGGACGTTGCCTCCCTGCGCACCGAGATGCGGCAGCGCTTCGACGCTATCGACCAGCGCTTTGACGCCGTTGATCAGCGGCTTGAAGGCCATGACCGGCAGTTTGAATCAATTGCTCAACGATTTGAGACAATCGACCGGCGTTTTGAACAGGTAGACAAGCGCTTTGAGCAGGTAGACAAGCGCTTTGAGCAGGTAGACCGGCGCTTTGAGCAGATGGACAAGCGCTTCGATCAGATGGACAAGCGTTTCGATGCCATGCAGCAGACGCAGGAAGCTATTCTCCTGCTGTTGAAAGACAAATTAGCCTGAACTCAGGCCAGGCTCCGGCGGAGATTGTCGCAGATGACGGCCGTGGCAATTCCCACATTCAGCGATTCCGCGCCTCCGTAGCGCGGAATCGTTATTTTCCGGGTAACCCATTGTTCCACCGCCGCGCCGATTCCGTTCGACTCGTTGCCCATGACTACATATCCGCCTGGGGCAAAGGACAGGGTATGGACATCCGCTCCGCCCAGAAACGCCCCGTAGACGGGCACCCCCGACTGGTTTTTGAGAAACTCCGCCAGATCGCAGTAGTACCATTGCACCCGCGTAAACGAGCCTTTGCTGGCCGAAATCACCTTCGGATTATACACATCGGCGGTGGTTGGTGAGCAGATCAGTTTCCGGATGCCGTACCAGTCGGCAATCCGGAGAATGGTACCCAGATTTCCGGGATCGCGGATATCGTCCAGAATCAGGGCGTATTCGGCCGGATCGGCGACTAAAATCCGGTTTTCCTTCGTTCTGGCAACAGCGAGGCAGGTGTCGTTGGTGGCCAGCGTCCCGACCCGCTCCAGATCCGCCGTCGAAACGATTTCCACCCGGGCCGGTTGTTTATCCAGCAGGCGGGCGTTTTCTTTGTGAAACGGCTCGGTCGTCAGCAACAGGTCTGTCTGGTAGTCAGATTCCAGTAATTCAATCACACTCTTGGCCCCTTCCACCAGGAAAGCGCCGTGCTCCTGCCGAAATTTTTTCTGTTGCAGCGACTGAACGTATTTGGCAAGCGATTTGGATAACATGAGAATAAATTACGGATTACGAAATACAACCTATACCCAGCCGGAAGAGCCGTTCTCTGCCCGTAAACCGTTGTGGACCGTTCAAAAGATGGTCTTTTTTCTCCTGTGCTCCGGTACGGTATTTTTTCAGTCGGGCTGCGTCAGCACGCTCATCAGGCAGAAAAACGAATACCTGCTTTATACCAATACCGTTCGGGGAAATACGGCCATTCCGGACGATGAACTGCAGGGACTCATTCCGCAGAAGCCCAACCGGCGAATCCTGCGACTCCCGATCTCCCCGGCGCTCTGGTTCTACGAGGTCGGCGCCCGGCGTTTCGACCGGGAAGCGGTGCAGCGCGAACTGGACGCCAAAATTAAGGAATACGATTCAATCAGCGCTACCCTGAACGCAGACCCGAAGCAATTAAACCGGCTGACCAAACGCTATAACCGGCAAATCCAGCGTCTGCGGCGAAAAGCAGAAGAAGGCAACTGGCTCATGCGGTCGCTCGGGGAACCGCCCGCCTATTTCCGGGAAGCCGATGCCCGCAACAACGCCGCCAAAATGCAGCGCCTGCTCTACAACCACGGCTTTTTTCAGGCCCGTACCGCCGTAAAAATAGACACGCTGCTCGGCCGCCGGATTCGGGTCAATTACCTCATTACCGAGAATATGCCGTTCTACCTCAACAACATCACCTGGCGCATTGCCGACCCGGCGGTGGATACGCTCGTCCGGCAGACGCTTTCGGAAAGTCTGCTCCGGAAAGGAGAACGGTATTCGGCCGATAATATTCAGAACGAACGCATCCGGATCGAAGAACTGCTTCGCAACCACGGCTATTACGCCTTTACCCGGCAGTTTATTCCCCCGCCCGACGCCGATTCCGCCCGGGGATATTCGCCGGATTCCAGCCAGCGTTACCTCGATCTGTGGGTAACCATCGCCAACCCGCCCGGCCAGCGGCGGCACCCGATTTATCGGATGGGCACCATTGATGTTCGGGTGAGCCGGAACGAGAATCTGCCGCCGACCGACACCCTGGAACGCAACGGCGTCCGGTTTCTGCTGACGAATACCCGCCTGTCAACCCGGCTGATGGAAAGCCGCATTCTGTTCCGGCCCGACAGTCTTTACCGCATCCGCAACATCCGCGATACACAGCGGCAATTGTTTCTGCTCAATCAGTTCAAGTTTACCAACATCAACTTCATCGACACGACCAACCGACGGCTCTCGACGGTGATTACGGCCATTCCGGTCGATAAATACCAGCTTTCGACGGAGTCGGGGCTCAATGTTAACAACGTTTCCAACAACGTGTTTCCGGGTCCGTTTGTAAACCTGGGGTTTCAGGTTCACAACGTTTTCGGCGGACTGGAAACGTTTGAAGCCTCGGCCCAGGGCAGTTACGAGTTTGTGCCGGGAATCTTTACGAACCAGAGCAGCCAGACCCCCACCCAGAAGCGGACCACCATTCTGAGCTTCAACGTGGGGTTGACGTTCCCGCACATTCTTTTTCCCAGCCCCTATCGGTTCCGCTTCAACCGGGCCAACCCGCGCACGCAGATCAGCGTCGGCTACAACTATACCGACCGGCCCGAATTCCGGCGCTCCAGCCTGCGGGGAACCATTGCCTACAGCTGGCAGCCGTCGCCCAAGCGCTTGTTCAATTTTGCCCTGACCAACCTCAACTACCTCGATACCCGCTACCTCAGCGGCCCTTTCCGCCAGTACCTGACGGACCTCTACAACCAGGGCAACCCGCTGATTTTCAGCTTTAACTCCCAGCTGGTTTCGAGTATGATCTTTACCTATTCGAACAACTCGAACGTGTTCGGGCAGGGAAATCAGGGTGATTTCTTCCGGGCCAGTCTGGAATCGGGCGGCACGACGCTGAACCTGTTTGGCGCTTCCCAACTGGACCAGTTTTCCCGGAACAGCGGCGTCAGCCTGAGCAAGTTTTTCCGTCCGACGCTCGATTACCGGTATTACATCCCGCTTCGACCCCGCACGACCCTGGCCTTTCGGTTCAATTCCGGCCTGATCTATACCTATTATTCCTACATCGAGAGAAACTCAGACTCGCAGGTCAACACCCGCGGTTATGTGGCCCCTTACGAAAAGCTCCTGTTTGGCGGCGGGAGCAACAGCGTTCGGGCCTGGCTTCCGCGCCGGCTGGGACCGGGGTCGTCCTACCCCCGTACGCAGGTGTACCCCAACTCGCCACTCTACCCAGCCGGCACAGTAGGCCCGGTCTTCCGCGGGCGCCCCGGTTACGAACGCCAGTTTGACTACAGCTTTGAACAGCCGGGCGATGTGCAATTGGAACTGAATGCTGAGCTGCGGGGCCGCCTTTTTCACCTGGGGGCTGATATCGATGGAGCTCTCTTCCTGGACGTGGGCAACGTCTGGACCCTGCGCGACGACCCCACACGGCAGGGCGAAAACTTCGCCTGGAACCGCTTCTACCGTGAACTGGCCGTTGGCACCGGGGTCGGCCTGCGAATCGACTTCTCGTTTTTCATCATTCGCCTCGACGGCGGAATCAAAGTCTACGATCCCGCCCGTCGGTATGTTGACCCGAGCACCGGCGCCCTGCGCGACGAACGGTTCATCCTGCCTCTGTTCTCCCTCGGCAAGCTGAGCAAGGGGCCGAACCCGCTCGTGCTGAATTTCGGGATCGGCTATCCGTTCTAAACCTGACAAACTGTCACCTCGTACCAGATTTTCTTCGTACCTTTGCTAAAAATCAGTCGTAAGTCGCAGGTCATAAGTCGTAAGCGGCTAGTGACCTGCGACTTACGACTTACGACTTTTTTTATGGAACGTATTGCCGAAACACTAACCATATTATCGGAAGCAGACAAGGAAGCCTGCGACCTGCCCCGCATTTCGGAGGACGAGCTGACCGTCGGCCGCAAACGCCTTTACATTGAAAGCTACGGCTGTCAGATGAATTTCTCGGACAGCGAGATTGTGGCCTCCGTCATGCGGAACGCCGGTTTTGCCACGACTTCCGAAGTGACCGAAGCGGATGTGATTTTTCTGAACACCTGCGCCATCCGGGAAAACGCCGAACAAAAGGTGCGGAACCGGCTTCAGCAGCTCAAAAGCCTCAAAAAGAAGCGGCCGGAATTGCTCGTCGGCATGCTCGGCTGTATGGCGGAGCGGCTGAAAACCCGGCTGCTCGAAGAGGAAAAGATTGTCGACATCGTCGCCGGTCCGGATGCCTACCGCGACATTCCGAAGCTGGTAGAAGAAGCCGAAACCGGTCAGAAAGCCGTCAACGTCTTTTTGTCCCGGGAGGAAACGTACGCCGATATCTCCCCGATCCGCCTGAATTCCAACGGAATCACGGCCTTTATTTCCATCATGCGGGGCTGCGACAACATGTGCTCTTTCTGCGTGGTGCCGTACACCCGCGGCCGCGAACGGAGCCGCGACGCCCATTCCATCGTCAACGAAGCCCGCGAACTGGTCGAAGCCGGTTACAAGGAAGTGACGCTGCTGGGCCAGAACGTGGATTCCTACAAATGGGCCAGCGAAGACGGCAGCGAGAAAGTTAACTTCGCCCAGTTGCTGGAACGGGTTGCGCAACTCTCTCCCGACCTGCGCGTTCGCTTCTCGACCTCCCATCCGAAGGACATTACGGACGAAGTGCTGCACACGATGGCGCGGTACGAGAACATCTGCAAGTACATTCACCTGCCTGCCCAGAGCGGCAACAACCGGATTCTGAAGCTGATGAACCGGACGTACGACCGCGAATGGTACATCCAGAAAATCGACCGCATCCGGGCGATTCTGGGCGAAGACTGCGGCATCTCGCACGACATGATTTCGGGCTTCTGCTCCGAAACCGAGGAGGAACACCGGGATACGCTGACCCTGATGGAATACGCCCGCTACGATTACGGCTACATGTTTGCCTATTCCGAACGGCCCGGCACACCGGCCGCCAAGAAATACGCCGACGACGTACCGCATGACGTCAAGATTCGCCGCCTGAACGAAATCATCGCGCTCCAGCAGAAGCTGTCGCTGGAACGGAACCAGCGGCATATCGGCAAAATCCAGAAAGTCCTGATTGAAGGTCCTTCCAAACGCTCGGCGGAGGACCTCTGCGGCCGGAATGATCAGAATAAAATGGTCGTTTTCCCGAAAGGAAACCTCCAGAAAGGGCAGTATGCCTACGTGCGCATTACCGACTGCACGGCGGCTACCCTGATGGGAGAAGCGGTCCTTTAAAACGCGCATGATACTTTAATGGCTCAATGGCTCAATGGCTGAATGGTTCGGATGACTGATTGGTCACACGCAAGTCAGCCATCCGAACCATTCAGCCATTGAGCCATACACCAGTAAGCCACCTTTCATGAATCTGAAAGAAATCCAATCCGTTAAACAGCGATTCGGCATTATCGGGAACGCGTCGGGCCTTAATTACGCCATCAACGTGGCGCTTCAGGTAGCCAATACGGATTTAACGGTTCTGATTACCGGCGAAAGCGGTTCGGGAAAGGAGTCCTTTTCCAAAATCATCCACAGCCTGAGCGCCCGGAAACACGGGCAGTTCATCGCCATCAACTGCGGCGCCATTCCCGAGGGAACCATCGATTCCGAACTGTTTGGGCACGAAAAAGGCTCGTTTACCGGGGCCGTCGACCAGCGGAAAGGGTATTTCGAAACCACCAACGGGGGCACCATTTTTCTGGACGAAATCGGCGAAATGCCGCTTGGCACCCAGGCCCGGCTCCTGCGCGTCCTCGAAAACGGGGAATACATCCGGGTCGGTTCGTCCAAAGTGCTAAAAACCGATGTCCGGGTGGTGGCGGCGACGAATGTAAACCTGCGTTCGGCGGTCGAGAACGGGAAGTTTCGGGAGGATTTGTATTACCGGCTCAATACGGTGCCTATCTACGTTCCGCCCCTGCGCGAACGGGGCGAGGACATTGAACTGCTGTTCCGGAAGTTTACCACCGACTTTGCCGAGCGGTATCGCATCAACCCCATTCAGCTGACCGAAGCCGCCAAGCAGATGCTGCTGCGGTACCCGTTTCCGGGCAACATCCGGCAGTTGAAGAATATCGCCGAGCAGACTTCGATTCTGGAATCGGCCAACAACAGCCTCATCGAGGCGGAAACGCTGGCCAAATACCTGCCCGCTACGGCTACCGCCAGCCAGGCGCCGCAGCCGCCAATGCTCGTTCCGGGCCAGTCGGCGGGCGACGGTACTTTTTCGGAACGCGAACTGCTGTACAAGGTGCTTTTCGACATGCGGCGGGACATGAACGAACTGAAGCGGCTGGTTCTGGATGTGCTCAAACACGAACAGTACGGCAGCGATATTCTGAACACGCACAAGAACCTGTTCGATACCTTGCAGCCGTCCGACTTTACCGCCCCGACGGACTCTCCGGCTCCCCGGCTGCTCCCGCCGACGCCGGTCATTGAATACGATCAGTACGAAAGTTCGGACAAGGACAACGGGGTAACGGTCGAGGATATTCCCCACGAAACGGAAGAAGACGATTCGCTGTCGCTGGAGAAAAAGGAAAAAGAAATGATTATCAAGGCGCTGCGCCGCAATAATCACAAACGAAAATACGCGGCCGAAGCACTTGGTATCTCCGAAAGGACGTTATACCGGAAAATTAAACAGTATCGAATTGATGAAGAAAACTGAATCGATGAATAATGAACCATCCAGAATGAAGCGCAAACGTATCCTTCGGTACATCAGTCTATTCTTCATTCTGCATTCTTCCTTCTTCATTTCTTCCTGCGGCGTGTACTCGTTCAACAGCGCCAAACTTGACCCCAACATCAAGACGGTGCAGGTCAGTACCTTTACCCTGTCGGCGGCGGGCGGGCAGGCCAACCTGCCGCTTCAGCTGACCGAACGTCTCAAGGAATATTACCAGCGGTACACAAACCTGAAGGTGGTGCCCAATAACGGCGATCTGGTGCTCGACGGCACCATTACGGGTTACGAACTGACCGCCGTGGCTCCCACCGCCAACGACCAGGCGGGGCAAAACCGCCTGACGATGACCGTCCAGGTGCGTTTTTCCAATAACAAAGACGACACCAAAAACTTCGATCAGGCTTTCTCGTTTTATCAGGATTTCCCTCAGAACCAGACGCTGACGCAAAACGAAGCCCGTCTGGTGCCGCGCTTGCTCGATCAGCTGGTCCTCGATATTTTCAACAAAACGGCGGCAGACTGGTGAGTCTGGGGCCGGATTTGTATCTTCGGCAACAACTCTCTCTTCCTCCTGAGACCAATGGACCATCTCGATAAAGAAACCTTTTCGTTCTGGGTAACTCATCCGGACGAATTACTTGCCACTGATTTTCAAATGCTGCAGCAGGCGGTGGAAGAACATCCGTACTGTCAGGCCCTGTACATCCTTGGTGCCAAAGCTGCGTCGGTGCACCAGCGTAGCCAGGCGATGGAATGGATCCGACAGGCGGCCGCCCATGCCCTCAGCCGTAACGCCCTTCGTAAATTGATTGATAATGAATTCAACTGGTCGGAGAATCTGCTGACCAGACTTAACGAACTGTCCCTGAACCACGTCTCCATTCCGGACGATTATCAGAAAGAAAGTTACGCTCTGTTCCGGGAACGGGCCGAGCAGTCCCGCACGTTTCCTTCCGTCTCGTTTCTTGATTTCCGGAAAGCGGCCGAGGAGGTGTACGGCCAGGAACCGGAGCCGCAGGGAGCGGATCTGCTGCCCATCGTGGACGATACCACGGTGACAGAGAACGCCCTGCAGAGCGAACTGGAACAGACGCCGACGCCCGCCGAACCGGCCGTTCCGGAGCCGAACCCCGTTCGCCAGCAGCAACTGGACATCATTGAACAGTTCATCCGGAACGAACCCCAGATTACCCGCGTTCGTCTGAAACCCGGCGAACAGGCTCCGCAGGAAGATCTTGCCGCCCGACGGGTCGCCCCTACCGGCGGCGGGCTGGTTACCGAAAGTTTTGCCAAAATCCTCATCAAGCAGGGGAAATTTGACAAAGCGATTGACATTTACCAGAAATTAATGGTGAAAAATCCCGAAAAAAAGAGTTATTTTGCGGACCAAATTCGGGAACTGGAATCCCGCCAGGGCTCCTGAACAGCTTTTCCGAAAAGACATTTTCTTATTACCGAAACAGCAAGTATGATTACTGCATTAGTTATTCTGATCTGCATCCTGACTGTCCTGTTAATTCTGGTCGTTCTTGTCCAAAACTCGAAAGGTGGCGGGCTGGCCGGTGAATTCGGCGGACTGGGCTCCAACCAGTTGATGGGTGTTAAAAAGACAACGGACATTCTGGAACAGATTACCTGGGGACTGGGTGTTGCCATTATGGTACTGAGCCTGACGTCTTACGTTCTCATTCCGAAAGAACAGGGCGGGGCGACCATCAACAGCGCCAACGTAGATGCCGCCGCCACCAAAACCCTTCCGGGTGCGGCTCCGCAGGCGCCGACGCAGCAGCAGCCGGCCACTCCGGCTCCGGCGGCTCCCCCCCAGAGCGGAACGACCGCTAAATAATTTAAGCGAACAACCAACAAAAAAGGCTTTCCCGTCGGGAAAGCCTTTTTTGTTGGACAGAAGCTCCTTTTTGGTAACAAACAACCCTATTTTCATATTAGAATCCGATACAGAAAATACACGTTAATTAAAAAGAAAACTACTTAGTTGCCAGATGCAGAAAGTTTCCATATTTTTCGAGCCTATAATCCTTATCCATAACTCTTTATTATGAAACAGTCTTTTATTTCCCTGCGCTATCTGGCGATTCCCTCTCTTTTGACCGCTATGCTGACGGTGGTGAGTTGCGACCCCAAAATCGCCCCTGAAGAATCGCTGACCGCTTCTCAGCCTAAGTCAGGCGCCCGGACGGCCAAAGGTGAAGAAATCGTTCCCGGCGAACTTATTGTCAAATTCTCGCGCGGTTTATCCAGAGAACGGGCCTTTGAGGTCGTACGCCGGTACAATGGCAACATCAAGGAACAGATCGTTACCAAGATGATGGAGCGCGCCGGTGACAACGACGGGTACGCGCTGCTGGAATTCGACAGCGATGTCAATGAACTCATCGACAAACTGAAGCAGTTACCGGAATTTGCAGTGGTTGAACCGAACTACGTCTACAACCACTTCGCCACCTCAAACGATCCTTTCTTTACCAACGGATCACTCTGGGGCATGTATGGAGCAGGTACCTCGCCGGCTAACCAGTTTGGCAGCCACGCGGCGGTGGCGTGGCAGGCTAACAAAACCGGCAGCAGTTCCGTCATCGTGGGCATCATCGACGAAGGCGTCTTCACGACGCACGAAGATCTGGCCGCTAACATCTGGACCAACACCTTTGACCCGGTAGACGGAGTTGATAATGACGGCAACGGTTATATTGATGATACCAATGGCTGGAACTTTGTCAACAACAACCGGACGGTCTACGGAGGTACGTCTGACGATCATGGCACGCACGTGGCCGGAACCATCGGCGCTGTCGGCGGCAATGGCAAAGGCGTAGCGGGTGTTGTCTGGAATGTCAAGATGATTTCCCTGAAATTCCTGGGCACTACCGGCGGCACCACGGCCAACGCAATCAAAGCCATCGATTACCTGACGGACCTGAAAACCCGTCACGGCCTGAACATTGCGGCTTCCAACAACTCCTGGGGCGGCGGTGGCTTCTCGCAGGCGCTTCAGGATGCCATCGAACGCGCCAACCAGGCCGGTATTCTGTTCGTAGCGGCGGCCGGAAACAACACGCAGAACATTGATGCGACGCCTTCGTATCCGGCGGGCTACCCGAACAGCAACATCATCTCCGTAGCGTCCATCACGAACACGGGCGGCTTGTCCAGCTTCTCGAACTACGGGGCTACGCGCGTGGACCTTGGCGCTCCGGGCTCGGCCATTCAGTCAACGATTCCCGGCCGCCGGAACACCTCAAGCTACGCCTCTTACAGCGGGACGTCGATGGCGACTCCGCACGTAACGGGCGCGGTGGCGCTTTACAAATCCATTAATCCGTCAGCCTCCGCCTCGGCAATCAAGTCGGCCATCCTTGGATCGGTCACGGCAACGCCGTCTCTGGCGGGCAAGTGCGTGACGGGCGGTCGCCTGAATGTAAGCACCTTCTAATTACCCCCTTCATCAGCAAAAAGGCCCTGGCTGCTTAGTCAGGGCCTTTTTGCTGCGCCAGAAGTTGGTCAGGCCCCCTCGCCGGAATCGCCCGCCACCCGGGCGACCAGTTGCCGGGCCATGGGCAGAAAGGTTTCTTCCAGGGGCACAGCCCGTTTTGCCTCGACCAGAAAAGTGGCCGGATTGGGCAGGTGCGGCTGACGGCGGATCAGATCCCGCTTCAGGCTTTCGAAGGTGGTTCCAAGGCTTTTCCGGGCCGACTCCAGATAGCTGGTCCGGATCTGCCGATGGCCGGTATACGCGCCGGTAAAAAGGGTGGCGGTAAAGTAAAAAATATGGGTTTCCGGATGGCTCGACCAATGCAGGAACAGGTACCCTTCGCTTTTGCGCAACGGCAGTACGCCCACGGGTTCCAGCCGGATATCCGCCTCGATTTCGGCCGCCATTCGCCGCCCTTCGTCCCTTGCCTGTCCGAAGCGGGGCAGCGCAAACGCCGTAATCGCGTCGAGTTCCTGCATGTAGCTGTCATCCTCCACGGTGGCCTTATACCGCAGCCTAAGCTTTTCGGGATCAATTCCCGAAACATCCTTGGGAAAGTTGGCCGAAAGCGTACCTTTGCGGCTTCGGAATTGAACCACGCTCTCATAATGGTCGTGCAAATCCGTCAGGTCAGGGAATAACTTTTTGTCAGAAAATTGCTGACGGACGCCTTGCAGGTAGGCCAGAATGACAAATTTTTGGTACTCAAAATCAATCCAACCTTGAGTCAACCAATCTTTCTGTAGTCGCTTCATGGTATTCTTCTGGTAATTTACGGTCGGTCGGTGATGGCAAAAGTTAACCAAAAAGTTCGTTTTGCCAAATACCCTTTGCCTCAAATCAATCTGACATAGGTTTTATTTTAACGCATGGCGATTGCGGCCTGTTCTGCTCCGACCACTCTGAAAAAATGTCAGTTTTCATGACATAAAACGGATTGGCACAGAAAATGTCAGGGGCGGAAGTGAAAATTCTACTGAAAAATTCAGTTTTATAAACCTAAAACACAAACCCATTATGGCAACAGTAACGGAAAGTGTACAAGTGAACGTAAAACCGTTGGCTGATCGGGTGCTGGTTGAGCCGGCTCCTGCCGAAGAAAAAACCGCATTCGGTATCATCATCCCGGACACCGCCAAGGAGAAGCCCCAGCGCGGAACCGTCGTTGCTGTAGGTAACGGCAAAAAGGACGAGCCGCTGACGGTTCAGGTAGGCGACACGGTACTGTACGGCAAATACGCCGGTACGGAGCTCACCGTGGAAGGCAAAGAATACCTGATCATGCGGGAATCGGACATCTTCGCGATCATCTAAAATCAGTTTGGGTTTAAAGTTTATGGTTAATGTTATCCGTAAGAACTACAAACGCTAAACTATAAACCATAAACTGTTTCATCACTTCCACTTTCGAGTGTTCAATTGTTAACTCATTAAAAAAATGGCAAAGAAAATATTCTTCAACACGGAAGCCCGCGACAAAGTAAAGAAGGGCGTTGACACGCTGGCCGATGCTGTGAAGGTGACCCTGGGTCCCAAAGGCCGTAACGTGGTAATCGACAAGAAATTCGGCTCACCGGCCATCACCAAGGACGGCGTGACGGTAGCCAAAGAAATCGAGCTGAAAGACGCCATGGAAAACATGGGCGCTCAGCTGGTGAAAGAAGTTGCTTCCAAAACGGCTGATTCTGCCGGTGACGGTACAACAACGGCAACCGTTCTGGCTCAGGCCATCTACTCAATCGGTGCGAAGAACGTCGCAGCCGGTGCCAACCCGATGGACCTGAAGCGCGGTATCGACAAGGCCGTTATCGCGGTCGTGAAAAACCTCCAGCAGCAGTCACGCGCCATCGAAACGTCGAAGGAAATCGCTCAGGTAGCGACGATCTCGGCCAACTCGGACGAAGAAATCGGCAAGATGATCGCCGACGCGATGGAGAAAGTAGGTAAGGAAGGCGTTATCACGGTGGAAGAAGCGCGCGGTACCGAAACCGAAGTAAAAACGGTGGAAGGGATGCAGTTCGACCGCGGTTACCTGTCTCCGTACTTCGTAACCAACACCGAGAAGATGGAAGCGGAGCTGGATCGTCCGTTCATCCTGATCTCGGAGAAGAAGGTTTCTTCCATGAAAGAACTGCTGCCGGTGCTGGAGCAGGTGGCCCAGACGGGTCGTCCGCTGCTGATCATCGCAGAAGACGTAGACGGCGAAGCCCTGGCGACGCTGGTCGTAAACAAAATCCGTGGCGCCCTGAAAGTGGCAGCCGTGAAGGCTCCGGGCTTCGGCGACCGCCGCAAAGCCATGCTGGAAGACATCGCCATCCTGACGGGTGGTCAGGTGATCTCCGAAGAGCGCGGCTTCAAACTGGAGAACGCTTCGATCGAGTACCTGGGTCAGGCCGAGAAAATCATCATCGACAAGGACAACACGACGATTGTCAACGGTGCCGGTCAGTCGGAGCACATCACGGGCCGCGTTAACCAGATCAAAGCGCAGATCGAAAACACGACGTCGGACTACGACCGTGAGAAACTGCAGGAGCGTCTGGCCAAACTGTCAGGTGGTGTTGCTATCCTGTACATCGGTGCGGCTACCGAAGTGGAGATGAAAGAGAAGAAAGACCGCGTTGACGACGCCCTGCACGCAACCCGTGCGGCCGTTGAAGAAGGCATCGTGGCCGGTGGTGGCGTTGCCCTGATCCGCGCCATCGCGGCTCTGGACGGCGTTAACTCGATCAACGAAGACGAGAAGACGGGTGTGAACATCATCCGCGTGGCGCTGGAATCTCCGCTGCGTACGATCGTTGCCAACGCCGGTGGCGAAGGTTCAGTCGTAGTCAACAAGGTGAAGGACGGCGAAGGCGACTTCGGCTACAACGCCCGCGAAGACAAGTTCGAGAACATGATTGCCGCTGGTATCATCGACCCGACGAAAGTAACGCGTCTGGCCCTGGAGAACGCTTCTTCCATCGCAGGTCTGCTGCTGACGACCGAGTGTGTGATCGCTGACGAGCCCGAAGAGGCACCGGCAGGCGGCCACGCCCATCCGGGCGGCGGCATGGGCGGCATGATGTAATCAGCCCCATCCCCATAAAAAAAGCCTCTGACCAACGTCGGGGGCTTTTTTTATTTTCTGAACTGGGATTACACAGGTTTAGGGATTTACTATGATGCTATGCTTAATTAAGAATATCATAGTTAATCCTTAAATCTGTGTAATCCCGGTTCAGAAAACCCAGATTCAGACAAACAAAAAAGCCTTGCGAGATTCCCGCACGGCTTTCTGATTTACTCAACGTTATGAAAAACTTTTCTTTTCTTTACAAATATATAACAGTAGGTACAATTATAAGTTCGGCAAGCTTAAAATAATTTTACCAAAACCGAACCCCAAATTTACCAGCCCTATACGTTGGAAAACCGGCGCATTGCTTAAGTACTTACACTCAGCGCAGCTTTTTCACTCTTCCATCACTCCGTCGCGAATCACAAGGCGGCGGTCGGCCAGCGTTGCCAGGGTTTCGTTATGTGTTACTATAACGAATGTCTGCCCCAATTCATTTCTCAGCCGGAAAAATAACTGATGAAGTTCTTCGGCATTGCGCGAGTCGAGGTTCCCGCTAGGCTCGTCGGCAAAAACGATGGCCGGCGAATTGACCAGGGCCCGGGCTACGGCAACCCGCTGTTGCTCGCCTCCTGAAAGTTGAGACGGCAAGTGGTCCGTCCGGTCACTTAATCCCAGTAAATTTAATAATTCGGCCGCCCGTTTGCGCACCGCCCGTTCGTCGGTTCCGGCCATAAAGCCTGGTAGACAGACGTTTTCGAGCGCCGTAAACTCGGCCAGCAGATTATGAAACTGGAAAACAAAGCCGATGCGGCGATTCCGGAACCGGGCCAGTTCCTTCTCGTTGAGGGCAAACACATCCTGCCCGTCCATCAAAACCTGGCCCGCGTCCGGCCGGTCGAGCGTTCCCAGAATGTGCAGCAGCGTACTTTTACCCGCTCCCGACGCTCCCACGACCGAAACGACTTCGCTTTTCTGAATACTCAACTGAATCCCTTTCAATACCGGAAGTGTCCCGTAAGACCGCTTGATGTCTGTCGCCTGAAGCAGTGGTTGCATTTTTCTGTTGGTTCCTGAATGGTAAAGGTACAAAGCGGTAACGATACCGGGTAACGGCATGGCAAAGATGAAAAGTGCCCGTAAGCCTGAGTATGGTTACGGATTTGGTTACGGCCCTCCCGCTCTTTGCAACTTTGTGACTTAGGAACTTTGGAACGTTCCCCCTTTGTCACTAATTTGCCGCCGCAAAATTGACACTTTTCACCAATCCTTGTTCTATTCTCCATGAATATACACGAGTACCAGGGTAAAGAAATACTGAAACGCTACGGCGTCCGCGTCCAGGAAGGCATCGTAGCGGAATCCCCGGAAAAGGCGGTAGAGGCGGCGAAACAAATGATGGCCCAGACGGCTTCCAAGTTCGTGGTTGTGAAATCCCAGATTCACGCTGGCGGCCGCGGAAAGGGCAAGATTCAGGGCGGTGAGCAGCGCGGCGTGCAACTGGCCAAGTCCGTGGACGACGTACGTGACATCGCGAAAAACCTCATCGGTAATATCCTTGTCACGCACCAGACCGGCCCGGAAGGCAAGAAAGTCAATAAGGTTCTGATTGCTCAGGATGTATACTACCCCGGTGCTTCGGAGCCGAAGGAATATTATATGGGCATCCTGCTCGACCGGGCCAAGGCCTGCAACGTCATCATGGCCAGCACCGAAGGCGGGATGGACATTGAGGAAGTGGCCGAGCATTCTCCCGAAAAAATCATCAAGGAGTGGATCGACCCGCGCGTAGGACTGCAGCCGTTCCAGGCCCGCAACATCGCGTTTGCCCTCGGACTGGAAGGCGAAGCGTTCAAGGAAATGGTGAAATTCGTGACGGCGCTTTACAAAGCTTACGTCGAAACGGATTCGTCCATGTTCGAGATCAACCCGGTGCTCAAAACGTCGGACAATAAGATTCTGGCTGTGGACGCGAAAGTGAACCTGGACGACAACGCACTGTACCGCCACAGCGAACTGGCGAGTCTGCGCGACCTGTCGGAGGAAGATCCCCTGGAAGTGGAAGCGTCGGCCAACGACCTCAACTACGTGAAGCTGGACGGCAACGTGGGCTGTATGGTTAATGGCGCCGGACTGGCGATGGCCACGATGGACATAATCAAGCTGTCGGGCGGCGAACCGGCCAACTTCCTGGACGTGGGCGGCGGTGCTAACGCCAAAACCGTGGAAGCCGGCTTCCGGATTATCCTGAAAGACCCGAACGTAAAGGCGATTCTGATCAATATCTTCGGCGGTATCGTGCGCTGCGACCGAGTAGCCACGGGCGTCGTGGAGGCCTACAAAGCCATCGGCGACATCAAAGTCCCCATCATCGTCCGTCTGCAGGGCACCAACGCCGAAGAAGGCGCCCGCATCATTGACGAGTCCGGCCTGAAAGTGTTCTCAGCCGTGCAGTTGAAAGACGCCGCGGCGAAAGTGACGCAGGTGCTGGCGGAAATGGGAGCCTGATTGTAAAGGCTAAAAGCGGCGAGTCCGGAAAACGGTGACGAAGGCATTCATGGATGCCCTCACCGTTTTCCGGACTCGCCGCTTTTGCTTTTAACGTGCCCGGTAGTACTTCTGCGCCTCCGGCAGTTGGGCCTGAATGTCCCGAATCCGGCGCGTGTCGGACGGGTGCGTCGACAGAAACTCGGGCGGTTTGTTGCCACCGCTGGCCTGCGCCATCCGCTGCCAGAACCCGACCGCCTCGTTGGGGTTATAGCCCGCCATAGCCATAAAAATCAACCCAAGCTGGTCGGCTTCCGACTCCTGCTTGCGGCTGTGCGGCAGCGCCCGGCCCAATTGGTAGCCCAGCGGCAGGGCTACGCCGGCCGCCTGAAGCAAGAGGGCATTGGTCTGCGACCGCTGTCCCTGCGACATTACGCCCAGCGCCAGCTGACCGCCCTGAAGCAGTCCGTTGGCGACCAGCCCTTCGCTCATCCGCTCGTTGCCGTGTTCGGCAATGGCGTGGGCAATTTCGTGCCCCATTACGGTCGCTACGCCCGCTTCGTTCTGGCAAATGGGAATGATTCCGGTGTAGAAAGCTACTTTCCCGCCGGGCATACACCAGGCGTTCACTTCCGGACTCTGAATCAGATTGAATTCCCAGGCAAAGCCTTCCAGACGGCTGGAGAGGTTGTTGGCCCGCATGTAGTCTTCAATGGCACTCTGAAGCCGGGAACCTACCCGCTTGATCATCGCCGCCTGATCGCCTGAGCGAACTACCCGGCTCGTGTCCAGTACTTCTTTATAATTATTAAAACTTAACGGAAGTAACTGTGAATTGGGGACAAGTGCCAATTGCCGTCGACCGGTCAGGGGCACCTTCTGACACCCGATGAGGAAGCCGATGAACAACACCAGCAAAATCGCTTTTCTCATAGTACTGTTAAAATTGGTTTACTACTAAGACGCAAAAATCACCTAATAGGACAGTCAGACGGCTCCATTTGTTCATTTTTTTTAGGTTTGGCGCGGACGGCCCGTCTTTAGTCCTTAGATTTGCGCCCATCCCAAACGTTTAATACTCTTCTTATTCCGCATGAAAATCATCGCCGTCGGACGCAACTACGCAGAACATATCAAAGAACTGAACAACGAACAACCCGACGATCCGGTTATCTTCACCAAACCCGAAACGGCGGTCCTCCGTGACAACGAGCCTTTCTACTACCCTGATTTCTCCCAGGATATCCACCACGAAGTCGAAATTCTGGTACGGATCAGCAAGGTTGGAAAAAACATCGACGAGAAATTTGCCCATAAATATTACGACGAAATCGGCATCGGCATCGACTTTACGGCCCGCGACATTCAGTCAAAGCTCAAAGCCAAAGGGCTGCCGTGGGATCTGGCGAAAGGTTTCAACGGCTCCGCTCCCATTTCGAAGTTTGTCCCCAAATCCGAATTTCCGGACCTGCAGAACCTGAACTTCCGGCTCGATGTCAACGGCGAAACCCGGCAGCAGGGTAATACGGAGCTGATGCTGTTCAAAATCGATTACCTGATTGCCTTTGTATCCCGGTATATTACCCTGCAACAGGGCGATATTCTGTTTACGGGCACGCCCAAAGGCGTTGGGCCGGTGAAAGTCGGCGATACCCTGACGGCCTACCTGGAAGATCGCAAAATGCTCGATTTTGCGGTAAAATAATCGCCCCCGGCTTTTCGTAGGTATACTAAATCAATTTATCAGCCCACTAGGGCGGCTGATTGTTAATGCGTTATGAGGCGAACGGTAGCTATTTTTTTTTACGGAGTAATCAGTGCGTTGCTTTGGGGCGCTGAAACCGCGCGGGCTCAGACGGATGCGATTCCGGTTGACGAGGAGCAGACCGGTTCGGAACGTTCCAAAGTGTTGTCGCGCAAAGAGAAACTGAAGGCCATCCAGCCGGGCTATTTCCTGTTTCCGATCCGGCCGGGAGCGTCCAATTCGCTGTCCGGAGCCCTGGGTGATCTGCGGTCCAACCACTTTCACGCGGGCCTCGACATCCGGACGCAGCAGCGCGAGGGCCTGGCCGTCCATGCCGCCGCGGACGGATACATCTCCCGGATCGCGGTGTTCACCGGTGGTTACGGCAACGTCATCTTCATGAAGCACCCCAACGGCATGACGACCGTGTACGGCCACCTGAAGCAGCTCAGCGAACCGCTGGCGACATACCTCCGCCAGGAACAGTACCGGCAGCAATCCTTCGAAATCGACCTGCGCCCGGCCCCCAACCAGTTTATCGCCAAAAAAGGAGACGTCATTGCCCTGTCCGGCAACACGGGCGGCTCGGGCGGGCCGCACCTGCACTTCGAGATTCGGGACGAGCGCGACAACCTGCTCAATCCGCTGCTGTTCGGCTTCCCGGAAATTGAAGACCAGACCCCGCCGTTTTTTGACAAAATCGCCCTGCGGCCCCTTACGCCGACCTCGCTGGTCAACGGACAGGCTACCCGCGTGGCGCTGGCTCCCGTCAAACGCCCCAACGGAGAGTACGTCCTGACGCAGCCCGTTTCGGCCTCCGGGCTCATTGGCATCGACATCCTGGCCTACGACCGGACCGACGGCACGCCGTACAAGAACGGCCTTTCGTGCATTGAAATCGAACTGGACGGCAACGAAGTGTTCGCCTACAACATGGACAACTTCCCGCACGAAGAATCCCGGCTGATTAATCTGCATATGGATTACGCCACCGAGCAGCTCACCGGACAGCGCTTCCACCGGTGTTATGTCGTAGACGGCAATACGCTGCCGATTTACACGACCGACAAACGCCGGGGCCGTCTGCCGCTCTTTGACGGACAGCCGCATGAGGTGGTCATCACCTTGTTCGACAGTTACCAGAATGTGACCCGGCTGCGGTTCACTATTCAGCCCGAAGCGGAGCCCTCCCCGGTGCAGGTGACGCCCAGCCGCCTGCCGACGGTGCTGACGGCTTCGGCTTCGGACAACACGCTGCTCATAAAAGCCCGCAATTTTGCGACGGCCGAGGTGCCCGATGCCCGTTTTTTCAGCAGCGGCCTCAGCCGGGACGTGCCCGTAAGTTATGTCCGCAACGGAGAAGCGGTCTATGTCCTTGATCTGAGCCGGCGTCTGCCGGATTCGGTTCAGGTGGGAACCACCACCCTGCCCCTGCATTACCGCAAGCAGATCATTCCGGGCAGGGCCGATGCCTACCGGGAGCAGCAGGTTCAGATCGAATTTGCCGAAAACAGCGTGTACGACACCCTGCATCTGGCCGTCAGTCACGAAGGCAACCGGCTGGTGATAAATGATTTTACAATACCGCTGCGTGAACAAATCCGTGTTACCTTTGCGCCCACCGAACCCGTCGAAGTTCGCGACCGGACGCAGATGTATCTGGTAAGCGGCGGGCGGCGGGATTACATTGGCGGATTCTGGAAAGACAACACCTTCCAGTTTCACACCCGGAAGCTGGGTACTTTTCAATTGCTGACGGATGTCAATCCGCCCGTTGCCCGCTGGATTCGGAAAGATGCGCAGGGACTGGTGGCAACCATCAAGGATGATTTGTCCGGCATTGCGAGCTTCCGGATGCAGGTAAACGGCGAGTGGGTGCTGATGCAGTACGATTACAAACGCGCCCTCATCTGGTCGGACCGGCTCGACCGCACCAAACCGTTTGAAGGGCCCGTGCAGCTGGAGGTAAAAGACCGGGCCGGCAACGTCACCCTGCTGACCGCCACCCTGCCCGTCCTGACAGCCAAAGCGGATTCTGTTTCGATTGCCAAATAATTTCAACGCTGTTACTACCTACGATGAAACTGCAAATCGGCGAACCGGCTCCGGATTTTGAGTCCAGAGACCAGTCGGGCAACCCCATCAGACTGTCGGATTACCGGGGAAAAAAGGTAGTCCTGTACTTTTACCCCAAGGATGATACGCCGGGCTGTACGGCCCAGGCCTGCAGCCTCCGCGACAACCACGAAAAGCTGCGCCAGGCCGGATACGAAGTGCTGGGCGTCAGCGTCGATGATGAGAAATCGCACCGGAAGTTCATTTCCAAATACGAACTGCCCTTCCCGTTGCTGGCTGATACCGACAAAAAAATCGTGGAAGCCTACGATGTCTGGAAAGAAAAGTCAATGTACGGCCGTCAATACATGGGCACGGTCCGGACGACCTTTCTCATCGATGAGTCCGGAATCATCACGGACATCATCGAGAAGATTGATACCAAAAATCACGCAGAACAAATTCTAAAATAAGCTGACGGCTGACGCCCGGCGGTGGGCAGCCACCTACCCATGTCCTGCGTCAAAAGTCATGGAGACCCTATGGAACAAACACAACTAGAGCAGATTGCGGTGCAGGTTCGTCGTGACATCCTGCGCATGGTTCATGCCGTCAACTCGGGGCACCCCGGCGGCTCACTGGGCTGCACGGATCTTTTTGTAGCGCTGTATTTCGACGTGCTGCGCCTCAAACGGGACGAAAACGGGACGCCCGTTTTCGACATGAACGGGACCGATGAAGACCTGTTTTTCCTGTCGAACGGCCACATTTCGCCGGTCTGGTATTCGGTACTGGCCCGTGCGGGTTACTTCCCCGTATCGGAGCTGGGCACGTTCCGTAAGCTCGACAGCCGTCTGCAGGGTCACCCGACCACGGCCGAGCACCTGCCGGGCGTCCGGATTGCTTCCGGCTCGCTGGGGCAGGGACTTTCGGTAGCCTGCGGAGCCGCTTTTGCCAAGCGTCTGAACGGCGACGACAAGCATGTGTACGTGCTGATGGGCGACGGGGAACAGCAGGAAGGCCAGGTCTGGGAAGCGGCCACGTTTGCGCCCCACCACAAACTCGGCAACCTCACGGCCATCATTGACCTCAACGGCCAGCAGATCGACGGCCCGACCAATCTGGTGATGAACAACCGGGATCTGGGCGCCAAATACCGCGCTTTTGGCTGGAACGTGACCGAAATGAAAGGCAACGACATGACCGAAGTCCTCAAAACGCTGCACGAATCGAAGCACGACCCCGAAGTGCCGACGATGATTCTGATGCATACCGAAATGGGCTACGGCGTCGACTTTATGATGGGTAGCCACAAGTGGCACGGCGTCGCCCCGAACGACGAGCAACTCGCCACGGCACTCAATCAACTGGCCGTGACGGCCGGCGATCAGGATTATTAATCATTGTGTGATTGAGTGAATGAGTGATTGAGTGATTTACTTCCCAGTGAAGCTGTCCACTCAATCACTCAACCGCTCAATCGCTCATTCACTCAATAGAAATCGTGAAAAAATACGAATACACCGAAAAAAAAGACACCCGTTCCGGCTTTGGGGCGGGCATTCTGGAGCTGGGCCGCACGAACCCGAACGTCGTGGCGCTGACGGCCGACCTGGCGGGCTCGCTCAAACTGGACGGGTTCATGAAGGAGTTTGCTGACCGCTACGTCCAGTGCGGCATCTCGGAAGCGAACATGATCGGCGTGTCGGCGGGCCTGACCATCGGCGGGAAGATTCCGTTTGCTACCACCTTCGCCAATTTCGCCACCGGTCGCGTCTACGACCAGATTCGCCAGTCGGTAGCATATTCCAATAAAAACGTCAAAATCTGCGCTTCGCACGCGGGGCTGACGCTGGGCGAAGACGGGGCCACGCACCAGATTCTGGAAGACCTCGGCATGATGAAAATGCTGCCCAACATGACCGTCATCACCCCCTGCGACTACAACCAGACGAAAGCCGCCACGCTGGCCATCGCCGAGCACGAAGGTCCGGTTTACCTGCGTTTCGGACGCCCGGTGATGCCGATCTTCACGCCCGCAGACCAGACGTTTGAAATCGGCAAAGCGGTGATTCTGAACGAAGGTCCGGACGTGTCGATCTTTGCGACCGGCCACCTGGTCTGGGAAGCCATCAAGGCCGGCGAGATGCTGGCGGAGGAAGGCATTGAAGCTGACATTATCAACATTCACACGATCAAGCCGCTGGACGAAGCCGCGATTCTGGCCTCGGTCCAGAAAACGCGCTGCGCGGTGTCGGCTGAAGAGCACATGCTCAACGGGGGCCTGGGCGACAGCATCGCCCAGACGCTGGCCCGCAACTACCCCGCCCCGCTGGAAATGGTGGGCGTCCGGGATACGTTTGGCGAAAGCGGTACACCCGAGCAGCTGATGAAAAAGTACGGCCTGACCGCCGAAAAAATTGTGGAAGCGGTCCGGCGCGCCATGAGCCGCCGGGCCTGACCTGAGGCCGGTAACTGGATTGGGAAAAGTGACCAACCTCCACGGGAATCAATCTTTCGGTTCCTGTCGTTACATGCAATACAGGCTGGGTGCGGTCCGCAGCGACCCGTCCGGCCTGTTTGCTTTTTTGTGATGGTCCCTTACTTTAGAGCCGTGAATAAGCTGCACCCGCGGACGACGAGTACAAAAACGACGCATGACTGACGAGGAACTCCTGCAAAAATACCGTGACCCTTCCAGCCGGAATTACGCCTTCAATCTGCTGGTCCGAAAATACCAGCAGAAAATTTACTGGCACGTTCGGAAAATGGTTATTGACCACGACGATGCCGACGACCTGACGCAGGAAACGTTTATTAAAGTCTGGAACAGCCTGGAGAACTTCCGCGGCGACTCCCAGCTCTACACCTGGATTTACCGGATTGCGACCAACGAGTGTCTGAATTTTCTGAATAAAAAACGCCGTCGCTTCTTCCTGCCCATCGGTGATGTGGAAGGCGAACTGATGGAAAAGCTGGAGTCCAACTCCGATTATGTAACGTCCGGTACCGAGTACAGCGGAGAGGAGATTCAGTTGAAGCTGCAGAAAGCCCTGTTGAAATTACCTGACAAACAGCGCCTTGTTTTCAACATGAAGTACTTTGATGACATGAAGTACGAAGAAATTGCCGAAATTACGGGCACATCCGTCGGTGCGCTGAAGGCCTCTTATCATTTGGCTGTAAAAAAAATTGAAGATTTCCTCAACAAAGAATAAACCCGGAACCGGGCTGTTTGTCAAACCGTTGTGACTGATAAGTATGGAACCGAAAAAACCAATACGGATTGAGGAGTTGGACCGTGAGCACCCACTGAGGCAATTGCCATTCACGGTGCCCGAGGGGTATTTCGACGCGCTGCCGTCGCGCATTCAGGCAGAGACTGTTAACCGTTCGCACCGCTTTACCATCAGCTGGTCGTGGCAGCGGACCGCCGCTACTTTGGCGGGCGCTGGTCTGGTGGCCGCGCTGGTCTGGATCACCTACCCTCCCCGGCAGGGCCCGCTCGGCCCCGACGTGCTGAGCGAGGTTAGCGACGCCGCCATTGTGGAATACCTGAATGACCAGGCGCTGGCCGACGAAGTGCTGGCGGATATACCGGTGATTGACGAGGAAATGGCGACGGATTCGTCCCTGATTCATTACCTTGATGTTTCGCCCGGAGCCATCCGGCAGCAACTGGAAAGCGAACCTGTTTTAAATGGAGCTAATCAAGACAGCTAACGATATATTTTTAACTTAAATTCGTATGAAAAAGGTACTGCTCGCCGTGGTTTGTTGTTTCAGTTTATTACTGAGCCTTCCGGCCGCTGCACAGAATCAGGATCGTCAGAAAATTGAAAGTGCCAAGATTGGTCTGATCACCAACCGCCTGAACCTAACGCCCGACCAGGCACCCCAGTTCTGGGCCATTTACAATGAATACAGCGATCGCCGCAAAGATGTGACCCGCAAACTGCGGCAGAACAACCGTAGCACCAGCAACGCGATGGATGATCTGGAAGAATCTGTGGAACTGAAACAAAAACTGGTTGATCTGGAAAAAGAATACAACGGTCGTTTTCTGAAGGTTATCTCCCCGCAGCAGTTGCAGGAGCTTCACAATACCGAGCGGACATTCAACAAGATGCTGCTCGACCGGCTCAAACCCGGCAATTAATCGACAACTTTGCTATACTTACTGATCGGATACGCCCGGCTGCCCTGCGGCCGGGCGTTTTATTTGTCTCCCGAACGGAGAATGCACGGACGAACGGATTAAGTGTAATTTTTTTACGAATTTGCGGGACATTTCATCAACAAAACCTTAATCTGTGTAATCCCTTTTCCGATGAACGCAGTCGCTCCTTACCAACTTAAAAACCCCGTCCGCATCGTCACGGCCGCTTCGCTTTTCGACGGTCACGACGCGGCCATCAATATCATGCGCCGGATCATGCAGGCCTCCGGGGCAGAAGTCATTCACCTGGGTCACAACCGTTCGGTAGCCGAAATCGTGGACTGCGCCATCCAGGAAGACGCGCAGGGCATTGCCGTGACTTCCTACCAGGGCGGGCATCTCGAATACTTCAAATACATGATCGACCTGCTGCGGGAACGCGGCGCAGGCCATATCAAGGTATTCGGCGGCGGCGGCGGAACTATCCTCCCCGGTGAAATCGACGAACTTCATGCCTACGGCGTTACCCGGATTTACTCGCCGGACGACGGCCGGGCACTCGGACTGCAGGGCATGATCAACGACCTGCTCCAACAGTGCGATTTCCCGACAAAACTGTGGGAACTGAACGGCCAACTGGCTAAACTGCCGCAAACCAAAGACGTCAAAATCATCAGCCGCCTTATTTCGGCGGCGGAAAACGATCCGGAAGCGTTTCAATCCGTAGAAACGCCAAAACCCGCGTCACTGCCGGCGACCATTCCCGTTCTCGGCATTACCGGCACCGGCGGAGCGGGCAAATCCTCGCTGGTGGACGAACTGATCCGACGCTTCCTCTTTCATACCACGGACAAAACCCTGGCGGTCATTTCCGTCGACCCGTCGAAGCGCAAAACGGGCGGAGCGCTGTTGGGCGACCGCATCCGGATGAATGCCATCAGTCCCGAGATCAGTAAAGGACGGGTGTACATGCGCTCGCTCGCTACCCGACAGTCGAATCTGGCCCTGAGCCGGAACGTACAGGACGCCATTGACGTCTGCAAAGCCGCCCGGTTTGACCTGGTGATTGTCGAAACGTCCGGCATCGGGCAGTCGGATACCGAAATCACCGAGCATTCCGACGTGAGCCTTTACGTGATGACGGCCGAATATGGTGCCGCCACGCAGCTCGAAAAAATCGACATGCTCGATTTTGCGGACGTTATTGCCATCAACAAATTCGACAAACGCGGCTCGCTGGACGCCCTGCGTGACGTCCGGAAACAATACCGGCGCAACCACAACCTCTGGGAAACGCCGGACGATGAACTGCCCATATTCGGGACGATGGCCTCGCAGTTCAACGATGCGGGCATGAATGCGCTCTTCGACAAACTGATGGCGGTCATCGGGCAGAAGACGGGAGTGAACGTAGTCAGTGACCAGTCTTCAGAGGCCAGTGGGTTATTGCCACAGCCCAAGGCGGCGACCATTATCCCGCCCGAGCGGGTGCGTTACTTGGCCGAAATTGTGGAAGCCAGCGACAATTACGACCAGTTTGTAAACGACCAGGTGGCCATTGCCCGAAAACTTTACCAGCTGGAGGGCACGATTGAACTGGTAGAAAAGTCCGGCTCGGTTGAAGTAGCCGCCGAATTGAAGACGATTCGGGCAGATTTCGAAGGACGCCTCCACCACGAATGCCGCCAGCTGCTGAAAAGCTGGCCGGATACCAAAGCCAAATTCGCCGGTGACACCTTCGAGTACCAGGTCCGCGATAAAGTCATCCGGCAGACGCTGATCAGCACCTCGCTGTCGGGAACACGGATTCCGAAAATCAGTTTGCCGAAATACCAAGACTGGGGCGACATCCTGCGCTGGCTCCTGACCGAGAACCTGCCGGGCGAATTCCCGTATGCGGCGGGCGTGTTTCCCCTCAAACGCGAAGGCGAAGACCCCACGCGGATGTTTGCGGGCGAAGGCGGCCCCGAACGGACCAACCGCCGTTTCCACTACGTCTCCAAAGGAATGCCCGCCAAGCGCCTTTCGACGGCCTTCGATTCGGTGACGCTCTACGGCGAAGACCCCGACTACCGGCCCGACATTTACGGCAAAATCGGCAACTCGGGAGTCAGCATCTGCACGCTGGACGATGCCAAAAAACTGTACAGCGGCTTCAACCTCTGCGACCCGGCCACGTCCGTTTCGATGACCATCAACGGCCCCGCTCCCATGCTGCTGGCCTTTTTCCTCAACGCGGCCATCGATCAGCAGTGCGAGCTTTACGTAACCCGGAATGGTATTCCGGGCACTGTCAACGGCGATTCCCGGAATACCATTCCGGGTTACAATGGACCGCTTCCCGAAGGCAACGACGGGCTGGGTTTGCAGCTTCTGGGCACCACCGGCGATAAGGTACTACCCAGAGAGGTGTACGAAAAAATCAAAGCCGATACGCTGCGACAGGTTCGGGGCACGGTTCAGGCGGATATTCTGAAAGAAGACCAGGCGCAGAACACCTGCATCTTTTCGACGGAATTTGCCCTGCGGATGATGGGCGACATCCAGCAGTATTTTATCGACAAACAGGTCCGTAACTTTTATTCGGTTTCCATCTCCGGCTATCACATCGCCGAAGCGGGCGCGAATCCCATTACACAGCTGGCCTTTACGCTTTCGAACGGCTTTACGTTTGTCGAATACTACCTGTCGCGGGGCATGCACATCGACGACTTTGCGCCCAACCTGTCGTTCTTTTTCTCCAACGGCATGGACCCCGAGTACTCGGTGCTCGGACGCGTGGCCCGACGCATCTGGGCGAAAGCCATGAAGCACAAGTACAGGGCCAACGAGCGGTCGCAGAAGCTGAAGTACCATATCCAGACCTCGGGCCGGAGCCTGCACGCGCAGGAGATTGCCTTCAACGACATCCGGACAACCCTCCAAGCCCTGCTGGCGATTTACGACAACTGCAATTCCCTGCACACCAATGCCTACGACGAGGCCATCACCACCCCAACCGAAGAGTCGGTACGCCGCGCGATGGCGATCCAACTCATCATCAACCGGGAGTTCGGTCTGGCTAGAAACGAAAATCCGCTGCAGGGCGCGTTCATCATTGAGGAACTGACGGATCTGGTGGAACAGGCCGTTCTGGAAGAATTCCGGAGTCTGAACGAACGGGGCGGTGTGCTCGGCGCGATGGAGCGCATGTACCAGCGGGGCAAAATTCAGGATGAGTCGATGCACTACGAAATGCAGAAACATACGGGTGTGCTGCCAATTATCGGCGTCAACACTTTCCTGGACCCGGCCGGCTCGCCCACCATCGTGCCCGAAGAGGTGATCCGCTCGACCAGAGAAGAAAAGGATTATGCCGTGGAATCGCGCAAGGCTTTCCAGCAACGCCATGCCGACGAAGCCGAAACGGCCCTGAAAAACCTGCAAACGGCCGCGCTGGAAAACAACAATGTGTTTGAAGCGCTGATGGAAGCAGCCAAGGTCTGCTCGCTCGGACAGATGTCAAAAGCGCTGTACGAAGTCGGCGGGCAGTACCGGCGAAATATGTAACTTCTTGAAAAAACAAATGCCATTTCTTCAAGAAATGGCATTTGTTTTTTCAAGTCGGTTTATCAAATTGCCGGGCATCATCAACGCGGTCCTGCATGACTATTCTTCTTCTGTTCAGCTTTTTACTTTCTGGCCTGTCCGCCCCAGCGTCCACCTGCGATTGCCCCGAAAACCTCACCCGCCTGAGCCTCCTGCTACGCGAAAATTACGCAGGGTACACCGATAAGGTAAATCCGAAAACGGAAGCGGCCTATAATCGACATCTCGCGCAGTTCCAGACGCTGGCCACCCGTCAGAAAACACCCGCCGCCTGTGAGCAGGTTTTGAAAAACTACCTCGCTTTTTTTGGCGACCAGCACCTTAAACTTTACGCCGCAGCGCCCGACACGGCCGCAACGGTAGAGCCGGAAGTGTTTCCTCTGACGCCGGAGGCCATCAGGGCCCAGCTTGCCCAGCCTTCCCGACGTCGGCACCCTCTGGAAGGAATCTGGGAACGCGAAGGCTATACGGTAGCGGTCATTCGGGACCCACGCAGCCCTGACTTGACGTTTGCGGGCGTCGTGCTGGCTTCCACCAATCCGGCCTGGAAACCCGGTCTGGTGAAGATGAAACTCCAGCCGGCAAGTACCGGCGGCTTTTCGGTGGATTACCGGATGGGAGATTTCAGCCGGGAAAATACCGAAGCCCTATTCCACCGCAATGTGCTGGATATCCGTTGGATAGGTCAATTCTGGAAGCGTGAGCCACAAGCAGACCAGCCGTTGCAACCCGCAATCTATTTTTCTCAATACCCGTACGAGCCAATCGAGATTCGGTGGTTCGACGAGCAGACGGTCGTCCTCAAATTTCAAAGTTTCAACCCCAGTTACAAACCGCTTATCGACAGCACCCTGGCGGCCCACGAAAACCGGCTGAAGCAGACACCAAACTGGGTTCTGGACGTGCGCTACAACGGCGGGGGCGGCACCGGCACGTACCAATCGCTGCTGCCTTACCTGTACACCAGCCCCATCGTTCGAACCGGAAGCCGGTATTGGACTTCCCCAACCAACATCGCCAAATACCGGGAACTGGGAATCTCCTTCTTTGACGAGGTTGTTGCGTTTGGAGAGAAGAATCCGAATGCGTGGTTCGAAAGTCCGGGAGATACGGTGCGCCTGGCCGAAGTCCTCCCGAATCCTCGCCGCGTGGCCATTCTGGCCAGTCGCCGCACCGGGAGCGCCGCCGAGATTCTGCTGCTGCACGCCCGGCAGAGCCGGAAAGTGACCCTTTTCGGAGAAAACACGGGCGGCGTGCTCGACTACGGCGACGGCGTCGAACACACGCTGCCTTATGCCCCTTTTACGGTAGTGATTCCGGTGCGGCGCAGCAATTACCTGGATTACACACACTACGACGGCATCGGCATTACGCCCGACGTCCGTATTCCGTCGGGGGCCTGGGACTGGTACGGGTTTGTCCAAGACTACTGGAAACAACAGGACCGGAAGTCAGTGACGGAACAGAAACCAGCGGCAAAAACGCGCTAACCGTGCTGAAAAACGGCTGCCCCGTCGATACGGAGCAACCTCCGGGCGTTGAACCGGTCGGATGGATTTCTAAACTACCGCGCTCATTTTCGGTTGTCCACATACGTAAAACACCTAACCGGCAAAGACTTATGCAGTACAACGAATTTATCCACACGGCGAAGGAACGGCTGGGCGTCGGCTCGGCCGAAGAAGTGATGAACATCGCCCGGGCGTTTTTTCACACCCTGACCGACCACATGGCCGGGAACGCCGCCGATAACCTGGCCGCCCAGTTGCCCGCCGAACTGGCCCACCTCATCCGGGAAATCAACCCCGAGGACCGCGACCAGGGTGAGCGTTTCAAACTCCCCGAATTTTACGAACGGGTAAGCAACCGGGCCGGCGTCGGCGCTGACAAAGGGCAGGAATACACCCAGACCCTGATGACTTTACTGAGCCAGATGGTCACGGAAGGCGAAATAATAAAAATCCGGAAAATTCTGTCGGCCGATTATGCCGAACTGTTTTCGGGTACGCACAGCCAGGATGCTGCCTGATAATTCGTTTAATTTTTTACCCAAAAGAGCTGAATCGGTAGGTTCGGCTCTTTTTTTGCAACGCAGAGAATAGCAAGATTTCTGGTAACTCTTTGCTTTTTCGTGTATCTACTGCAAAGAACCAGAGATTTACCGTATTTTGCTTAGACAGGAAAATAGAATCTTTCCTGCGGTTTATCTCGTTTCAATTAACTTCGTCGGTTGAATGTCTTCGTGACACTTCTTTGTCCGGCGGTTTAAACGCAGGTTTGAAACATACTTGTAAGAACTTGTACCTGAGCGTATGGAGTACTCTTTGTCAATGGCCCGAAACGCCGAGCGCGAGCGGCTTTTTGAACGAAAAGATAATAAAGGCTGGAAAAAGTGGGGACCCTACCTCTCGGAACGTTCCTGGGGAACGGTGCGGGAAGACTATAGCGTCCACGGAAACGCCTGGAGCTTTATCACGCACGATATGGCCCGCTCCCGGGCGTACCGCTGGGGCGAAGACGGCATCGGGGGCATCTCCGACAACAAAGGCCATATCTGCTTCGCCCTTGCTTTCTGGAACCATCGCGACGGCATCATCAAGGAACGCCTTTTCGGCCTGACCGGTCCGGAAGGCAACCACGGGGAAGACGTGAAAGAGGCGTATTACTACCTCGACAGTACGCCCACGCACTCGTACATGAAAATGCTGTACAAGTACCCGCAGCAACCCTTCCCGTACGCCCAGCTGGTGGAAGAAACCCGCAGCCGAAACCGGCAGGAACCGGAATTTGAACTGGCCGACACCGGCATCTTCGACAATGACGAGTATTTCGACATTTTCATCGAATATGCCAAAGCCGAGCAGAACGATATTCTGGTCAAAATAACGGCCTTCAACCGCAGTGACGAGGCCGCCCCGCTGACGCTGCTTCCCACGCTCTGGTTCCGGAACACCTGGTCATGGGGCTACGAGCAGTACACGTACAAACCCATGCTGACGGGCATCGCCAACACCCAGGTCTCCGTCGATCATAAACTGCTGGGCAAGTACAAGCTTTACTGCGACGGGGCCGACGAACTGCTTTTCTGCGAAAACGAAACGAATACCGAACGGCTTTACAACCTGCCCAACGCGACGCTGTACGTCAAGGACGGCATCAACAACTACATCACGAGCGGCGACCGGAAGTTTGTCAACCATAACCAGATCGGCACGAAGGCGGCGGCGCGGTACACCCGGACGGTCGCTCCCGGCGAATCGGTGAGCATCCGCCTCCGGTTCAGCGACCAGACGCACATGACGCAGCCGTTCGCCGATTTTGACCCGCTTTTTGCCAAAAGCAAACAGGAAGCGGACGAGTTTTTTGACGACCTCCAGCGCAACGTGCCCGATCCCGAACTGCGCAACATCCAGCGACAGGCCTATGCGGGCATGATGTGGAACAAGCAGTTCTATTATTACAACGTCAACGAGTGGCTCAAGGGTGATCCGAAGATGCCGATTCCGTTCCACGGACGGGCTTTTCAGCGCAACGGCACCTGGCGGCACATGTACACGGCCAACATTCTGTCGATGCCCGACAAATGGGAATACCCCTGGTTTGCCGCCTGGGACCTGGCCTTCCACACGCTCACGCTGGCCCGGATGGACCCTAATTTTGCCAAACGCCAGCTGGCGGTCGTGCTGCGGGAATATTACATGCATCCGAACGGGCAGATTCCGGCCTACGAGTGGAATTTCTCGGACGTCAACCCGCCCGTACACGCCTGGGCAACCTGGAAAGTGTACGAGATCGACCGGGAGATGAACGGCAAACCGGATGTCGAGTTTCTGGAGCGCGTCTTTCATAAACTGCTGCTGAACTTCACGTGGTGGGTCAACCAGAAAGACGTCAACGGCAACAGCGTCTTCGGCGGCGGCTTCCTCGGCCTCGACAACATCGGGGTCTTCGACCGGAGCGCCCCGTTGCCGATGGGCGGTCATATCGAACAGTCCGACGCCACGGGCTGGATGGCCATGTACACGCTGAACATGCTGCGCATCGCCTGCGAAATCGCCCTCGAGCGGCCGTCGTATCAGGACATGGCATCGAAATTCTTCGAACACTTCCTGCACATCGCGGCGGCGATGAAAAACCTCGGCGGTCAGAACATCAGCCTCTGGGACGAAGAGGACCAGTTTTATTACGACGCACTGCACACGCCGGACGGCAAGAGCATGCTGCTCAAAATCCGCTCGATGGTCGGGCTCATTCCGCTGTTTGCCGTCGAGATTCTGGACGACAAGCTGCTGTCGCGCCTGCCGGACTTCAAACGCCGGGTGGAATGGGTGCTGATGAACCGGCCGGATTTGGCCTCGCTCATTTCGCGCTGGCACGAACCGGGCAAAGGTTCAACGCACCTGCTGTCGCTGCTGCGCGGCCACCGGATGAAGATGCTGCTGAAACGGATGTTCGACGAGACGGAATTCCTGTCGGACTACGGCATCCGGGCTTTGTCGAAATACCACGAGAAAAATCCGTACCAGTTCGGCGTTAACGGCGAGGTTTTCAGCGTGAAATACGTACCGGCGGAATCCGAAACGAGCCTCTTCGGCGGCAACTCCAACTGGCGCGGGCCGGTCTGGTTCCCGCTGAACTACATGATTGTGGATGCCCTACTGAAGTTTTACAATTACTACGGCGACGATTTTGAGATCGAGTATCCGACGCATTCGGGCCAGATCATGAGCATCAAGGAAGCGACGGTCCGGCTGGCGGAACGGCTCATCAACATTTTCCGCCGCAACGCGCTGGGGAATGTTCCGGCCTACGGCGATGTCCGCAAGTTTCAGGACGACCCGCATTTCAAGGACCTGTACCTTTTCTACGAATACTTCCACGGCGACAACGGCACGGGCCTCGGCGCCAACCACCAGACTGGCTGGACGGGCCTCGTGGCGGACCTCATCGAGTTCCTCTACCAGCACAAATTGCAGACCGAGCCGGAAGAAGCGAAGGTGTTATAATCCCAGCCCACGGATTAATCCGTGGGCTGGAGATTTGACTTTATTTTTGTGGATATTCAGGCCATTGTTCCCCGAAGCGCAATTCCTGTTTTCTGTGCGGCTCGAACACATCCTACAGGCTATCAGCGAAATTGAAATTTACACCGCAGGAGTCACCCAGACGGAATCTCTAACCCCACCTCACTGCGCCGCTGCCTTCAGCCAGTCCGTCATCACTGCCAGCACCTGCGGGGAGAACGTTTCTTCAAGCTGCCCGTATTCCTGAATCGTTCCTTTTTTTGCCGTCTGGAAAAGATGGTTCAGGTTCGGAAACGACTGGGTTTTGAACCGCTTGTTTCCCGCCTGTTTGAGGTACTTTTCAAATCCGGCCAGGTTTTCGGCCGATGATACCTGCAAGTCCTTCTCGCCGTTGAGGGCCAACACCGGAATCGTCAGTTTGGAAAGCACCGGCGCCGGGTCGTACTGCAAAAACGAACGGTACCAGCGCTGGCTGGCGGTCGGAGCAAACTGTTCGACCACCTTCTCCCCGGCCTCTCCCGCTACGCCCATCTGCCGCAGACGGCTTTCAGGCTGCCGGGCCTGCCAGTCCTTCATCGCCCGCTTCAGGTCAGCGGTCAGGTCGGGCTTGTCGAGCGGCTGGCGGGCCGTTTCGATGTACAGAGCCGCGTACATGTCGTTGAAGTAGCCCAAAAACTCTTCGCTCATAGGGGCGCTCGCTTTCAGAATATCGTAATTCTGCCGCTTGATCAGGTCCAGCCCTTTGACCCCGATGCCCGCCAGCGAAACCAGAAACGCGACATCCTTCGACTGCACGGCCGCCAGCGGACCGATGATGCCGCCTTCGCTGTGGCCGACCAAACCCAGTTTTTTCGGATTAATTTCCGAGCGGGTTTTCAGAAACGCCAGCCCCGCCAGCACATCCCGGGCCTGTTCGGCCGAGGTACCGGCAATCCCCGTCGTCTGGCCGACGCCCCGGTCGTCCACCCGCAGCACGGCGAATCCGTTCCGCGTCAGGTGGTCGGCAATGACCAGAAACGGTTTATGGCCGAACAGCGTCTCGTCGCGGTCCTGCTGTCCGGAGCCCGAAATGAGGATCACCGCCGGAAAAGGGCCTTTGCCCGACGGCAGGGTCAGGGTTCCGCCAAAACGGATGCTTTTGTCGGCGCTGGCATAGGTAACGTCTTCGCTCCGGTACGGAAACGGCGGTTTGGGCGTCTGCGGCCGCGCCGCGCTTTCGACTTTCGCCACTTTTTTCAGCGTCATGGGCGTAGCCCGGCCATGCTGGGACCAGGTGCCGCTGAGCGTTTGCCGGTCGGCCGAAAAACGGGCTTTCAGGTTGCCGTTGATGAGCGCGGACTCGGCCACCAGACTGTCCCCGCTCAGGTGCAGCCTGCTGACCGGAATCTTCTGCGTCGTCTGGTCCGGACTTTCGAAGTGAGCGGCCGGTTTGCCCGTCAGCGAATCGGGATACAACCGAAGCACCAGCCGAAGTCCCGATAGCTGGCCCTGGTAAATTGATTTTTCAGTAACTGTCTGCGCTTTTAGATTTACGGTGAGTAAAATCAGCGCCAGGAGTGATAGAACCCGCATCATGGAAAGGATTAAGGCCGGAAATTTACGGGCTGGTAGCGAATTTTCAACGGAGTTTCCTTTATTCCTCCTTCGAAAGAAATCAAAACCTTGTCCGGCAATCGGCGGTTACTACCAACAACCTGAATTCCAACAGCATGAGTCATTTAGTTCCGATGGTCAGCGCCGAGCAGGCCGTACAAGTCATTCAGTCCGGCAACCGCGTTTTTGTGCACAGCGTCGCCCAGACTCCCCACCGCCTCATCGCCGCCATGGTTGCCCGGGCCGGCGAGCTGACCGACGTCGAAATCTGTCATATTCATACCGAAGGCCCGCTGCCGTATCTGGACGAGAAGTACGAAGGCATTTTCAACGCCAACGCTTTTTTTATCGGGGCCAACATGCGGAAAGAACTGAACGCCGGTCTGGCCGACTATGTGCCGGTGTTTCTGAGCGAAATTCCGCTTCTGTTCCGCCGCAATATCCTGCCGATTGATGTCGCCCTGATTCAGGTGTCGCCGCCCGACCCGCACGGCTTCTGCTCGCTCGGCCCCTCGGTCGATGTGTCGCTGGCGGCGGTCAAAACGGCCAAATACGTCATTGCGCAGATCAACCCGAACGTGCCCCGGACGCACGGCGACGGCATGATTCACGTCAAGGCGCTGCATGCCGCCATCGACTGCGACGATCCGATTTACATCGTCAACCCCAAACCGACGAGCGAAATCGAACAGCGCATCGGCAAACACGTCGCCAACTTGGTAGACAACGGGGCGACGCTGCAAATGGGCATTGGCGGGATTCCAAACGCCGTTCTGGCCGAACTGATCTACCACCAGAAGCTCGGCATCCATACGGAAATGTTCTCCGACGGCATCATCGACCTCGTGGAGCGCGGCGTTGTGACGGGCGAAATGAAGAAGGTGCTTCCGTACAAACTGGTTTCGTGCTTTGCCATGGGAAGCCAGCGGCTGTACGATTTTCTGGACGACAACCCCGGCGTGGTCATGAAGGAGGTTTCGTACACCAACGACACGGCCATCATCCGCCGCAACCCGAAAGTAACGGCTATCAACAGCGCCATTGAGGTGGACCTGACCGGCCAGGTCTGCGCCGACACCATCGGCACGTACCAGTATTCCGGGGTCGGCGGGCAGATGGACTTTGTGCGGGGCGCGTCCCTCTCCGAAGGCGGCAAGCCTATCATCGCCCTGCCGTCGGTGACGAAGTACGGCGAAAGCAAGATCGTCCCGTTCCTCAAGCAGGGAGCCGGCGTGACCACCACCCGCGCCCACGTCCACTACATCGTAACCGAACACGGCGTAGCGAACCTGTACGGCAAAAACCTCCGCCAGCGCGCCCGGGCACTCATCAACATCGCCCATCCCGACCATCGCGAAACGCTGGAACGGCAGGCGTACGAGCGGTTCAAAGTGTTTGCGTAGAGGAGTTAAGAGTTATGAATTATGAGTTATGAGTTGGCTACGCTAATTTAGGTTCCTGAACAGGCGGAGTTAACTACTGCGGCGGACTCCGCTTAACTCTTAATTCATAACTCATAATTCATAACTATTGAAAACGCTTACCCTTTTCCTCTCCGTACTCTTCCTGAGCTTTGCGGCTGCCGCCCAGGATGCACCCGAAAAAGTTGTTCAGAAACAGCTCGACGCCTACAACGCCCAGAACGTAGACGCTTTTGTGGCGACCTATGCCGACAGCGTGGTTCTGTACCAATGGCCCAACAAAGTGATGCTGTCCGGCAAACAGGCCCTGCGTCAGCAGTATGCCGGGTATTTCAAAAACAACCCCGAAAACTACGCCGCCCTGGTCGGGCGGATCGTGCAGGGAAATTTTGTGATCGACCGCGAAAAAGTTACCGGCAAGGGCTACGAAGTGTACGCCACGGCCGTCTACGAAGTCCGGAACGGGCTGATCACCAAAGTCTGGTTCATCCGATAAATGCTTCGTTTTCGAAACGCCTCCATCCGCCGCCCGACGGGGCCGGTTCTGTCTGATCTGGACTGGCAGATAAACCCCGGCCAGCACTGGGCCCTTTTTGGCCCGACGGGTTCCGGAAAAAGCTCCCTGCTGGAAGCCGTCGCCGGTCTGCTACCCGTTTTCAAGGGCCAGTACGAGCACCCCAGCCCGCTCCGCGAAGTGGTCGAACGGGTCGCCGTGGACTACCGCTTCGACCGGAACGTTGCGGCGGCGGCCCAGTTCTACCAGCAGCGGTACACGGCCGACACCGCCGCCGAGGCTCCCACCGTCCGGGAGGTGCTCCAAAATCAGGTCCGGCCACCGGGCACCGTCGATGAAAAGTCGATTGCCCCGCTGCCGCCCGCCTACGCCGACGACTGGCTGGCCGAAATTGCGGACCGGGTGCAGATTGTCCACCTGCTCGACCGGCGGCTGACGTCCCTTTCCAATGGAGAAACCCGCCGCACGCTGCTGGCCCGTTCGCTGCTGCGCCGCCCGAAAATCCTGCTCCTCGATAATCCCTTCGGCGGGCTCGACGCCGACAGCCGGGTCCGCCTGCACCGCATCCTGAACGCCATTGCCGCCGAAGGAACGGCGCTGCTGCTGGTGACGACACCCCGCGAAATTCCGGCCTGCATCACGCACGGCATGCTCCTCGAAAACGGGCGCATCCGGTGGTCCGGCCCCATCGCCGAACGACCCGAAGACAGCCACTCCCGGCCGGAAACCTTGACGGATGCCTCGCTCCTGCCCCGCTGGCTGAACGCGCCTCCGGCTTCGTTCGAAAAGGCAATCGACATGCGCGGCGTGACGGTCCGGTACAACGATAAACCCGTGCTGGACAACCTGCACTGGACCGTTTGCCGGGGCGAGAAATGGGCGGTCCTGGGTCCGAACGGTTCGGGCAAATCCACGCTGCTCAGCCTCATTACGGCCGACAACCCGCAGGGCTACCGCAACGATTACGACCTCTTCGACCGGCGGCGGGGTTCGGGCGAAAGCATCTGGGACATCAAACGCAACATCGGGTTCGTTTCGCCCGAACTGCATCTGTATTTTCCCCGGGAACAGCCCGTCTGGAAAGTGGTGGCCTCCGGGCTGTTCGACACGACCGGCCTTTTCCGGAAACTGACCCCGGAGCAGGCAGAACAGACCGATTTTATGCTCCGGCTTTTACGGATTGAGCCGCTGCGGGACAAACGCCTCGATGGCCTTTCGACCGGCGAACAGCGCTGGGTTCTGCTGGCCCGCGCGCTGGTGAAGAACCCGCCGCTGCTGGTCCTCGACGAACCCTGCCAGGGCCTTGATCCCGCGCATACGGCCCGCTTCCGCGACATGGTGGACGAACTCTGTTCGCACTCCGACCGGACGCTGCTGTACGTCTCGCATTATCCCGAAGAAATCCCGCGCTGCGCCACGCAGGTGCTGCAATTGCAGGCAGGCCAGGGAGCCGTTCGGGCGTGTGTAAATCTTCACCGATGAATTAGCACTATTTGCCGACGAACGCGGATTTTTCTGCAGGGAGGTATGCTTAACTTGTGACCGTCAAGAATGGGCCGAACAATCCCGTTTTAGTACGGTTTACGAGGCAAAACATAACTCACATGAAAGCATTCCTACCTTTTTGTAGAAAGAATTATTCGCTAAAGCCTGCTCCCCCCTTCTTTCGGTTTGGAGCAGGCTTTGTTGTCTTCTGGCTCCTCTCGGTGCCGCTCTTCGCCCAGACCAGTCAGTTGAACGGGCGGTTTGTGGATAAGAATAAAGCCGTTCTGGTCGGCGTCCCGGTCATACTGTCGCTGGAAGCCGACACTACCCAGCGCCAGTATGCCCTGACGGACACTTCCGGCCGATTCTCGTTTCCTTCCCTGGCACCCGGCGCGTACCGGCTTCGGGCTACGTACCTCGGTTTCAACGACTTTTCCCGTTCGGTCAATGTCCAGAATGCCGTCGAGGAACTCGGCGATCTCGTTCTGGAAGACAACGCCCGGAACCTGCGGGAAGTCACCATCGTCGGCCAGACGCCGGGGGCGCAGCAGAAAGGCGACACCATCCAGTTCAACGCCAACGCTTACAAAGTTACCCGCGACGCTTCCTCCGAAGACCTGATCCGCAAAATGCCGGGCATCACGATGGAGAACGGGCAGGTGAAATCGCAGGGGGAAAACGTGCAGCGGGTGCTGGTGGACGGCAAACCGTTTTTTGGGGACGACCCGAGTATTGCCCTCCGAAATCTGCCCGCCGAAGTGGTCGATAAGATCGAAGTCTTCGACCGACTGAGCGAGCAGTCGCAGTTTACGGGTTTCAATGACGGCAACACCACCAAAACCATCAACATCGTGACGCGGCGGGACCGGCAGCAGGGCGTTTTCGGACGCGTCTTTGCCGGTTACGGAACCAGCGATTCGTATTCGACGGGCGGCAACATCAACTACTTCAAAGGGCCGCGGCGGATTTCGCTCATCGGTCTGAGCAACAACATCAACCAGCAGAACTTCTCGGCCCAGGACCTTCAGGGCGTCGGCGGCGGTGGAGGGGGCGGCTTCCGGGGCGGCGGTGGCGGCCGCGGTGGTCAGGGCGGCGGCGGTGGGGGCGGCGGCGCTTTCCAGACAGGCCAGCAGCCCGGCATCAGCCGTACCAACTCGGTTGGCCTCAACTTTACCGACGACTGGGGCAAACTGACGGTGCGGGGCAGTTATTTTTTCAACAATAACCGAAACCGCAACTCGACCTTCGATTACCGCGAGTACTTCCTGCCGGGCAACAACAGCCAGTATTACCGGGAAAACACCCGCAGCGGCAGCGAAGGCTTCAACCACCGCCTGGATCTGCGCCTGGAGTACGCCATCAGCGACCGCACTTCCCTGCTGCTGATTCCGTCGCTCCGCCTGCAGCGCAACGATTCGGACAACGAAGTAGCTGGGCAGACAACCCGACCGGACAGTTCGCTGCTGAACCGCAGCCAGAGCCGCTACGACGGCCGCAGCATGGGCTATAATTTCAACAACGAACTGTTGCTGCGCCACCGCTTCACCAAGCCCGGCCGGACCATTTCGCTCAGTTTAAACACCTCGTTGTCGGACCGCGACGCGACCAATCTGCAGTTCTCGCTCAACGAGTTCTTTAACGACAGCCTCCGGACCCAGCGGATTCAGCAGCGCACCCGCAACCAGAACCCGACGTACCAGTTTTCCGGAAACATCGCCTATACCGAACCCCTGAGCAAGACAAGCCAGTTGCAGCTGACCTTCAACAGTTCGTACCGCTACAGCGATTCGGACCGCGACGTGCGCCAGTTTGACGCCGAAGTCGGCGATTACATCATCCCGAACCTGCTGCTTTCGAACCATTTCAAAAACGACTATTACACCAACCGCGCCGGGGTCGGCTATAATCTCCGCACCCAGAAAATGGGCCTCAACGCGAACGTGGAATACCAGCGGGCGGACTTGGCCAGCGAGCAGATTTACCCCCGCCGCAACAACGTCGACGCGACGTTCAGCAACGTCCTGCCCTCGGCCAACTTCGATTACCGCTTCACGAACGAGAGCCGCATCCGGCTTTTTTACCGGACCAATACCCAGGCGCCGTCCGTGACGCAGTTGCAGAACGTGATCGACAACAGCAATCCGCTGTTCCTGACGGCGGGTAATCCGGACCTGAAGCAGTCGTACAACCACAACCTGACGGCCCGCTACAGCCTGACCAAACCGCAGAAATCGCAGAGCCTGTTCCTGCTGCTGGGCGGCAGCGCCACGAGCAACTACATCGGTAACTCGACCCTCATCAGCGACGGGACGGCCCGGCTTCCGAACGATTCGCTCATCGGACGGGGCGTGCAGCTGTCGCGGCCGGTCAACCTCGACGGTTTCTACAACCTGCGTTCCTTTGCCACCTACAGCCTGCCGCTGAAGTTCATGAAGTCCAGCCTCAGCGTGAACGCCGGGTACAGCATCAGCCGCACGCCGAGCCAGATCAACAACCGGATCAACTACTCGCGGGGCGCTACCTTCACGCAGGGCGTGACGCTGAGCAGCAACATCAGCACCAAACTGGATTTCTCGGCCTCTTATTTCCGGAATTATAACCTAGTCAAAAACACGGTTCAGCCGCAGCTGAACAACCGCTACTTCTTCCAGACCCTGTCCGGGCGCATCAACTGGATCTTCGGACCGGGCTTTGTCTTCCAGTCCGACATTTCCGACCAGCAGTACAAATCGTTTGAAGGCAATTTCAACCAGCGGTACACGCTCTGGAATGCGGCCGTGGGTAAGAAGTTCCTGAAAGACCAGCGCGGCGACCTCCGGCTCTCGGTCTTCGACCTGCTGGGCCAGAACCGGGCCATCAGCCAGAACCTGACCGACACGTACTTTCAGACGACCCAGTCGCTGGTGCTGCAACGGTATTTCATGCTGACGTTTACGTACACCATCCGGCAGTTCAAAGGGGCCGCGGCCAGCAACCAGAACGGGGAGAACAACCAAAACGAAGAGAATCAGCGCGGCCGGTTCCGGGGCAATTTCCCGGGCGGCGGAGCCCCCGGCGGTGGCGGTGGTTTCCCGCGGGGCGAACGGCCGGGAGGCAACTAACGTTTTGCCGCAACGCTAAGCGGAGGGGAGTCGGGTCAGGCGGAGCGAAATTCCGCGGCTGAACCCGGCTCCCCTCCGCTTGTTTTTGGGGATATTTTTTTCCAGCCGACTGACTTTTGTCAATCCTTTTCTGTCCCTAAATGCCGAAATTTGCGGCATGGAAACGTCACCAACACGCACCGATATCGAAAGCCGCGCGGACATCGAGCGGCTCGTCAACCGGTTCTACGAATACATTCATCAGGACGAGGTCATGGCCCCGGTCTTCCGCCTGTCGCCCGAGCGCTGGGAGTTTCACCTCAAACGCACGTATGATTTCTGGGACAACTGGATTTTTCAGACGGCTTCCTACCCCGGCGGACTCATGTGGGCGCATTTCGAGAAAAACGCCACGCACCCTTTCCGCCGCGAGCACTTCGAACGCTGGCTGGGCATCTGGTTCGGCACAGTGGATGAGCTTTTTGCAGGGCCCCGGGCCGAATTTATCAAGTCCAAAGCCTACGAAATCGGCAACTGGATGTTCGGGCGCATCGAAGCGGTGAACAACCAGCCCCAGTCCTGAAACGGGAAGATTGCCTCGCAGGCGGGACCATCGGCTCGCCTGCGATTTATTTTTTCAGCAAAACAATCGCCTTCACCCGTTTCAGACTACGGCTAAAAAGCGGAACTTCACGGCTCAATTCATCCGTATGAAACCGTTTTTTCTTCTCGCCGTATTGCTGATGCCACTCCTCTCCCCCGCCCAGACCTCCCGCTACGAACGGAGCAAGGGCACCGAAACCGCCACCTACGACGAAATCATCGACTGGTACCGCCAGCTCGACAGGCAATACGAAGAGGCCAAACTGCTGGAAATTGGCCCCACCGATACCGACAAGCCGCTGCACCTGTTTCTGGTGTCTGCCGAAAAGACCTTTACGCCCAACCCGGCCCGCCTGACGGTCCTCATCAATAACGGCATCCACCCCGGCGAGCCGGAGGGCATCGACGCCACCATGCTCTGGATGCGGGATATGCTCAAAAGCGGCCAGCTTCCCAAAAATGTCCTGCTGGCCATCGTGCCCGTTTACAACATCGGCGGCATGCTGAACCGGGGCGTCTCGCGCCCAAACCAGAACGGCCCGGTGGCGTACGGCTTCCGCGGCAACGCCCGGAATTTCGACCTCAACCGCGATTTTATCAAGACCGACGCCCAGGAGTCACGGACGTGGCAGCGGATGTTCCGCACCTACCAGCCGCACGTGCTCATCGACAACCACACCAGCAATGGGGCCGATTACCAGCATATCATGACGTATTTCCCGACGCAGAAGGACAAGCTGCACCCGCAGGTTTCGCAGTACATGACCCGCACGCTGCAGCCCGAACTGGACCGGGCGCTCACCAAGCGCGGCTTCGAGCCGGTGCCGTACGTCAACAATTTCTCCGACACGCCGGAGAGCGGAATTGAAGGGTTCAACGACGCGCCCCGCTACAGTTCGGGCTACGCGGCGCTGTTCAACTGCATGGGGTTTGTGGTCGAACTGCACATGCTGAAGGATTACCCGTCGCGGGTGAAGGGCACGCTGGCGTTCATGGAAGAAGCCCTGCGGCTGGTGCAGCGCGACGCGGCGGCAATCGTCGCCAACAAACGGAAAGCCGACGAGGCCATTGCCGGGCAACGCACCTTCCCGCTGACGTGGAAGCTGGACAAAACAGGGGTCGATTCCATCAAATTCAACGGCTACGCGGCCGGGTACAAGCCCAGCGAGGTGTCCGGCAGCAAACGGCTCTGGTACGACCGGACCGCGCCCTTTACCAAAAACATTCCGTTCTGGAACAACTTTGTTCCGGCCATCGAGGTGGAAAAGCCGTCGGCCTACGTCATTCCGCAGGGCTGGAAAGAGGTCATCGAGCGACTGGAGCGCAACGGGGTCCGGGTGCAGCGGCTGGCCAAAGACACGGTCCTGACGGTGGAGGCGTATTTTATCGAGGATTACAAAACGGCGACGCGGCCTTACGAGGGGCATTACCCGCACACGGGCGTTCAGGTGCGGAAGGAACGGCGGGAAATTGCCTTTTACAAAAACGACGTGATGGTGCCCGTCGGCCAGCCGGCCAACCGGTACATTGTCGAGACGCTGGAGCCGCAGGGCGTGGATTCGTTCTTTGCCTGGAACTTCTTCGACAGTATATTGAGCCAGAAGGAACACTTTTCGGCTTATGTGTTCGAAGACGTAGCAGCGGAACTGCTCCGCAAAACTCCCACACTGCGGCAAAAGCTCGAAGACCGGAAAAAGGCCGACAAGGCCTTCGCGGCGGACGGCGCGGCCCAGTTGGAGTTTGTGTACCGCAACTCTCCGTACTACGAACCGACGCATAACCGGTATCCGGTGTTTCGGATGCCTTGACCTAATGGTTTCTCGCAGATTTTCGCAGATTTTCAGCGCAGATTTACGGTTCGCCGCTGCGACGCGGATTTTTCTGTGTTAATCTGCGCTTAAAATCTGCGAAAATCTGCGAGAAACCCAATTCCATAGTTTACCCAAAACTCATTTTCATGAAGTACTTCCCTTTCCTGCTTCTGCTCATCTCCACGGCTTTCGCCCAAACCCCGCCACGTCCAACCCTGACTTCCAACGTGTTGTCGTTCAACATCCGGTACAACAATCCCAAAGACGGCATCAACGCCTGGCCGAACCGGAAGGCGCTGGCGGCAAAGGTCTTTACCGATTATTCGGTGGATTTTGCCGGATTGCAGGAGGCGCTTTACGGCCAGATCACCGACTTGCAGGACCAGTTGCCAGCCTACGCCTGGATTGGGGTGGGCCGCGACGACGGCAAGGAGAAAGGCGAGTTTTCCCCGATTTTCTACCAGAAGTCCCGTTACGAAGCCGTCAAAAGCGGCACGTTCTGGCTGTCGGAAACGCCCGAGGTGGTGGGCAGTAAAAACTGGGACGCCGCCATCACCCGCGTAGCGACCTGGGGTATTTTCCGCCACAAACAAAGCGGAAAGCAGCTTTTTGTAATCAATACGCACTTCGACCACGTGGGTGAACAGGCCCGGCAGAACAGCGCCAAATTGCTGATCCGGCGCATCAAGGACCTCAGCGGCGGCCTGCCCGTCATCCTCACCGGCGATTTCAACACGCCGGAAAACTCACCGGGCATCAAAACGCTGACCAGCGACCCCGATTTCTGGCTCCGCAACACCGAACACCTGAGCAAGGAAGCCCACACGGGCGGTTACACGACCTTCAACGGCTTCAAATACAACGCAACCGGCCCCGCCATCGACTTCATCTTCGTCGGCGACAAAATCAACGTCCTTCGCCACGACTACCTGCCCATCGTCGAAAAAGACGTCTTCGTCTCGGACCACTGGCCGGTGCTGACGAGGGTGGAGATGTTGAATGATTGAATTTTGAATGACTGAATGACTGATTAGCTCCGCGAGTTTCAAATTGAGGCAGAGCCTCAGTCATTCAGTCATTCAAAATTCCCTTATAGCCAGTTCTTCCGCCGGAACACCACCAGCGTCACCACCGAGGAGAGCACCATGAGGCCGAGGGCGAAGGCGTAGCCGTAGCGCCAGTTCAGCTCGGGCAGGATCTGGAAGTTCATGCCGTAGATGCTGGCGATGAGCGTCGGGGGCAGGAAGACCAGCGAGAGGACGGTGAAAATCTTGATGATCTGGTTTTGTTCGAGATTGACCAGACCGAGGAAGGTGTCCTGAAGGAATTCGAGCCGCTCGAAGATGAAGTTCGTGTGTTCGATGAGCGAATTGATATCCTTGATGAGCGTCCGGAGGCGTTTCTGTTCTGCGTCGTTGAACCAGCCCTCCGACCGGATCATGGCCGAAACCACGCGCTGCTTGTCCACTACGTTTTCCCGGATCATCATCGTCAGTTCCTGAAAATCATTGATCCGCAGCAGCATCTCCTTGTCCAGTTTCGCGTCCAGATCGAGCTGCTTGTTGATGGCTTTCACCTCCTGCGATACTACTTCGATCAGGTCGGCGTCGTAATCGATGCGGGATTCGAAAATATTGATCAGAATCTGCGCCCCGTCGCGGAAAACGGCCCGGCGGGATTTGATCTTCTTGACCGTATCGGCAAAGGATTTGAGGTCGGCGTTCCGGTACGTAAATAGCACGTCGTCCTTGAGCATGAAGCTGACCGGCACGTTGATGTACACCTGCTCCTTATCCGGAATCAGGAAGTTGGAATTGGCAATCAGGTAGTCATCTTCCTCAATGTACCGCGACGAGCTTTCGATTTCCAACTGCTCCTGCTGCGACAGGAAATCGACGTCAAACTTCTCCTCAACACTTTTGATTTCGGCACCGGACGGGTTTTGCAAATCGACCCAGAGGGTGCGGTCGGTGGCCGAAAACGATTCTATATCCTTGACTTTTCGAACGGCGGTTTCGTCTTGCTGGAAGATGCGGATCATGGTTTGTAATCAATAGGCAGCGGACTGTTATTTCCGGCGAAAGTTCGGAAAAGTAAGCCGCATTTGTACACCGGACCGCCAATCCGGCGATTTTTTTAGGCAACAGCCCCGCAGAAACGGCCGGGTCGGTGTCTTTCAAAAAAATACCCCGAAGCGACGCTCCGGGGTACAGGCTGACGGGCGGAAGCCCATCGGCACTACTTTTTCTCGGCCAGCGGACGCTCGCCTTCGTATTTTCCTTTGTAAATCTTGTACAGCCGCTTGTGCTTATCGTCCAGATTCACGTTGCGGCCCTGAATGAAGGCCATCTCCACGACGTTGGTCCGCATGTCGAGCGCGTCGCCTCGGGAGACGAACAGCGTGGCGTGCTTGCCCCGTTCCAGCGTGCCGACCTGGCCGTCGATGCCCAGAATTTTCGCCGTGTTGGACGTAATCAGCTTCAGGGCTTCTTCGCGGTCCGTCAGGCCGAAACCAGCGGCCGTCCCCGCCAGGAACGGCAGGTTACGGGTCCGCCACCATTCTTCGGCGTAGCTGATGGCGACCGTCACGCCGCCTTTCGCCAGAATAGAAGGCAGGCGGTACGGCAGGTCCACGGCTTCGTCCTCGCGGTTGGGCAGCCGGTGCGGCGTGTTCAGAATTACCGGCACGTTGGCTTCTTTCAGGAACTCCACCACGCGGTCGGCCCCTTCGCCACCGACGATCACCGGTTTGCGGATGCCCATTTCCTTCGCGAACTGCACGGCTTCGATGATGTCCTTGCCGTAATCAGCGCGGATGTACAGGTTTTTGGACCCGTCGAACAGGCCGCGCATGGCTTCAAACTTCAGGTTTTTGGTCTCCGGACTAGGCAGAGCGGCGTACGCCTTCGCGTCGGCAAAGGTGGCCCGCAGCGGGTTCAGGGCTTCCTGCCGCTTTTCGTTGCGTTTGAGGGAGGCCGTGAAATCGTCCATGTTGAAGTCGCGCGTGAAGTAGCCCGGCCAGGTCAGCCAGATACCGTCGTCCTTTTTCAGAACGGCATCTTCCCAGTTCCAGCCGTCGGTCTGCATCACGGACGACGAGCCGGACACGACGCCGCCCATCGGCATGGCCTGCGTCAGCAATACGCCGTTGTTGCGGATGGTCGGAATCACTTCCGAATCCGTGTTGTAGGCAATCAGCGCCCGGATGTTGGGGTTGATGTAGCCCGTTTCGCTGTAATCGAGCGTAGACCGGACCGCCGCCACTTCCTGCAAACCGACCGTAGACGCCGGCGAAATCAGACCGGGGTAGACGTGTTTGCCGTTGAGGCTGATGACCTCCGCGCCGTTCGTTTCGGTGCCGGGTCCGCCCACGGCCGTGATGACGCCTTTATCGAAGACAAGAACGCCGTTCTGCACCACCTGGCCGTTCCCGACGTGGATGGTGGCTCCCGTCAGGGCGATGGGCCGCGTTTGCGGCCGCGCCGGGGCGGGGTTCTGGGCTTTCGCGGTGAACATGGCCGCAAACGCCCAAAGGGTTATGGTTAGTTTTTTCATGAAGTTCTTTTTTTGAATGCTCTGTATCCACCCGAATCATTCAGCCCACCGATTCACCAGCCCACCGAATCATCCAGCCCACCGATTTATCCAGCCCACCGATTTATCGGTGGGACAACCGGTCATTGATGAAAAACCCGAACCGCTTCAGCGGTTTCAGACCTGAGCTAAACCGTTAAAACGGTTCCTCAGCGCCGCCGGGATTTGTCCGGTTACCCACGGTTTCAACCGTGGGCAAAATTGAAACCGTGGGCAAAATGAAACCGTGGGCATAATTGAACTGTGGGAGAAATAAAAACATGGCGAAATAAAAACGCGGGCTGAAGTCCGGGACGGCTTATTTTTCGGTTTTCTCCGTGGCTTCTTCTCCTTCGGCCATCACCCCTTCGATATCCTCGCAATGCCACATGCGGCCGCGGCGGAATACCGGCCGGGCAACCGAAGCGCCGCCCGCTTTCGCCGCCAGCATCTTCTGAATCAGCCGGGCACGCTCCTTTTGCAGCGCATCGCGTTTGGCGTCTTCCTTCTCCAGATCAAAGTAAACGGCTCCGTCGATGATCGTCTTTTCCGGACGGGCGTAGATCGACAGCGGATGGGCGTTCCAGAGCACCAGATCCGCGTCTTTTCCGGCGCGGATCGAGCCGAGGCGGTTGTCGAGGTGCAGCAGCTTGGCCGGATTCAGGGTCACCATTTTCCAGGCATCTTCCTCCGACACCCCGCCGTATTCGACGGCCTTAGCGGCTTCCTGGTTCAGGCGACGGGCCATTTCGGCATCGTCGGAGTTGATCGAAACCGTAACGCCCTGGCTGTGCATCAGCGCGGCATTGTATGGAATCGCATCTTTCACCTCCATTTTGTAGGCCCACCAGTCGGCAAACGACGAGCCACCGGCTCCGTGCTTGGCCATTTTGTCGGCCAGTTTATAGCCTTCCAGAATGTGCGTAAACGTGTTCACTTTGAAACCCAGCGAATCCGCCACTTTCATCAGCATGTTGATCTCCGACTGCACGTACGAGTGGCAGGTGATAAACCGCTTTTTGGTCAGGATTTCGACCAGCGCTTCCAGTTCGAGGTCGCGGCGCGGGGCTACGGCTTTCGATTTGTCTTTCAGCCCGTTGTACGCCGCCCATGCCTTTGCGTATTCCTTCGCCCGCGTGAAGTGGTCCATGTAGACCTGCTCCACCCCCATCCGGGTCTGCGGGAAACGGATGCGGTTGGCCTCGCCCCAGTTGGCCTGTTTTACGTTTTCACCCAACGCAAACTTGATGAAACCGTCGGCCCCTTTCATCAGCAGGTTATCCGGCGTTTCGCCCCATTTGAGCTTGATGATAGCCGACTGTCCGCCGATGGCGTTGGCCGAGCCGTGCAGGAGCTGCGAGGTTGTCACGCCGCCCGCGAGCTGGCGGTAGATGTTGATGTCTTCAGAATCCACGGCATCGCCCATGCGCACTTCGGCCGTGCTCGACTGGGAGCCTTCGTTGACCGAGAACAGCGCGATATGCGAGTGCTCGTCGATGATGCCGTTGGTCAGGTGCTTGCCCGTGCCGTCGATGACCCGCGCCCCGGCCGGAGCCGTCAGGCTTTTGCCCACCTGCACGATTTTGCCGTTCTGGGTCAGCACGTCGGCATTTTGCAGGATGCCGTCTTTTTCGTTCGTCCAGACCGTCGCGTTTTTGATGAGCAGCGTTTCGGTCTTCGGTTTTTCGGGGTTGCCCATTCCCACGAACGGGAACGTTATCTTGCCGATTTCTGCGTTCGGAGTCGTTTTAGCGTCTGCTTTGGCGGTTTCCTGGAAAGCAGAAGCCAGCGTAGCGGACCACTTCACGGGCGTTCCGTCGGGCAGTTCGCCTTCCCCTTTAAAGGTGTTGCCGCTTTTGTAGCCGCTCAGGCGGGTCATGCCCGGTTTTGTTTTGTCGAGCTGCACCTGAAGGGAGATCAGGTCGTTCATGACCGACACTTTGGGCGACAGCTTTGTGGTGTCGTTGAGCGTCAGCTGGTACTCCGGCTTGTCGGCTTTGCCCGTCACCGCCAGTTTCAGGTTCGACTGGTTGCCGATGGTCAGGTTGTATGTTCCGCGCAGGTCGGCCGCCGCTTTGTTGCCGTATACATACTGTTTGCCGCGCACCCAGCTTTCGAGGATGGCATTTTCGGCTGCAAACAGGTTATCGCTCGTGATAAGGAAACTGGCCACCATGCCCGGTTTCAGCGAACCTACCTGGTCGTCGATTTTCAGCATGCGGGCCGGGGCGGTCGTCAGGGCTTCGAGGGCTTTGGTTTCGGGCAGTCCGGCTTCGATCGCTTTGCGCAGGTTGGCCCAGAAATCGGCCTTGTTTTTCAGATTGGCCGTCGTCAGCGCAAACGGAATGCCCGCTTTGGCGATGGCGGCCGGGTTGGTCGGGGCCAGTTCCCAGTGCTTCATTTCGGAAAGCGTCACCACGTCGGCGTCCCAGGCGTCCTCCACGTCGAGGGCCTGCGGGAAGTTCAGCGGCACGATGAGAGCCGCGCCGGTCGCTTTCACTTCGTCCAGCCGGGCATAGGTGTCGGTTCCGGTTTTGATGATGTACTGCACGCCGAATTCATCCCCAATCTTGTCGGCCCGCAGCACGCCCAGCCGGTCGCTGGTTTCGAAGACCGAAGGCAGCGTCTGGAGTCCGTTGAAGGCGTCCAGCGAGAGGTTGGCTTCTTTCGTTTTGCCGGACTTTTTGTGCCAGTCCGCATCCAGATACGTCTGCCGCAGCAGGGCGACCGAGCCCATCAGCGAGTTGGGATACGTCTGTCCCGAACTGCCTTTGCTGAGGGAATAGTGAGCCGAAACCCGGTTTTTCAGGACCACCGCATTTTCCCGGTCTTCGGCCAGCGTCACCAGGGCCGAGGTTCCGCGGGCAATGCCGTCGTGCAGGTGAGTCACCACCGCCCCGAAGCCCAGTTTCCGCAGTTCGGTCGCTTTTTCGGCATTAACCTTGAATAGCAGCCCGGCATCCGTTTCCGGCTGAATGGCCTGGTTCCAGCCGTAAGCGCCTTTTTTGTTCGATTCCAGCTGCGGCGGGGCGTTCCACGGCCGCTGCTCCCGTTTGGCCTCCGGCATGCCGTAGTCCGAGTCGATGTCCACCAGCGCAGGATAGATGCGCTTGCCTTTCAGATCGGCGACCACGGCGCCGGCCGGAATCACCACCGTCTTGCCGACGGCTTCCACCCGTCCGTCCCGAATGAGCAACGTGGCTCCTTCCAGGGTCGTTTGCGGGTCGATGATGATGGTGGCATTGGTGAAGGCGTAGATTCCGGGCCGTTCGTCATAGACGCCGTTCCGCGGGAACGTTACCTGTGACCACCCGGTCTGGACGAGGGCCAGTGCCAGTAAAGCGGTCAGGAAAGGTTTCCTCATGAAGTGTAGGAGTTAGTTTTGGTAATTGGGCATTTTGCTAACAAATCTACTAAAAAACGGCCTCTTCACCCTATTTTCCGGTTACCAGAAAACCTTTCTGCGGAAGGGATTTAATTTATTGTGGTTCTTGCCATTAGACTGTTTCTATTTTATCTTGAAAAACTTCCATCACCATCTACTCAACATGCCATGACTCTGACTTTACTGCTTCTTATCAGCGCGCTGGCCCAACCGCCTGCTGGGCCAGAACCGGCTTCTGATTCGGCCCGGCTCGTCGCCGTGCTGCCCTTTCGACTGCCTATAGTGGCAACCGATTCGCGGGAGGCTCCCGCCGAGCTTTTTCAGGAAGAGATTTCGCAGGGTTACCAATATCAGAAAGTGCTCCACCAAAAGCTTCAATCCCGGAAACGAAACCGGCGGTATCGGCTGCAGGCCCCGGCAGAAACCAACCGCCTTCTGGCCCTCCACGGCATCACGTCCAGAAATATTGACCAGTATACCGCTGAGGAATTAGGACCTTTGCTGGGGGTGGATGCGGTGCTGTCCATGCGTCTTCAGGCCATTTCGCTGCGTTCGGGCCGGGCGGCGCTGGGCGGGTTGATGAATCCGTACGCGTTTCCGGAAGAAGCCGTCCGGGAGAAATACCGCTGCCGGGTGACGCTGCTGAACTGCCGCTCGGGCGAGCCGGTGGCCTCCTACCAGGATTCGTTCCGCCTCGGTCCGCTGTCGGGCATCAACTGGCCGATGCACCGGCTGATGGAACGAACGGCCCGGCGCATGGCGGTGCGGTGAACGGGGAAAGGGCAACGGTTTTTTTCCTACCTTTGCACTTTCAAAAATTGAACCAACCCGTCGTGTCTTCCATACTGCGTATTGCGCTGCAAAAATCCGGTCGGCTGAGTGAGGATTCGTACCAGCTTTTCAAAGAATGCGGAATCCGTTTCGATTACGGAACCGGCAAGTTAAAATCCATTTCGTCCAACTTCCCGGCGGAATTCCTGTTTCTGCGGGATGACGATATTCCCGGCTACGTCGAAGACGGCGTGGCGGACCTCGGGATTGTGGGCGAAAACGTGGCCGTCGAGACCGGCCGCAATGTCGTGACCGTCCATCGGCTGGGCTTTTCGAAATGCCGCCTGTCGCTGGCCATTCCGCGGGGCGAGAGCTGGAACGGCATCCGCGACCTGGACGGCAAGAACATCGCGACCTCCTACCCTAACCTGCTGGGCAACTACCTCCGCGAACAGGGCGTTTCGTCCCAGATTCACGAGATCAGCGGCTCGGTCGAAATCGCGCCGAGCATCGGACTGGCCGAAGCGGTCTGCGACATCGTTTCGTCCGGCAGCACGCTGCTGAGCAACGGCCTGAAAGAAGTCGAAACCATCTTCCGCTCGGAAGCCATTCTGGTGTCCGGCACGCTGCTGGACGAAGGCAAACAGGCGCTGCTCGACAAACTGCTGTTCCGGATCAAGTCGGTTCAGGCGGCCAAAAACAACAAGTACATCGTGCTCAATGCTCCCAACCACGCGCTGGAGCAGATTACGGCCCTGCTGCCCGGCATGAAAAGCCCCACAGTGACGCCGCTGGCTACCGAAGGCTGGTCGTCGGTGCATTCGGTGCTGAACGAAAACGACTTCTGGGAAAACATCGAAGCCATCCGCGCCGCCGGTGCCGAGGGCATTCTGGTCATTCCGATTGAAAAAATGATTTATTAAAAAGTCGATAAGTCGTAAGTCGTAAGCGGTCCGCCGCTGCGGTCGTAAGGGGCACCGCCAGTTCAATTATTGAGGCGAAGCCACTTACGACTTATTGACTTACGACTTACGACTTACGACTTAACTTATGCAAATCATCGCTTTCCCCTCCCGCGCCGAGTGGCCCGCGTTGCTGGCCCGGCCGGTGCAGGCTACCGATACCATTGAAAAAGCCGTAGCTCCCATTCTGGCGCAGGTTCGCGCGGAAGGCGATGCGGCCCTGTATGAACTGGCTATGCGTTTCGACAAAATCGACCTGCGCGAGTCGGGGCTGGCCCTGAGCGCCGCCGAACTGGACGCCGCCGAAAGCCAGTTGTCGGACGAACTGAAAGCCGCCATTCAGCAAGCCTACGCCAACATCCGGACCTTCCACGAAGCGCAGAAACAGCCGGTCCAGAAAATCCAGACGATGCCGGGCGTCACCTGCTGGCGCCGGAGCGTGGGCATCGAGAAAGTGGGCTTGTACATTCCGGGCGGCACGGCTCCGCTGTTCAGCACGGTGCTGATGCTCGGCATTCCGGCCCGGCTGGCGGGCTGCCGGGAAGTGATTCTCTGCACGCCGAGCAACCACCCAGCCATTTTGTACGCCGCCAAACTCGTGGGCGTCACCAAAGTGTTTCGCCTCGGCGGAGCGCAGGCGATTGCGGCCATGGCCTACGGGACCGAAACGGTGCCCCAGGTTTACAAGATTTTCGGACCGGGCAACCAGTACGTGACCGCCGCCAAAATGCTGGTGGCGAAGGAAGGCGTGGCGATCGACATGCCCGCCGGACCGTCGGAGGTGGCCGTGTATGCCGACGATTCGGCCATTCCGGTCTTCGTGGCGGCCGACCTGCTTTCTCAGGCCGAACACGGCGTGGACAGTCAGGTGCTGCTGGTGTCTACCAGCCGGAAACTGGTTCAGACGGTCAACCTGACCCTGACGACCCAGCTGGAGCACCTGCCCCGCCGCGACATGGCCGCCAAAGCCATCGAAAACAGCAAGGCCATTCTGGTCGAGACTGAAGACGAAGCCATCGATCTGCTGAACGCCTATGCTGCCGAGCACCTCATCCTGAGCGTCGAAGAGGCGGAAGTCGTCGCCGAGCGCATCACCAACGCTGGGTCTATTTTCCTGGGAAACTACACGCCCGAATCAGCCGGCGATTATGCCTCCGGAACCAACCACACGCTGCCGACCAATGGCTTTGCCCGGGCCTACAGCGGGGTTTCGCTGGACAGCTTTGTGAAGAAAATCACGGTGCAGCACATTTCGGAGGAAGGCATCCGGACGCTGGGACCCACCATCGAGGCGATGGCGGAGGCCGAGTCGCTGCACGGCCACAAAAAAGCCGTTTCGTTACGACTATCCTCTCTTCACTAGGAAAAAAGAAATGCCATATCGCGCAGATATGGCATTTCTTTTTTCCTAGTGAAGAGAGGTAGCTAACCTAAATTTCCCTACCCGCCGCGACTTACCTCCTCGCTGAAACCGGTTACCGCCGATCCTTATTTTTGCCGATGTGAATATCCCTGTTTCCCTGCACATTCGTCCGCTTACCGTTGCCGACGCCCCGCTTCTGGCCCGGGTTTCCCTGCAGGCCTACCGCGATCATTACCTGCACCTCTGGCACGACCGGGGCGCTTGGTACACCCAAAAGTGCTTCACGGTCGAACAGCTGGCCACGGAACTGGCCGATGCGAGCAGCCGCTTTTTCCTCATTTATGCTGCCGAAAAACCCGTCGGCTTCCTCAAACTAAACCTGAGCGAACCGGCGCAAAGCCACGTCAAAGCCGGGTATGTGCCGCCCGCCGACGCGCTCGAACTGGAACGGATTTATTTCGTTCGGGCAGCTACGGGGCAGGGCATTGGCTCGGCCGTTCTGCGCTTCGTGGACGACTTTGCCCGTCAGAACGGCAAACGGACGGTCTGGCTGAAAGCGATGGACAGCAGCACGGACGCGTTACAGTTTTACCGGAAAAACGGCTACCGTCCCGTCGGTACGCACCGGCTCGATTTTTCGCAGATGAAGGAAGAATACTGGGGCATGGTCATTCTGGGCAAAGCGTTGCCCGAATAGGGTGACAACAATCAGCACCAACCCCGATTTGCGTTAGGGCCTAAAGCGCTTTTTTTGGTGTGTTTTATGGCGCACCAAACTTCTCTCCGGCCATGAACATTCTCGTCTTCGGCAGCGGCACCATCGGCATCCTCTACGGGTGGGCTTTCACGGAAGCCGGTCACCACGTCACGCACTACATTCGTCCCGGCGGCTCCAATACGTTCCAAAACGGGCCCGTCACGATAGCCGTGCAGGACCGCCGTTCCCGTGCCTTCCGGCCCCAAAACCGGACCTACGAGCCGCCTTTTGTCCATACCTTCTACCCGTCGGACCACTACGACCTGATTCTGGTGCCGGTAACTCACCGCCACGTCCGGGCGACCCTGGAGACGCTCCAAAACCGGGCGGGGGATGCGACAATCCTGTTTTTCGGCAACCAGTGGGAGACCTTCGGCGACATCGAGCACGAACTGGCCGGGCGCTACCTCTTCGGGTTTCCCCAAAACGGCGGCGCGCTGCAAAACAACATTCTGGAGGGCACGCTGACGTCGCAGGTGGTGCTGGCCGAGCCGGACGGGCGATTCACGAACCGCCTGAAAGACATCCAGGCCCTGTTTGAACAGTCGGGCTTTGCGCCCCGTCTGGAACCGGATTTCAAAGGCTGGAGCCGGGTGCATTTTGCCTGGAACGCCGCGACCATGAGTGTGGCCCTGCGCGAAGGCGGCATGCTGAACTATGCCCATCACTTCGGCGCCATCCGGCATTCGTTCCGGGTGATGCGCGAAACGATGGCGGTGGTCCGGGCAATGGGGACCGAACCCCGACGGTTTTCGGAAAGCCGCATGGCCTACAGCCATTCGTTTGTGGCCGCCCTGATTACCCGGCTGCTGTTCCTGGTCGTTCCTTCCGTAATGACGATAGCCGAAAAACATGCCCGGACTTCGGTGGCCGAGTTAAAAAGCTACTACTACGATCTGTACGCAATGGCCCGCCGCCTGAACGTGCAGACGCCGCTTTTCGACGCGCTCAAACCCACCATCGACGCCTTGCCGGACGCCTCGCTTGAGCCCGCGGCCCAGGCCGAATGGAGCCCCGAAACGGCTTAGTCGATTAGGGTATCCAGAACTTTGTAGGCCGCTCCGGCCACCAGCCCGCCGACCAGATACCACGCGACGGTCATGGCCTGCGTGGCGGCGGTGCGGTTGGTCGGGGCGGTGCCGAGTCCCAAAGGTCCGGGGAGCACCACCGCCCCGGCGCCGGCCAGCGCGCCCAGTCCGGCCCCCAAGCCCAGGGCGTGTTTGCCGCCGTCCAGCCCAACCAGACTGTAATAAAGCGAGTTGGACAGAATGTCGCCGCCCAGCGCCATCGTGTGCAGGTCGTCATCGGCGGGCGGCGTCTCTCCGGCGGCGCGGTAGCCTTTGGCGAGGGCGCGCATGCCCAGAATATCGGCGCGCGGGGCACTGCCGTTGAATCGGCGGACCGATTCGTGAAGGACGGTCAGGACGAGGGCGCCCGTCAGGCCGCTGGCAAAAGATCGGGTTAAAGTATTCATAACGCTGGCTGGTCAAAAGTTGACGTCTTTCCGGAATAAACCCAACGGCGTCCCGACCTGTTTGGCCCGAAAGCGAAGAAAGGTTACATTGTTATCCAGAAGAATCGGCCGTGCTTCACCGGCGTTTACCCGAAATCCCCGTTCGGACTTATCTTTGCCTTTTGCCGCTACGAGTCATGAAAGAAGAGTTGATTGCCTTTTTGTCCCGGTTCCCGTCCCTTTTTCCTGAGGCCATCGACGTGCTGGCCGAACAGCTTACCGTCCGGAGTTTTACAAAAGGCACCCTTCTCGTGCGGGAAGGGCAATTGTGCAATGAATGCTACTTCGTTCTGAAAGGCTGTCTGCGGCAGTACCTGCTGCTCGATGGCCTTGAAAAAACAACGGCGTTTTACACCGAGGGGCAGGCGGCGGTTCTGTTTTCCAGTTACACCCGGCAGACCGCCTCGCCCCATTACCTAAGCTGCCTCGAAGATTCGCTCCTCCTCATCGGCACTCCAACTTCGGAAACGGAAATGTACCGGCAATTTCCTGAACTGGAATACATTACCCGCCAGATGCTGGAACAGGATTTTGGCAAAACGCAGGACGCCCTGACCCGGTTTATCACGTCTTCGCCCGAACAGCGCTACCTGCACATTCTGGAAGAACGACCCGATCTGCTGCAACGCGCGCCGCAGCACCAGCTTGCCAGTTACATCGGCGTGACCCCGGAGTCGCTGAGCCGCATCAGGCGACGGATCGGGAAGGCGTCGTGACCGCCGGTTGTCGTTTACCGCCTTTTACCAGCAGCCAGACCGCCAGCGCCAGTTCGCCCAGCGCCATCGGCAGACTCAAAACGCCTTCCACTCTGGCCTTGTAGGCTTCATAATCCGGAAAAACCAGATTGGCCGTGTTGGTAAAAAGATAGCAGAGGGCCGCCAGCACGGCGAGCCAGCCCAGCATTCGGGGCACAGTCCGGCCCGATTTCATGACGAGGTAACCAAGCCCCAGCAGATGAAAACCAAAGAGGATGAGTCCCAGCGACCAGGTTGTCTGGAAGCTTTGCAGGCTGTTCAGCATCGCCGGTCCGTTGTCGCCCGGCTGTTTTAGCAGCGGCAGCACCTGGGCGAGCGGAAAGAGGGCCGTTCCCAGCAGGGCGGCGTAGACGATTCTCAGCCAGGCCGCCAGCAGCGACAGGGCGGCATCGACCGGTTTGAAGAAAAAATAGAACGCCCAGGCCACGACGACATCCAGCAGCAGAATAAGAACAAAAGCCAGAATGACCATTCTGAACAGCGGTTCCGACTGCTGAAGATTTTCGAGGGTTGCGCGGGGATTGCCGGAGATCACGATTTTCGGGAAAGCGAATCCGTACCCGAATCCCGCCAGAAGCGCCATAAGCACGAGCGAAAAGCCCGCCGTGACGGCCAGTTTGCGCAGACTGATGCTGCTTTCGAAATGCATAACTTGTCTGATTGTTGATTCCGGAACAAGATTACGCGCTTTCGGCCCGTCCGGCATTGACTTTGGGTAAGAAATGAAATCCGGTCCGCCCGTATTGCCGCTCTCTCACTTTGCCGCGGCCGAAACTCCCTTTTCCCGCCAAAAATCCGTACCTTTGCCCCTGCATTTCTAAGACAGGAGACAGACACAATGGTTTCAGTATCAAACGTCTCGCTTCGCTACGGCAAGCGGGTACTTTTTGACGACGTCAATATCAAATTCATACCGGGCAACTGCTACGGCGTTATCGGCGCAAACGGGGCGGGCAAATCGACTTTCCTCAAAATTCTTTCGGGCGAAATCGAACCGCAGAGCGGGCAGGTCAGCATCGGCACCGGCGAACGGATGTCGGTCCTGAAACAGAACCAGTTCGCCTACGACGAATTCCCGGTTCTGCAAACGGTCATCATGGGCAACGAACGCCTGTGGGAAATCACCCAGGAAAAAGACGCGCTCTACGCCAAAGCCGACTTCACGGACGCGGACGGGGAGCGGGCCGCCGAACTGGAAGCCGAATTTGCCGAAATGAACGGCTGGGACGCCGAATCCGACGCGGCCGCGCTGCTTTCGGGCCTCGGCATTCGCGAAGACCTGCATTACAACCTCATGGCCGACCTCAACGGTTCGGAGAAAGTACGCGTTCTGCTTGCCCAGGCCCTGTTTGGCAACCCCGACATCCTGCTGCTCGACGAACCGACCAACAACCTCGACGTTGAATCGAGCATCTGGCTGGAAAACTTCTTGGGGAACTTCAAAAATACGGTGATCGTGGTCAGCCACGACCGTCACTTCCTCGACCAGGTCTGTACCCATATCGTAGACATCGACTTCTCGAAGGTGAAGATGTACACGGGTAACTACACGTTCTGGTACGAATCGAGCCAGCTGGCCCTGAAACAGCGTCAGGATCAGAACAAACGGGTGGAAGACAAGCGGAAGGAACTCGAAGAATTTATCCGGCGCTTCTCGGCCAACGCTTCCAAGTCGAAGCAGGCCACCAGCCGCGCCAAACTGCTGGAGAAACTGACGATTGAGGACATCGCGCCCTCGTCGCGGAAATACCCGTACATCAACTTCAAATCGGAGCGGGAACCGGGCGACCAGATCCTGACGGTCGAGAACCTGACCTACACCTCGGAGGACGGGCAGAAACTGTTCGAGAACCTGTCCTTTACGATGCGCCGCGACGACAAGATTTTCTTCTTCAGCCGCGACGGACTGGCCGTAACCGCCCTGTTCGACATTCTGGCGGGCGAGCGCAAGGCCGATTCGGGCGATTTCAAATGGGGCGTGACCATCACTCCGGCCTATTTTCCCAACGATACGGGCCGCGACAAGTACTTCCAGACCGACCTGAACCTGGTGGACTGGCTGCGGCAGTTCTCGGCCGAAAAAGACGAAAGCTTCATCCGCGGCTTCCTGGGCCGGATGCTGTTCTCGGGCGAAGAGTCGCTGAAGAAGGCGACCGTGCTGTCCGGGGGTGAAAAAGTGCGTTGTATGCTGTCGCGGATGATGCTCTCGGGCGCCAACCTGCTGATGCTCGACGAACCGACCAACCACCTCGACCTCGAATCGATTGAAGCGGAAAACCGCGGCCTGATCGACTTCAAAGGTCCGGTGCTGTTCTCTTCGCATGACCACCAGTTTGTGCAGACAATCGCCAACCGCATCATCGAAATCACCCCGGCGGGTCACCTCGACAAGCTGATGACCTACGACGAGTACCTCTCCGACGAACGCGTGAAGCAGCAGCGCGACGAACTATACGCAGCCGTTGCCTGAAGGGAGTTAAGAGTTAAGAGTTAAGAGTTAAAAATAGGGCTCCGCCAGTTCAGAATCCTGAATCAGCGGAGCCTTACTTTTAACTCTTAACTCTTAACTCTTAATTCTTTATTCTTAACTCCCTTCACTGGTTTAGCCACTGCTTGAATTCTTCGGCCCGCTCCCGGCTTACCATCACTTCTTCGGTGGGGTCGGGGGTTAGAACCAGCTTTAGTTTGCCGTTGAAATGCTTGTGAATGGTCCGGACGCTGCCGGAGCTGACGATAAACTGCCGGTTGGCGCGGAAGAACTGCCGGGGGTCGAGCTGGTCGGTGAGTTCTTCGAGCGTTTCGGGCAGCACAAACCAGCGGCCATCGGGACGGACAAGGCGGGTCAGTTTGTTTTCGGAATAAAAATAAGCGACTTCCTCGCTCGGAATCGGCACGAACGTCTCCTTATGCGTCACCAGAAACCGTTCGCGGTACGTACGCGGGGGCTGGGTCAGCGACCGGATGAGCTGCTCGACGGACTGGGACGTCAGGCCGCCGGGAGCCTGCGTTTGCCTCATTTTGCCAAGTTTCTGCAGGGCCGCCTTCAGTTCATCGGCCATGATGGGCTTGAGCAGGTAGTCGAGGCTGTTGTGCTTGAAAGCCTGGATGGCGTAATCATCGTAAGCCGTGGTGAAAATGATCGGCCCCGGCGGCTCAACCTGTTTGTAAATCTCAAAGCACAGCCCGTCGGACAGGTGAATATCGCTGAACAGCAGATCAACTGCCGGGCGACCCGACAGGTAGGTCACCCCGGCCGCAATGCTCCCGACCGTAGCCACCACGTTCAGGCCCGGATCGGTCTCTTTCAGGAGCTTCGCCAGCCGTTTGGCGGCGGGAATTTCGTCTTCGATGATGAGAACATTCATGGTGTTTGACGGGCTTGTTTCTCGCCGATTCTCGCGGATTTTAAGCGCAGATTTTACAGATTTTTCCGCGAAAATCTGCGTTAAAAATCGGCGAGCATCTGCGGGAAACAATAAAACCTTATACCAACGGTAACCGTACCGTAAACGCCGTTTCGGCTTCCACGATCGTCGGTTCGCCGCAATTCAGCAGTTCGTAGCGGTGCCGGATGTTGCGGAGTCCGATGCCGTTTTTGCCTTCCACCGTCTGCCGCCGATGCAGCGAATTTTCGACCACCAGCTCACCGGACTCGCTGCACTTCAGGCGGATAGCCAGCGGACGGGCTTCGTCTACGACATTGTGCTTCACGGCGTTTTCGATCAGCAGTTGCAGCGTCATGGGCGGAATCATCCGGTTCCGGTCGCAGTCGGGCACATCAATCTCCACCTGAATGCCTTCGCCAAAGCGGTTTTTGAGCAGGAAAAGATAGGCTTCGGCCAGTTTGAGTTCGTCGGATAGAGGCACCAGCGTTTTGTCACGGTTTTGCAGAATGTAGCGGTAGACCAGCGAGAGGTTTCCGATGAAGCGGACGGCCGTCGGGTTTTCGTCCACCAGATAAGTCAGCGTATTCAGGTTGTTGAACAGAAAATGCGGGTCCAACTGGCTTTTCAGGGCCTGAAAGCGGGCCTCGACCGATTCCCGTTTCAACTGCTCGGCTTCGACCAGCGCGGCCTTCCAGCGGCGGAAAAACGATTCGCCGGTGTAAACGGCGTTGATGCAAACGGCCATAATTACGCCCAGCACCACGGTCTGCCGCATGCCCATGATGTCCAGCTCCGTAACCTGGTACGTGCTCGGAATCAGTAGCCAGTCAATCAGCCAGATAAGAAACCGGGTCACCACCAGCCCCCAGACGACCATCAGTGCAAACTGCCCCAGCAACCGCTGCCACGGCCAGTCCGACCAGGGCAGCCACCGGTCGAGCCACCGGCTCAGCCAGACGGTAGATTCAAAGAGGACAAACGACCCGATCAGCACGAACACCAGATCGCAGACATAGCCCGTCCAGCCGAGCTGGTCGTAATACGGGGCGGCAAACAACTTAGGGTTGATGACGTACGACAGCGCATACAGCAGCAGCCCCACCAGCGGCACCCCGGCCCAGCGCAGCCAGAGCATAAACGAACGGGAAGTTTCCTTTAGGTTATCCGGATTCATAACAGCCTGAAAGTACAATCTTTTCGGCAAATGCAGGCGACTTATTGGGGTCACGACGGGGCAACTGTCCCGGTCGTGACCCCCAGGACTACTCCTGTCCCGTCGCCCGTTCCAGTTCCACCTTAGCCACCAGAAAGTCGTATACGGCCTGCACGCGGTTGGTCTGGGCCTGCCGCAGGGCAAGCTCGGCGTCGGTCACGTCGCTGAATTTGACCAGCCCCTGTTTGTAACGACTCTGCACGAGCGCATAGCTTCGTTCGGCCGCGCGGACAATACCGGCCCCGGCACGAATCCGTTCGCGGGCCTCTTCCTGGGCGTCCAGACCCGACCGGACTTCGTTGGCAATCAACGCCTTGTTGTACCGAATCTGCTCTTCCAGCTGAATCTGCGCCAGGCGGGCCTGCTGAATTTTCGGAGCCGTCGTGGCATTGAAAACCGGGATGTTCAGTTGCAGCCCAACAAAGCTGACAAACGGCCACCGGCTGTCTTTAAAGCGGAAATCGTTCACCTGCGAGAGCGTCGCGGCCTGTCCAAAAAGGCTCAGCGTCGGCAGGCGGCGCACCTGTTCCACCCTGAGCTGCAACCGGCTATTGTCCAGGCCCAGCGCCAGCTGACGAAGTTCCGGGCGGCGGCTCAGTGCCTGACCCACCGTTGTTTCTTCCTTCAGTTCCTCCTCCCCTTCCAAAGCGAGTGAATCGGTCAGCACAAGTTGTACCGACGGGTTAAAGCTTGTCAACACAGCAAGCTGGTTTCTCAGCAGCCGCCCCGTCCGGTCGAGCCGGGACAGGCCGGGACGCAGGTTTTCGACCTCCACAAACGCCCGGAGCGTGTCGGCATCCGTCGCCAGTTGCACCCGGTAGAGGTTGCGCGCCTCGCGCAGCGCCTGTTCGGCCCGGCGGAGGCTCTGCTCCACCAGCCGACGCTGTTCTTCCGCCAGCAGCACATTCAGGTACTGCTTTTTGACCTCGCTCACCTGCCGGGCGGTAACGGCCCGCAGGTTCTCCGCCGCCGCCTGCTTGCCGACGGCGGCCTGCTGTTTGGCCAGTTTCAAATCCGGCTGAATGAGCGGCATGGCGACGGTCACTCCCGCGTTGTACTGATTTTTCAGGGCCGCCTCCACGGGCGTCAGCCGGTTGTTGTCCAGTTGAAAACCGTCCGGCGTAATCTGAAACGCGGGAAAGAAGAAGACCGGCGGGTTGATGTTGCGCTGGTACTGCACGGCTCCGTTGACGGCCGGCAGGCTCATGCGCTTCACCTCGGTCAGTTTGGCGTCCGCTTTCTGGACATCCCACTGCGCCACTTTCACGTCGCCGTTTTGTCGGCGTACCAGTTCGGCGGCTTCGTTCAGAGACAGTTTCCGGACTTCTCCGCCCCCCGGAACCGGCTGAGCCTGCACCGTTGAAAGCGTCACCACCAACAGTCCGGCCACCAGTTCGCCGCGGCTCACGCCCCTTACGCCCTCTCGTCCCTTTTCTCCCCTTCCTCCTTCTCCTCCCAACTTCCCAATCATCCGGGTAAAGTACAGGTACATGACCGGCACAAACACCAGCGTCAGGAACAGGGAAGACGACAGCCCGCCGATGAGGGCCCAGGCCAGACCCGTTTTCAGTTCTGCACCCGGCCCCGTCGCGAGCGCGATCGGCAGCATCCCGACCACCATCGCCAGCGTCGTCATCAGAATCGGGCGGAGGCGAATCCGGCCCGCTTCCAGCAGCGCCTCGACCACGCCCATCCCGGCCTCCCGGTTTTCGTTTGCCCGTTCGACGAGCAGAATGGCGTTTTTGGCTACCAGCCCCAGCATCATGATCATTCCGAGGATGGTGAACACGTTCATTGAATTCATTGTGAAAGCCATGGCATACAAGGCGCCGACAATGGCCACCGGAATCGAGAACAGGACGACAAACGGGTACGCCCAGGAGTTGTACAGCGCCACCATGATGAGGTACATGAACAGAATCGCCGCCAGGAACATCAGGCCCAGTTTGCCGAACGAATCGTCCTGCAGTTCGAGGTCGCCGCCGTAGGTGACGCGCACCGTGGGGTCCAGTTTCAGCGTTTCCACGGCTTTCTGAATGTCCACGCCAATTTCACCCACCGGCCTTCCGATGGCCTGCGACGTGATGGTGATGGAATTGTCGCGGTCTTTCCGCTCCAGAATGGCCGGGTTGTACGTTTCCCGAATCGTGGCGACCTGCCGCAATTCAACGGGCTGCCCGAGGGCGTTGGTCAGCGTCATGTTGCCGATTTCCTCCGTCCGGCTGCGGAATGCCTCCGCGTACTGGATGCGCAGGGTTACGGACTGGGCTTCCTGCTGAATTTTCAGATCATCGAAACCGGCCAGGGCCGTCCGGATCGCCATCCCGGCGCTTTCGGTCGTCAGGCCGAAGCGGGCCAGTTTTTCGCGGTCCACTTCCACTTCAATCTCCGGTTTGCGCACGTTTCCCGAAAACCGCACGTCGGCCGTACCTGGAATGTTGCGCATGGCATCGACCAGCCGGATGGTTTCCGCCCGCACCTTGTCGCGGTTGGCTCCGCTAACCATGATGACGATGGGCGCGGCGTTGTCCGAACCCAGAATTCCGAGCGGGTAGGCCCGAATCCGGGCACCGGGAATCTGCGAGGCGAGTTCCTTCACCTCCCGCGTCAGCGTGTTGAGGTCTTTGGTGCGCTCCTGCCGGGGCGAAAAGGTGATGGCAAATTCGACGGCGTTCCGGCTCGTCGGCAGGCCCGACCAGCCCTCCGGATTCGCGCCGACGTTGGTGAACACCCGCCGTACTTCCGGCAACTGGTAGAGTTTCTGCTCAAACCGGCGGGCCATGTCGTCGGTCTGCTGGAGTTTATAGCCTTCGGGAAACTGCAGCACGGCGTTGATTTCGCCTTTGTCGGTCGGCGGCATGAACTCTCCGCCGATAAAACCCATGCCCGGCAGCATCAGCGAGGACACGAACAGCAGAAAGGTCAGCCCGACGGTGGTTTTACGGTAATGGAGCGCACCGGCCAGCAGGGAATGATAGCCCTGCGCCAGCCGGTCGTACTGCCGTTCGAACCAAAGCCCGAAACGGCCCATCAGCGATTTGTCGGAAAGATGTTCGAGTTTGCCGAACCGCGAGGCGATCATGGGTGTCAGCGTAAACGACACCAGCAGGCTGAACAAGGTCGAGATGACCACTACGAGCGCAAATTCCCGCATCAGATCCCCGATCAGGCCCGGTGACAGCGAGAGCGGCACGAACACCACCACGTCTACCAGTGTAATGGCGATGGCCGCAAAACCAATGCTGTTGCGGCCTTCCAGCGCGGCGGTGCGCCTGTCGAGGCCCTTTTCCAGTTGCTGATAAATGCTTTCCAGCACCACAATCGAGTCGTCGACCAGAATCCCGATGACCAGCGACAGGGCCAGCAGCGTCAGCAGGTTGAGCGAAAAGCCCAGCAGATTCATGAAAATGAAGGTCGAAAGCAGGGAGGCCGGGATGGCGACCATCACGATCAGCGACGACCGCAGGCTGTGCAGAAACACGAACATCACCAGCGCCACCAGCCCGATAGCAAGCATCAGGTCATGGTTCACGGCATCGGCGGCAGCCAGCGTAAATTCGGAGCCGTCCTGCGCGATGGAGAACTTCAGACCCGCCGCGGCGTATTCTTTTTCGAGGCCAGTCATGGCCTTGCGGACGGCTGCGCTAACCTCCACGTTGTTGGCCCCGGACTGCTTTTTCACCAGAATCCCCACGGCCGACTGCGCATTGGCCGGGGCACCGTCGGCATTTCGCACCATAAACCGGCTCACGTTTTCCAGTTCCTTCTGCACCGTTTGCACCGTGGCGACTTCGCCCAGCAGCACTTTCTGCCCGTTGGAACCGGTATGCACCACGATGTCGCGCAGGTGGTCGATGGCGTCGGTTTTTCCCACCACGCGCACCGAATAGGCGGCATCCCGGTCTTTTACGCTGCCCGAGGGCACGTTCAGGTTCGACGCCCGAATAGCACCGACGACCTGCAGGACCGACAGATTCAGCGATTTCAGCCGGGCGGCATCCAGCGCCACGGCCACCTCTTTTTCGGGCAGTCCGACAAACAGCACCTGCCCCACGCCCGCCACCTGCGACAGCCGCGGCTTGATCTGCGTTTTGAGCAGCATGCCAAAGTCCAGGTCCGACAGCTGGCTGTTGGCCGCTACGCGCAGCACGGGCAGTTCGGTGAGCGAATACCGGTCGAGGGTCGGCGTCCGGGCATCGGCGGGCAGGGTCGTGGCAATCTGGTTGACCCGCCGCTGCACATCCTGCAGCGCCTTGTCGGAATCGACATCGTGCTTGAATTCGATCATCACCACCGAGACGTTTTCCTGCGACATGGCCGTGATGCGTTTGATCCGGTCGGCCGACGAAACGGCGTCTTCGATGGGTTTGGTAATGCCGCTTTCCACCTCGTCCGGAGATGCGCCGGGGTAAGGCGTCGTGACGATAATGAACGGAATCGACATGTTCGGCAGCAGTTCGTACCGCATCTGCGAATACGAGAACAGCCCCAGAATGCCCAGTATCAGGAACAGGACAATGACGAGGATGGGGCGTTTTATGGAGAGGAGTGTGAGTTTCATAAGTCAATGATTGAATGATTGATTGACTGAATGATTGAGTGGCTGAAGGACTGAAGTATTGAATGATTGGGCTGCGAAAGAGCAGAGTGGCACATTCAATCATTCAGTCACTCAGTCATTTTATTATTACTTCCTGTCCATTTTGGAGCGCTTCGGTGCCGCTGACGACTACCTGCTCGCCCGCTTTCAGACCGTTGCGGACGAAGACGTTCGTGCCTGCGCCCGCGCCCGTTTCGATGGTCCGGAGGGTGATGCGGTTCTGGTTGAGGACGTAAACGGCCGGTTGCTGGCTCGTCGTCACCAGAGCTGCGCGGGGAATCGACAGGCCGTTGACCGAGGTAGCACCGGGCAGGGTCACATTCGCAGACATGCCCACGCGCAGCGGATTCGCCGACGAGTTGTCCACCCGGATTTCAACCGGGAAGCGTCCCGTTTCCCCGCCTTTCAGGCGAATCTGGTGAACAGCGCCTGAAAACGGCCGGCCGGGATAGGCGTCAAATTCCACCTTCACCGCCCGCCCCGGCCGAAACTGCGCCAGTTCCGCTTCCGGAACGTGGATCACGACCTTCACCGCCGACACATCCGTGATGGTCATGAGCGGCGCACCGGGGGCGATGAACATGCCGCGTTCGATGGGTTTCTCGGTCACCGTACCGCCGATCGGCGCCAGCACCACGGCGTCGCGAATCTGCTTTTTGAGCGTGTACACGGCCGTTTCAGCCGTTTTTACCTGAAGACGCGCGTTTTCGAGGTCCGAAGCGGGCAGGTTGTTTTCGCGGTGCAGCGTTTCGTAGCGGGTGAGGTCGGTGCGGGCTTTGCGGAGACCGGCCTCGGCCTGGGCGAGTTGCAGTTCCAGCAGTTCGGCATCCACTTTCAGCACCGGCTGGCCTTCGCGGACCGTAGCGTTCAGGGCGGCGTGGAGTTCGCGAATGGTGCCCTGCGTGGTGGCATTCATCTGAATTTCCCGCCAGAATTCGGTTTTGCCAAGATAGGAAGCGGCTTCCGTCACGGTCTGCCGTTCTACCGTCGCCACCGACACCGTCGTAGCCAGCGGACGGCGGGCTTCTTCGAGCTGGGCGGCTTGTTTCTGTTTATTGCTCATCAGCAGGGCCACAGCTCCACCGATAAGCATTATTGAGAGAGAGAGTACTATGAATTTTTTCATGGCTGCATCAGTTTATGGCGATAAACTTAGCGGCCAGGTGCCCGCCCCGTATACAAAAAAGGCCCCAACCGGAAGAGGTTAGAGCCGAAGCGTAAGCAGGGGGGGATGAAATGGGAAATTAGTGATGAGTTATGAGTTGGCTCCGCCACTATCTCAGACCGGCGGAGCAACTCATAACTCATCACTGACTAATTCATTCTCGGGTCAAACACTACCCGCATGGCTTTTTTGTCGTTGAACATCATGTAGCCTTTCTGGCCTTCTTCGAGGGACATTTTGTGGGTGAACAGAAAGCCTGGGTCGAGTTCGCCGTTCTGCATGTGTTCGAGCAGTTGCGGAATGTACTTCTGCGAATGCTGCTGGCCCATCTTGAACGTCAGGGCCTTGTTCATGGCCGCGCCCATCGGGATGCTGTCGATGAAGCCGCTGTAGACGCCTACAATCGAGATGTTGCCGCCTTTTTTGCAGGCGATAATCATGTCGCGGAGCACCAGCGGACGGTCGTTTTCCAGCCGCAGCGACTGTTTGGCCTTGTCGTAATAATAACCCCAGCCTTCGCCGGTCGCCTCCATGCCCACGCAGTCGATGCAGGCGTCGGGGCCGCGGCCGCCGGTCATTTCGCGCAGGGCCTCCATCACTTCGACTTTCGAGAAATCCAGCGTTTCGGCCCGGCTGTTTTCGCGGGCCATGCGCAGGCGCTCGGGTTCCTTGTCGATGGCGATGACCCGGGACGCACCCATAATCCAGGCCGTCTGAATCGCCATCTGCCCCACGCCGCCGCAGCCCCAGATCGCCACCACATCACCGGGTTGAATGTCGGCCATGTCGGCAGCCATGAACCCGGTCGGAACGGCGTCGGACGCAAAAACGGCGGATTCGTCGGGAATGCCTTCGGGAATGACAAACGCGCCCACGTCGGCAAACGGCACGCGGATGTATTCGGCATGCGAACCGGCATAGCCGCCAAACGCGTGCGTGTAGCCGAAGATGCCCGCCGTGGCATCGCCGTACATTTTCTCGGTCATCCAGGCGTGCGGGTTGGTGTTGTCGCAGAGCGAGTACGACTGCGACTGGCAGTACTGGCATTCGCCGCAGGCCAGAATGGAGCCGACCACCACGCGGTCACCTTTTTTGAGCTTTTTCACGCCGGAACCAACCTCGACGACTTCGCCCATGAACTCATGGCCCAGAATGTCGCCCGCCAGCACAGACGGAATGTAGCCGTTGACGATGTGCAGGTCGGAGCCGCAGACCGAAGAATACGTGACGCGGATGATGGCGTCTTTCGGGTTGATGATCGTCGGGTCGGGGACGCGTTCGGCACGCAGATCCCGGACCCCGTTATAACATAAGGCTTTCATGCTTCTGATTCGGTTCGCTGTATTGATGCGGTTTGTTTTCCAGTAACTGATCCCGTTTTCGGCCCGACGGCTGTCCGGCAATGGTCGCAATCTCGCCCGTTTCGAGGAGTTGCTTAAAGCGCCGCAGGTCCTGCTTAATCATCTGCTTGAAGTTCTGGTTGAACAGCTTGGCCACGGCCGTACCGAGTTGCCCGGCAGGCGGACGGTACTTGATGGTTGCGTGCAGTTCGGTACCGGGGCGGCCACCCGGCACGTCGTTGAACCGAACCTCTCCGGAATGATCGACCAGTGAACCGGGAATGGATTTCCAGACAAGCCGTTCGTTCGGCACCTCGTCAATGATGTCGGCGTCCCACTCCACCGAACCAAGCGCCCGGGCCAGCTTACTGTCGGCAATCTGGGCCACCCAGTGCGAGCGTTTGTCGGTAATCTGCCGGACTTCCTTGAGGTGGTACATGAAATTCGGCAGGTTTTCGTGCCGCCGCCAGTACGCCCACACTTCTTCCCGGGGTTTCATGATCGTCAGGCTCTTGCTGATTTCGACCACGCCCGCCTCTTCGCCGGTCTCGGCAGAATTGCGCCCGAGGGCTTCGTTCATGGGGCAATAGCCGGACATTCCCCGGAAGACCAGTCCGCCGCCTGCCAGCGCCAGCAGAAAACCGCCCAGCGATCCCTGCCGCAGGCCCACAGTCAGCAGCAAAGCGCCGCCCGCGGCCGAAAAAATGCGCTCGGTCTGCCCGACGTTCACCCGGCTTGAGCCGCTCGCTTCCGGGTCCACCGGGGCCATACCGAGCGTTTCGGAAAGCGGCTGGCTGGTGTTTGCAAAAACTCGTTCTGCCATCGTTTGGTTGGTTTAAGTGAAATACCCGGCTAACCCTGTGGGCTATATAGTTGTTTCGAAAAATGAGGTTTCGGAAGAAGCGCGGAAACGGTCATTTGTAAAATTTTGCAAAAGGTTTTTCTTTGCGTTTTCCATCTTATTCATTCACCCAATAACAGAAAATTGATCATGGGAAAAGGAGATCGCAAGTCGAAGCGCGGGAAGATCTGGCGCGGCACGTTTGGCAAGAAAAGACCGAAAGAATCCGGCCAGAAGCAGAAAATTGAACAGGCCGTCAAAGCCTGACCCGGTTATACATTCGGAAGCCCGGCCCCTCCGGCCGGGCTTCCTTTTTATCCGGCGAAAAAGAAAGGGCAGACCCGGCAGACCGGCAAAAACTTACTTACAGCCTCATTTCCGAAAATCCGGATTCTGCTTACCTTGCCCGGGTCAACTGGCACTGGTCATGGCTCGACTATTCTTTCCTCTCCGCTGGCAGCATTGGTATCAAGTGCTTCTGACCGGCCTTTTTCTGCTTTTCGGACTGGCCGTGGGCGTCACCGGCACCGCGCTGGCCCAGGCCGGGTTGAAAGGCGAATACTTTACGGGGACGAATTTTGAGCAAAAAGTCTTCACCCGCCTCGACCCGCAGATCAGCTTCGACTGGTCCCGAAGCAGTCCGGGGCGGGGCCTGCCCTACTCCTACTATTCCATCCGCTGGACGGGTAAATTGCGGGCTCCCGCCACGGGGCCATACCGGTTTTACGCCAAAGTCGACGACGGCATCCGGGTCTGGGTCGGTAACAGGAAAGTCGTGGAATCGTGGCAGCTGAACGATTCGGGAAACTACGACGGCACGATCGTTCTGCAGGCGGGCCAGACCTACGACCTGCGGGTCGATTATTTCAATGCTCCGGAGGGCGGGGTCATTATCCTGTACTGGGAACGGCCCGATGCGAGAAACTGGCCGTTTTCGTCCGACGAACCCATTGCGGCGCAATATTTTTCCCAGAAGCCCGCCCCTGTTCCCAAATCAGCCGCCAAACCGCTTCCGACGGTTGCGGTGTCTAAAAAGCCGGTTACTCCCATGAAGCCCCGGCCCGTGGTGCTGCCGCCCAAAAAGGCCGTCGTTCGCCAGCCCCCCGTGGCGGCTCCGGTTCCCAAAACAACTCCGGCGGTGGTGCCTTTGGCGGAGGTCGCGCCGGATACCACCTTTGTGCTGCAAAATGTCCAGTTCGAACAGAGCAGTTACACTTTGCGGGCCCAGGCTGTTCCTGATCTGGACCGGCTGGTTGGGGTGCTGAAGGCCAACCCCTTCTGGCAGCTCCATATTGCCGGCCATACCGACAACGTGGGCGACCCGCGCCTGAACCGGGCGCTGTCCGAAAACCGGGCCAGAGTGGTCGCCAGCTACCTGATTCAGCGGGGCATTTCGGGCGACCGTATCCGCACGGAAGGGTTTGGCGGGACGCGTCCGGTGGCCGATAACACGACCGAACCCGAACGGAGCAAAAACCGGCGGGTAGAAATGACCATCCGGCGGGAACTGGCCGACAAAATACACAGTTCCCGTCCCTGAGCAGCTTCCGCCGCCGATGATGGCCTTCAAACCGGCCGATCGGCCGGAGGCCGTTCCCTATTCCTTATCAATTCCAATCGTATGACATCCAAAATTGCGCTGGTGACCGGCGGCAGCCGGGGACTCGGAAAAGACATGGCCCTCTCGCTGGCCGGGAAAGGCCTCGACGTCGTGCTGACGTATCATTCCAAACAGGAAGAAGCCGAACAGGTGGTTTCCGAAATTCAGGCGCTGGGACGGCAGGCGGCAGCGTTACGGCTGGACGTTGGCGTAACGGCCTCCTTTGACGACTTTATCCGCCAGCTGACCGGCACGCTCCAGCAGACCTGGGGCGTCGGCACGTTCGATTACCTGATTCACAATGCCGGTTTTGGGGCCACGATTCCCCTGCCGCAGGTCACGGAAGAGACCTTCGACCAGCTGATGAATGTGCATTACAAAGGGGTGTATTTTCTGACGCAGAAAACCCTGCCGATTCTGAACGACAACGGCGGCATCGTCTTTATTTCGTCGGGTTCCTCGCGGCGGGTCGTGTACGGCTACTCGGTCTACGCTTCCCTCAAGGGGGCCATCGAGGTATTGTGTAATTATGTAGCGAAGGAGTTCGGGAACCGGGGCATCCGGGCCAATGTGGTGGCACCCGGCCCGATCGAGACAGATTTCAACAATGCCGCCATCCGGAACAATCCGCAGATGAAAAGCAACCTGGCGGGCCTGACGGCCCTGGGTCGCGTGGGGCAGGCCGACGACATCGGCGGCGTGGTGGCCTTCCTCTGTACGGACGATGCCAAATGGGTCAACGCGCAGCGAATCGAGGTATCGGGCGGGTTGTCGCTATAAAAAAAGCCCGGTTCGTCCGCGCTCCTATCACGGACGAACCGGGCTTACGATGTTAAACGGTTACAGCGTTACCGTTTTGCCGGACTGTGCGGCCTTGTAGATCGCTTCCACGATCCGGATATCGCGGAGCCCTTCTTCACCGGGAACGAGCATCGGTTTGCTGGCCATGATCGCCGCCGCATCGTCGTCCATCTGCATGGCCTGCTGGCGGGGCACCTCGTACGGGTGGTCGATGACCTTTCCACCCGGCCCGACGCCTTTAACGCCCGAGTAAGCCGAGTACGGCTCAATCCGCAGCGACCCTTTGTTGCCGACCACGTGCAGGTTGTTCATGTTCATCCCGAAACTGGTCTGCACCGCCGCCCGCGCCCCACTGGGGAAAACAAGCTGGGCCATTGTGGTTTCGTCGAGGCCGTTTTTGTAAATATCCGGGCGGTTGGTAAACTGCTGGGCCGTCACCGAAATCGGCTCTTCGCCTGTTGCCAGCCGGGCTCCCTGCAGCACATATACGCCCATGTCGTACATCACGCCGCCGCCCAGCTCTTTCTTCTGTTTCCAGTGGGTCGTCCGCGCGTCAAAATAGCCCGCCGAGCAGTTCACCATCTGAATTTTTCCGATGGCTCCGTCGCGCAGCATTTTCACGTACTCCTGGGTGTTGGGGTCGTGGTGCAGGCGGTACCCGACAGCCAGCGACCGTTTGTTGCTCCGGCAGGCGTCGATCATGTCCTGGCATTCCCGTTCGGTCATGGCCATTGGTTTTTCCACCCAGACGTGTTTGCCCGCTTTGGCCGCCCGGATGACGTACTCCCGGTGCATGGAAGGCGGCAGCACGACGTAGACCACGTCGATATCCGGGTTGTTGGCGATCTGGTCGAAGTTCTGGTAGTTGTAGACGTTTTTCGCCGGAATGTTGTACTTCTTCGTCCATTGTTCGGCTTTGGAAGGGGTGCCGGTGACGATGCCTGCGAGGTAGCAGTTTTTGGTCTGTTGCAGGGCCGGAGCCAGCAGATCGGTGCTGTAATAACCCAGTCCGACCAGCGCCACGCCCAGTTTGTCTTTTTTCGGCGAAAGCGGGATCGACAGCGGCGAAAAGGCCACCGAAGCAGCCATCAGCGAGGAAGAATGGAGGAAATTTCTGCGGTCCATTGTTTTTACGTTAAAAGTTTAGGGTTTATAGTTCAAAGTTTAGGGTTTATGGTTCATAATTATTCTGCTTAAATCCCAATTCGCTGGTTAAGCAGAGCAACTATAAACTATAAACCCCACACTTTAAACCCTAAACTATAAACTTTTTACTTCTTATCCGCGTATTCGCGGTCTTCGTAGGCGTAGCCGTACTGTTTGAGGACGTCGTCGGGGACGCCGGCCCACTCGTTGGGGGTGTTGCCCATGTAACCGAGGTCCTTGATGCCCATCTGGCTAGTGAAGAAGCCGGTGGCCACCATCCCGCGCATCATGTTGAAGAAAGACACGCCCTGGCTCAGTCCGGGTTTGACCTCCTGGGGGTAAGCAATGTCCTCCACCATTTCGATCTGCTGGGCTTTGGTGCACTGCACAAACGGCTTGCCGTGGCGCTTCACCATCTGGTTATCGAGCCAGCGCAGGCCGCCCCGCATGGGGGTCTGGTTGCGGGGCTGGTCTTTCATCATAAATTCGATGAAGGCCGGAACGCCCGCCTGCGAGGCACTCCCCGACCGGGCATCCGCCGGGATGATAATGTCCGACAGGACGGTAACCGTCTGCAGTTCCTGCGGCGTGAAGAATTTCTCCGCCATCAGTTTGGCATCCCGTTCGGCCTCGAACGGCTGCCGTCCACCCGGCACCTTAACGGGTTTCACATCGGGTGGTGCCGGTACCGCCGCCTCGACCGGCATCACCGCCGCCCCCAGCATCGTCACCGGAAGTCCTTTAAGAATATCTCTGCGTTTCATGGCTTTCTGGTTTTGAAGTTTAGGGTTTATAGTTTTCGTAGGCCGGGGCTTCTTCCATAAACTTTGTTCCCCGGTAGCTCCCGTCGGCGAGGTATTTCACAGGCTGACCAGTAAACACGATTAGTCAGCTTTCGGGTGTGCTGCCAAACCTGTAAATCTTCAAATCGCTGGACCGTCGCCATGAGCCTGACTTTAAACTATAAACCCTAAACTATAAACATTAAATGTTTTTCTGCTTTACCTGTTCAACGATGTAATCCGACGTGCGCATGGAGCTGGCCAGGATGGTCCAGGTTACGTTTTTGTCGCCCTGCGAAGGGAACGGTGCGGCATCGACCACGAAGAGGTTCTTCACGTCGTGAGCCTGCTGGAACTTGTTCAGGGCCGATGTTTTCGGGTCGTTGCCCATGCGGGCCGTCCCCACTTCGTGGATGATCTTGCCGGGTTCGGCCAGGCCATAATTGCTTTCGGCACCGGGCTTTCGGCCAAACGGAATGGCACCCATGTTGTGCAGCATTTCTTCAAACGTATCCTGCATGTGCTTGGCCTGCTTGATTTCGTAATCCGACCATTTGTAATGGAACCGCAGCACCGGAATGCCGTATTTGTCCACCTTGTCGGGGTCGATTTCGCAGTAGTTGCTTTCCAGAGGCACCGGCTCGCCCCGACCGGCCATGTGCACGGCGGCCCCGTAGAAGCGGCGGAAGTCGTCTTTCAGGCTCGCGCCGTACCCACCGGCTTTCTTCGGCTTACCGTCGCGGCCCGGCACTGCGCCGTTGTAGCCCTCAATGCCCCAGCCAAAACCGTACGAAGGCATGCCCATGCCGCCGCCGTACTCAATATGGTACCCGCGCGGGAAGTCCAGTTTGGAGTTGTCGAGCCACCAGGGGGTGTAGATGTGCGCCCCGCCGACGCCGTCTTCGTTGTACCGCTTGCGGTCCATCAGGGCCGGAATGAAGCCACCCCGGGAAGCCCCCGTTGAGTCGTTCAGGTACCGGCCGACCACGCCGCTTGAGTTGGCGAGGCCATTGGGGAAGCGCGACGATTTGGAGTTCAGCAGCAGACGGGCCGTTTCGCAGGCCGAAGCCCCCAGCACCACCACTTTGGCCTTCACCTGAATCTCCTGCAGCGACTTGGTGTCCACGTAGCTGACGCCCGTTGCCAGGCCCGTCGTCTGGTCGGTCAGCACTTCGCGCACCATGGCGTTGGTAATCAGCGTCACGTTGCCGGTCTGGATGGCCGGTTTGCAGAGGACCGAGGACGAAGAGAAGTCGGCGTAGGCCTGACAGGCGCGGCCGCACTGGGCGCAGTAGAAACACTTGCCCCGCTCGTTGTTGATGGGCTGCGTCAGGATCGAAAGGCGCGACGGAATTACCGGAATACCCAGCCCCGTACCGGCTTTTTTGATCATCAGTTCGTGCAGACGCGGCTTCGGCGGCGGCAGGAAGATGCCGTCCGGTTCGTTGCGGCGGCCTTCTTTGGAGCCGAAAATCCCGATGAGCCGGTCTACCTTGTCGTAATACGGGGAAATGTCATCGTAGCCGATCGGCCAGTCTTCCCCGATGCCGGTCAGCGATTTCCGCTTGAAGTCATCCGGACCAAAGCGTAGCGAAATCCGTCCCCAGTGGTTGGTCCGGCCGCCGAGCATCCGCGAGCGGAACCAGTAGAATTCGGTACCGGCTTTGGTCGTGTACGGTTCGCCGTCAATGTCCCAGCCGCCCCAGGCCGCATCAAAATCGCCGAAAGCACGGGTGGTACTCGCCCCGCGACGGGGTGATTCGTAAGGCCACTTGAGCTGCGTAATGTACTTGGGATCAGCAGGGTCGAAGTATCCGCCCGCCTCTAGCAGCACGACCTTAGCTCCGGCTTTGGAAAGCATATAGGCCGCCATACCGCCACCGGCACCGGACCCGACAATGGCCACGTCGTAAAGCACCGGGGCTTTTTTAAGCTGAAAAACGTCCATTCGATTGAGGATTGACTATGAGTAACAGTAGTTAGGTAATTGGTTAGTCACAAAAGCAGGTAACCCGGTTTACATACTGCCTTTTTAGGGGCCGATGTAGAACAGATTCCCGCAGGGAGGCTAATTTAACCCGTTCCTTTCCTCGATCCGGCGTTTCTTTTTCTCGATTAACTGCTTTTCGGCGGCGGAGGAAGTCAGCCCCAGAGCCCGGTCGTAGTGCGCCCGGGCCCGGTCCGCCTGGCCGGTTTGCTGGTACAGATCGGCCAGCAGCGTGTGGTAATACTGATTTGTCTCCAGCCCTTCAAGGCGCAGCACGGCGATCAGCGCCTCCAGCGGCCCTTCGACCTCCCAAAGGGCCACGGCCCGGCTGAGCGCGACAACCGGCGAAGGGTATTGTTCGAGCAGGGCGTCGTAATACTGCAGAATTACGGGCCAGTTTGTCGCTTCGTAGCGGGGTGCCAGCGCATGCTGGCAGGCAATGGCGGCTTCGAGGTGGTAACGGCTGAGGGTATCGCCCCGGGCCGATTGGGCCAGGTGGTGCCCCGCCCGGTCGAGCAGCGGACGGCTCCAGGTGGTCCGGTCCTGGTCTTTCAGCAGCACAATGGCCCCCGTCCCGTCGGTTCGGGCGTCGAAGCGGGCGGCCTGAAAACACATCAGCGCCAGCAGGGCGTGCGCCTCGGGTGCCTCCAGTTTGGGGTGCTGCGTGACCAGCAGACAAAGCCGCATGGCTTCCAGGCAGAGGTCGCGGCGGATAAGTTCGTCGGGATGTGAGGAGTTGTACCCTTCGTTAAACAGCAGATACAGGCTGTTCAGCACCGCATCGAGGCGGGCGGGCAGCTGCGTTCCCTGCGGCACCTCCAGCCGGATTTCCCCCGACCGGATTTTTTCCTTTGCCCGGTAGAGGCGTTTGGTGATCGTCTCGTCGGAGGTGAGAAACGCATTGGCGATTTCACGGACGCTCAGGCCGCACAGGATTTTGAGGCACATCGTCACCTGCGACTCAAAGGCAATTGACGGGTGGCAGCAGGCAAACAGCATCCGGAGTTGGCTGTCGGTGATTTCGTCTTCGAAGAAAAAATGGTCCATCGCCTCCTCGGTCTGCACAAATCCGTTGTCGGTCCACGCTTCGCCAATCTGTCGCAGGGTCTTTTCCCGCCGCAGCGCATCCAGCGCCTTGTTTTTTGCCACGCGGTACAGCCAGGCCGAGGGTTGTTCCGGGATTCCGGCGAGGGGCCAGCTTTTCAGCGCCTGAATCATCGTTTCCTGCACAATGTCCTCGGCCACCTCCAGCCGGTCGAACCCCAGCAAGCGCGTCAGCGCCGCCACCATCCGCCCCGCCTCATGGCGGAAAAGATGGTCAACCAGATGGCGGCTGTCGGGTGGGGTGGGCATGGGTGGAAGGGAATGACTGAATGGCTGAATGACTGAATGACTGAAACATTGAATTTTGAATGTTGAATGTTGGCTCTGCCTCAGTTTCAGGCTTGCGGAGTTAATCAGCCATTCAGTTATTCAGCCAATCAGTCATTCAGCCATTCAGTCATTCAAAATTCAATCATTCAAAATTAATTAAACTGCTGAATCTACCGCACTTCCACCGAACCGTGGCTATCGAAGATGGGGCAGCCGCTGGCGAGGGCGACGGCTTCGTCGAAGCTGGCGGCGCTGATGAGGGTGTAGCCGCCGACGATTTCCTTGCCTTCTGTATAGGGCCCGTCGGTCACGACCGTCCCGCCGCCGTTGATGACTTTGCCGTGGGGCAGCAGCGCCTCGGTGCCATGCATTTTTCCCTGCGCGGCCAGACCGCCGATCCAGGTGTTCCATTTCTCAATTTCGGCCTGCATGGCTTCCGGCGACATGTCCAGAAATGCGGTTTCGTTGGGGATGGCGTTGTGAAAAATGAGCATGAACTTTTCCATTGTGATTGATTAGTTAGTGGTGATTAATTGGTTTTCGCAATAAAGACGAGCGGCCAGAGGAGAACCGGACAGGTCTTTCGAAAAATAATTGAAAATTTTTTCGGGAAGCAGAAAACGGCTCCGGAAAGCGCGGTGGACAACCGTTTACACAATCAAATGTACTTTTTCTGGCTGTTTCTGTAGTTTGGCGGCGAACACACCTCACCACAATCGTGCAATCCTCAAAAACACCGCTTATGAGCCTGGTTCGCCGGGCTTTCCGGCTGGCTATTGCCTCCCGCCAGCCCGGCGCACTGCCCGCCGATGAACTGCTCGACCAATGGCAGGAACAGCAGAACCGCCGCCATTTTCTTCGTTCCGCGGGCCAGCTGGGCCTTGCCGTGGGCGGCCTCAGTCTGCTGAACGCCTGCCGACCCGAAACGCTGGTTGAACCAGAGCCGCCCGCGGGTGCCCGGCATTCGTCGGCCCGCAAACCGGGCGGGGCTTCCGTGGCCATTATCGGCGGCGGCATTGCCGGGCTGGTGGCAGCGCATACCTTCGCCAAGTCCGGCTTCGACAACTTCACCATCTACGAAGGCTCCACCCGGACCGGCGGACGCATCTACACCGGCCGCAATCTGATGGCTCCCGGCCTGACCACCGAACTGGGCGGCGAGTTCATCGACAGCATTCATAAGGACATGCTGCGGCTGGCCAGAGAGTTTGATCTGCGGCTGCTCGACACCCAGGACCCGTCCGAGACGGCCCTGATCAAAGACGCCTATTTTTTCAACGGACAGCATTTTTCGCTGGCGCAGGTCGTCGAGGCGTTCCGGCAGATTGCCCCGAAAATGCAGGAAGATATCGACAGCCTGCCCGACTCTATCGATTACCGAACGGGCGGAGCGGCCAGCCTTTTCGACCGGCTTTCTATTTCGGAGTACCTGACCCGCCTCGGGGCCACCGGCTGGCTGAAAACGTTGCTGGAAGTCGCCTACGAAACCGAATATGGCCTGTCGCCCCAGGAGCAGTCGTCCATCAATCTGCTCTTTCTGATTTCGACGGACACCAAAAAAGGACAGTTTGATATTTTCGGCGTGAGCGACGAGCGCTACAAGATTGCTGGGGGCAACCAGCAAATCACCGACGCCCTGACCGAACTGTACCAAAGCCATATCGAGACCAGCCGGGTCCTGAAAGCCATCAAGCCGTACAATGGAGGCGTGGAACTGCTGTTTGAGAACGCGCCCGCGGTCAGGGCGGATTATGCACTGCTGACCCTTCCGTTCACCAAACTCCGGCAGGTCGATATTCAGGTGCCGCTGAGTGCCGTGAAACGCCAGTCCATCCAGCAGTTGGGTTACGGCACCAACGCCAAACTGATGATAGGGGTCAGCCAGCGGCAATGGCGCACGTTGGGGTATTCGGGCTACGTCTTTTCGGACAATGGTGTCCAGTCGGGCTGGGACAACAGCCAGTTGCAGCCCGGAACGGCGGGCGGGTTTACCGTTTACCTCGGCGGACGGCGCGGCCAGGAGGTCGGCAACGGCGCTGTTCAGGCGCAGGTCCAGCAGTACTTACCGCTGCTGAACCAGATTTTTCCGGGAACGCAGGCCCGCGCCAACGGCAATAACGCCCGGTTCCACTGGCCGACGCATCCCTTTACGCTCGGCAGCTACGCCTGTTATAAAGTCGGGCAATGGACCAGCATCGGCGGTGCCGAGGGCGAAACGGCCGGTCGCCTCTTTTTCGCCGGAGAACATTGCAGCGCCGACTACCAGGGCTACATGAACGGCGGCGCCGAAACCGGCCGCAAAGCCGCCGTAGAAATGTTGAAGGCCGTGCTGGCGTAAGAAATTGCGAATGAGTGAATGAGTGAATTGTGAATGGCCTCGACAGTTTACGGATGGAGGTGGAGCCATACACAATTCACTCATTCACTCATTATCTTTGCGCTCATGACGCAAATTGGTACGGATTTAACGACTGCGAAGCAGTTGCTGGAGCGGGGCGAGGTGGTCGGCATTCCGACGGAGACGGTTTATGGGCTGGCGGCCAACGCCCTGGAGCCGGATGCCGTCGTGAAAATTTTTGGGGTGAAGAACCGTCCCTCTTTCGACCCGCTGATTGTTCATACCGATTCGCTGGAAAAAGTGGCTTCTTTTGTGGAGGACATTCCGGCACCCGCCCGCCTGTTGGCCGAACGCTTCTGGCCCGGCCCGCTGACGCTCTTACTGCCCAAAAAGCCCCTCATTCCGGATCTGGTGACGTCCGGGCTCGACACGGTGGCCGTCCGGGTGCCGAACCACCCGCTTACCCTTGAGCTGCTGCGCGCGCTGTCTTTTCCGCTGGCCGCCCCCAGCGCCAACCCGTTCGGGTACATCAGTCCGACCACCGCCCGGCATGTGGCCGACCAGCTTGGCGATCAGGTGCCGTACATTCTGGATGGCGGGGCCTGCCGCGTGGGAATCGAATCGACCATCATCGGGTTCACCGAAACCGGTCCGGTCGTTTACCGGCTGGGCGGCATGGCTCTGGAGCAGATCGAAGCGGTAACCGGCCCCCTGTCCGTCCGGGACCATTCGACGTCCAATCCTAAAGCGCCGGGTATGCTTAGCAGCCACTACGCACCGCGCAAGCCGTTTGTGCTGAAACCGGTGGAAGAACTCCTCGCCCGGTATGCTCCCGAGCGGATAGGCGCATTGGCTTTCCAGCACATTTCTCCGCTGATTCCTTCCGAAAATCAGCAGTTCCTTTCCCCCGCCGGTGATTTTGCCGAAGCCGCCAAAAACCTGTTTGCAGCCATGCGCCAGCTGGATGCGCTGGACATTGATGTGATTGCCGCCGAACTGCTTCCGGAACAGGGCCTTGGCCGGGCCGTAAACGACCGCCTGCGCCGGGCAGCGGCCTGAAAAAAGGCGTCCACCCCGCTTACGGACTGGACGCCTTTCCCAAACGTGTCTTTCTTTACTTCTTCACATAGTGATACCGTTTGTGTAGGGTCCACCTGCCGTTTTGGGTCTGGACGCTGTCAACGATCACAACGACCTCGGCTTTGTGCTTCTTGTCAACTGCTTCCAGCCACACGGCTTCGTCTTCGTCCAGCTTTGGCGGCTTCGGAGGATTGGCGGGAGCCGAAGGAGTCGTCGCATCGGCAGGCTTTGGAGCACGCGGCGGTCTGGCCGGACGGGCAGGCTCAATCGCTTCGGCTGGTTCGGCAGTAATAGCAGGATTCGGAGCCGAAGCTGGAGCCGGCAGAGCCGGACGGGCGGCCTTTGGGGGGCGCGCCACCGGAGCCGGCCGGGGAAAATCGTCCGGGCTGTCGTACCGCTTGCCGTTGTACCAGTACTCTCCTTTCACGCCGGCCGGTTTCGGCGCCCGGGGTGTGGTTGCCCGCCGGGGTGCCCGGGGAGCCGCGGGGGCCGCCGGGGCAAGAACCGGGTCGGGTACGTCTTCCGGCCGGGCCAATTCCAGCGCCCGCTGAGCCCGTTCGAGTTCGCGGTGGGCCCGCTCAAACTCCGCGGCGTGCAGGCGCTGCTCGGTCGCCAGCCTGGCAATCTGGTCGGTGTACTGGCGCATGGAATCCTGAACACCAGCCAGTTTAGCCTGTTGAAGGACATTCAGTTCTTTCAGAAGAGGCTGCATCTGCTTTTCGATCACCGTTTCCATCTGGGTCTGCAGACGGGCCAACTCCGCTTTCTGCCCCGCGATACGGGCCTTCAACGCCTTCTGTTCGGCCGACCTGACTTTGGGCAGGCGGGCACTGTCTTCCGCCATGCGGGCGGCAAGCGTTTCAAACTGGTTGCCCAGCGCTTCGAGTTTCCGGCCGGGAGCGTCGAGTTTTTGACCGACCCGCTCCAGCGCCGCACCCTCCTGACCCAGTTTTTCGCTCAGGCTTTCCAGGGGTTCGCTCAGCCGCTCTATTTCCCGGCTGATCGCTTCCATTTTTTCTTCTTTCCGCCGAACCTCTTCTTCCAGCAACTGAAGCTGTTTGGCGTCCAGGGGCGTTCCCACCACCCGGGGGCTGGTCGTAGCGGGTGATTTTGCCTCCGGCAGAAGCGTATCCGGCTCTTCGACCAGCAGTTCCTCAATCGTCGTTTCGACTGTCGGCATTTCTTCCGGCTGCTGCACCTGTCGGGCGACGGCCAGCCCGGCAATCAGCACCAGCCCGGCTACCAGCAGAAATCCGGTCATGCCGCGGGAGGACGGCTCTTCGGCCACGCCAAGCACGCGCCGTACGCGTTCCAGCAACTGGGACTTGGTTCCCCCGAAGGCCAGCGCCAGCGAAGGCTGCGCCGCCAGACGGAGACTTTCGACGGCGGCCAGCGTCTGGGCATATTCCAGCGGGCGACCGGTGAGGGCAATGGCCACCTCGTCGCACAGGTGTTCGCGTTCTTCCCGAACCCGCGACGAAAGGTACCAGATGGCGGGGTGGTAAAAGAACACCACTTCGGCAACGGATTGCAGGAAATTGATCAGGTAATCGTGCCGACGGATGTGCGCCAGTTCGTGAGCGAGTACCGCCTCGACCTGCTGCGGCGAGAGGTGCGTCAGCATGCCAACCGGAATCAGAATGACCGGTTTGAGCCAGCCTACCGTCATCGGGACACTCACGCGCACCGACTCCAGGAGCCGCACCGGACGGTCGATGGCCAGCTCCCGGCTGAGCCGGGCAATGTGGTCCTGCCAGGCCACCGGCACCGTCTGCACGCCCTGACGGGTCCACTGCTGCACCAGCAGCCAGCCTCCGGCCAGACGCAAACCCAGAACGGCCGTGCCGAGCAGCCAGACGGTCACGAAGATGGGCAGGAGCGATTCGAGCTGAACCAGCCAGTTGACCGGCAGCGCGGCGGGCGCTTCGTCCAGCCAGGCGGCGGTCGTCAGGGGCGTGTACGGGGTCAGCGGTGCGGCCGGCCGCGGCGGCTCATACGCCAGAACAAAGGTCAGCACGAATGCGGCCACTTGCAGACTCAGGGCGCCTACACCCAGCGCATAGCGGGTGGCGGTCCGGCGTTTGCGGACCAGCACGGCCAGCAGCGCCACGATCAGGACACCCTGCCAGAGCGAGTGCAGCAAGGCCCAGCCCAGCGCCGCCACCAGATTTTCGGGTAAAAGCAACAGATTGTTCATGTCCGGATTCGGTTAGGAAATGTTCATTAGTAATGTTGTTTACTGTTTTTTGCTCAGTTCGGCGATCAGCCGCTGAATTTCGTCGAGTTCTTCGGGCGAGGTTTTGGCGTTGCCGAGTGCCTGCATGACCAGCTGGGCCGCCGAGCCACGGAAGGTCGTTTCCACAAACCGGTTGAGGAGCGTCTGCCGGGTGGCTTCTTCGGCTACCGCCGCGGCGTACACGTGCGAACGGCTTTCTTCTTCCCGGCTCAGGAGGCCCTTTTCGTGCATGATCTGCATCAGCTTCAGGGTCGTCGTGTAGCCGGAATCCTTGGACCGGGCCAGTTCGTCGTGCACCTGCCGGACGGTCGACGGGCCACGCGACCAGAGGATCTGCAAGATTTCCAGTTCAGATTCTGTGGGCTTTGTCATGAATGATTAATTGGCTGAATGATTGATTGGTCGACTGGCTGACTCCGCTTTCGTCAAGGAGGCGGTTGATAGCGCCGGGGTTGCACGACCTACGAATTATTTCGTAACAAATATATACGAATGGCTTCGTAGATGTCAAGCATCAGCTACGAATTTTTTCGTAATTAACTTTTTTTAGGATTTCGACAAAAATGCAATATTTATAACTAATATTTTAGTTAATTGCTATGTCTCTTCTTGTCTCCTCATGAAACGGATTTTCACATGCCTTGTGGGGCTGTTACTAACCATTTCCGCAGCGGCGCAGCCTTTATGTCTTTCGCCAGAAGAACTGAAAACGCATCAGCGTCTTTTGGACAAGGCTTTTGCTCCCGAGACCAAACTTTTTCCGGATATCAGGGCGCGGCAGATGCAAATAGGCGGGATTTTCGCGCTCTCTCCCGAGGAAAGGCGGTTCAGACTGGCTCCTCAGAAATTTGAGGCGGATTTTAAGAAGCATTTACGGTCGATACAGAGTCTGAAGGAGACCAGATTGGCTTTTTCAATCCAGCTTTATTTGCATCCAGACGGACGGCCCGCTCACTTCTCCTGCCGACCGTCTGAGGCTAAACCCTCTGCCGAACAGGAAAAAGAAGTGCAGGCGGCCCTGTGTTTATGGCTGAAAACGTACCGATATCCGTTCGTGGCCAACCAGCCTTATCGGGTGATGGTATACGCCAGGACCAGTCCCGAGTCCGAACCGCCAGCGCACAAACAGAACCTGATCACGACTCTGGAGCAACTTCGGCAAACCTCCCGACCCGATACGGTTAAAAGAATTACGCTGGTACTGGAAGAACTCACGGAGGTTCCGGAGGAACTTTACCGGTTTACCAATGTTGAGGTGGTCAGTCTGGCCGGTAATAAACTAACGCAAATTCCGGAGGCTCTTTTTGCCCTGCCCCGTCTCAAACGCCTGGACCTGACCGGCAACCGATTAACCGAAAACAGCTTTACGATTCCGCCCGGCTCCGGGCTTACGTTCCTGAATCTTCAATACAACCAGTTGACGCGCGTACCGGCCTCGGTGGCCAACTGTCGCCACCTGACGAGCCTATGGCTCGGGCACAATAAACTGGTCGAAGTAAACACGGATGTGCTGCGTAAGCTGAAAAGGCTGGAAGACCTCAACCTCTACAGTGCCGGTCTGAACCAGTTACCGGCGGGCATCGGCAAACTGAAGCGGTTACAGATTCTGGATCTGTACTACAATAACCTGCGCGAACTGCCGGCTGCCATCTGTCGCCTGCGCCGCTTGCAGCAGCTGGCGGTTTCCGAAAACAAACTGGGCAATCTGCCGAAAAAGCTCCACCGGATGCGGCGGCTGGAGAAGATTTACGCCCACCACAACTTCCTGGCGAGTCTGCCCGAACGCCTGCACCGCTCCCGTCGGCTGCAATTGCTGGACATTGGCTACAACGCCTTCCGGCACGTTCCGGCGGTGGTTTCCCGAATCAAAACGCTGCACGAACTGGACATGGGCCACAACCGCCTGACCGAACTGCCCGCCAGCCTCGCCAACCTCCCGAACCTCGAAAAATGCTACGTCCGCGGCAATCCCCTCCCTGCCGAGCTTCCGGTGGTCCGGAAGCTGGAAGCGAGAAAGACGGAAGTGTTTCATTGAATGAATGACTGAATGATTGAATGACTGAACAGTTCCGCTAATCTTGGCACTGCGGAGCTATTCAGTCATTCAGCCATTCAATCATTCAGTCATTTCCCTTTCCTGCCAACTCCTGCTTGATGTCCTTGATCCGGTGGTTGAAGTCGAGGTTGTGGAAATCGACGTCGCGCTGGCAGATGGTTTCGAGGAATTCCATGACGGCGGGGTGGTGCGGAATGCGGCGGCCGTTGGCGACACTGACGTACTTGGAGGTGGTCCAGAGCACGTTCTTGAGCTGGGTGCCGGTGTCGTCGGTCATGATAAACTCGGTCACGATGGTGTCATCGTTGTAGAAAATAATCCTGGAGCGAATGCGAATCCATTCGCTGACCAGCGCCGGACGGATGTAGGCGATCTGGTGCTGGTACACCACCCAGCTCGTGCCAAATTCCCGGAACAACTGCCCGTAATCGAAACTGTACTGTTTGGAAACCTGGTCTTCGCGGGCGTTGAAGTAGTAATCAAAGTACTTGGCGTTGTTGAGGTGCTGCAGCGGATCGCAGTCCTGGAAACGAATGATCACCCGGGATTCAACTTCCGTGGGGTATGATTTTTCGGGGTCGCGTTTAAACATGAGGCAACAAATGCGTATTCCACGATAAGAATACGATCTTACATTAAACTTTTGGAGTCCTAGTTAATCAATAAATCAGTCGTTTCGTCGAAACTTCGTTCCCATTTCAGATTTTTTATCTTTGTATTTCAATTATTACTTTGTTATGTCCCATTCAAAACGAAAAACCAGTCTGTTGCCTTCTGTTCTCGGGTTCTTTGCCACCCTCTTTCTGCTGACCATCCAGACGGCGTTCGCGCCCAGCGACAACCCCGATGCGGTGGTAGGCACCTGGTTAAACGGCACCAAACGCGGTCATATCCAGATTTATAAGCAGGGTGAAAAATATTTCGGCAAAATCATCTGGCTGAAAGAACCCAACGACCCCTCCACCAACAAACCCAAACTCGACGCCAAAAATCCGAACGCCAGCCTGCGGGGACGGGCCCTGATGGGACTGAACGTGATGACCGGATTTGAGTTCGACGGCGGAAACGTCTGGGACGAAGGAAAAATCTACAACCCGGAGGACGGCAAGGAATACAGCTGCAAAATGACCCTGAAAGACCCCAATACGCTCGACGTCCGGGGCTACGTGGGCATTTCGCTCATCGGCAAAACCCAGACCTGGACCCGAATTAAATAAAGCGTTTTCGGTTTTCAGTTTTCTATGTAGAGTTTTGTAACGTTGGCGGGTTGAAACCAATAACCACACCAGAAAACTGAAAACCGAAAACAGAAAACACCGAATGACTTTAATTATTGGCGCCGGTCCCGCCGGACTGGCCATGGCGGGCCAGATGCGCCACGCCGGACTGCCGTTCACCCTTCTCGAACAAAGCGACGCCGTGGGTCATTCCTGGCGCAACCATTACGACCGGCTCCACCTGCACACCGTCCGGCAATACTCGGCCCTGCCGCATCTCCCCCTCCCCGACGACTATCCCGTTTATGTCTCCCGGCAGCAACTCGTTGATTACCTGGAGCTGTATTGTCAGCAGTTTGACATCCGGCCGGAATTCAACCAGTCCGTTCGCCGGATTTCCCGGACTGCGGACGGGGCATGGCTTGTTGAAACGGCCATCGACCGGTTTATGGCGGACCGGGTTGTGGTCGCTACCGGGTATAATCGCGTGCCGTTTCAGCCCACCTGGCCGGGGCAGGAGACATATTCCGGGACGCTGATGCATAGCCGGGACTACCGGAACGGAGCCGCTTTTGGGGGGAAGAATGTGCTGGTGATTGGCATGGGCAACACGGGCGCCGAACTGGCCCTCGACCTCTACGAGCACGGGGCCAACCCGTTTCTTTCGGTCCGGAGTCCGGTCAACATCGTCAAACGCGATGTTTTCGGGAAACCCGCCCAGCCGACGGCGATCTTTCTGAATAAATTCCCTAACTGGTTTTATGACCTCATGGCGGGTCTGTCGCAGCGGATTTCGGTCGGGGACCTGTCGCCCTACGGCCTTCGCAAACCGCCTTATCCGCCCTCCTACCAGATTCGCGAACTGGGCAAGATTCCCGTCATCGACCTCGGCACGCTCGACCAGATCAAAGCGGGCAACATTCACGTCGTGCCGGGCGTTGAACGCTTCACCGAACGGGGCGTCCGGCTCACGAACGGCGAAGACCTGGCCGTTGAGGCGGTTGTCGTTTCTACGGGCTACCGGCCGGGCCTCGGCGCGTTATTTCCGGAGGCTCTTCAGGAGCAGATTCTGAATGAAAAAGGCTACCCCAAAGCCCTCTGGTTCGCTAAGCCGGACCTTCAGGGTCTTTATTTCATCGGCTTTTCGACGCCGCTGACGGGCATTCTGTACAACATCGGCAAAGAGTCCGAGAAGCTCATCCGGCAGTTCCGGAGCTAGCCACCCATCGCGCCCGGAAGCCGGATTCAGGAAGCCGAAGCCGTTACGTTTCCAGCGCTCAGTTCCTTCACCGCCCGTTTCAGTTCCTCATGCCGCCGGTGGCGCTGCCACACGACCGGCGCGTAGACCCGCTCGTGGCAGTCGGCCAGGGAGCAGCGCTCGCAGGTTTCGTTGACGATGCGATGAATCAGTTTGTCGTCGTTCAGAAAGCGGACCAGCGCCCGGAGCTTGTCGTCGATGGCCAGACCAAGGGACACGCTGCTGTTGACGCCCGCTTTCGGCGGCGAGGGCTTGGCCAGCGTCAGCATCAGGTAACGGCTTTGCGAATCGAGGTACTCCGACACCTGTCCGCGCCCCAGCGGCTGGCCGTTCCAGATGCCCGCCTGCTGCATTTCGTCCAGTTCCATCAGGGCCGTCAGCGACACCCAGCGGCGGCAGTTGTGTTCGTTCACGGTCGCGTGCGGGTTGTGCAGCTTGGCCAGGTGCATTTCTTTGGAAAGCACAAACCGTTTTTCGCCGGTCCGGTGGTCGAAGCGCAGGAAAAACAGCTCGTTGATGCCAAAATGGCCCGGCAGGACGTTGCTGATGCGGTGGAGCAGAACTTCGGGAGTCACCGGGAAGAGGCCCAGAATGTCGGGCAGGGCGTGGTCGCTCCACTCAGTCCGGGCAAAAAAGCGGTTTAGTTGCTGCACCAGTTCCATCTTCGGAATCAGAATGGCCCCGGCAAAGTACGACGCCCGGAAATTGTTGAGTACCTGTTCAAACGATTCGGCTTCAATCACCGACGAAATCAGGGGCCGGTTCCGAATCTGCATGACCTCGTAGCCTAATTCCCGCGCCAGCGTAAAAATCACCTGCTCCGGCTCCATCCGGCTGTTGACCAGCAGGGTTCGGGAGTCCGGGAGCCAGAGCGATCGCAGCCCGGCCAGTGCCGGTCGTTCGCGTTCTTCGAACGGCTCGATGCGGTAGCCGAAGCGGTGGCTCAGCAGGTCCGTGAGTTGCCCCGCGGCCAGAGCCATTTCTTTGGATAAGGTATTTTCGGACAGAAAGTGATCCGCAACAGTCTCAATTTCTTCAAAATAATTGTCGTGCAGTTCCTGGTACGAACGCAGGGCCGAAAAATAGAACTGCTCCACGTTCATGCCGTGCGTCCGGCTGATTTCGATGATCGTGCTGATAAAAGCACTCACCCGCGACGGGGCCGCCGACAGCAGTTCCAGCAAATCAGCCGCATCGAGACCGAACAGGTCGAGCGGCATTTCCTGCAGAATATTGGAATTCAGCAGTTCGGCGATCGGCTCCAGCTTTTTGCTGAGTTTCATCGAAACCAGCGTATCGTAGTCGGTCCCCAAAGCGGCCGCCAGCGCAAAAATCTTCTCCTGCTTCGGGTACTTCTTTCCTTTTTCGATCTCGTTGAGGTAGGACGGCGAAACGCCCGCCCGGTCCGCCAGCTCGTACGCCGGAATTCCTTTGTCCTGCCGTAACTGCTTCACTTTCAGGCCAAATATCAGGCGGACTTTTTCAGCATTTGTCGTCATGGAAACAGAGGTAAGCGTTAAATCATCATTTGCAGGCGGTACAGGGACCGACACTCCCTTTTTAAAAAGCATCTCCTGCCGGACCTATACCATCCTGAAGGTAACGAATTTATAAATTTTAGCAAATCTATATCCCTTTAGCGAATATTCGCTTGACATGAATTGATTCGCTGATTATGTTTGATCCAAGTTTGCAACGCGCTGCTGCCTTGCCGCTAAACCTCCGATGCACATGAGCCTCACTGAAACGTTAAACGACACCCTGATACGTTTATCCGCCAACCTTTCAGGCGGTTACGAAGAGATTTTGACACCCGAGGCGCTGGCTTTCCTGGCCGAACTGCACCGCCGCTTCGAACCCGCCCGACGGGAGCTTTTGACTCGTCGGCAGGAACGGGAACGCCGGATTGATGCCGGAGAGCTGCCCGATTTCCTTACCGAAACGGCAGAAATTCGTCGGCAGGACTGGCAGGCGGCCCCGTATCCGGCCAATTTGCAGGACCGCCGGACGGAGATCACCGGCCCCGTTGACCGGAAAATGATCGTCAACGCCCTGAACTCCGGGGCCCGGGTGTTCATGGCGGACTTTGAAGATGCCAACTCGCCCACCTGGGACAATCTTCTTCAGGGACAGATCAACCTGCGGGATGCCATCCGGCGCCAGATTGATTTTACGGCCGAAAACGGGAAAACGTACGCCCTCAAACCGCAGGTCGCCGTGCTGAAGGTCCGTCCGCGGGGCTGGCATCTGACCGAACGCCACCTGACCATCGACGGCCAGCCCGTCTCTGGTTCCCTGTTCGACTTCGGACTCTATTTTTTCCATAACGCGCACGAACTGCTCCGGCGCGGCTCCGGGCCGTACTTCTATCTGCCCAAGCTGGAAAGCCACCGGGAGGCGCGCCTCTGGAACGAGGTGTTTGTTTTTGCGCAGGAATACGTCGGTCTGCCGGTCGGCACCATCAAGGTCACGGTGCTGATTGAAACCATTCTGGCGTCGTTCGAGATGGACGAAATCATCTACGAACTGCGCGACCATATTGCCGGTCTGAACGCCGGACGCTGGGATTACATTTTCAGTTTTATCAAAAAGCTGAAGGCCCATCCGGCTTATCTCCTGCCCGACCGCTCGCAGGTCACCATGCAGTCGCCGTTCATGCGGGCTTATGCGCAGCTGCTGGTGCAGACCTGCCACAAGCGGGGCATTCATGCCATCGGCGGGATGGCGGCGTTTATTCCGAACCGTAAAGACCCGAAAATCAACCAGTTTGCTTTTGACAAAGTGAAAGCCGACAAGGAACTGGAAGCGGCCACGGGCTTCGACGGAACGTGGGTGGCCCATCCCGATCTGGTGCCCGTCGCGATGGCTCCTTTCAATGCCGTGCTCGGCGACCGGCCCAACCAGAAAGAAAAACGGCTTTCCGACCTGTCCATCACCGCCCGCGACCTGCTGAATCCCACCATTCCCGGCAGCAGCATCACTGAGGCGGGTCTGCGGATGAACATCAACGTGGGTATACTGTACATCGAGTCCTGGCTGCGGGGCGTCGGGGCCGCCGCCATTCACAACCTGATGGAAGACGCCGCCACCTCCGAAATCAGCCGCGCGCAGGTCTGGCAGTGGCTTCGGCACGGGGCCAAAACCTACGACGGCCGCCCCATCGATGTTTCCTGGTACAAACAGGTGCTGTTTGAGGAAATCGAAGCCATCCGCCGCAGTCTCGGCTCCGAACGCTATAACCAGGGCCGTTTCCGCGAAGCCGCCCGCCTCTTCGATGGACTTGTAACGCAGGAGTCATTCGACGCATTCCTGACGCTGGGAGCGTATGAAATGATTGAATGATTGATTGACTGAATGACTGAATGGCTGGCTCAGCGTCGTCAGCAGAACCGGCAGAGCCAGTCATTCAATCACTCATTCATTCAGTCATTAATAATTGCCCGGATTCATTTTATTCCAACCTATAACTCGTAAAGCTTCCATGAAAAGTGCACAAGACCGGATCCAGGGCCTGATTCAGGACTGGGCGCTGAATCCCCGCTGGCGCGGCGTTGAACGACCGTATACGGCCGAAGAGGTTGTCCGCCTGAGCGGATCGTACCAGATCGAGTACACCGTGGCCCGGCGCGGGGCCGAAAAACTGTGGCGCATGCTGCAGGAAGACCGCTGGGTGGCCGGTCTTGGCGCACTCACCGGCAACCAGGCGATTCAGGAGGTGGCCGCCGGGATGAAGGCGATTTACCTCAGCGGCTGGCAGGTGGCCGCCGACGCGAACCTTTCCGGCCATATGTACCCCGACCAGAGCCTGTATCCGGCCGATTCGGTGCCCGCCGTGGTGAAGCGGATCAACAACGCCCTGCTGCGCGCCGACCAGATTCAGTCGGTCAGCGGCGACGGCAACACGGACTGGCTGGTGCCCATTGTGGCCGATGCCGAAGCCGGATTCGGCGGCAACCTCAACGCTTTTGAACTCATGAAAATGATGATCGAAGCGGGCGCGTCGGGGGTGCACTTCGAAGACCAGTTGTCGAGCGCCAAAAAATGCGGCCACCTCGGCGGCAAGGTGCTCGTGCCGACGCAGGAAGCCATCAACAAACTCGTAGCCGCCCGCCTCGCCGCCGACGTCATGGGCGTGCCGACGGTGCTGGTCGCCCGTACCGATGCCGAAGCCGCCAACCTCATCACGAGCGACATCGACGAACGCGACCTGAAATTCATCCAAACCGGCCGAGGCCGCACGTCAGAAGGGTTCTTCCATGTCCACAACGGCCTGGAACAGGGTATCGACCGGGGCCTGAGCTACGCGCCCTACGCCGACATGATCTGGATGGAAACGGGCAATCCGGACCTCGGCCTGGCCCGCGAGTTTGCGCAGGGCATCCGGGAGAAGTACCCCGACCAACTGCTGGCCTACAACTGTTCGCCCTCCTTCAACTGGGCCAAGTTCATGAACGAAAAGCAGATGGCGGCCTTCCGGGAGCAGATTGCCGACATGGGCTACAGGTTCCAGTTCATCACCCTGGCGGGCTTTCACGCGCTCAACACGGCCATGTTCGAACTCTCGAAAGCCTATGTGGAACGCGGTATGGCCGGTTTCTCGGAGCTTCAGCAGCGGGAATTTGCCCTGCAAAGCAGCGGCTTCAGGGCCGTCAGACACCAGGCCTTCGTCGGCACGGGCTACTTCGATGCCGTCCAGAACGTCGTCACGGCCGGTCTGGCCTCCACCGCCGCGCTGAAAGGCTCGACGGAGGAGGAACAGTTTCATTGACAAATTATGAATGAGCGATTGAGTGATTGTGTGATGAACCGCTCAATCACTCAATCGCTCATTCACTCAATCGTTTTTCACTTCTCAACACCATTTCCATGATTGCGACCAAAACAATTGCATCCGCACCGGCGACTTCGCTGCTGGCGCGCCTGGGTCTGGCCGAGTGCCGGAGCATTTACCTGAATCTGTCGCCGGCCGAGCTGGTCGAACACGCGCTGGCCCGCAGCGAGGGCGTCCTGACCGAAACCGGGGCGCTCATGTGTGATACGGGGACGTTTACGGGCCGTTCGCCGAAAGACAAGTTTATCGTCTGCGACGACAAAACCCGGGATACCGTGGAATGGGGCGATATCAACCAGCCGTTTGAAAGCGAAAAATTCGAGCAGCTCCGGCTCAAAATGCTGGCGTACCTGGCCGAGAAAGATGTATACGTGCGCTACGCCCGCGCCTGCGCCTCCCCCGCCTACCGCCTCAACATCGCCGTCGTGACGACCCAGGCCTGGCAGAGTCTTTTCTGTAACCACCTCTTCCTGCGCCCCGCCCCTGCCGAGCTGGCCGACTTCGAACCCGACTGGACCATCCTCTGCGTACCGGGTTTTCAGGCCGATCCGGCCACGGACGGAACCCGCAAAGCCAACTTTACTCTTGTGGACTTTTCCCGCAAAATGATTCTGATCGGCGGATCGGGTTACGCGGGAGAAATCAAAAAGGGCATTTTTACCGTCCTGAACTTTGTCCTGCCCGTCGAACGCCGGGTGCTGTCCATGCACTGCTCGGCCAATATCGGCGCCGAAGGTCCGAACGGCAGTCCGGATACGGCTTTGTTCTTCGGCCTGTCGGGAACGGGCAAAACCACCCTTTCGGCGGACCCGGAACGTCGGCTGATCGGCGACGACGAACACGGCTGGGCCGGTGACGAAATCTTTAATTTTGAAGGCGGCTGTTACGCCAAAGTCATCAACCTGAGCGCCGAACGGGAGCCGCAGATTTACCATGCCATCCGGTTCGGGGCTGTCCTGGAAAATACGCGCTTTTTTCCCGGCACGCGAAAAGTTGATTACGACAACCGGTCGGTAACGGAAAACACCCGCACGGCCTATCCCATCGACTACATTCCGGACGCCGCCGCTCCGTCGGTAGCGGGTGCCCCCCGAAATATTTTCTTCCTGACCGCCGATGCGTTCGGGGTGCTGCCGCCGATTTCGCGGCTGACGGCCGAACAGGCGATGTACCACTTTCTGTCGGGGTATACCTCCAAGCTGGCAGGCACCGAAATGGGCATTACCGAGCCGGTAGCCACCTTTTCCACCTGCTTCGGCGCGGCGTTTCTGCCCCTGCCGCCGGTCCGGTATGCCGAACTGCTGGGCGAACTCATCGAGAAATACAACGTCAATGTCTGGCTGATCAATACCGGCTGGACAGGCGGACCTTACGGCACGGGGCGACGCATCCGGCTCGATTTTACCCGGGCGATGATCCGGGCGGCGCTGAAAGGCGAACTGGTGGCGGCTACCTACATCACGCACCCGGTCTTTGGCCTGCGCATGCCGACCACCTGCCCCGGCGTTCCGCACCAGTTGCTGGACCCGCAGCAGACCTGGATTAATCAGGAAGAGTATCTGGCGAAAGCGGCGGAACTGGCCAGCGCGTTCGAGGACAATTTCCGCCGGTTCGAAAGCGTTATGAAAACAGAAACTATCGAGGCAGCATGATTGTGTGAACAAGTGTAACCAAAATTGGTTATATAGTTTCTGGTGTCTGGATTACGCACTTCAACAAACATAGAGCCGACCTGCCGAGGTCGGCTTTTTTATTTTCCGAAGATACCGCCTATCCTCCTCATCTTGACACTGATACGCTAATTTCCTAACTATAGGGCAACGATAACCTTACTCTTCCAGGTTCCCCTATGCGAACACTTCTCACCATCACCCGCCTGCTCCTGCTGGCGGTTCTGCTGCCCGGCACCACGAGTCTGCTGGCCCAGAGTCTGCCCGAGGGCGTCACCAAGGTAACGTCCGTGGAAGGCATCACGGAGTACCAGCTGAAGAACGGCCTGCGGGTCCTGCTCTTTCCCGACCCGTCGAAGCCGACGATTACCGTCAACATTACCTACCTTGTAGGCTCCCGGCACGAAGGATACGGGGAAAGCGGCATGGCGCACCTGCTCGAACACATGGTGTTCAAAGGCTCGACCAAGCACCCCAACATCCCGCAGGAACTGACCGAACACGGCTCCCGGCCCAACGGCACGACCTGGTACGACCGCACGAACTACTTCGAAACCTTTTCGGCCACCGACGAAAACCTGAAATGGGCGCTCGATCTGGAAGCCGACCGGATGCTTAACTCCTTCATCAAAGCGGAAGACCTCGCGACCGAATTCTCCGTGGTGCGCAACGAATTTGAAATGGGCGAAAACTCACCCCAGTACGTGCTGATGGAGCGCATTCTTTCCTCGGCCTATCTGTGGCACAATTACGGCAAATCGACCATCGGCTCCCGGGAAGACATCGAGCGGGTGCCCATCGACAACCTGCGGGCTTTTTACAAAAAATTCTACCAGCCCGACAATGCCATTCTGCTGGTGGCGGGAAAGATCGACGAAGCCAAAACCATCCAGCTGGTTCAGGAGCACTTCGGCTCCATTCCGCGTCCGGAGCGCCAATTGGCCAAAACCTACACGGTGGAGCCTACGCAGGACGGCGAGCGTTTTGTCTCGCTGCGGCGGGTCGGCGATACGCAGGGCGTAGGCGTCGCCTACCACACCCCGGCGGGTGCCCATCCGGACTACGCGACGCTCGACGTGCTGATGGACGTGCTGACGAACGAACCTTCGGGCCGACTGTACAAGGCGCTGGTCGAATCGAAAAAAGCGGCGTTCCAGTACGGCTGGACCCCCGCCCTGCACGACCCCGGCTTTGCCTATTTCTACGCCGAAGTGCGGAAAGAACAATCGCTGGACTCGGCCCGAACCGCCCTGCTCAGTACGCTGGATGCCGCCGCGAAAAAAGTGCCGACGGCCGAGGAAGTGGAGCGGGCCAAAACCAAGCTGCTCACCGACATCGAAACCCTGTTCCGGAGTTCCGACCGCGTGGGGCTAAACCTGAGCGAATGGATGGCCGCGGGCGACTGGCGGCTGGTCTTCCTCTACCGCGACCGGATTCGGAAGGTAACGCCCGCCGATGTGCAGCGCGTGGCGGCGGCCTATCTGAAGCCCTCGAACCGCACGGTCGGCACGTTTATTCCGGACCAGACGCCCGACCGGGCCGAAATCCCGGAGAAGCCGGATGTGATGGCGATGGTGAAAGAGTACAAGGGCGAAAAGGCGCTGGCTGCCGGGGAAGCGTTTGACGTCACTCCCGCCAACATCGACGCCCGCACCAAACGCGGCCAGGAGCCGAAAAGCCTCAAATACGCCCTGCTGCCCAAATCGACCCGCGGCAACAGCGTCAACGCCCAGCTTACGCTTCGTTTTGGCGACGACAAAACCCTGATGAACCGGGCCACCGCCGCCAGCTTTACGGCGGCCATGCTGGAACGCGGCACCAAAACCCGCACCTACCAGCAGATCCGGGACGAGTTCGACAAGCTGAAGGCACGCGTGTACACCTACGGCGGCGGACAGACGGCGGGCGTATCGGTTGAAACGTCCAAAGACAACCTGCCGGCCGTGATGAAGATTGTGACGGATTACCTCAAAAATCCGACGTTCCCGGAAGCCGAATTTGAAAAACTGAAGCAGGAACGCCTGGCCGGCATCGAAGCCCAGAAGCAGGAACCGGATGCCATTGCCTTCAACCTCTCCCAGCGGACCCTGAACCCGTATCCGAAAGGCCACCCGATGTACGTCATGACCTTCGACGAGCAGATTGAAGCCATCAAAAACCTGAAGCTGGATGAAGTCAAACAGTTTTACAAGGACTTCTACGGAGCCGATAACGCTACCGTGGCCGTGGTCGGCGATTTCGACGAAGCGTCGCTGCGAACCATGCTGAAAACCGATCTGGCCAGGTGGAAGTCGCCAAAGCCCTACACCCGGATTGCCCAGTCGTATCAGGAAATCAAACCGGGCACGCAGTCCGTCCAGACGGCGGACAAGGCCAATGCCACCTACGTAGCGGGCTACAAGATCGCCATGCGCGACGATGACCCGGACTATCCGGCGCTGGTGCTGGGGAACTACATGTTTGGCGGCGGGTTCCTCAATTCCCGGCTGGCTACCCGGATTCGGCAGAAAGAAGGCATTTCGTACGGCGTAGGCTCGCAGGTGAGTGCCGACCCGCGCGACAAGGTGGGCTCGTTTATGACCTATGCCATCTACAATCCCGAAAATGCCGAGAAGCTTGAAAAAGCCTATCAGGAAGAGTTCGAGAGAGTGGTGAAAGAAGGCTTCTCGCCGGAGGAAATCAAGGCGGCCAAAAGCGGCTGGCTGCAGAGCCGTCAGGTTACCCGGTCGCAGGATGGTTCGCTGGCCAGCCGCCTGAACTACTTCCTGGACCTGAACCGGATGATGGTCTGGGACGCCGACCTGGAGAAGAAGATCGAATCCCTGACGCCGGACCAGATCAATGCCGCCATGAAAAAGTACATGGATTACAGCAAGCTGGTGGTTATCAAAGCCGGTGATTTTGAGAAGGCGGCCAAAAAAATTGCCGAAAAACAACCCGCGGGTGCCGCCGGGGGCGCGAAGAAGCAGTAGTCCGGGGCTTGCCAATTGTATCTCTTTTCTGTTCGTAACGCGGGTCGAAACCCGCGTTACTTATTTATCTCCTTCACACTCAGGGAATATTAAATAATTTTTTAAATTACATGTAACCGCCGTTAGACAAATGAAGGAAGTGGCACGGATATTGCCTCGATAAACGTTGCAACCGAATCCATAAAATAGTAACGATGAACTCTGTCTCTTATCACTTAAATCACTTAGACAATCAATCGGAAAATAATAGCCAGGCCCTGCCGGACTGGGGGCTTGCCGCGGAGGAGCTTTACACGCGCTACCATTATTTATCCGAATTGCAGACGAGGGCCCGGCAGCTTCCGATCGATGAAGTCCATCAACTGACCATCGGCCACCTGATGCAGGTTCTGATGGAAACGCTCGTGGAACTGGTCGAAGACATTTCTGCAGAGACCGCCGCCGCTGCGGGCGAACGCGAGGTTTCCGCCCAGCTTCGCCGTCACGCTTCTGTCATTCAGGCTGTCGTTCAACAGGTTGACACCGCCGCCGGGAAATTGATCGACCAATTCCCAGCCTTGAAGGAAGGGGTCGAATGAATCCGATAAGAACAATTTATCCCTGTTTACGCCTACACCGTAAGGGCACCCGAACAGGATTACGTATAACTCACCGTATTCCGTGACCTACAGCGACATTTACATTGCTGAACTGCTTAAGCAGGTGAAATCAACCACTGATCCCCAATTATTTGACGCGCTTTTTCTGGTGTATGTCCAGCGGTGCCGTGCCCGCATTCGCGCCGCCTCCGCCTATACCCATGTCCCACAACCAAGCCCCGACATTCCGTTTGCCTGAACACTACATCTACGTTTCGTTAAATACTTTTTTGGCCCTTTTTCTAATTTCATAGGCGCTTCCGGGAATTATTCTATTCTTTTGCGACTTACGTCTGCATAGCCATTGTCCCGTGCGTTATGAATACCCAACTTGCCAGCCCACCCGCCAGAGAAAATCGACTGACGCTGTTTCTGGCCCTGGCTTCCGTTTATGTGTTGTGGGGGTCTACGTATCTGTTCGTTCACTTTATGACGGAACAGATGCCTCCGCTGTATATGGCCTCCCTTCGGCTGAGTTCGGCGGGGGCTTTGCTGTATCTGTACGCACGGCTGACCGGAACCGCCGCTCCCGGCCGCAAGCAGTGGCTGTCGGCCGGCTCCATCGGCGTGCTGCTGTTGACCATTGCAAACGGCTGTATGACGCTGGCCCTCCAGTACATTCCTACCAACATCGCCGCGCTGATTTCGGCCACGGTGCCCGTATTCATCATTTCGCTTAACTGGATTGCCTTCAACCGCGTCCGCCCGACGGTGCTGGCGATGCTTGGCCTTGGGGTCGGCCTGCTGGGGGTGGCCCTGCTGGTGCGGCCGGGCGGCGGAAACACCGGCGGTCCGGGTCTCTGGACCGGCGTCGGGCTGATTACCATCGGCAACCTGTCGTGGGCGGTCGGCACGCTGCTTTCCTCCCGGCTTTCGCTGCCGCCGCAACTGATTTCCAGCGCCGTCCAGATGCTGGTCGGCGGTGGAATCATGTTCGGCCTGAGCATGCTGACCGAAGACGCAACCCTGCTCAGCATCAGCCAGGCACCTCCCAAAGCCATTGGCTCACTGATTTACCTCATCATTTTCGGCTCCATCATCGGCTTTTCGTCATTCGCCTGGCTGGCCCGAAACGCCCCCCCGCAGTTGGTCTCCACCTACGCCTACGTCAACCCCGTCGTCGCGATGATTCTCGGCTGGGCGTTCGCCGGCGAACACCTCACCCTCCACTCCTTCATCGCCGCCGCGGTCATTCTGGCCGGCGTGGTGTTGATTACGCTGGGAAGAAAATGACTGAATGACTGATTAGCTCTGCTAATTCTGGTACTATGGAGCTAATCGGTCATTCAGTCATTCAATCATTCAATCATTTCAAAACGGCGGTGGGCTTACGCTGGTCCAGCCGCCGTCGACGATGAGGCTTTGGCCGGTGATGTGGCGGGAGGCGGGCGAAAGCAGGAAGAGGGCGGCGTTGGCGATGTCGTCCACGGTGGCCGGGCGGCCCATCGGCGTTATCTTCGACCAGACCGGAATGTAATTCGGATCGTCCAGCGTCCGCTCGGTCTGGGTGGCTCCGGGCGCAATGGCGTTGATGGTGATGCCGTGGGGCGAGAGGTCAAGCACCAGATTTTTGGCCAGCATTTCGAGGGCAGCCTTGGTCATGCTGTAGGCCGCCAGCCCCGGATGCGCCTGATGGCCCACGACCGAGGACATGAGCAGAACGCTCCCGCCGGTTTTCTGCTCGCGCATGTGCCGGGCGGCCTCCTGCGTCAGAAAAAAACTGCCCCGGAGGTTGAGGTCCATCACTTTCTGAAAATCGTCCGGCGAATATTCAAAGAAGTCGCCGAAGATGGTGATGCCCGCATTGGCGACGAGTAGCGTCAGACCGCCGAACTCCTGCACGGCCACGGCGACCATTTTCCGGATAAAGGACACGTCGGAGGCATCGCCGGGCAGGGCCAGACAACGCCCCCCTTCCTGCCGGATGGTTTCGGCGGCGGTTCGGACCAGTTCAACATCGGAATCATTGAGCAGGACGGCGGCTCCCTGACGGGCCAGCTGGCGGGCGATGGCAAAACCGATCCCCTGCCCGGCCCCGGTGACCAGGGCGGTTTGGTTCTGAAACATACGCAGCTACAACGCGCGGATTTTTGATTCGCGAAAAAGAAAACAAAGGCGGAGCGGACCCAGAAGCGGGTCCGCTCCGCGATTTGGGAATTACAGCGGAATATTGCCGTGTTTTTTCTTCGGCAGCGTGGCTACCTTATTTTCCAGCATCCCGAGAGCCCGGATGAGCTTCTGCCGGGTCTGGTGCGGGTAGATCACCTCGTCGATATAACCCCGGTGGGCCGCTTTGTACGGATTGGCGAACTTCTCGGTGTATTCGCTCACCTTCTCCTGCAGTTTGGCCTGCGGGTCGTCGGCCTCGGCAATTTCCCGCTTGAAGATAATTTCGGCGGCTCCGCCGGCGCCCATCACGGCGATTTCGGCGCTGGGCCAGGCGTAGTTCAGGTCCGCACCGATATGCTTCGAGTTCATGACGTCGTAGGCCCCGCCGTAAGCCTTGCGGGTGATGACGGTCACGCGGGGCACGGTCGCCTCGCAGAAGGCGTAAAGCAGCTTGGCCCCGTTGGTAATGATGCCGTTCCATTCCTGGTCGGTGCCCGGCAGAAAGCCCGGTACGTCTTCCAGCACCAGCAGCGGTATGTTGAAGGAATCGCAGAAACGGACAAACCGGGCGGCTTTCGTACTGGCGTTGATGTCGAGAACGCCAGCCAGCACCGCCGGCTGGTTGCCCACGATGCCGATACTGCGGCCCGCCATCCGGGCAAAGCCGACGACGATGTTTTCGGCAAAATTCTTATGTACCTCGAAAAAGGAATCCGCATCCACCAGTTCCTCAATGACCTCGCGCATGTCGTAGGGCTGGTTCGGGTTTTCGGGAATGATGCGGTCCAGCTTACTGCGGGTCTCGTCGGCGGGTTCGTAGGGCAGCCGCGGGGCATCGTCTTCGCAGTTCTGCGGGATGTAGCTCAGCAGTTGCCGGATGTACTGGAGGCATTCCAGTTCGTTGGCGCAGGCAAAGTGCGTCACGCCCGACTTGGTGCTATGCGTACTCGCCCCGCCGAGTTCCTCGCTCGTGACGGTTTCGTGCGTCACCGTTTTGACCACGTTCGGGCCGGTCACGAACATGTAGGACGTATTTTCGACCATCATGATAAAATCCGTGATGGCCGGACTGTAGACCGCGCCGCCCGCGCAGGGCCCCATCACGGCCGAAATCTGCGGGATGACGCCCGAGGCGAGGGTGTTACGGTAAAAAATATCGGCATATCCGGCCAGCGACAGCACGCCTTCCTGAATCCGGGCACCGCCGGAGTCGTTGAGGCCGATGACCGGCGCGCCGTTTTTCATGGCCAGGTCCATGATTTTGCAGATCTTTTCCGCATGCGTTTCCGACAGGGCCCCGCCAAAGACCGTGAAGTCCTGCGCGAAGACGTATACCAGCCGACCGTCGATGGTGCCGTAGCCCGTCACCACGCCGTCGCCGAGGTAATATTCCTTGTCGAGCCCGAAGTCCTTGGTCCGGTGCATGACGAATTTGCCGATTTCCTCAAAGGAGCCTTCGTCGAGCAACAGGGCGACGCGTTCGCGGGCGGTCAGTTTTCCTTTTTTGTGCTGGGCATCGATTCGTTTCTGCCCGCCGCCCAGTTCGGCCTCGGCGTTTTTACGGGCAAGTATTTCATTTTTTGAGGGTTGCGAAGAGTCCGGGGATATCACTGGGTTCGGGGTTTCAGTCTGCATGCGGTGTATGGGAAAGTGTCTGCAACAAAGTTAAATTTTTGTTGAGAATCCAACGCTTAGAACAGTTTTTGTATCATCACCGGTAAAAGACATCTTATGCCAAAACGCTACTTCCCTTCCCTGGGTCTGTGTGTGCTGACGGGGCTGCTGATGGGCTGCGAACCGGTTGACAGTGAACCCGAAACGACTACGACGGGTTTGAGGCCGGTTTATGCTTCCTATACCGAAATCCGCAGCATCCAGACGCTGGACCCGCAGCCCATGCGCAATCCCGGCAAGATTTACCTCAAAGACAACCTGCTGCTGGTCAACGAGGTCGGTCGGGGCATTCACCTCATCGACAATTCGAACCCGGCCCAGCCCGTCAAACTTTCGTTTGTGTCCATTCCCGGCAATCTGGATCTGGCGATGAAAGGGTCGGTGCTGTATGCCGACAATACGCTGGACCTGGTGGCGCTGGATTTGTCGAATCCGCGCGCCGTGAAAGTGGTTAAACGCATCGAAAACGCCTTCCCGTACCAGGCCTACCCGAGCGAACGCGGCGTCCGCTTCGAATGCGCCGATCCCGAAAAAGGGGTGGTCGTGCGCTGGGAGAAAACCAGTCTTAAAAACGCCCGCTGTCACCGCTAAGCCCTTCCGACATGAAAAAGCTTTTCCTCCTTTCGGCCCTGGCGGCCCTGCTGGGCAGTTGTTCGTCCGAAATCGGCAGCAAGGACGCCGTTTCACCGGGCACGGGCATTGGCGGTTCGATGGCCCGGTTTACCGTCGCCGGCAATACGCTGTACCGCGTCGGGACCAACAACCTGCAGGCTTACGACATCAGCAGCGCCGCGGACCCCAAACCCGGACAGAACATTCCCCTGAACTTTGGCGTGGAGACGATTTTTCCGTACCGGAACAATCTCTTCATCGGCACCCAGACGGGCATGTACATCTTCGACATCAGCCAGCCCAACGCGCCCCGGCAGCTCTCGTTTTACAGCCACTTTGTGAGCTGCGACCCGGTGGTGGCCCAGGGCAACTACGCCTACGTGACCCTGCGCAGCGGCACGACCTGCCGGAACAACAACCTCAATTCGCTGGATGTGGTGGACATCCGGAACCTGTCGGCGCCCCGGCTGGTCAAAAGCTACCCGATGCGCAACCCGCACGGGCTGGGCGTGGACGGCAACCTGCTGTTTGTCTGCGAAGGAGATTTTGGCCTGAAAGTCCTCGACATCACCGACCCGGAGAACGTCCGGGAGATTCGGTTTCTGGAAGATATTCAGTCGTACGACGTTATTCCGGCCCGCAACATCCTGATCGTGACGGGCAAAGGCGGCATTTCCCAATATAGTTATACCGAAGCGGGCAGCCTCAAACTGCTCAGCAGTCTTGCGGTTGAAAAATAAATGAAGAAACTTTTCCTGTTACTCGCCGTACTACTGGGCGGCCAAATGGCGCACGCCCAGGACACCCTGACGCTGAAACAATTTGAAAAAGAATCGTTTGCGGTCCTGAAATGGTCGCCGCTGACGCTGCTGAACCCCGACCCCTCGCTGCAGGTGGGCGCCGAATTCCGGACCTCTGCCCGCGAATCGGTGCAGGCGGAGGTCGGCTACGGTCGCTTTGCCTCCTGGGGGACGGACAACGAAGAATACCGCTTCAAGGAAACCTGGCGCGCCCGGGCCGAGTACCGCTGGTACCTGCGTCCCTACCGCAAACGGCAGCGTCCGGGGCAGTTGGGCGCGTTTCCGTTCGGGACGTATCTGGCGGCGGAGCTTTTTTACAAGCAGATCAACGTTCTGGACCGTGGAACGGTCGGCCGGGACTGTGCCGACGGCGGTTTCAACTGCGCGTATTTCGAAGACACGTACCAGCCCGTTTCGCGGTTTGTCAAGGCGGGTTATTTCAAAATTGGCTGGCAGATGCCGTTTTCGACCCGCCCGCTCAGCCGCTTTCTGATGGATTTCAACGTGGGTATCGGCTTCCGGCACGTGAAAGTGCGGCGGTACGGGGCCGAGGCGGACTTCTTCGGAGGCGCGTGGTTCGACCGCTTCGACTACCCCGATACGCCGCTGGTCCCAGACCTGACGGTGGGGTTCAAAGTGGGTTATCTGCTCCAGCGCAACAATTGATTTTGCAGGCTATGGGTTAGGCCATGCGTCAAAAAAAACGGCGTGGTCGAATCCACAATGCCGTTTCCTGTGTTTCTTTGTTGAGCAACCCCGAATGCCTGATGATTGATGCCCCTTTTCATCATTCATTATTCATTTTTCATTAAAGAAACATGACCCAATCACTGAAGGACCTTACGCCACGCCAGATCGTTGCCGAACTGGATCAATACATTATCGGACAGCACGACGCCAAGCGCAACGTCGCCATTGCCCTGCGCAACCGCTGGCGGCGCATGAACAGCGCCCCGGAGATGCAGCACGAGATTGTCCCCAACAACATCCTGATGATCGGCGCTACCGGCGTCGGTAAAACCGAAATTGCCCGTCGGCTGGCCAAAATTGCCGACGCCCCGTTTACCAAAGTCGAAGCGTCCAAATTCACGGAAGTCGGCTATGTGGGCCGCGACGTGGAGAGCATGGTGCGCGACCTGGTCGAACAGGCCGTCAACATGGTCAAGGCCGCCAAAAAAGAGCAGGTGAAAAGCCGCGCCGCCCGGCTGGTGGAAGACCACATTCTCGACATTCTGATTCCGCCCGTCAAACAGCCCGCCACCGGATTTGTGATGGAAGACCGGAACAGCGACCGCATTCCCGACTCGGATGCCGAACTGAACGAGCGCACCCGCGACCGCTTCCGCGAAAAAATCCGGACCGGCGAAGTGGATCACCGCGAAATCGAAATTGAAGTGCAGCAGGCCCAGACGCCCAATATCGGGATGATCGGCGGGACCGTGGACGAACTGTCGATGATGAACATTCAGGACATGATCGGCGGCATGCTGCCCCGCCGCGGCCGCAAACGCAAGGTGACCATCGCCGAAGCCAAAAAGATTCTGCTGGAAGAAGAAGCGGCCAAGCTCATCGACATGGACGAGGTGAAGGACGAAGCCATCCGCAAGGCCGAAAATACGGGCATTATCTTCATCGACGAAATCGACAAGATTGCTTCCGGACGCGGCAATGGCGGTTCGGGCGGCCCGGACGTAAGCCGGGAAGGCGTGCAGCGCGACCTACTTCCGATTGTCGAAGGGAGCGCGGTGAACACGAAGTACGGCGTCATCAACACCGACCATATTCTGTTCATCGCGGCGGGGGCCTTCCACGTCTCCAAACCCAGCGACCTCATTCCGGAGCTACAGGGCCGCTTCCCGATCCGGGTGGAACTGCAAAGCCTGTCGGAAGACGATTTTTACCGGATTCTGAGTGCTCCCAAAAACGCCCTGACAAAGCAGTACGTGGCGATGATGCAGGCCGAAGGGGTGGAACTGACGTTTCAGGACGAAGCCCTGCTGGAAATCGCCCGGATTGCGTTCGGGGTCAACTCGGAGATGGAAAACATCGGCGCCCGTCGCCTGCAAACCGTCATGAGTCAGCTGCTCAACGATTTCATGTTCGACATTCCGGACGTGATCGGACCCAACGCGCACGTGGTCATTACCCGCGAAATGGTGCAGGAAAAACTCAGCAGTCTGGTGCAGAACCGGGATTTGAGTCAGTTTATTCTATAAAATCCAAGTAGGGAAGTCAGAGGCCATTGGCCGACGACCTCCCTACTTGGGGTCATTCAGGCAATCTCTCCTGTCCGTTCGTACCGTTTCAGCCATTCTTTATGCACTCCCTGCACCTGGCTGAAAAATTCGTAGACGGCCAGCATATCCCGCTGATAATCGCCCGTTACGTAGATGGGTTCTCCCAGAATGACGCATTTGCGGGGGTGGTCGAACCCGACCGGAACCAGGGGAACGCCGGCCTTCAGCGCCATGTAATAAAAGCCGGTTTTGAGCCGCGCCACATCGCTACGGGTGCCTTCGGGCGCAATGCAGATATGCAGTGATTCACTGGAATTAAACTTTTCAGCAACCGCATCCACGAAGTTGTTGGAGCGGCTCCGGTCCACCGGCTCACCGCTCAGCGCCCGGAAGAACCAGCCCGAATACCATTTGAACAGTTCTTTCTTGGCCAGATACCGCACGTTCATGTTGAACGTCGCCCGCGCCCCCACGCCCACCGGAAAGTCCCAGTTGCTACTATGCGGAGCCACCACCCAGATGCTTTTTGGCAGATGATGGGGCACCGGCCCGGCCACTTTCCAGCCTGCCAGCCGGTAAAGCCATTTAAAAAGTAAGCGAAACATAAAGAAGTTCTTGGTTTATAGTTTAGGGTTTATAGTTTGGGAGGCAAGCAATAACCCTCTGTAAGTCAGAACGATGCCCATAAACGATAAACCTCAAACTAATTCATAACCGGTACTTGCCCGAATGTATGATGGAGCGATGGAATGACCAACGCTCAGACTACGTCCTGACCGAAAATTGAGACGGACTAGGTAATCACGAAGGGCTGCGGACTGAAGCAGAGGATGAAAATAAGGAGCGCCAGCCAGCCCAGCACTTTCCGTTTGGTGTCCAGCGGTTCGTCGTATTCCGTATCCGGGTGGTGTACGCCCAGAAAACGGCCCAGAATAAAGATAAACAGCAGAAAGCCGGGATAGCCCTCCCAATCCGGCTGGAGGTAAGCCAGCAGAAACTGCCCCGCCACCACGCCCAGCGCGATGAGCAGGCCCGTCATCCGGTTTTCGCTCAGCCGGAAACAGCTCAGGTACAGCACAAAGACGTAAAACGCCAGTTTTCCCATTTCGTTCCAGAACAGTTCGTCGTTGGCCACGGCAAAGTCCGAAGGCTTGAAAAACCCGATTCCCGCGTAGAACATGAACGAAACGAACAGCGTCGGGGCCACCACCCGGAAGGCCCGGCGACCAATCAGGCCGTACAGAATGTGCCCGCCGTCGAGCTGGCCGATGGGCAGCAGATTGAGCGAGGTAAAAAACAGCGAGAAGTAGCCCGCCAGCAGGAATGGGTAGTGAATTACTTCGTAACGGTGCGGCATCAGCGCCGGATCGGCCACGTATGTCCGGAAGAGCCAGAACAGGATGTTATCGCCAAACGACAGCAGGCTTTCGGGGGGCAGGTTGCCGTAAACAAACTCCCCGTAGCGCTCGCCAAACTGCCGGTAATTGGGGTGAATGGAATACACATAATCCAGCGGCGGCAAGTGCGTAAACCCGTACCACAGCACCAGCAGGGCGGCCACAAAGCCCGCCAACGGCCCGGCAATGCCGATGTCGAAGTATTTTTTCCGGCTGGCAATGTAGTCCTGAATCCGGATGAAAGCCCCGAGCGTCCCGAGGCTTTGGCCGAGGCCGAACCAGAGCGGAATGTAATACGGCAGCGTCACGCGAACCTGGTGGTATTTGGCCGTGAAGTAATGCCCGAACTCGTGGATGGTCAGAACGGCCAGAAACGGCAGCGAATACTGGAAGCCGTTCAGGAATTCGGGCAGGCCCAGGTTGGCCGTGGGGTCCAGAAAAGAACGGCCGGTCATCCATTCGGTACCGGCCAGGGTGGTGGTAATGAGCGTCAGCAGAAACAGGCTAACCTGCAATAGTAGCGTCTTCGTTCGTGGGTTCATCGCGCAGATAATCAAGAATCGTCAGGGGCGGCTGGACCTGCACCGCCACAATACCTAACTCAGCAGCCCCGCGGATGTTATCGGCATTGTCGTCGAGGAAAACGGTCTCCCCGGCCACCAGCCCCGCATCGTCGAGCACATACTGATAAATATCGGGCGAAGGCTTCATCATCCGGATTTCGTAGGAATAATACACCTTCTCGAAGAGTTCGTTGAGCGTCGGGACGCCTGCCACCTGGTGCAGTTTCTGGTTGACTTCCCGAATATGAATGGGACTGGTGTTGCTCAGCAGGAAGAGCCGGTAGCGGCCTTTCAGCTCCTGAATGCGTTTGATCCGCTCGATGGGCAGGTCGAGCAGGAGTGTATTCCAGGCTTCGTCGATCACCTCATCGGCCCATTCCTTATTGGCCAGAATCTGCCGGATGTGGTCGCGGAACCCCTTGTCGTCCACCAGTCCCGTTTCGAACTGCTGAAACACCTGGTGTTCCCGGAACAGAATCTGCACCTGCTCCAGGGTCAGGCCCGACAAGCGCGAAAACGCCAGTGCCGTCAGGCTGACGTTGATGGGAATAATGACATCTCCGAGGTCGAAGATGATGTTTTTGATGTTGGGGGTCAGGACGCTGCTCATAAGTCTTGAACTTGGATTACGCAGATTTACAGATGAACAGGAGAAAATTAGGGGCAATCTCCTGTTAATCCGTAAATCTGCGTAATCCGGGTTCTGATTATTCTACCACTACTCCCATCGAGCAGAACTTCTCGATCCGTTGATCGATCCGCTCTTCCGGGGAGAGTTCATTCAGTTCGGCGATGGTTTCCAGAATGACTTTTTTAAGCCGCTGGCCCATTTCGACGTGGTCGTTGTGGGCGCCGCCCATGGGTTCCTCAACGATGCCGTCTACCAGTCCGTTTTTCTGCATATCCCGGGCGGTCACCTTCATGGCCTCCGCCGCCTGTTCCTTATAGTCCCAGCTGCGCCACAGGATCGTCGAGCAGTTTTCGGGCGAAATAACGGAGTACCAGGTATTTTCCAGCATCAGGACGCGGTCGCCGATGGCGATCCCGAGGGCCCCGCCGGAAGCGCCTTCCCCGATGATGACGGAGATAACGGGCACCCGCAGCATGAACATTTCCTTCAGGTTCCGGGCGATGGCTTCACCCTGTCCACGCTCTTCGGCTTCCAGACCCGGGAAAGCGCCCGGCGTGTCGATGAGCGTCACGATGGGCTTGTTGAATTTCTCGGCCAGCTTCATCAGACGCAGGGCCTTGCGGTAGCCTTCAGGGTTGGGCATCCCGAAGTTCCGGTGCTGGCGCTGCTTGGTGTTGCGGCCTTTCTGCTGTCCGATAATCATCACGGTCTGCCCTTCGATTTCGCAGAAACCACCGACCATCGCCGGGTCGTCGCGGACGGTCCGGTCGCCGTGCAGTTCGATAAACTGCTCACACATCTGTTCGATGTAGTCCAGCGTGTACGGCCGGTCCGGATGACGGGAAAGCTGCACCCGCTGCCAGCGGGTCAGGTTTTCGAAAATTTCGTGGCGAAGTTTGTCGATGCTGACTTCGAGCGACTGAACGGCTTCGCTGACATCAACATTATTTGTTTCAGCCAGCTTCTTCATATCAATCAGTCGTGCTTCCAGGTCAGCGATGGGCTTTTCAAAATCCAGATACGTTCTCATTCTAAAAAAATTGAGGCGTAAATTAATAAGTCGTAAGTCATAAGTCGTAAGTCGTAAGTGCTATGCCTATTGTAACATCCGGCCAGGCACTTACGACTTATGACTTACGACTTGTGACTTATGACTTACGACTTTAGTGCGACAAAGTTAACGGAAAATCCGAATCGGCAACGGTCAGAGCGGATAGCTCTGTCCGCGTTTAGGGATTTCTACCTGCGCATAGCCTTCTTCTTTCAGCGTTTCCTGGAAAGCGATCATGCTGGAGTATTCCCCGTGAACCAGAAACACCTTCTGCAACTTTCCGGGGTCCTGCTGTTTCACAAACCGGAGCAGATCGTCGCGGTCGCCGTGGCCGCTGAACACGTCCGTCCGTTCCACGCGGGCATTCACCGGCTGTTCTTTCCCTTTGATGGAAATGGTGGGCTGGCCGTTCAGCAGCCGCCACCCCAGCGTTCCTTCGGCGCAGTAGCCGATGATGAAAATGGTGCTGTAGGGGTTGCTGATGTTGTTGGCGACGTGGTACTCCACGCGCCCGCCCTGCACCATGCCCGAAGACGAGATGATGATACACGGCTCGTTGTAGTTCGACACCTCCTTGCTGGCCTTCGAGCTTTCGAGAAACTGGAAGTTTTCGAAGTCGAAAAGCGTCTCGTTTTCATCGAAGAACTCCCGCGCTTCCTTGTTCAGCATCCGGATGTTTTTCTGGTACACCTTCGTGCTTTCGAAGCCGAGCGGACTGTCGGAGAAGACCTTGATAGCCGGAAAGTTGTGTTCCGAATACAGCCGGTTGAGCGTGTAGAGCAGCGCCTGGGTCCGCCCCACCGAAAACGACGGAATGATCAGCCGCCCCGGAATGTCGATGCAGGTGCGCTTGATGACGTCGGCCAGCACCGTTTCGGGCGCGTCCTGATCGACGTGCAGCCGGTTGCCGTAGGTCGATTCGCAGACCAGATAGTCCACCGGCGGCACCGTATCCGGATTGACCAGCAGGGGGTAGTTGCTGCGCCCGATGTCGCCCGAGAAGCAGATCGTTTTGCGCCGCCCGTCTTCGTAGACGCCCACCACGATATGCGCCGCCCCGAGCAGGTGTCCGGCCTGGATGAACGTCACGTCCACGTTGTCGGCCACTTTGAACTTCCGGTTGAAAGCAATCGGAACCACGTTATCCATCGTTTCGGTCACCTGTTTGTCCAGAAACAGCTCTTTCTGCATTTCCACAAACCGCTTCTTCACCCGCTGTTTTTTGCTGCGGGCCAGGTCGTTCAGACGGCGCTGGTTGAGGGAAGCGGAGTCGCGGAGCAGGAGTTCCGTCAGCGCGTACGTGGGTTCGGTACACAGAATCTGCCCTTCGTAGCCTTCCCGGTACAGGTTAGGCAGGTTACCACTATGGTCGATATGGGCGTGGGTCAATAAAACAAGGTTGATACCGGATGCCTCAAAAGGAAAGTACCCGGTATGGTTGTTGGTCGGGAGCTCGCTGCCTTCGGTCGAACGATCCAGGTCAGAACCACAATCGATCAGGATTCTGAAATCGTCGTCGGTCTCCAGCATAAACATGCTGCCGGTTACCTGCCGGGCTGCCCCCCAAAATGTCAACTTCATTCGTTTATCATCTAGGTAATTAGTTCAAAATCAATTTATAGTCTGCGGTTTGCACCTTCAGGCAATAGAAACAGGAGAAAGGAGACGAGCTGTCGTTCCTGATTGAACCCTTGTAAGTCGTTTCTCTTTTGCTATGGCCTGCTATGGTGTACCATCAGGAGTTGTCGGCCTCGTTATTCCAAAAATTAGTAACCATAAATCCACTATGCCGCCTGGTTTAGGGAATAGGCTTTACGATTATCGAAGTCTGTACGGTGAATGATTTGCGTCGCCCTCCGGAAAGTGGCCGCTAAAGAGTCGCAGAATCGGTAAGTTTGCAAATCTACAAAAAACCCGCTGGCAAAGTGACACCTTTCTCCAAAGACCTTCATAACCTTAGCCTGTACGCTCCTATGCGGTTTCTAACGTATATTCTTGTCGGATTGTTGGTATTTGGTGCGCATTATTCCCCCGCCCAGAATTACACCGGAGCGCCGACGGCCCTGCCCGCCGCGCCAGATACGGCGGCGCTCCGGCGTTTATCCATCGTTCTGGAAGAACTGCGCAACAGTCCGCTGGTGCGTCACGGCACCGTCGGATTCAGCCTGCGGCGGGCGGGCGACGGGCAGCCGCTGGCCGAACTGAACGCGGTCCAGAGCCTCGCCCCCGCCTCCACCCAGAAGCTCGTCACCACCGCCACCGCCCTGGCCGTGCTGGGCGAAGGATACTCCTACCAGACCTTTCTGGAATACGACGGCGCTATCCGCGACAGCGTGCTGACGGGCAACCTGTTCATCCGCGGTACGGGCGATCCCTCGCTGGGCAGCAGCCGGTTTGCCGGTTTTGCAGACCAGAATACCCTCCTGCGCAACTGGCTCGACGCCCTGCGGCAGGCGGGCATCCGGCGCATCGAAGGCAGTCTGGTCGGCGACGCCACGGCCGTTCAGGCGCTGCCCGTACCGGGAACCTGGTCGTGGGACGACATGGGGAATTATTACGGAGCGGGCGTGTTTGGCCTTAATTTTAACGAAAACCTCTACCGGGTAATTTTCCAGCCCGCCCGGACGGTCAGCCAGCCCGCCCGTATCCTGCGTACCGAACCCGCCGCGCCCTACCTTCAGCTGCGTAACCGCGTCCGGACGGGTCCGGCGGGGTCGGGCGATGAGGTCATCATTTACAACGCGCCCTACTCCTCGCAGGTGTTTCTGGAAGGCACGGTACCGGCGGGTGTGGCATCGTTCGCCGTGCGCGGCTCCCTGCCCGACCCGGCCTACGCGGCGGCGCAGCAGTTACACGACCACCTGACAAAATCCGGCATTGTGGTCACCGGCGGTCCCCTTTCCATCGGTCCCGGCTCGGTTCTGACCAGCGAACCGGCCGCTTTCCCCGGCAAACGGACGGCCCTGCACGTGCATTCTTCGCCCGTGCTGTCGGAACTAACCCGGCAGACCAATTTTCAAAGCATCAATCTCTATGCGGAAGCGCTGCTTCAGGCGGTGGGCACCCATCTGGCCAAACGGCCGCTGGAGACCAGCGAAGCGGCTCAGGAAGTGGTCCGTTTCTGGCAGCGGAAGGGCATTGATCTGGGTGGTTTCCGCATGCGCGACGGCAGCGGACTGTCTACCAGCGGCGCCCTGACCACCTCGGGCCTGAGCGCCATTCTGGCCGCCATGAGTCGGGAAAAATCGTTTGGCGCCTTCTACGAAAGCATTCCCGTGGTCGGCGAATCGGGAACGGTGCGGTCGCTGGCCCGGCGAACGTCGGCGGCCGGGAATGTGCGGGCCAAGAGCGGCACCATCGAAGGGGTCCGGGCGTATGCCGGGTACGCCACCTCCCGCAGCGGAGAACTGCTGGCCTTTTCGGTCATCGTGAGCAAATACGAATCCGGCACCCTAAACGCCGTCATGCCCTACCTGGAACGGCTGATGGTGCTGATGACGGAGCTGTGAAAAGAGGTATGAGGGGATAGGTATGAGGTTGGGGGTGCGGTATAAAGAAGGAGGTGGCTTTGCCAATCAGTTTTTGACCGGCGAAGCCACCTCATACCTAAAACCTCATACCTAAAACCTCATCTCCTATTCATCTTCCTTCGCTGCCATTTTCACCGTTTCGAACCAGTAGCTACCGATGGCTTTGGTTACGTCCATCAGTTTCTGGTACGAGGTGGGCTTGGTAATAAAGCTGTTGGCACCCCAGAAATACGAATTTTCAATATCATCCTGAGCGTCGGAAGTGCTCAGAACCACAATGGGAATGTGCCGCAGTTGCCGATCCATCTTGATTTCCTGCAACGCCTCCCGGCCGTCTTTACGCGGCATGTTCAGGTCGAGCAGGATCAGTTCGGGCAGTTCGTGCGCTGCGTTTTCATAACGTCCGGTACGGCGCAGGTATTCCATCAGTTCTTCCCCATCCTCCACAAACTGCATTTTGCTTACCGGAAAATGATGCTGAAACGCCTCCCGGGTCAGGAAGCGGTCATCTTCATCATCATCCGCCAACAAGATGTGAACGGGTTTCGTGGGCTGTAGTGTCATGCTTAGGTTGATTTTGATTTTCAGGCAATACCACAATAAAGGCAGCACCCGCATTAGGACTTGACTGGGCCGTGATGACGCCCCGGTGATTGTTTAGAATCCGTTTGCAGATGGCAAGCCCGATACCGGTTCCTTCGTATGAGCTTTTGCCGTGCAGACGTTGAAAAATTTTGAAAATATGATCCAGATACTTCTCGTCGAAACCGATTCCGTTGTCCTGGACCGTTATTTTAAAATAGTTTTTACCCGGTAAAAGTTCCTCGAATGCCGAGCCGTCCACGGGTTCCGAAAAAATCTTTATCTCGGGCTGAACGTCCGGTTTACTAAACTTCAGGGCGTTCGAAATAAGGTTGATGAACAGGTGGTCCATCTGGTCCGGAACGGCCTCCACCACGGGCAGCGGCCCCACCTCGATGCGGGCGTGCAGGTTCTTGATCCGCAGTTCCTGATCGTTCAGAATACCCGCCACCACATCCTGCAAATGAACCTCCTGAAACGCCTCTTTCTTGTTGGAGATTCGCGAAAAATTAAGCAAATCCTTAATCATTTTCGACATTCGCTCCGCCGATTGCTGAATTTTTCCAAGAAACAGCCGGCCGTCTTCGTCGAGCTGCGGGCCGTAGCGGTCGCGCACCATGAAGGCAAACGACTGGATTTTCCGCAGCGGCTCCTGCATGTCGTGCGAAGCCACAAAGGCGAACCGCTCCAGCTCCTCGTTGGACACTTCCAGCTGAATGATTTTCTCCTGTAAATCCAGTTCGTAGGACCGCAGTTGCTCCTCCGTTTTCTGACGGGTCGACAGCTCGCTTTCCAGCAGATTGTACGAGACGATCAGCGTGACAAAGGTAAGAACCGAAAGAATGAAAGTCAGGATTACCGTGTTCCGAAATGATTCATCGGCCTCGGCGGCCTTGGTTCTGATCAGTTCCGCTTCCTGCCCGTACATCTCGCTGACCATCCGCCGGATGTAGTCCATCTTCGATTTTCCCAGCCGCATGTACGTATTGAGCATCTCCGGCGACTCTCCCTGCCGGACGGCGCGAATCTGCCGGTCGATCAGCACCAGCTTTTCGGAGGCGAGGTCTTCTATTTGCCGCAGTTTCTCTATTTTTCCGGGGCTCGTCACCAGCGGGCGCAGGCGGTCGAACGTCTGCCTGATCCGTGGGGCCGTATTCCGCTGCGGTTCCAGAAAATACTCCTCCCGCGTGGCGATGTACCCGCGGACCCCGGTTTCGGCATCCACCAGCAGCTGACGCACTTCGTTCAGATGGTTCAGAATCTGTTCGCTTTGCTGGATTTCGTTTCCCTGCTGGCGGTGGCCGTTATAGCTCAGCAACGTCAGGGCAAAGCCGAGCGCAATCAGGAGCAGCGCAATCACGAAGCCGTATTGGATACGCTTCCTCACCAAATTGTGCCCTCCTGACCGAATCATGGTATTCATGGTAAACGAACCCGCCGAGCCCGTTACAGGGTTTCGACGACCAGGTTATGGTTGGTATAGATGCAGATGTCGGCGGCGATGTTCAGGCTTTCGCGGACCATTTCTTCGGCCGTCAGATGCGGGGCGTGCTTTTTGAGCGCCACGGCCGCCGACTGCGCAAACATGCTGCCCGAGCCGATGGACGCCACCCCGTTGTCGGGTTCCAGCACGTCGCCGGTGCCGGAAATAATCAGCAGATCGTCTTTGCTGGCCACAATCAGCATGGCTTCCAGCCGCCGCAGAAAGCGGTCCATGCGCCAGTCTTTGGCCAGTTCGATGGCCGCCCGCTTCAGGTTTCCGCCGTAGCCGTTCAGTTTTTCCTCGAACCGTTCGATGAGCGTGAAGGCGTCGGCCGTAGAACCGGCAAAACCGGCCAGAACCTTTCCGCCCGCCAGGACCCGTACTTTCCGAACGTTGCTTTTGGCGATTGTATTGCCCATCGTGGCCTGCCCATCGGCGCCAAGGGCAATCTGGCCGTTATGATAAATTCCGATAACTGTCGTTGCGTGAATAGGCTGTTGCATGTAGATTTTCAATTAAACTTCAATTTTAACAAAAAACCGGCACTGATTGCCCGGAAAACTTCGCCTGTGACCTGTTTATCGGTGGTTGCCGGAGGTTGCGGCTACAAAAAAGGATGACACCCCCGGTAGAGGTGTCATCCTTAGGAGGCGGAATAAACCGCCGGGGATTCAGAATCGAACCTATACGAGCATCTTCATCGGGTCTTCCAGGTAGCCTTTCAGCGTTTGCAGGAAGGCGGCGCCGGTGGCCCCGTCGACGACCCGGTGGTCACAGGAGAGCGTTACCTTCATGACGTTGGTCGGTTTGGCAACCTCGCCTTCGAACTTAACGGTCTGTTTGATCGCGCCCACGGCCAGGATGCAGGCATCCGGCGGGTTGATGATGGCTGTAAACTCCTCGATGCCGAACATGCCGAGGTTGGAGATCGAGAAGGTGCTGCCCTCCCAGTCTTTCGGCTGGAGTTTCTTGTCCTTGGCTTTGCCCGCCATTTCCTTCACCTCACCGGCAATGGTCGAGAGCGTTTTCTGGTCGGCGTTGCGCACAACCGGAACCAGCAGTCCCTCGTCCACCGCGACGGCCACGCCGATGTTGACGTATTTGTACCGGCGGATTTTGTCGCCGAGCCACGAGGAGTTGACGGCCGGGTGCTGACGCAGCGCCAGCGAGGCGGCTTTGATAACGAAGTCGTTGAACGACACTTTCGCCGGGGCCACTTCGTTGACTTTGCCGCGCAGGTCCATTGCCTTGTCCATCGTGATTTCCATGGTCAGGTAGAAGTGCGGAGCCGTGAAGAGGCTTTCGCTCAGGCGACGGGCAATGGTTTTGCGCATCTGGCTGACCGGAATGTCCTCGTACTCGCCAAGGGCCACCGGAGCGGGAGCGGGCTGCGGAGCGGGTGCCGGAGCCGCCTGGGGAGCCGGCTGAGCGGGCGCAGCGGCCGGTTGCGGAGCCGCCGGCTGGGCCGCGGGAGCCCCGTTGAAGGCCTCCACATCGCGCTTGACAATCCGGCCTTCCGGGCCCGTACCCTGCACCTGCGACAGGTTGATGCCTTTCTCTTCCGCAATACGCTTCGCCAGCGGAGACGCTTTGACGCGTCCGTCCGTTTCGGCGCCGTTGCCATTTTCACCGGCATACGACAGGTCGGTAGCGGCATTGGCGGGCTGGGAGGCCTGTGGCGGTCCGTCGGTACGGTTTTGCTGGGCCGTAGCATTGCCTGAGTCGGCGGCTGAAGCTCCGCCGTTCGACGGGCCGCCTTCCAGCAGGACTTTGAAGTTGGCTCCTTTTTCCCCGATGACGGCGATCACGGCGTCAACGGCGACGGCAGCGCCTTCCTGCACTCCGACGTAAAGCAGCGTTCCTTCTTCGTAGGCTTCGAGGTCCATCGTGGCCTTGTCGGTTTCCACCTCGGCCAGAATGTCGCCGGATTTTACCGTATCCCCCTCTTTCTTGAGCCATTTCACGAGCGTTCCTTCGGTCATGGTATCGCTCATTTTGGGCATCCGGATGACCGCGGCGTTGACTTCCTCGGCCGGAGCCGCCGAAACCGCCTGCGGAGCGGGAGTCTGGGTAGCCACCTGTTCCGGAGCGCCGCCAGCGGGTGCCGGAGCCGGTTTTTCGGCCACGGGCGATTCGGCCGGAGCCGCGGGAGCCGCCCCGTTGCCGCCGTTCAGAGCCGCCTGATAATCCTCGCCGGCAGCACCGATCACGGCAATCACCGCATCGATGGCCACCGATTGTCCTTTTTCTACCCCGATGTATAAAAGCGTTCCTTCGTCATACGCTTCGAGGTCCATCGTGGCTTTGTCAGTTTCAACTTCGGCCAGGACATCGCCCGATTTGACGGTATCGCCCACTTTTTTATGCCACTCAGCGATGACACCTTCGGTCATGGTGTCGCTCATCTTGGGCATCCGGATTAATTCTGCCATACTTTTCGCAAAAAGTTTATGGTTTCTGGTTTATGGTTTATGGTTCAATGTAGCGGGCTTTTACCAACTATAGACTATAAACTATAAACGGTAAACCTTAATTGAGACTTAGGTTAATCTGTAGAGTTTCCTTCAAGCGCCCAAAATTAGCGGAAACGTGGGAAAGTTGGTTATGTTGGGGAAAGATTCGTTGGGTCGCCACCATTTCCGGCAAAGAAGGCCGCTGCCGGGCTAAGATATAAACCGGATTCCCGGCGTACGATCCGCTTTCGCCCTGCCACTAAGCGGGGCGGTCCGTACGCCTCGAAAGCTCAATTCCAGGACGAAGGCTAGCCCTGAAGACGGCTCCACCAAAGACTGTCAGATCCAGTCCCAGCCCCTGCGGTAGTCCCGGCCGAGCAGGGCGTTGGCCTCGGCATCCCGCCGGAATTTTTCTTTTCGCTCGTTCCAGAGCAGTTTTCGGCCGAGTCGCCACGAAATCAGGCCCAGGTGCATCGGCAGCGTCATCTGGCGGGCATACTCCAGATGCGATTCCGGCTGGGTCCGGTTTTTGACGGCCGTTACAAAATTCTGCTGGTGGCCCGGCGAACGCGTCACCGTGATGGGCACCTCCGGCACATCCTTCATCACCACGCCGTTGATGGTGATTTCGCGGGAATTGTAATCGCAGATCAGCGTCCCTTTGTCTCCTTCAAAAAAAGCCCCGATAGAGCGTTTTTCGGCGCCGGGGACGGCCGGGGGCGTTGATGTCCAATGGATGTTCAGCCCGTCGAACTCGTAATCCACGTCGATCCACTTCGGCGCGTCGCCTATGCCTTCCGGCAATTCGCCCCGGGCGCTGACGCTTTTGAGTCCTTTGGGTTCCAGACTCCACCAGACAACATCGGCAATATGACTCCAGAAGTCCTGAAAAACGCCGCCCGAATAATCCAGAAAATAGCGGTACGTAAAATGACAGCGTTCGGGCGTGTAGCGGGCCATCGGGGCGGGTCCCAGCCACATATCCCAGTTCAGCGAAGCGGGCGGCGTCTGGTAGCTGGCCGGACCCAGCACGGGCGGAAAACCGGTTTTCCATAGCCTTACAGTATGGACTTTCCCGAGGACGCCGGACCGGACCAGTTCCACCACCCGGTGGTAATTGTCGGTGGCGTGAATCTGGGTGCCCAGCTGGAAAATGCGGTTGTGGCGCTTCATCGCCTTCAGCATCTGCTGTCCTTCGCGGACACTGAAGGAAAGGGGTTTTTCGCCGTAGACATCCTTGCCCGCCTGAAAAGCCAGAATAGCGATCTGGGCGTGCCAGTGGTCCGGGGTCGCGCAGGTGATGGCGTCAATATCCGGGCGGTCGAGGATGCGGCGGAAATCGCTGTAGGTCTGCACGGCTGTGTCAGGCTGAAACCCTTTGAGCGTCTGCACGGCGGCGGCCAGGTGGGTTTCGTCCACGTCGCAGAGCGCGGCCACTTCGACTTCGGGCAGGGCAGCGAACCATTTCAGGTGCTGGGTTCCCATGCCGCCGAGGCCGATATGGGCTACGCGCAGCCGGTCGCTGGGGGCGGCTTTGCGGGCAAAAGCGGGCAGTACGGTCAGGCCCAGCGCGGCGGTGCCCGCGTGGCGAAGGAAGTCGCGGCGGTTGAAGGAAGGGTTCATGGGGTCAGGAAAGAGCTTTTCGGTAAAAGCCTGAAAATAACCCTTTTCTAACTAATTCCGACCGGTAAAATGAACGCCATATCTCCCAGATATGGCGTTCATTTTACCGGTCGAGGGCCTGCACTTGGGCCAGGTATTTCGGCGGCAGAAGGACCCGTTGCACCACGGCGCGCAGCTGCAGCGCATTCAGCACGCCGTAGAGCCACATCGTGGACGCCAGCAGCGGTTTGTCGGGCAGGTTCAGCAGCGTCCGGACCTTGTCGGGCACCAGCAACGCCTGCGCCTGCAACAGCAGGTTGTACCGCCAGTCGCCGAGTTCTTCCCGGTACCGGACAAAAAGTTTATCGGTAAACGGGCTTCGTTCGAGGTCCGCTTCGAGGTGTTTCTGCCGGTCGGTCAGCCAGTCGGCCAGCGTCTGGGGCAGGTCCGGAATGTGCATGCCCGCTCCCACGCGGCGGAAGGTGACAAAGACCTCTTCCTTTTCGGCGGTCGTCAGCGGCCGGTGGAGCCGTTCGAAAGCCCGGATCGAATAGTCGATGAGCATGTAAAGCACATCGCGGTAGGCGTGCGGCGGAATCTGCCGACCCCGGCTCTGCTCGACGACGCCGTGAATCGCGTGCATCCGGCCGACGGCCTTTCCGGCTTTTTGTTCATCCTGAAAAACAATCTCCTGCGCATACCGAACCGTCGAGAAAAGCCGCCCGATGGGGTCGGCGGGCAGCTTTCCGGTAAAGAACAGCCAGTCCACTTCCCGGTTGAGGGCAAATTCTGCCGCCGAACCCGCGAAAATGAGCAGAATCACATCGGCATCGCCCCAGATCCGGCGCACGATGGAATCAGGCTGTACAAAGAGAGTGGTTTCGGTTTTCATGGTACTTCAATATGACGTATAAAAAAAACACAGAAGTCGTTTGGCTAATTCCTTAACTGACTGCATTTATTCACGAAAAAATACTTTTCATAGTTCATTTCAGACGCATTCTTTTAATTTGGCAAAAGATTAGAAACACCAAAGCTATTTATTCCGGACATGAAACAGTATCTAACGTTTGTTTTGCTGCTGGCCGCGTTCACTGGTTTTGCCCAGGTGACCACCATCAGCGGAAAAGTTACCGACTCGCGCGGCGAAGCCCTGGCCGGGGCTTCGGTCATCGAACGGGGCACTTCCAACGGTACGGTCTCCGACGCCTCGGGCAGCTACTCCATCACCTGCCGGACGGCCAATCCCGTGCTGGTCTTTTCGTTCGTCGGCTTCCAGAAAGTGGAACGGGAAGTGGCGGGGCAGACGGCTCTCAACGTGCAGCTGGACGAATCGACGACCCTGCAGCAGGTGAATGTGGTCGGCTCGCGCAACCTCAACCGCTCGGTGACGGACTCCCCCTCCCCGATTGACCTCATCGACATTCGTGAAGTCACCACCCGGCAGGGCCAGCTCGACGTCAACCAGCTGCTGCAATTTACGGCCCCCTCGTTCAACTCCAACCGACAGACCGGCTCCGACGGGACGGACCACGTCGATCCGGCCTCCCTGCGCGGACTCGGCCCCGACCAGACGCTGGTGCTCATCAACGGCAAACGCCGCCACCAGTCCTCGCTGGTGAACATCTTCGGAACGCGCGGCCGGGGCAACGCCGGTACGGACCTCAACGCCATTCCCGCCGCCGCCATCGAACGCATCGAAATCCTCCGCGACGGAGCCGCCGCCCAGTACGGTTCAGACGCCATCGCCGGGGTCATCAACATCGTGCTGAAATCCAGCGTCAACGAAGGCACGGCCAACGTCAACTACGGCACCTATCAGGCCAAATACCGCTACGACGACCGGAAATTTGACGGCGGAAACGTCAACGTCAACGGTAACTACGGCTGGCGGGTCGGCAAGAGCGGCTTTCTGAACCTGACGGCCGATTACAACTTCCGCGACCACACCAACCGGGCCAACACGTCGCCGGACAGCGTGCTGCAGCGCCGCCAGTTTGGCGACCCCAAGATTCAGAACACTTCGTTCTATGCCAATTCGCAGATTCCGCTGAGCGCCAATACCCAGTTTTACGCTTTCGGCGGGCTGAACTTCCGGAAGGGCGACGCCTACGCCTGGACCCGCTTCCCCGACAGCGAGCGCAACGTGCCCGCCCTCTACCCCAACGGTTTTGACCCGATTATCTCCAGCGACATTCTGGACGGGTCGCTGGCGGCGGGTCTACGGGCCAACCTGAAGGGCTGGGATATGGATATCAGCAACGTCTTCGGCAGCAACCGTTTTGGCTTTACGGTCAACAATACGCTCAACACGTCGCTGGCCGAACGGTCGCCCCGGTCCTTCGACGCGGGTGGCTTCCAGCTCCAGCAGAACGTCACCAACCTGACCTTCAGCCGCTTTTTCAAAGACCGGCTGCAGGGCGTGAACATCGCTTTCGGGGCAGAATACCGGAAGGAATGGTACCAGATTTTTGCGGGCGAAGAAGGGTCTTACCGGGCCTACGACCTCACCAAGCCGGCCGGTTCGCAGGGCTTTCCGGGTTTCCAGCCGGGCGACGAAGTGAATGCTTCCCGCCGGAACCTGGGCGTGTTTATCGACACGGAAGCCGATTTTACGAAGTCCTTCATGCTCGGCGCGGCGGTCCGGTACGAAAATTACAGCGACTTCGGCGGCACCCTCAACGGCAAACTGTCGGCCCGGCTGCGGGTGTCCCCGGCGTTCATGCTGCGCGGAACGGTCAGCTCGGGCTTCCGGGCTCCTTCGCTGGCGCAGATCAACTTCAATTCGACCTTTACCAACTTCGTGAACGGTCAGGCTGTGCAGGTACTGCTGGCCCGGAACGGCAGTCCGGTGACGCAGGCTCTGGGCATTCCGGCGCTCAAGCAGGAGACTTCGCGCAACGCCAGCCTCGGTTTTACCAGCCAGCTGGGTAGCGGTTTTTCCCTGACGGTGGACGGGTATTATGTGGACATTCAGGATCGCGTCGTGCTGACGGGCCAGTTTACGGACGAGGATGACGTGATCGGCGCCGACCTGCAACGGCTGGGCGTGCAGAAAGCGCAGTTTTTTACCAACGCCATTTCGACGGAGACGCTCGGGCTGGACGTGATTCTGGCGCATTCGGCGGCGGTCGGAGCGGGACGGCTGAGTACGACGCTGGCCGCGAACTTCAACCGGCTGACCATCGGCGACATCACGACCACCGACAAACTGCGCGGCAAGGAAGATACGTATTTTGACCTCCGTGAGCAGTATTTCGTCCGGGCTTCGGCGCCTCCTTCCAAAATCAATCTGACGCTGGACTACGGCATCGGCAAGTGGAATTTTGTGGCCCGGGCCGTGCGCTTCGGCGAAATAAAACTGGCCAACTGGGACTACGATGAGGCCGCGCTGGACGTGTACAGCCCCAAAGTGACCACCGACCTGACCGTAGCGTACCGCCCGACCCGCAATCTGGGCATCAGCGTGGGCGGTTCCAACATTTTCAACGTGTACCCGGACATGTCGAGCCCCATTTTGACCGAAAGCGGCGGGGCCTGGGACCCGGTGCAGATGGGCAGCAACGGGGCCTTCTGGTTCGTGAAGGCGAACATCCGTTTCTAGAAAGCAGCGAGCTGTCGCGAGTTTGGCCGAGGGGAGCGGAGACTGACGGAGAAACGATTCTCTGCCAGCCTCCGCTCCCCTCCTTTTTTGCCCCAAACTTTAATCCTCATTACCGATAGTTTTTAGCTATTGGTAACACAATTAACTGACACTTTCTCCAGCTTTGGCCCGACAAACCGGACAATCCGGAAGCTATCCACAAACCCTTTACACGTATGAAAATCCCTCTCCTGCCCCCGGGCCGCAGGTACTCTTTTCTGCTGCTCGCCGGACTGCTCATGTCGCTTGCCTCCTGCCAGGACCACGGCGTTCCCACCCAGCCCCAGCACGGTCTGCGGGTCGTTCAGTTTCAGCTTTCGGCTGGCCGGAATCTTGTCTTCGATGATTTTTTTTACGATGCGCAAAAGCGCCTTGCCCGGCATGTAAGTTTTAATCCCGTCACGGGAAGAGTTCTCGATACCCGATTGTTTTATTACGACGGAAACAACCGCCTTGTCAGGATTGAATCCTTGGACGAGAATCAGATAGCGGATGAACGGACCCTGATCACTTACAATACCGCCGGTCTGCCGCAGACAGTCGCCTTTTACAGTCTTACCGCCGGTTCGCAAACCGCCAATCTAAACAGCACACACGAATATAGTTACAGTTCGACTGGCCAAATGACCGGATACACCAGTCGTTCAGCATCCGGCGACCAACGAACTGAATATCAGTATACCTACACCGGAAAGAACATCACAAAAATTACCGCAACTGAATACAGGGCCGGTCAGTCCACTCCCGTTTCTACGCTTGAAACAGTGTATACGTTCGATGATAAGTATAATCCTTACAAGACCCTTTTTGGCAATAATCTGACAGCCCCTTACCTTCAGATAAACGAAAACAACATTTTACAGATAAGTCAAAACAACAGCACCATCGAGAGGACTCTTACGTATAACAGTGAGGGTCTGCCCACCCGATTCTTCACTCCCAATATCGTTGCGCCTTCAACCATGGACATTAAGTACGAACCTTATTAATCCTTGTTTTCCGGGCCCGGTTTTCCGAAAGGGCCTGATTCTGTCGCCGGTCACCGACATTCGGTATGACCGGCGATTTCAGTTTTCAAGCGTTTTTCGCCGCTTCATTTCTCAACGAAATCTTCCAGTTCCATGTGGTACAAATCGAACCCTTCCGCCCAGTAATCCTTCACCACTTCCTTCAGGCGGAAGCCCAGTCGTTCGTAGAACCGGTACACATGCTGCGACGTCCGGACCACCAGGCGTCGTTCGGGCGCGATTTCCCTAATTCTCTGAATCCGGAACTCCGTCAGCCGCCGCCCCAATCCTTTGCCGTGGTGGTCCGGGTGGATGATGTCCCAGGAAATCCGGACCGTTTCGCCATCGTCCATCCGGTTAAAACCGCCGCAACCGAGGATTTCGCCCTCTTTTTCCAGCACAAAATACTGGTCGGTGTGGCGTTCCAGATACTCGGTCAGGTCCTGCTCCTCTTCCGGGGCGAAATAGCGCGGGGTGTTCAGGCGGAGCAGGTGCAGGATGGAAGCCGCGTCGGCGGCGGTGTGGGCGCGAATGTTCATGGCACAGGCGATGGGCGTTACCCTTCCGGCCTCTAGTTTACAAAAAATTGACGGGCTTAATAAAACGTAAAACCCAGCAAAAGGCCCGTCGTCAGCCCGTTCAGCCTGCCCTGCGGCACCTGGACACTGCCGTAGGTCACGCGCCCCTGCACATCCAGGGTAAAATTGCCTTTCTGGTACAGTTCGTAGCCGATGGCGGCCACCCCGCCCAGACCGGAATAGTATTTTGTTTCTTCTTTATTCTCGGGGTTCAGATCGTAGAAAACCGGCGCGTCCGTACCCACCCCGACACCGCCCAGCACCCAGACCCGGCGAGCCGGAAGGTATTGAACGGCAGGAAAAACGCCGCCGAAATCCCGTTTCCGGGTTCTTCCCTGCAGGTGGCTATCGTAAATCGAAACGGTCCCGTTGAGCAGAACGGCCAGTTTTGGGGTAAGGACGTACCCCACCTTCCAGTTTATCGCCAGATCGGTGCTGTTGACCTGCTGCGCGGAACGCAGGTGCAGGGTTGACGCGCCCAGCGCCGCCCCGAACAGAATGCCTTTCCGGTTCACCCGCGACTGGCTTTTGACTTCGGCGATACTGAAACAGAGGACGAGAGCAAGGAAAAGCAGCTTTTTCATGAAATGCCTGATGGTTGATTTTCAGGCGTAAAGCTAGAATCCACGCACGGCGAAAAAGTTACCTTATGTTAATTAATGAAGCGGGGCGAACGGGGTCAGGGGAGTTTTCTCCGGATGCGGCTCAGGCTCTGGGTCGTCACGCCGAGGTACGAAGCGATGTGTTTCTGGGCGATGCGCTGGATGAGTTCCGGTCGTTTTTCGAGCAATTCGAGGTAGCGCTGTTCGGCCGTTTTGGTCAGGAGGTCGATTTGTTGCTGCTGTTTTTCGACAAACGACTCCTCGGCGCCGATCAGAAACAGCCGGGCGCCCCAGGGGCTGCTTTTCAGTTTATCGACATTCGCTTTGCTGATGCGCAGGGCGACGGTGTCTTCCAGGGCCACCGTTTCCAGGGGCGAGGCGCACTGGGTGATTAGGGACATGTGGTCGGCGAAGAAATTGTTTTCCAGAACGATGTCCAGACAGGCAAACGTGTTTTCGCGCCACAAAAACACGCCGCAGGCTCCTTTCAGCAGAAAATACGCATGCCGCTCCACCGCGCCGGAGGATTTGATGACCTGCCCCTTCCGGAATCTGATTTCTTCGCAAAAACCGGCAAACGCTATCCAGACGTCGAGTGGAGCGTCGAAGTAGGGGTCGAAGGCCCGTCTAAGTTTTGCAGCGATCACGTTTCGTTACGGTTAAAAAAAGCGGACCGTACAAACAGGGTCCTCAGAGGAATAGAAAACACCCGTCAAATCCTGCCCTTAAAACGCTCCAGTTTGCTTTCATCAGAGCAGGCCCGCGTCCGATGTCCGGTCAATTCGGTGCGTAGTTACAAAAAAAGCCAGCCCTTTTCGAGAGCTGGCTGAACTATCGTTGGTTCGTTAATTAATCTTCAACACGGCCATAAATGCCTCCTGCGGGATTTCGACGTTGCCGACCTGGCGCATCCGCTTCTTCCCTTTCTTCTGTTTTTCGAGAAGTTTGCGCTTCCGGCTGATGTCGCCGCCGTAACACTTGGCCAGTACGTCTTTCCGCATGGCTTTCACCGTTTCGCGGGCGATGATCTTCTGGCCGATGGCCGCCTGAATGGCAATTTCGAACATCTGACGCGGCAGCAATTCGCGGAGTTTTTCGCAGAGCTTCTTGCCCCACTCGTAGGCCTTGTCGCGGTGCACGATGGCCGAGAGGGCGTCCACCCGGTCGCCGTTGAGCATGATGTCGAGCTTCACCATGTTCGACTCGCGGTTACCCAGAAACTCGTAGTCCAGCGAAGCGTAGCCGCGGGAAATCGTTTTCAGTTTGTCGAAAAAGTCGAAAACTACTTCGGCCAGCGGCATTTCGAACTGAAGCTCCACGCGGTCGGCGGTCAGGTACACCTGGTTTTTCAGAATGCTCCGCTTGTCCATGCAGAGGCCCATGATGGCCCCGACGTACTCGGACTTACTGATGATCTGCGCCTTGATGAACGGCTCCTCGATCCAGTCGATCTTCGACGGGTCGGGCATTTCGGCCGGGGCCGACACCTGAATGGTTTCGCCCTTGGTGGTAACCACTTCAAAGCGTACCGACGGCACGGTGGTGATGACGGTCATGTCGAACTCCCGCTCCAGCCGTTCCTGCACGATTTCCATGTGCAGCATCCCCAGGAAGCCGCAGCGGAAACCAAAGCCCAGAGCCGCCGACGTTTCGGGTTCCCAGACCAGGGCCGCGTCGTTAAGCTGCAGCTTTTCCATCGCCTCGCGCAGGTCTTCGTACTCGCTGGTTTCGACGGGGTAAATCCCGGCAAAGACCATCGGCTTCACGTCCTCAAACCCTTTGATGGCTTCTTTGGCCGGACGGTCGAGCTGCGTAATGGTATCCCCGACTTTAACTTCTTTGGCGACTTTGATGCCCGAAATAAGGTAACCTACGTCGCCGCATTCGATCACGTCCTTTGGTTCTTTTTCCAGCCGGAGCGTGCCAATTTCGTCGGCGAAGTATTCGCGGCCCGTGGCCATGAATTTCACCTTGTCGCCCTTGCGGATGGAGCCGTTGACGACGCGGAAGATAACCTCGATTCCGCGGTAGGAGTTGTAAACCGAGTCAAAAATCAGCGCCTGTAGCTCGCCGCCCGGCTCACCTTTCGGCGGCGGCACCCGCTCGATAATAGCACTCAGAATTTCTTCAATGCCGATGCCTTCCTTGCCCGAGGCCGGGATGATGTCTTCGCGTTCGCAGCCGAGCAGGTCCACCATTTCGTCCTTTACTTCTTCGGGCATGGCACCCGGCAGGTCGATCTTGTTGAGCACCGGGATAATGACCAGATTGCTGTTCATGGCCAGGTACAGGTTCGAGATGGTCTGAGCCTCGGTGCCCTGTGCGGCATCGACGAGCAGCAGCGCCCCTTCGCAGGCGGCAATGGAACGCGATACTTCGTAGGAGAAGTCCACGTGGCCCGGGGTGTCGATGAGGTTCAGCGTATACTTTTCCCCTTTGTAGAGGTAATCCATCTGGATGGCGTGGCTCTTGATGGTGATGCCCCGCTCCCGCTCCAAATCCATATCGTCCAGGAGCTGTGCCTGCATGTCCCGCTTAGAAACGGTTTTGGTAAACTCCAGCAGACGGTCAGCCAGGGTGCTTTTCCCGTGGTCAATATGGGCGATAATGCAAAAATTGCGGATATGTTTCACGTTGGAATAACGTTCGATTCGTAAGTTGAATTCGCAAATTTACTCAAAATAACAGAAGTTTAATCCTGCCCGGCCCCGCGACTTCCGGATATTATCGGCCTGGTGCCTAGTAAACCCAACCTTTCCGCTCCTTTTTACGGCATGAAACACCTTACCTTCCTATTCCTTTTCGCCCTCGTACTTAGCGGCGCTTCCGCCCAGAAACAGAAAGCCAATGAACGCGAAGAATGGATTCGCCTTTTCAACGGCAAGGACCTCACCGGCTGGGACATCAAGATTGCCAACCAGCCGCTGAACGACAATTACAAGAACACCTTCCTGGTACAGGACGGCATGCTGCGGGTGAATTACAAGGAATACGACAAGTTCAACGACAAATACGGGCATATCTACTACAAGACGCCTTACTCCTACTACCGGGTCCGCTTTCAATACCGCTTCCAGGGCGAGCAGGTGCCGGGCGGAGCCAACTGGAACGTCCGCAACAGCGGCATCATGATGCACTCGCAGTCGGCCCGGAGCCTGACGATGGAGCAGCACTTCCCGGTTTCGCTCGAAATGCAGTTGCTGGGCGGACTCGGCCGGGGCGTCCGGCACACGGGTAACCTCTGCTCGCCGGGTACGATTGTAGACATCGACGGAAAATTCCGGGCGGCCCACTGCATCGACTCCGACTCCAAAACCTACGACGGCGACCAGTGGATCGAGGCCGAGGCCATCGTGCTCGGCGATTCGATGGTTTACCACGTTATCCAAAAAGATACGGTGCTGGCGTACCAGAACGTTCGGGTCGGCGGGAATCTGGAAGGCGATTTTCGAAAAATGATGAACATCAGCAACGCCGATGTGTGGTCGGGCAAGCTCAATACGCCGCTGAAGGAAGGGTACATCGCGCTCCAGGCCGAAAGTCACGCGATTGATTTCCGCAACATCGAACTGCTGAACCTGAAAGGCTGCATGGACCCGAAGGCCGTCAATTACAAGAAATACTACGTGAAGCACGAACCGGGGGACTGCCGGTACGGGAAGAAGTAGGGGTCTTTTCTCGCAGATGTACGCGGATTTTAAACGCAGATTTTCGCAGAGTTTTTCTGTGACAATCTGCGTTTAAAATCCGCGTACATCTGCGAGAAATAAACATTTTTAGATCGCCTTCATCAGCCCCCGCCGTTTCAGCAGCGGTTTGATGTCCGGCTCGGCACCGCGGAACTTCTTGTAGAGCGTCATCGGCTCGTCGGTGCCGCCGCGTTCCAGCACGTTCTTGCGGAACGACTGGGCCGACTTCTGGTCAAACAGGCCCTTCTGCTTGAACACTTCAAACGCATCGGCATCCAGAACGGCCGACCAGATGTAGCTGTAATACCCGGCCGAATACCCGCCTGAGAAGATGTGCTGGAAGTACGGGCTGCGGTAGCGCGGCGGAATCTGGCCGATCAGGCCGATTTTGTCCATCGCCGTTTTCTCGAAAGCCATCACGTCCGTCGGCGTCTGGCCGGGCTTCAGCGTGTGGTAGCTCATGTCCAGCAGCGAAGCGGCCAGGTACTCGGTCGTTTCAAAACCCTGGTTGAAGAGGCTGCTTTTCTTGATCTTCTCCACTAACGCGTCCGGAATGACTTCACCTGTTTTGTAGTGTTTGGCGTAAAGTTTGAGCATTTCCGGCTCCACCGACCAGTTTTCCATGATCTGCGAAGGCAGTTCCACAAAGTCGCGCGGCACGGCCGTACCCGACTGGCTGCGGTAATTTACGTTCGACAGCAGACCGTGCAGGGCGTGGCCGAACTCGTGGAAGAACGTGTTCACCTCGTCCAGGTTCAGCAGCGCCGGGGCGTCGGCCGTGGGCCGCGAGAAGTTGCAGACAATCGACACCACCGGGGCCACCTTCTTGCCGTTTTCGACCGACTGCGGCCGGTAGCTCGTCATCCAGGCCCCGCCGCGCTTGCTCGCCCGCGGGTGGAAGTCCATGTACATGATGCCAATATGGCGGCCGTCGGCTTCCTTCACCTCCCAGGCCGTCACTTCGTCGTGGTAGACGGGCACGTCCTTCCGCTGCTCGAATTTGATGCCGTACAGGCGGCTGGTCAGCGTGAAGATTCCGTCACGGACATTTTCGAGCGAAAAATAGGGGCGTAATTCCTGTTCGTCGAGGGCGTATTTTTCTTTCCGCAGTTTCTCGGCGTAGTAGCGCCAGTCCCAGGCTTCCAGCGTCTCTCCTTTGCCTTCCCGCTTCATGAGTGCCTGCAGTTCGTCCGCTTCGCGCTTCGTGACGGGCACCGTGGCCGACCAGAGTTGCTGGAGCAGTTCGTTCACCTTGGCGGGCGTCTGCGCCATGCTTTCTTCCAGCACGTAGGCGGCGTGGTTCTCGTACCCGAGCAGTTGCGCCCGTTCGGCCCGCAGTGCTACAATCTTCGCCAGATTCTCCTTGTTGTCGCGCTCGTCGTTGTGGTTGCAGCGTTCCAAATACGCTTTCAGCATCTTTTCGCGCAGCGCCCGGTTGTCGGCGTACTGCAGGAACGGCATCACGCTCGGGTTATGCAGCGTAAAGACCCATTTGCCGTCCAGTTTCCGCTTTTTCGCCTCTTCGGCCGCCGTGGCCACCAGGGAGGCAGGCAGGCCGCTCAGGTCTTCTTTTTTGTCGATAACCAGCGTGTAGGCGTTGTTTTCGGCCAGAATGTTCTGTCCGAATTTAAGCGTCAGCAGGGAGCTTTCGGCGTTGATCTTCCGCAGGCGTTCCTGCTTGTCGGCGGGCAAAGCGGCTCCGGCGCGAACGAAATTCTTGTACGTTTTCTCGAGCAGGCGCTGCTGTTCGCCGGTCAGCTTCAGGCTGGCCCGCTGGTCGTAGACGGCTTTGATGCGGGCGAACAGCTGCGGATTCAGCGAAATGTCATCGCCATGCTTCGACAGCTTCGGGGCAACATTCTGGGCTATTTTCTGAATCGCCTCGTTGGTGTTGGCCCCGTTCAGATTCCCGAAAACGGTGTTGACCCGCCGGAGCAGATCGCCGCTGCGTTCGAGGGCTTCGATGGTGTTGGAGAAGGTCGGCTTGGCGCTCTGGGCCGTCAGCGCCGCAATCTCGGCCGCCTGCCGTTTCATGCCTTCTTCAATGGCGGGTTCAAAATGTTCGGGCTTCAGCTTGTCGAAAGGCGGTACCCCGAACGGCGTGTTGTAGGCGGTAAAGAACGGATTGTCGGAACCCGGCGACTGGGCCGACGCGTCCAGCATGGTTAAGGTTAGCATAGATGCCAAGATAGCACTGGCTACTTTCATACGGATTGATGATGAATGGAGGAACAACGAACTACAAACAGGATTTACGGCAAAATAATTTATTGGGAAATAAAAAGAGTTAAGGCGAAGCCAGTTGCATCAGAATCCCGCAGACATAGCCCATGTACGTTCCGGCGGCATAGCCCAGAATGGCCATCAGGACGCCCACCGGAGCCAGCACCGGGTGAAAAGCCGCCGCCACAATCGGAGCCGTGGCCGGTCCGCCGATGCACGCCTGCGAGCCCACCGCCAGAAAAAAATACGGCGCCCGGATCAGGCGGCTGAATCCGATCATCAGCAGCACATGAAACAGCATCCAGATCAGGCCGACCAGAATCAGCCCCGGATGGTCGGCAATGGCGAGGATGTCCATTTTAAGGCCAATGGTGGCGATCATCAGGTACAGAAAGACGGTGGCAATTCTGGACGCCCCCGCCCCTTCGAGCGTCCGGGCCCGGGTGAACGACAGGCCGAGGCCGATGGCCGTGGCCAGCCCGACGATCCAGAAGAACGGGGCGTCCAGGCTGAATTTGCTCAGCACCGGATAATTGGCTCCGATGAAGGGCGCAATGCGGTCGCCGAGAAAATGCGCCAGCGCCGTGGCACCGAAACCCACGGCCAGTATGGTTATCAGGTCGGTCGAAGACGGGAAACGCCGCGCGGCCTCGGTTTGCTGCTGCACCCGCTGTTTGACCGCCTCCACCGCCGAAGCGTCGGCTCCCAGCCAGCGGTCGATCCGGGCGGACTGGCCCGCCCCGTACAGCAAAGCGCCGAGCCAGAGATTGGACACAAACACATCGACCGTGACGATGGCGGAGAACAGGTTGCTGCTCGGCTGAAAAACCTCCTTGAGCGCCGTCTGGTTGGCCCCGCCGCCGATCCAGGTGCCGGCCAGGGTGGCCAGACCGCGCCAGACGGCATCCGGTCCCACCCCGCCGACGAGTTCAGGGGCCAGCAGGGCCAGCAGCCAGACCGCCAGCGGCCCGCCGAGCATGATGCTCACCGCCGAGGCCGCAAACATCAGCACCGATTTTCGCCCCAGCCGCCGAAAGGCTCGCAGATCGACACTCAGCGTAAACAACACCAGCGAGGCCGGCAGCAGCACCCGCGAGACGATGGGATACAGCTGGGTCTTGTCGGCGTCGACCAGCCCAAACGTATTTAATAAGGAAGGGATAAAGTAACAGAGAAGCGTAGCCGGAACGTAGTTAAAAAACTGCCGCCAGAAAGGTCTGGCACTGTCGGCCAGCCGGAGGACGGCGGCGAGAATGAGAAAGAGGACGCCAAGGGTTACGGTGTCGGTCATTATGTCTGAACGGTGATTGACGGTGATTTTATTGATTGAACTGATTCAGATGAAGGCGAAGCTACTCATAGTTAATCAATCCAATCACTATTAATCAAAGTTCAGATGGCTATAAACAAACAACGCCGGCCTCAAACTGAGCCGGCGTGTCAAGATTACACTTCATCAACAAACTAAAAACCAAATAAAACTTTGTTTTGTCGGATTGTCAAGTGACATTCTATCGTTTTCTTAGCAAACGACAAAACTTTAGCGTTTTAATGCTGTAGGAGGGGGATTCGAACCACCCACGGTGCAGTTAGCCACAACACAAACCTGGTGGTCAACCCCAGTCCACGTATAGTGGGCATTATGCTGCGTTTATCCTTTATCACCACCCCCGAGACAGGAGGGCACGTCTGCCAGTTTCGACATCCTACAGTGTTTGGAAAAGAACTCGTTCAAAACGTTCTTGCGTTGTCTCTCGCCGTTTTGATGTTACAAAGATAGAATCGCGGACCGATACATTGCAAATATTTCAACAAATTTTTTTGAAAATTTTTTTGTTGGCAAAAAATTCGGTCTTTCGTTGAAGAATTTAAAATGACCAAAAGCTTCCCCATGGACAAGAACACCGAAATTGACAGCATCGATCTGAAGATCCTTACCCTTCTGATGGAAGATGCCAATATGCCCTATACAGAGATCGGAAAACGCATCCAGGTTTCAGGCGGAACGGTGCACGTGCGGATGAAAAAAATGGAGCAGTTTGGCATCGTGAAAGGCTCGCAGCTGATTATCGATTACTCCAAACTGGGCTGGGATATCAGCGCTTTTCTGGGCATTTACCTCGACAAAAGTTCGCTCTACGACGAGGTGGCGACCCAGCTGCTGGAAATCCCGGAAGTGGTGAACATTAATTATACGACGGGCAACTACAGTATTTTTGCCAAAATCATCTGCCGCGACACCCAGCATCTGCGCGAAGTGCTGCACGACAAAATCCAGAAAGTCCAGGGCATCCAGCGGACCGAAACCTTTATCTCTCTCGAAGAACGCCTCAACCGACCGATACCGTTTTAAAGTCGATCAGTCGCAAGTGGCTCCGCCAGATCAGGAAACGGCGGAGCCACTTACGACCTGGCGACTTACGACTGATTTATATCATGTTGAAAATTTTTCGATATTTGCTAAATATGGGCGGAACGGCTGCCTGCTTCAATTTGTTACACTCCTAACGAATTGCCGGTTTTTCAGAACCACTACCTCGATCATGAGCAAAGACGTCGAAATTTTAGAAAGTATTACCAATTCCGAATATAAGTACGGATTCGAGACCCTGATCGAAGCCGACGAAGCCCCGGCCGGTCTGGACGAGGATACCGTTCGGTTTATCTCCGAGAAGAAGAACGAACCCGCGTGGATGCTGGAGTGGCGCCTGAAAGCCTTTCGCCTCTGGAAGGAAATGAAAGAGCCGCACTGGCCCAACGTGAAATATCCGGCCATTGATTACCAGGCTATTAAGTACTACTCAGCGCCCAAACAGAAGAAGGAAGTGAAGTCGCTGGACGACATTGATCCCGAACTGCGTAAGACTTTTGAGCGCCTTGGTATTTCGCTGCAGGAGCAGGAACGTCTCTCGGGTGTTGCCGTTGACGCCGTTATTGACTCGGTTTCGATTGCGACTACTTTCAAGGATAAACTGAAAGACCTCGGCATCATTTTCTGTTCGATGTCCGAAGCCGTTCAGGAGCATCCGGAACTGGTGCGTAAACACCTCGGTTCGGTGGTTCCGCCGAAAGACAACTACTTTGCCGCCCTCAACTCCGCGGTTTTCTCCGACGGTTCGTTCTGCTACATTCCGAAAGGCGTTCGCTGCCCGATGGAACTCTCGACCTATTTCCGCATCAACGCGGCGGGCACGGGGCAGTTCGAACGGACGCTGATCGTGGCCGACGAAGGTTCGTATGTAAGCTATCTGGAAGGCTGTACGGCCCCGATGCGGGACGAAAACCAGCTGCACGCGGCCGTGGTCGAACTGATCGCCGCCAAAGATTCGGAGATCAAGTACTCAACGGTACAGAACTGGTACCCCGGCGACAAGGAAGGCCGCGGAGGTATCTATAACTTTGTGACCAAGCGCGGTATCTGCGACGGGCCGAACGCCAAGATTTCGTGGACGCAGGTCGAAACCGGCTCCGCCGTGACCTGGAAATACCCGTCGGTCATTCTGAAAGGCGACAACTCCATCGGTGAGTTCTATTCGGTAGCCGTCACCAACAACATGCAGCAGGCCGATACGGGCACCAAAATGGTCCATATCGGCAGGAACACCAAGAGCCGGATCGTCTCGAAAGGCATCTCGGCCGGGAAGAGCCAGAACTCTTACCGCGGACTGGTACAGGTGTTCAAGCGGGCAGAAAACGCCCGGAACTTCTCGCAGTGCGACTCCCTGCTGCTGGGCGACAAATGCGGCGCGCATACCTTCCCATACATCGAGGTAGGCAACCAGACCGCCACCGTCGAACACGAAGCGACCACGTCCAAGATTGGGGAGGATCAGCTGTTCTACTGCAACCAGCGCGGCATCCCGACCGAACAGGCCGTGGCGCTCATTATCAACGGTTACGCCAAGGAAGTCCTCAACCAGCTGCCGATGGAATTTGCCGTTGAAGCCCAGAAGCTGCTCGAAATCAGCTTGGAAGGTTCAGTAGGTTGATTTCAGTTACCGGTTTTGATATATTGAAGCCCCTGCGGAAGCGTAGGGGCTTTTTTTGTAGGTTATAACCAACGCAAGGTGAGAAAAAAGCACATTCCAATTGTTATTGGAATAGATACTGGATTGACCATGATGCTATCGTTAAAGAGTTATTCAAATCCTCCGGCGTTTATAGTAATTCTTAATACGAGATTGTTAGACTCTTTAAACATCATAACTCCTCCTACTTATGCAGCGCGCCGAAATTCTTCAAACGCTGGCCCTTCCTCAACTCCGCGAGGAGTTTGTCACCAGCCGTATTGGCCTGTTTGGAAGCTACGCCCGGAATGAGGCAACCGACAGGAGTGATATTGATCTGGTTTATGAACTGGCAGAAGGATACACGCTGGGGGATTGGTTATCTGAAAGATGCGCCGGAAGGCCCGTCGTCATGAGTGCTAATCAAAATCAGGCGAACTCTTATTTTTGCCATCGGGTTTTCTTTTCAAACAACCGGTAACTGCATGCTTTCCTTTAAAGATTCCCTTTCCCGTTTCCGCCTCGTCGCCGTGCTGGAAGGCATTTCCTTTCTGATTCTGCTCTTTATCGCCATGCCTTTGAAATACGCCGCCGGCATGCCTGAGGCGGTGAAAGTAGTCGGCTGGGCGCACGGAGCTCTTTTCGTCGCTTATCTGTTTACCCTGATCGACGTCTGGCATGACCGAAGCTGGTCATTCGGACGGGTAGTGCTCGCTTTTGTGCTTTCCCTGATTCCGTTTGGGGCGTTTTACCTGGACAAAAAACTCCGGGCCGAACAGACCGCCTGATTTTCGTGCATAAAAAAGCCGGATGGCCCGCCTGTTGCGGGCCATCCGGCTTTTAAGTATCCAGTCGTTATCAGTTCTTTTTCTTCCCCGCTTTGCCGGTGGCTACCGGTCTGGGAGTCGGCTTGCTGGCCTGCATCGTCACGGGCGTGGTTGGCTTCAGACGACGAATCTGGAACATATCCCCTATCCGAACCACTTCCACGTCGTACGACATCAGCTGCCGGGCCGGGCGATCACCGCAGGCCAGTTGTTCAACCACGTACCGTCCTTCGTAGGTCGTCGGACGAATGTCCGAAATTTGTTCGTACCGCTTGCCGCGCACCCGAACGCGTCGGCTGCCCATGCTGGCCAACTTCTGCAGATAGGGCTCAAACTTCGTGTCAAACCCATCGGGAAGCTGCAGCGAACCATCCTCCGAAACCTTCTGCGTCGGTTCGCCATCGGCAATGGCCAGTGAACTGAAATAGTACCGGTTGCGGGCGAGCGTATCGAAGTCGCTCTCGTCGCATTTGCAGACAAGAACCTTGTCCTTCCAGCGGGCCTGGTAGTTGATCCGGGTAGGTGTAAACGTAAATCGCACTTCGCAGGTCGGGCAGGGCTTGGGCTCTTCCTTGATCGAGAAGCTGCCAACCTGTACGCTGCAGATGCGCCAGCCGCAGGCCGTTTTCTGCTGATGTTCGACGGTCACATAGTAATAACCGGGCTGACTCAGCTGGGCACTGTTCAGCGGAAGGCTCAGCTCCGTGGTGTTCAGCAGACCGGGCAGTTCACGGGGCTCCGTATCAGCATCCGACCGGTAGTAAAGGCGGACCGTATACTGCTCATTGGCGCCGGAAGCGGACGATTTCCAGGAAAGCTGCGGCTTGAAACTATCGGTCAGCTGACTCGTCATCAGCGTCCGGCCGTTGATGGACTGCGTTCCGTCGGTCAGCGACAGGCTCAGGCTACCGGCGCAGGTGTTACAATCCGCGGATATACTGCGCGGCACCAGCTTCTTCTCCGTGAACGATTTACGCACTGCCAGCGCGGCGTTAAAACCACCATGCTGCCGGTCGTAATCCATCAGGACATCCTGCTGGCCGTTAATGATGAAGTAGTTCTGACGGGTCAGCCAGCCCTGGGCCTGAACGCCCCAGTGCCAGTTGTTCCGCAGCGGAAAAAAGGCACCCAGGGAAAAGTTTACCCCGGGGCGATAGTGCCGCGAACCCGGAGAAACCAACCGGATCAGGCGATCTGTTCCGTCGGCATAAGCACCCACCAGGGCCGCATCCGTCCGGTAAACGCCGCCGCGAAGCGCCGCTTCCAGATACGGTACGCAGACAGGCCCAGAAGCCCGTTTTAAATCATAGGTCAGAACGGGACCGAGCGTGAGGTAAAAATCTTCGGAAGGCCGGTTTTTCAGTTTTATCTGACTTTCCGGAATGCCCATCTGGCGGCCCATATCTACCAGAAAATCCTTGTAGCTGTTTCGGGTAAAGAAGTTCTGATACCCGAACGTCCCGCCCAGTCCAAACCGCAGCCGATTCTTTTGCGGAAAAAAGTAGTCAAGACCTGTAGACAGGTGAATCCCGGCGCCGTTGTACAAGGTGTTGTCCCGCTGGTTGGGACCGAATGTCCCTTCCCACGAACCGCAGTAGGCAAAATTGGGTCCGGCGTTGAAAGCCAGTCGCCACGGGGACATTCCCCGCTTCAGTATAAAGGTCTGCAAGGTGGTGTCGCAATCCTGCAACTCTTTGACATCCGGTGCCAGTTGCCTGAACGCCGAACGGCTGAGCGGAGTCAGCGTGGCGGCATCCGTTTTGCGCCAAATCTGTTCAGTCGGTTCGCAGCGATTGGCGTTGGCGACTGAATCCGGTTTGGTTTGAGCGAAGAGGGAATGGGATAGAGCCAGAGCAATGGAAGCAGAAACCGCCAGTCTTGGAGGTAAGAAGTGCATAGAACGGTAGGTTACGTTACAAATGGGTTTCGGCTACTTAGACGCACCGTACCCAAAAAAGTAACCTCCTGTTGCAAAAAACGGGATTTTTCCCGGCGGGCCTCTCAGAACGTAGTCCCCACAAACGGGAGAGCGAACCCGCCTTTCGACGGATTCGCTCTCCCGTTCGCTCCGGCACCGGCTTACTTCTCCCGGCTCCAGACTTCGCTCACCGGCCCCCCGGTCGAGCTTTGCCCCCGGTGGTGCCAATCGTTGCCCTTGATCTCACAGTCAAAGGTGAGGGACTTGCCTACCCGGCTGTTGTCGCGGCTGAAAAATTCGATGGTTTCGGTGTATTTCCCGTCTTTGAGCGTGTACGTTCCTCCGCCCGTACCGGAAAACTGTTTCGTCTGCGGGTTGATGGCGGCCCACTGAAAACGCGTTCCGGACAGGATTTTGAGCGTTTTGCGGGCTCCGCGCTGCATGGCCGAAATCTGCCCGTCGTTGCCGGCCCGGCCCGTAATCCGCCAGAGTCCGGCCAGCGGGGCGTTCGCCGCCTGGTCGATTCGCTCGTAGGTTTCCGATTCGCCGTCAGCGCTGATGACCAGTTGTTTATCCGTCAAAGAAGCAATGGAAAAAGTCCGGCTTTGCCCGACGTTCGTACTGTCCTGCGTATCGAACTCAATCGTGATGGTCAATTGCTTGCCATCGGTCTGGTAGGTTCCGCCGGTACTTCCCAGGAAACGGTTGTTTTCGTAATACGTCCCCATCAGGTAGCCGTCCGAAAGAACATACACCACGTTGGGGCCACCGGAGCCCACCTGACGCCAGGCACCGGCCATGCTGCTTGCTTCCGGACGGAATGCGAGGAAAAGACCTCCCGCCAGCAACAGCGTAAAACAGAGAAGGATTGCTTTTTTCATGCGGTCAGATTGGTTATGTCAAACGGCAATTTTCGGATGCGAACGCCCGCCGCGGCAAAAATAGCGTTGCAGAGCGCCGGGGCAATCGGTGGCAGACCCGGTTCGCCCACGCCACCCGGTGCTTCCTCGTTTTCGACCAGATGAATGTCTGCTTTCGGCATTTCGTGGAAGCGCAGCACCTGATAATCATGAAAATTGGTCTGGTTGGCGCGGCCGTCGGAGAAGGTCACCGGGCTTTTGATCGCGGCGGTCAGGCCGTAGACAATGTTACCTTCGGTCTGTGCCCGCACGTTGTCGGGGTTGACGTACATGCCACAGTCGAGCACGGACACGACGCGGTCGATTTTAACGCCACTGCCCTGTTTGGTCACAAAAAAGGCGTGGGCACACGTACTCCCGAACGAACGGGCAATAGCCACTCCTTTACCCTGACCCGGCTTCAGCGGAGCGTCCCAGCCGGACTTTTCGCGCAGCTGCGTCAACACGTTCCGGAAGCGGCCGGCTACTTCGCCCTCCGCATTTTGGAGTAAGTCCAGCCGGAATTGCAGCGGGTCTTTCCCGGCCGCATGGGCCAGTTCGTCGATAAAGCTTTCGTGTCCAAAGCTGCTGTTGGACGGGTAAACCGAGCGCCACCAGACAATCGGAATGTCGGTTTCTACCGTCCGCCAGCCCATCATGGCGTTCGGAATCTGGTACGGACTTTCGTGCGGCGTGATGGCTTCGGCGGCCCAGTCGTCGGCCTTTTCTCCCAGCGGAGCCTTGAAGACCTGCCGCTGGATGGATTCGCCGATGAGCTTATGTTCAAAGGCGACCAGATTACCACCGGCATCGACGGCGCCGCGCATGGCGCTCAGCATGGCCGGGCGGAATGGCCCCTGCGTGACATCGTCTTCCCGGGTCCAGACCACTTTGACCGGCGCTTTCATCTGCTGGGACAGATAAACCGCTTCGAGCACGAAGTCCAGGTACGCCTTTCGGCCGAAAGCTCCGCCGAGGAACGGCACGTTGACTTTTACCTTCTCCGGCGCAATTTTCAGGTAGGCCGATACGCTCTGAATGGCTCCGTCCGGTCCCTGCACGGGTGCCCAGATTTCGCAGCTTCCGTCTTCTTTCACGTGGGCGATGGCGACCTCCGGTTCCATCGGCGCGTGGGCCAGGAACGGCGTTTCGTACTGCGCCTCCAGCTTTTTGGGAGCGGCTTCAAAAGCGGCGGCCACATCCCCGGCCGTATGGTAAGGCGCGGCGGGCTTCTTGGCGGCTTCTTTCAGACGGGCCGTGTACCGCCCCGAATCCATCGTCTGCTCGTAATTGCCGTTATCCCACTTCACCTGAAGAGCGCGGCGTCCCTGCAGGGCCGCCCAGTAGTTGGTGGCAATCACCGCCACGGCTTCCGACGTCCGGTGGGGCATCGGGCGTTCGGCTTTCAGAACGGCCTTTACGCCGGGAATCTTTTTCGCCGCGGCATCATTGATCGACACGATTTTGCCGTGAATGGCCGGGCTGTGTTCGATGCTGGCATACAGCATGCCCGGCACGCTTACATCCATCCCGAAAACGGCCTTCCCGGTTACTTTGGACGGCACATCCGGGCGGGGCAGCGGCTTGCCGAGCAATTTGAAATCCTTTTTGGACTTCAGCGTAATTTTTTGCGGAACCGTCAGTTTCGAGGCGTCGTCGGCCAGTTCGCCGTACCCCAGACTTTTGCCGGAAGGCCGGTGTTTAATGGTTCCGGCTTCGGCGTAGCATTCGTCCACGGGCACGTTCCAGCGGGTGGCGGCCGTCTGTCGGAACATTTCGCGGGCGGCGGCTCCGGCTTCGCGGAGGCGTTTCCAGCCCGTCCGGACCGTGCTGCTGCCGCCCGAAAGCTGGTCGCCGTATTTGCGCAGCCCGTCGGACTGCCGGATTTTGATCTGATCGAGCGACACTTCGAGTTCTTCGGCAATCATCATCGGGACGGCCTGCCATGAGCCCTGGCCCATGTCCGGCCGGTGGTTGATAAGGGTAATGCTGCCCGTGTTTTCGATGACGATGAACGGGTGGAGTTCGAAGGACAGCACGGCATTGGGTTCGGTCAGGTTGACCAGTTGTGCGCTGCCGTTGGCGCGGGCCGAGAAGCCCAGCAGCAGGCCGGTCCCGGTCAGGCCAGCGGCGCGGAGGAAATCGCGGCGGTTTATAGAGGTGGTCATGTGATGGCGATTTTTATTGATTACGAATTAATAATTACGAGTTACGTGATTTGGCATGTTGAGCTAATAATTCGTAAGCGAAACGTCACCCCGGTCGTAATTCGTAATTTTTAATTGGCAGTTACTTCCCCGCGCTCGCCACTTCCTGGTTCAGCTCAGCGGCCCGGTGGATGGCTTTGCGGATGCGGCCGTAGGTTCCGCAGCGGCAGATGTGTCCCTGCATGGCGGCGTCAATATCAGTATCTGTCGGCTTGGGTTTACTTTTAAGCAGAGCGGCGGCGGCCATGATCTGGCCCGACTGGCAGTAGCCGCACTGTGGGACTTGCTCTTCAATCCAGGCCTGCTGCACCGGATGCAGCGCTTTCTCGGTGCCGAGCCCTTCGATGGTGGTGATTTTTTTCCCGGCCACTGACGATACCGGCGTAATGCAGGAACGGGTCGGCTGTCCGTTCAGGTGGACCGTGCAGGCGCCGCACTGGGCCATGCCACAGCCAAACTTCGTTCCGGTCAGGCCAACGACGTCGCGGATGGCCCAGAGCAAAGGCATTTGCGGGTCGGCCTCAAACGTATGTTTTTTGCCATTAATTGTGAGGGAAAACGTTGCCATAAACAATTTTTGTTGCAGATTGTAAAGTTTAGTAAAATCGGGAGAGAACCCAAACCGCTTGTCACAATATGACGACTGATAACACTACCATGACGCTTAATCAGGCCAAAAACCGGTTTGAACTGCTGACGGACGGAAAACTGTCCATTGTCGAATTCATTCAGCATGGCCCCCAGACGCTGGCTCTGACGCATACCGAAGTTCATCCCGATCTCGAAGGCCAGGGCATTGGCTCCCGGCTGGTTAAAAGCGTGCTGGAATACCTCGAACAGCATAATCTGAAGATGCTGCCTTATTGTCCTTTTGTGGAAGCGTACGTCCGCCGTCACCCGGAATGGAACCGGCTCCTGTCGGATGACTACTACCCGAGCGAGGAATTTTAAGTCCTCAGCAACAGGTCCGCTCCCTCCTCGCCCGTCAGGCTGCCGAGGGCAACACCCATTCCCTGCATCTTGACGGCGCAGACCACGTTCGGCACAACGGCCTGCACAATGGGCCTTTGCTGCCGCCCGAAACCCATAATGCCGCTCCACCGGGCTTCCACGGCATAAGCCTGATGGGGTAAAATGACCGTCTGCAATAGCGTTTCCAGTCGTTGCTGGATGCCGTCCGTCAGGCCGAATTCGGTGGTCGCCTCCCCGGTATAATCCAGGTTGCGGGCACCGCCCAGCAGCACCCGCCCGTCGATGTTGCGGAAATACACATACCCTTTGTCATAATGAAACGTGCCGCGCAGGCGCAAACCGGGGATCGGCGCCGTCACCAGCACCTGCCCGCGAGCGGGCGTCACGTCGAGTTCGGGCAACAGTTGGCGGGCAAACCCATTGGTCGCCACCAGGACTTTCCGGACGTGCACCCGCCCGGCCGGCATCTGTAACCCGACGCCGTTTTCCTCGATTTTCAGCCCGTCAATAGGCGCGCCATTGAAAATCCGAATGCCCAGCGCTGCGGCCCGGTCGAGCAGGGCGGCCATCATCCGGCCCGTATGCACCTGCCCTTCGTACGCGTTGAAGATGAGGTGACTGACCCGTTCAAAACCAAATTCCGCGATCCGTTCATCAGCGCGGCGATAGACTTCCGGCCCGATCAGGGAATGCAGGCGGCGATTGAAGCAGCCCATCTGATCGGCGCACCGCTCGAAGAACGGCTGGTCGTCAAACAGTTCGTAGCCTCCCAGCGATTCAAACTGCAGGGCCCGGTCACCGACGTTCTGCCGCAGGCGCTGCAAACCCGCGTACCGTTTTTCGATCAGGGCAAACACCTCGTCCTCCGACCCGTTCTCCAGATCCATCAGCAGTTCCGAAATACTGCCAAAGCAGGCAAAACCGGCATTTCTGGTACTCGCTCCGCTGGGCAGCATCCCGCGCTCAAAAACGGCAATGTTCAGCGACGGCTCTCTTTCTTTGAGCGAAATGGCGGCGGACAGGCCCACGATTCCGCTGCCGATAACGGCCACATCAATGCCGGAAAGAAACGTCTGTTGTTCCCAATAACTGAACATGAAGTCTGAATTAAGTCGCGGGGTTTCTCGCAGATTTACGGGGATTTTAAACGCAGATTGTCACAGAAAAAATCTGCGTAAATCTGCGTTTAAAATCCGCGTTAATCTGCGGAAACTAACGAGAAACACTCTTTTTTAAACCACTTTTTCCGGCGCCTGGGCGGATTGCGCCGCTCTCTCCTGCCGAAGCTGCCGGGTGGTTTTCCGGCGTCCGTCATGGCTCCAGCCCGGAGGCCCGAACAGATACCCGAGTGCATGCCGGACCGACCCGGCGCGGGCCACGTCCCGGACCATGTCCGTCCATTCGTGGAAGGCAATCCGGACGGGGTTGTAGGTGGTAAGATTGGTCGTCAGCCCGTAGACCGGCCGCTCCTTTTCTTCCTCAAACGTCCCGAACATCCGGTCCCAGATGATGAGGATACCCGCGTGGTTTTTGTCGAGGTACTCCAGATTGGTGGCGTGGTGAACCCGGTGGTGCGAAGGTGTATTGAAGATAAATTCAATCGGTTTGGGGAATTTGTAAATAAACTCCGTGTGAATCCAGAACTGGTACAGCAGACTGATGGCCTGCATGCTCATCACGGCCGCCGGATGGAAGCCCAGCAGCGGCAACCAGATCCAGAACAGAAACGAACCGCTGAGGGTCCCGGTCCAGGTTTGCCGCAGGGCCGTTCCCAGATTGTATTTCTGCGAGGAATGGTGCACCACGTGCGACGCCCAGAAATACCGGCTGCCGTGGCTGATGCGGTGAAACCAGTAATAGCTGAAATCGTCGGCAAAAAACAGCAGCACCCAGGCCCACCAGGTGGTCATATCGACCGTAAAAAGCCGAAACTCGTAAACAAGCGAATAGGCTCCGAACACCAGCACCTTCCCGACCAGTCCGATAATCACGTTGCCGATGCCCATCGACAGGCTGCTGACGGTATCTTTGGTCTCGTAATATTCTTTCTGCTGAACAGCCGTAGCGATAATTTCGGCCGTCAGCAGGATGACAAAGGCGGGAATGGCGTAGTGAATGAGGTCTTTCATATTTTTTCGATGCAAAGTGCAACATACAAATTTAATTTTCTGCCCGAACTTTGCACAAAGAATTTCCGAATCGAATGATTATTGACCTCCGCAGCGACACGATCACCAAACCCACGCCCGCCATGCGGGAAGCCATGTTCAGCGCCGAAGTCGGCGACGATGTTTTTGGCGACGACCCGTCGGTGAATGCCCTTGAAGAAAAAGCAGCCCGCATGTTCGGCATGGAGGCGGCCCTGTTCTGCGCCTCCGGCACGATGACCAACCAGCTCGCGATCCGGACGCACTGCCGCCCCGGCGACGATGTGATCTGCGACGTGCTTTCCCACATCTATTTGTACGAAGGCGGCGGGATTGCCGTCAACGCGCTGGCCTCGGTGAGCCTGCCGCAGGGCGAACGGGGTAAGCTCACGCCCGAACTGGTGCGCGCGCACATCCAGCCAGACGACATTCACAAGCCGGCTACCCGCCTGGTTTCGCTCGAAAACACGATCAACAAAGGCGGCGGCTGTTACTACACGATTCCGGAGATTGCGGCCATCCGCCAGGTCTGCGACGAACACGGCCTGAAGCTGCACCTCGACGGGGCCCGACTTTTCAACGCGCTGGTCGAAACGGGCGAAAGTCCGGAATCCTACGGCAATCTGTTCGATTCGATTTCGATCTGTCTGTCCAAGGGGCTGGGCTGCCCCGTTGGCTCACTGCTGCTCGGCAGCCGGGACTTCATCAAACAGGCGCGGCGTTTCCGCAAGCTCATGGGCGGCGGCTGGCGGCAGGCGGGCTTTCTGGCAGCGGCAGGTTCGTACGCCCTTGACCATCACGTCAACCGCCTGAAACTGGACCATGCCCGGGCCCGGAAAATTGGTCAGATGCTGGAAAAACTGCCCGAAGTGGAAGAAATTTTTCCCATCGAAACAAACATCGTTATCTTCCGTCTTCCCGAAACCATCCTGGCCGCCGATTATGTTAACCAATTGGACCAGAAGGGAATTAAAGCCGTTACCTTCGGCAAACACCTCGTGCGTTTTGTGACGCACCTGGACTTTACAGACGAGATGCTGGAACAATTAGAACTACGGTTCCGCTGATTAATGGATTTCCTGTGATAAGCCTGGCTAAATCAGACGGGCGAAGCTTATCATAGCTAATCCATTAATCAGCGTCATCCCGGTTCAGAACCATATGCGAATACACACCAGAAATTTGAAAAAGTCCGACTACGACGACCTCAAAGAGGCCATGATCGAGTCGTATAGCGGCATTGGCGGGGATTATTGGGAAAAAAACCTGATTGATAAACTGCTGCGCCTGTTCCCCGAAGGCCAGTTCTGCGTCGAGGTCGATGACAAGGTCGTGGCCTGCGCGCTGGCGATCCGGGTCAAGTATTCCGACTTCGGCGACTCGCACACGTACTACGAAATTACGGGCGGCTACACGTTTGATACCCACAACCCCAAGGGCGACTGGCTGTACGGGCTGGAACTGTTCGTCCACCCGGATTACCGCTCCCTTCGGCTGGGCCGACGCCTCTACGATGCCCGGAAGGAGCTGTGCGAGCAGCTGAACCTGAAAGGCATTCTGGCCGGCGGACGCATTCCGAAATACCAGCAGTACGCCGACAAGCTGACGCCCCGGGAGTACATTCAGCAGGTAAAGCAGAAGGAAATCTACGACCCGACGCTGACGTTCCAGCTGTCGAACGATTTTCACGTCAAGAAAGTCCTGCGGGGTTATCTGCCGGGCGATACCGAGTCGAAGGAATTTGCCACGCTGCTGGAATGGAACAACATTTATTACGCCGACGAAAAAAAGAAAAAGCCGCATACCGACCAGATCATCCGGCTGGGTGTGGTGCAATGGCAGATGCGCCATTTTCCGGACTTGAAGGCGTTTTACGACCAGATTGAGTTTTTCGTGGACGTGGTCAGCGACTACAAAGCGGACTTTCTCGTCCTGCCGGAATTCTTTAATACGCCCCTGATGGCGCAGTTCAACACACTGCCCGAACCACAGGCCATTCGGAAGCTGGCCGAGTACACGACCGACGTTCGGGACAAACTGACCGAATTCGCCATCTCGTACAACGTGAACATCGTCGGTGGCTCCATGCCGCTGGTCGAAGAGGGCAAGCTTTACAACGTGGCCTATTTATGCCGCCGCGACGGGACGTTCGAGGAATACCGGAAAATTCACATTACGCCCAACGAGGTCCGGCACTACGGCATGGTGGGCGGCCACGAAATCCGGGCGTTCGATACCGACTGCGGGAAGGTCGGTCTGCTGATCTGCTACGACGTGGAGTTCCCCGAACTGGGCCGGATTCTGGCCCAGCAGGGCGCGCAGATCGTTTTTGTGCCTTTCCTGACCGATACGCAGAACGGCTATTACCGAGTTCGGAACTGCGCCCAGGCCCGGGCCATCGAAAACGAGTGCTACATTGCCATCTCGGGCTGCGTGGGCAACCTGCCCAACGTCCCGAACATGGACATCAACTTTGCCCAGTCGGCCGTGTTTACGCCTTCGGATTTTCAGTTTCCCAACAACGCCATCAAGGCCGAGGCCACGCCGAATACCGAGATGGTGATGATTGCCGACGTGGACCTGTCGCATCTGAAGGAACTGCACGAATTCGGCTCGGTGCAGAACCTGAAAGACCGGCGGACGGACCTCTACGAAGTGTCGGTGAAGAAGGTTTCCCGCAAAAACGGCAAAAAAGCCTCGCCGGACAACGATCCGGAGGTGATGCCGTCGGTCGTGGTGGTCTCCTGACCGGGGTCTAATCCGGTAAAAATCGCCGTTCCTGCTTCCGGGAACGGCGATTTTCTTTTTATCCCCTTTTTCTACCGGTTCATTAATCCTTTTGCCCGACTCAGCTTCTAAGCGTTGTAATTCTTCCGATTACGTGACAACTTTCTTCTGTTAAACAACAACGCTAATGAACATGAAGACGGTAATTCCAACGTACGTACGCCCCGCTTCCACCGACCCGTGGAGCTATGGCCAGTCCATTCCGGCCTCTATGCCCGCCACGGGTCGCCGGGCGCGGACCCTGACCGTTTCCGGTTTTAACACCGCCGACGACCGGCCGCTGTTCCCCGTTGACCTGCCCGGCCAGTTGCGCCAGGCGGCCCGTAATCTCCGGCTTCTGCTGAATCATGGCGGCTTTGCGTCCGATGACGTGGTCCGCATGACCCTGTACACAACCCACCCGGAAGCCCTCACGGTGGTCTACAGCACGTGGGCAAAGTGGCTGAACAAACTGGGGATTAGCCCGGTCTGCGCCCTTGTCCCCGTTTCCCGGCTGTCACACCCGGAGATGCTCGTGGAAGTGGAAGTGTCGCTGATGTGACAGCACTCAGGTCCGGTCGGAGGTGACCAGCGCCTGATAATGTCCCGATGGTTCAAAGATGCCGCCGCTTTCGGCGTAAAAGTCTGCGTCCGTCTGGTAAACGCCCTTGACGGTCTTCGTCCAGCGGGCTCCGGCCCGGGGGTGATACGACAGCATGGTGTTCCAGTTTTTGTAATACTGATGCCCGTTGGTTTCCTGCAGCCCAAGCGACATGCCCGGAAACGGGGCCAGCCGCGCGGCAACGGCCTTGTTCCAGTCCTGTAAAATCGGATTTACGGTCAGGTCGGCGCAGAAGCAGGGAATGTTCTTTTCCGACGCCAGCTGCGCAATTTTCATGGTCATGCTCAGCGTTTTGGCGATGGCTTTCAGGGCAATGGCCCCGTAGCCCTGTTCGATGCGGCGGGCCGCGTCTTCTACGGTATGCGCACTTTCGTCGGCGGCAATCCGTACGCCGACATCCCCGACATAGACTTCATTCTCCTCCGCAAACGGTTCTTCCACCACGGCAATCTGCTCCAGCGCGCCGATTTTGCGGGCATGGTCCAGAAACCGCAGCAGCGTCTCTTTCTTCTCGTAGCGGCCGTTGGCGTCGAAGTAATACGGAATTTTGCCGGACTTCGTGTGCGGCGTTTCGTAATGGCCGATGGCTTTGTGGAGCGCCGTCAGGAAGGCGATGTCCTTTTCCAGCATTTCGGCCTGCGTTCCGGCCGAGCCGGTTTTCAGCTTCATGATAAAATACCCTTCGTCCGCAGCCTGTTTGATCCGCTCGACCGGCGTTCCCACGCTGAACGACGGGATGCTCGCCACTTTGTCGTGGCGGTGCGACAGGCCTTTCCGGTACGTTTCGGGCACCATCGCGTCGAAGGTTTTCAGCCCGTTGCGGTGCGCGTAGAGCAGCCAGGCCGCATTGTCGACCGGCACCAGCGCGTTGAGGGCGAAGGTTTTGCGCAGGTTCGGGTTGCCCGTGACCGTTTTTCCGTACGCCAGCACGTCCGGAAACAGGTCGTCCAGCAGCTGGACCGGATTGGTAAACGACCGGCCTTTCAGCAGTTGCAGGGCCCGTTCGCTCAGGGCGTACATCAGCGCATTTCCCCCGCTTTCGGAATGCTGTTCGAACACTTTTGCATCCGACCAGAGGATGTTCTGCGTCCCCAGCCCCACTTTCCCCGTGCCGGATTCGTCTTCGAGGTAAGCGACCGTCTGCCAGGCTTCCGTAATGGCGCTGCCTTTGAAGCGGTACGGATTCAGCGGTTCGCGTTCAAAATTGGAGGCTACTTTTTGGACGGTAATTCGGGCCGGGGCAGCCACCGGCAGCGGCACGGACGACGCGGCCCCGGTCGCGGCCATCAGGGCACCCAGACTGCCGACGAAATTCCGGCGGGTCATGGGCAGGTTATCAGCAGGCAGATGCTTCATGCGGAGGGACGGTAAGGAGCAGGAAAAGGTACGGTTAGAAAAGCGCCTCCCCCGCGAAAACTCCTCATAACCACCCAAAAGCCCGGACCGCATGGCCCGGGCGGGTCAGTCCGCCGTTCGTTTAACCCGTTATCGCGTTGCCTTGTAGGCTTCCAGCGGCCGGTCGGTGGAAAGGATGTCGGCTCCGTTTTTGACAAATTCCTTATAAACCTGGTCGCCTTTGGCGATGGCCTGTTTGTCGAGGTTGCCGAGCGTACCCAGAATGCACGGAATGCCTTTTCTGCGGAGAAACTGGTACAGCTCCCGGTCGGCCTCGCGGACGCCGATGAAGGCCAGCATGCGGTTGTCCGGAATACCGAGTTCCCGCAGCCGGTCGTAATCGGCTCGGTTGCGGACGTTAACCGAAATCATCAGTTCCGGGTCCAGCTTGTGGATTTTGGCGGCGTCCGTCGAGTTGTAGGTAATCACGGCGGCATAATCCTTCGCGCCCGTTTTCCGGATGGCCTCGACCACTTTTTCAAACGGCACGCTCCGCTTCACGTCCAGCGTGAACGTCGCTTTGCCTTTGCCCCAGCGCAGCACGTCTTCGAGCGTCGGGATTTTATAGCTGGTCAGTTTGCCTTCGTTGTCCTCCAGTTTCAGCGTCTGGCAATACGCCCAGGTCACGTCGCTCAAGGCGCCCTGGCCCGTGGTGGTGCGTTCCAGCGTGTTGTCGTGCATCATCATCAGCACGCTGTCTTTGGTGAGCGAAATGTCGCACTCGATCGTTACGGGCATGCGTTTGGCGAGGTACTCGAACGACTCGATGCAGTTTTCGGGATAGCCCGTGATGTCGCCGCCGCCGCGGTGGGCACTGATGAGGGCTTTGCCGGGGGCGGGTTTAAAGTACTCGTAAAGGCCGTTTTTGGGAACGCTGACGAACGTTTTGGGGGCACAACCCGCCAGCAGCAGAAAGGCGATGAAGTATTTTTTCATGGAATGATCAACCGCACCGGACGCCCGGTGCAAAAACACAAAGGTAAGCCCAAAGGCCCGGATTCTGGGTACCAAATTATTGTTTCTGGGTCAGCTCAGCCGTTAAAAAGGCATCCGGAGATAGCCGCGGTACCGCCGGTAAGCCGACTTCCACTCTTCCGGCAGACTGTATTCATCGCGCGGGTACAGGTCGGTGTTCACCTCTCCGGCGACCTGATTGCCGGGCGCGAGCACCGTCAGCTTTCCTTCGTACGGAGCCACCAGCCCGGTCATGTCGATGCCGCTGCGCCCAAAGTGGGCTTTGGTAAACGGATGATTCAGGCGCTCCCGGACCGCCTGCCAGTCAATCCGGATGGGCTGATTGCTGCCGATAAGCATAAAACCTTCGGCATACGCCACGTAGGGAAACGCCTTGCAAAAGGTGGTCAGCACCCGGGGCGTGGGGCACCAGCTGACGGCCATACCGCCCGGTTTCAGGCGTTCTTTGAGCAGCTGGAAATATTCGAGCGAATAAATGTTTCCGGAAAAAGCCGAGTTCGGCCGCAGCGCATCGGCCTCGATGACATCGTAGCGGTCGGGCATGGTCCGCAGCTGGTAACGTCCGTCGTGCAGCACCAGCCGGAGCCGCCGGTCGTCGAGCACGCGGGCGATGGCCGTGTCCCCGGCCTGGGCGGCGTACTCCGACAGCACATCGGGCTGGTTGCTCATGATTTCGAAGCAGACAATCTCCCGCGTTTCGGGCCGGGCGGCGATGCCGTTCAGCGTCCCGGACGAACCGAGGCCAATCACCGCCACTTTCTGAGGGTTCGGGTGAATCAGCACCGGAAGTCCGCCGAGCAGGGTGTGGATGGCATCGCGGTGGTAAGGCATAATGCTTTGCCCGAGCCCGTTGGCGAAGACAACCCCGATGCGGGTGTTCTCTTCGGGGAATAACTTGATGATGGACAGCCCGGACTGGTTTTCGTCGTACAGAAACCGATCGTCCTCCGGAATGCCGTTCAGTTGGCGCCAGAGGCGGAAATTGCCCGGCAGGATCATCACCGCCAGCAACAGCAGCGTCGTCAGACCCAGTGTGCCGAACAGGCTGAGGTACTTCCGCGAAAACAGCAGCAGGCAGTAGATAAATCCAAATGCCGCGATGCCCTTCAGCAGCATGGCCGTTCCGAACACCGGGAAGCCTACCCAGGTGACCCACCAGGCTCCCAGCGCCGAGCCGACGATGTTGATGAACTGCAGCCAGCCGACCTTCCGCCCGACTTCTTCGTATTTATCCTGAATCAGCGACTGGGAAACGGAAAAACTCAGGCCCATCAGAAACGTCGGGACGAAGAGCAGAAACATCGGAATCAGCACGTAGGTGGGAAAGCCGTAGGTCAGGCTGAGGTTGGGTTCGTAACTGGCGAAATAGTCCCACAGGTACCGGAGACTGTCCATGCGGCTGATGGCATTGACGAAAATGCCGACCGAAAGCCCGGTATACAGGTACAGGCCCAGTTGCGCCAGCAGAAAAATCCGTTCCCGACCTGCCGCCGAACGGCCCCGGGTCAGCCAGGAACCGACCGCCGTGCCGAGGGCCATCGAACCCAGGTAGATCGCCAGCAGGATGGAGAACGTCAGCGAGACGGATTTGATGAGCGTCTCCAGAATCCGGAACCAGATCAGTTCCAGCGAAAGCGCCGCAAAGCCCGAAAGCGCGTACTGCACCGACCAGGCCGTCAGGGTTGGCGTAAAGGACAGCGGCTCGGTACGGGCACCGGCGACTTTCTCCGTTGCGGACCCCGTAAAACGGCGCAGCCAAAGACCCAGCGCGAGCGCCCCGACCGCGCAAAGCCCGTTGAACACCATGCCCACCCACAAGGCCCGTTCGTAGCCCATCGCCCGCACCAGCACCACGCCCGTCGCCAGCGCCCCGAAGGCCGCGCCCAGCGTGTTGACGAAATACAACAGACTGATGTACCGCGACTGCTCGCCCATGTCGCCCAGCCGAAATGCCCGCGACAATACCGGCAGCGATACGCCCATCAAAAACGTGGGCACCAGCAGGACGCCGAACACCAGCGCGTACAGCAGCAGGATGTTTTCGCCCGCCGCGGGTCCCGATTCGTAGAGCCAGTCGTAAAGGAGTCTTTTACTGAACGCCGCAAAAAGCAGAATACCCAGTTCGGCCACCACGAAGTAAAGCAGATTGGTCGCCGGGCGGCTGCGGTCGGCCAGCCTCCCGCCCACCAGATAGCCAATGCCGAGTCCGGACATGAACGCCGTCACGATCAGACTGATGCTAACGGTATCAGAGCCCGTATAAAAGACCAGCATGCGCTGCCAGATTACCTGATACAGAAGGGCGGCAAATCCGGAAAGAAAGAAGAGTCCAAGCAGGACGGCGAGGGTGAGGCGAACGACAAGACGGGATGGAAGAAGAGCAGTCGGCAGCATGAATGTTTAGGTAATTCCCACCAAAATAAGTGCCCCGCCGGTTATAATCAACTGGCGGGGCGCTTTTGTGGCCCGGAATGTTATTCCGGGAATCCCTTCTCAATCTTCCAGACGGCACGGAATAGACAGTGCCCGGAATATCATTTCGGGTTACGGTTAGACCACCACGTTCACGATTTTCTTCGGCACGACGATGATCTTTTTGGGCGATTTGCCTTCCAGCCATTTCTGCACGATTTCATTGGCGAGAACTTCCTTTTCGATTTCGGAAGCGGCGCGGTCGGCGGCGATGGTCAGCGTGACGCGGACTTTGCCGTTGATCTGCACCGGATATTCGATGGAATCTTCCACCAGATACTTCGGCTCGAAGGTCGGGAAGCCCGCTTCGGTCAGCGAGCCGGCCGGGTTGCCCAGTTTCTCCCACAGTTCTTCGCAGATGTGCGGGGCGTAGGGTGCCAGAATCCGGACCATATCGCTCAGAATGGCTTTTTTGCTGCATTTCAGCGTGCTCAGTTCGTTGACGGCAATCATAAACGAGCTGACCGAGGTGTTGAACGACAGGGTTTCCATGTCTTCCTCCACCTTTTTGATGGCCTTGTGCAGCACCTTCAGTTCGGCGGGGGTTGGAGCCTCGTCGGTGACGAGCCACTGCGCCGGGCGGGTTTCGGTGCCTTCGGTGTAGAACAGGCGCCAGAATTTCTTCAGGAAGCGGTAGACGCCGTCGATGCCGTTGGTATTCCACGGTTTGGCGTCGGTCAGCGGGCCGAGGAACATTTCGTACAGCCGCAGGGTGTCGGCGCCGTAGCGTTCGACAATGTCGTCAGGGTTGACTACGTTGAATTTAGATTTTGACATCTTTTCAACAACTGGCGCCAGTTCAATTCTGTCATCTTGAAGAGAAGTACCTTCCGTCACGAAATAGGATTCCGTGAAGCTTTTCGAAATTACATGATCTTCAAACTTGGGGTACTTTCGAATCAATTCTTTCAGAGAATCTTCTTTAAGCCAGTATTTACCCTCTTCAAAAGTGACAAACTCAACAGGAATATGAGTCGAAATCATTCGATGCTCGATATTCAAAAGACTCTGCCGAGAATTAGCCGTTCGGGTTGTTAGATTATACGGAATTAAGTAGTAATTAACTTCCTCATCAGGTTGCAAATGAGCTTCAGTAGCAACAGTTGCCATCATACTCAAGCCCTGAATCATGCCCTGATTCACCAGTTTCTTGAACGGCTCCTCTTCGGGCACATAGCCCCGGTCTTTCAGGAATTTGTTCCAGAAACGGCTGTAGAGCAGGTGGCCCGTCGCGTGTTCGGAGCCGCCCACGTACAGGTCCACGTCGCGCCAGTAGTCGATGGCGGCTTTGTCGGCAAAGGCCCCGTTGTTCTGCGGGTCCATGTAGCGGTACCAGTACCAGGACGAGCCCGCCCAGCCGGGCATGGTACTCAGTTCGTATTCGTACTCACCCTGGTACTTCCAGCCTTCGGCGCGGCCCAGCGGGGGTTCGCCCGTTTCGGTCGGCAGGTATTTGTCCACGGCGGGCAGCTCCAGCGGCAGGCTGCTTTCCTCAATTAAATACGGAAGCGGCTGGCCCGCCGAATTATTTTTGAAATACACCGGAACCGGTTCACCCCAGTAGCGCTGGCGGCTGAAGACCGCGTCGCGCATCCGGTAGTTGATCTTGGCCCGGCCGATGCCATTTTCTTCCAGAAACTTGATCAGAACGGGCATGGCTTCGGCGTAGGTCAGGCCGTTGATCATGCCGGAATTGATGTAGCGACCTTCCTTCGTCGCATCGGCCCCGGTTTCGATGTCTTTCTGGGCGTCCAGAATGGGTACGATGGGCAGGTCGAAATGTTTGGCAAAGGTCCAGTCACGCTGGTCGCCGGACGGAACGGCCATGACCGCACCCGTACCGTAGCCCGCCAGTACGTAATCCGCCAGCCAGATGGGGACTTTCTCGCCGTTGAAGGGGTTCAGGCAGTAGCTGCCCGTGAAGACGCCCGAGACTGTTTTGGCATCGGCCATGCGGTCACGCTCCGACCGCAGTTTGGCGGCGGCCACGTACGCTTCCACAGCTTCTTTCTGCTCCGGCGTCGTCAGGCCCTCCACCAGCGGATGCTCGGGAGCCAGCACCATGAAGGTAACCCCGAAAATCGTATCGACACGCGTTGTAAAAACCTCAACGACCTGGTCCGGGCTAGTCTCCAGCGCAAACTTTACGCTCGCCCCGGTCGATTTACCAATCCAGTTGCGTTGCTGTTCCTTCAGCGATTCCGACCAGTCGAGGGTGTCGAGACCCTGCAGCAGGCGGTCGGCGTAGGCCGTAATGCGCATCATCCACTGCCGCATTTTTTTCTGCTCGACGGGGAAACCGCCGCGCTCCGAAACGCCGTCCTTTACTTCGTCGTTGGCCAGTACCGTTCCCAGCGCCGCGCACCAGTTCACGACTGCATCGGCCACGTAGGTCAGGCGGTATTTCAGTGAGATTTCGTATTTCTTTTCTTCGGAGAAGGCGTTCCACTCGTCAGCGGAGAACGAAAGTACGTCGTCGTCCGAGACGGCATTGACTCCTTCCGTCCCGTGGGCGGCCAATTTTTCGTACAGCGTTTCAATCGGCTCGGCCTTGTCGGTTTCCCTGTTGTACCACGAACGGAACAGCTCCATGAAAATCCACTGTGTCCATTTGTAGAAACCGGGGTCCGACGTGCGGACTTCGCGGCTCCAGTCGTAGCTGAACCCGATGTTTTTCAGCTGTTCGATGTAGCGGGTGATGTTCTGCTCGGTCGTGATGGCCGGGTGCTGCCCGGTCTGGATGGCGTACTGCTCGGCGGGGAGTCCGAACGAGTCGAAGCCCATCGGGTGCAGCACGTTGAAGCCTTTCTGGCGCTTGTACCGGCTGTAGATGTCCGACGCGATGTAGCCCAGCGGGTGTCCCACGTGCAGGCCCGCCCCGGACGGGTACGGAAACATGTCGAGCACGTAGTATTTGGGCTTGGTGGTGTCGTTGGAGGTGCGGTAGGTCTGGGCTTCTTCCCAGAAGTTTCGCCAGCGGGTTTCAATCTCTCTGTGGTTGTATTCCATATGCTGTAGAACGGACGGGGCCGCCCGAGCGGCGCGGCTCCGTTCAATTTTTGAACACGAAACGGTATCTCGGTAACGAATTGAGATGGGTTAAAAACGGACGGGGCAGCGCCGCTCGGGCGGCCCCGTCCGTTCTATAGGGTGCAAAATTAGGACTAATTACGGATTCGTCCGCCCTTCCGCCGTTTGATTGTCCTTTTTCAGCCGGTTGAGGGTGTAAAACACCAGTCGGCTGTTCAGCTTCTGCCCGGTTCGGGCGCGCAGGTCGCCCAGCACCAGTTCGTGAATGTACCCCGGTTTGAGTTCGGCCAGGGTCAGCGAAACGGTTCTGCCGTCGGCGGAGAGCTGGGCCGAGCGCACGGGTACCGGCTGCACGTCGAACTGCTTGGAGCCGTACGCCTCGTGGTATTCGTAGTAGTACCGTTTGAAGGCAAAATTCTGCAGTTCCTGCACCGCCGAGGCTTCCAGCGGGTGCGTAAACGTCAGGTCGAAGCCGGTCGTGGTCAGTTTCATATCCGCCACCTCCATCGGGACGCCGCCTTTCCACCGGATGCGCTGGATGCCCTGGTTGCCCACCCAGCCGCGGTCGGTCTGGCCCACCCACAAGCTTCCGTCCGGCGCAAAAGCCAGGCGGTTGTTGCCCCGGGCGAGGCCCGTTCCGGCCAGAAACGGCACGCAGGCGCCCTGCATCTGCCCGCCCACCGTTTCGGGCATGAGCCGGATGAGGTACGGATGGTCCATTTCGCCGATCAGCATTTTTCCAGCAAAAGGCCCAAATTTTCCGCCGGTATTATCCAGCAGCGGCTGCGTCGGCGAGTTGGCGAGACGGCTGTGCGGAAAGGCGATGCTTTCCACCGTCCGCATACTATCCAGCGTTTTGACCGGCAGTTTCAGCGGGTCGATGTCGGGGAAACCTTCCTTCCAGACCAGACTCGAAGGCTGGCCGTAGAATTTCCCTTCCTGCACGTGGTAGAGCTTGCTGGTGCCGAGCCAGTCGCCCTGGTTGTCGGCCACCCACAGATTGCCCTGGGCGTCGAAGCCAAGGCTGTTGGGCGACCGGAAGCCCAGCGCGTACGGAATTGCTTTCCCGTCTTTGGTCAGTTTCATCACCCAGCCCCGGTACGGAACCGTCGAATACATGCGGCCGTTGCGCCCCAGCGGTTCAAACTTACCCCGGACTTCCGGGAAGATGCCCGCCCCGTTGGAAGCCAGATTGAGGCTGATAAAAATGTTGCCCTGCCTGTCGCGCACCGGGCCAAAGGCAAATTCGTGGTAATTGCCCGACAGGCCGAAGTCGTCATACGCCACCTGGTATTCATCCGCCACACCGTCGGCATTGGTATCTTTCAGGCGGGTCAGCTCCGGGCGCTGCATGACCAGAATTTCGGTCGGGCTGATGGCCAGGATACCCAGCGGATCGTGCAGCCCTTCGGCGAACAGCTTCCAGACTTTGGTTTTGGGATTGTAAAACATCACCTCGCCGCGCCGGAAACAGGCCACCATCCGCCCGTCGGGCAGGAAATCGATGGCGCCCACCTCACCCCGGAGGCCCTTCGGCAGCGTGATGGTTTCGACTTCGTAATAATCCGTAATCGTGTCGGCGGGGAACGACGCGGCCGTCGCCTGACTTGCTACCAATCCCCAGAAGACAGCTACCGCGCAAGCAATCAATTTTTTCATAGTGAATCAGAAAAATCGTCCAAATCCGGGTTCAGACTTATTCAGCCAGCATCGTTATCGTGAAAGACTTTGTTCCGGCGGGCAGTTGCAGCAGACCGTTCTGGACCTTGCCCACGGAGGCAATCAGCCGGGCACCGTCGCCCGATTTGCAGACAAAGGAAACGGGCTTAGCCGCGCTGGCGAGCGTAAACTGCCGCACCAGACCACGACCTTTCGCCGCGGGTTTAATCAGCTCCCTTACCTCCAGCCCATCGACGGTATAGCGGAATTCCGGATAGCGGTTGATGAGCCGATAGCCCAGAAACTGCACGTCGCTGGCCTCTTTGTTCGCCACCCGAAACGGAAATCCGGCCGTATCCCGGTAGTACACATCGCCCACCGGATGCGACAGTTTGCTGCCCTTGGCCTCCCACTGTTCGGCCATATCGACAAACCCGCCCGACCAGGCGTACCGCAGCCGACAGGTGCCCGCATCCCAGCAGTACGACTGCGCGTTGGGCAGTCCGACGGCAATGGCGGCCGGGCTGCAATCCGGCATGAAGGTGCGATAGACCGCCGGCAGTTTGAGGTCAAACGGATGGCCGGAAGCGGATTCGTGGCCTTCGTGCCCGGTCGCGGGGTCTTTGCGGTTGGCGGCAATGTTGGGGTCCTGGGCCAGCGGCGGCAGCCTCTGCGGATTGCGGGTCACGTACAGGGCGCCGTACATGACAAATCCGTGCCCGGGAAAGGTACAGACGTAGGAATAGGCTCCCTGCTCGGCGGGCACCGCGAAGGTCAGCGTTTCCGAACGGCCCGGCTCGATGCTGCTCGTATGCGCCACCACGTCCGGCATACGGGGGACGTAATGCTGCCGGATGGCATTTTCGCCCAGGTTCAGGGCCGCATTGACCACCCGCGTACGGGCACCGGGCCGCACCACGACCAGGTTGTGCGCCATGTCGTCGTAATTCTCGACTTTGATGGTTACGCGGGTACCCGGACGGACGGCAAAACGGGGCACGTCGTACTGAAGTCCGGCAATGGCTTTGATGACCAGCGTCGTGTCGGTCGCCTGACCCATCGACAACGTGCTGACAAATAAAAGAAGAAGGCAGATAGGCTTACAGAATTGGGGCATAGCGGATTAAGAACGTCAGGACAAAGGTAAAAAACTAACCGTTTTAATCCCATTTTTCGCAAACCTGCGGGTTACAAACCACCGGACCATCCTGCACTGTTCTGCCCGTTGGGTAATTCATCAGCGGAATTGCAACACTCTGCCGGACGGCGGCGTCTCAAAAGTACAACGGTCGGATGCTCAGGCGCTCCACCGTTTCGTGGATTGACGGCACTTCGGACCATTCGCTCGGAATGAAGGCAGAAATTTCGGGACGAATGATGCGGTAAAAAGGGGAAAGCCATTCATTTGCAGAATTTTTCCACAAGCACCAACGTTATCCTATAGCCAAACAAGACTGCATGAAACAACCGCTACTTTCTGGGATTCATTGTGTCACCAATCTACTGACTTGATTTTATGCGTTTTCGCGCACTTGCCGGATTGACCCTGCTCACCGGATTCCTTGCCTGCCAGTCCGACAAGGATGTTGAGCCCGCCGCCGATTGCCTTGTCAAGGCCTCTGCCCTCAGCGGCCAGCCTATTGCCAACGCCTACATTGTCACTTACAAGCCGTCCGAGCCGGTAACTGCCACCAGCCCGAACGCCCGGATGGCCGCCACCAGCGCCATTCAGCGTCTGCTGGACAAGCATGAGCTGGCCGATGCGCAGCCCGAACTGCTGGTCTCCGGAGAAAAAACGTCCTTTCTCGCCCATATCTCCGCACCGGAAGCCGCCGAACTAAAAACCGACCCGGCGGTGGAGCTCGTCGAGCCGGACCGCGTGGTTTCGCTCTGCAGCTGCGTGGACGTGGCGACGGTTTCGACCCTGTCCTGGAACGTGTCGGCGACCGGCTTCGGCCGCGGCGATCGCCAGACGGACAAAACTGCCTGGGTGCTGGATACGGGCATCGATTTTGACCATCCCGATCTGAATGTGGACGAGGAGCGCAGCCAGAACTTTATCGGCGGCACTACGGCGGACGACGACAACGGCCACGGCACGCACGTAGCGGGCATCATCGGGGCGCTGAACAACACCATCGGGGTAACCGGCGTTGCTTCCGGCGTGAGTCTGGTGGCGCTGAAGATTCTGGACAGCGAAGGCGACGGGAAGCTTTCGACCATCGTGCAGGCGGTCGGCTACGTCTCCCGCGTCGGCAAGGCTGGCGACGTGATCAACATCAGCATCGGCGGCGAAGGCATTTCCACCACGCTGGAACGGACCATCAGGGCGGCCGCCGACAAAGGCATTCTGTTTGCCATTGCCGCCGGGAACGAAGGCAAAAACGCCAGCGACTACGCGCCCGCCAACATCAATCACCCGAACGTGTTTACGGTGTCGGCGATGGACCGGAACCTGAACTTTGCCGAATTTTCCAACTTCGGTCCGGATATCGACGTGTGTGCGTACGGCGTCCGGATTCAGTCTACGTACAAGGACGGTCGGTACGCTACCCTGTCGGGAACGTCGATGGCCGCCCCGCACGTGGCCGGTCTGCTGCTCATCCGGGGAGCCAATATTCCCAAACGCGGCTTTGTTACCAACGATCCCGACGGAACACCCGACCCGATTGCCCGGGAGTAAACATTGAATTTTTTTGGTATTTTGTAACAAATTCCAAATAATGTTCAGGTAGCTAACAAACATCAGTCGGGTAGATTTGCTTCTTTTCCGGAAGAAGCTCACTTTTGTAAAGACTCCATCAACAGAAAGCGGCACCTCAACAGTGCCGCTTTCCGCTTAATAGATACTCTATTTACTATATAGACTTTATACCTTATGGCTGATAATCCGGAGGTGGTTTTCGAAAAGTCGGCAGATGAGCCGGTGGCTTCCCTGAAACATCTGGACCTTAACGGGCTGACCGTGAGGCTGGACGGCGATCGGGCTCCCGAACAGGCTGCCGAGCTGCAGAAGGCCTTCCCTCAGGCAAAAATAAAGGTCGGCGCTTCCACACTCCTGCTCCGGAAGCGCAACCGGACCGAAATAGCCATCTATATTTTTGCGGCCCTGTCGCTGATGATTGTCGGCCATCTGACTTTCAGCTATTTCACCCTCGACCGGCTGACGCTGCTGGCCAGTTCCGTGGAGGTCAATCCGGATATTTTTTACTTTCTGATGGCCGGTTTTGTGGCCCAGATGATCGACGGGGCGCTGGGCATGGCGTACGGCGTGACGGCGACCACGTTTCTGATCAACGTCGGCATCAGTCCGGTATTTGCCACGGCCAGCGTGCACAGTTCGGAGATTTTCACCAGCGGCGTTTCGGGGTACATGCACCTGAAATTTGGCAACATCAACAGCAAGCTGTTCAAGGCCGTGCTGATTCCGGGGGTGATCGGGGCCGCGCTCGGCGCTTTTCTGATTTCGTCCCTGTCGGAACTGGAATTGATCGCCAAATACCTGCAGCCGGTCATTTCGGTGTACACGGCGATTCTGGGTATTCTGATCATCAAGAAGGCACTCACCAAGCGGACCAAGAAGCAGCCCGTTCGCAAGATTGGCCTGCTGGCGTGGTTCGGCGGGTTTGTGGACGCCATCGGCGGCGGCGGCTGGGGTCCGATTGTCAACTCGACCCTCATTGCTTCCGGACGCCATCCGCGCTACACCATCGGCTCGGTCAACCTGGCCGAATTCTTCGTCTCCTTCGCCAGCTCCGTCGTGTTTGCCCTGTACATTGGTCTGGAAAACTACGGGCTGGTCATTCTGGGACTCATCCTGGGCGGAATGGTCGCCGCCCCCATCGCCGCCCATCTTTCGCGTCGTCTGCCCGTGAAAACGATGATGGTGCTGGTCGGAATTGTCGTGATCATCGTAAGTTTGCGGAAGATTTTACAATTTATTTAGTGAGACAAAAGAGAATAGACAAGAGACAAAAGACTTCTTTGAAAGCTTACTCTTTTGTCTCTTCTCTTTTGTCTGGCGTCTAAAGTCCTTGAAATGAAAAAACAAACCAAAGCCATACGCACCCAGACGGGTAAAACGCAGTATCGCGAGCACTCAACCCCGCTGTTTTTAACCTCCAGCTTCACGTTTGAAAGCGCCGAACAGGGTAAGGCCTTGTTTGAGGAAACGGAGGAAGGAAATATTTACAGCCGTTTTTCGAACCCGAACGTCACCGAGTTTGTGGACAAGGTCTGCATGCTGGAAGGTGCCGAAGAAGGCATTGCGACGGCAACGGGCATGGCGGCGGTGTTTGCCAGTATGGCGGGTTTGCTGCAATCGGGCGACCATATTGTGGCCTGCCGGGCCCTGTTCGGTTCGGCGCACCAGATCATCACCCAGATACTGGCAAAATGGGGCATCACGCATACCTACGTGGACGCTACGGCTACGGAAGCCGAGTGGGAAGCGGCCATGCAGCCGAACACGAAAATGGTTTACCTGGAAACGCCCTCCAACCCCGGCCTCGAACTGGTCGATCTGGAAATGCTGGGTCGGCTGAAACAGAAGTACGGCTTTATCCTGAACGTGGACAACTGCTTTGCCACGCCGATTCTGCAGACGCCGCTGGATTTCGGGGCTGACCTGTCGGTCCACTCGGCCACGAAGTACATGGACGGGCAGGGACGGGTGCTGGGCGGCATCGTGGTTGGACCGAAAGAACTCATTGCGCCCATCCGGTTTTTTGCGCGGCATACGGGTCCGTCGCTGTCGCCCTTCAACGCCTGGACGCTGTCGAAAAGCCTCGAAACGCTGGAACTGCGCATGGAAAAGCACTGCTCGAACGCGCTGAGACTGGCCGAAGCTCTCCAGCAGCATCCGGACGTGCAGAAAGTGCTGTATCCGTTTCTGCCTTCGCACCCGCAATTCGAGCTGGCGCAGAAGCAGATGTCGGCGGGCGGGGCCATCGTCACGATTGAACTGGAAGGCGGTTTTGAGCGCGTGAAAGCGTTTTATGACGCGCTGACGATTCCGACGCTGTCCTCAAACCTGGGTGATACGCGCACGATCGTCACCAACCCGAACACCACGACGCACGCAAAGCTGAAGCCCGATGAAAAAGCAGTCCTCGGCATCACGCCGGGCCTGATCCGGATTTCGGTAGGTCTGGAAAACGTGGAGGATTTGATTGAGGACTTTACGCAGGCGGTAACCAAGTCGGCGGAGGAGTTGCAGGCTGCGAGTTAATCAGGAATAAACGCCGTTTTAGAAAAAACGTATAAGATCATGAAAACTATAGAAGTTCAGATTCCGGATTGGGCCAATGAAGGAGAACTACTTTTTCAGATTGCAGGTATGTTTTTTGCGAAAGGTGTCCTTTCCTCAGGTCAGGCGGCAGAAATGGCAGGCATTACGAAGGCTGAGTTTCTTGAAAAAGTAGGGCAACTAGGCGTTTCCATCTTTGGAGAAACACCGGAGGATATTGCAAATCTTTAAGCTATGCTTGTCATCGCTGATACAAGTTGCCTTATTGTCTTAAGAAACATCCAACGATACTGGATAAGGCAGGCGAATCGTATGAAACCCACTAATCTTTTCGTGTTCTTCACTCTGTGTTTAATGTTGACAGCTCTTGTTGACAGTTCTGCCCAGTCTCCTAAACCCGTCCGGGTCGGGGTGGCCGGACTGGTGCACTCGCACGTGCACTGGATTCTGGGCCGCAAGCCGCAGGGCGATATTGAACTGGTGGGAATTGCCGAACCGAATAAGGCGCTGGCCGAGAAATTTCTGAAACGGCACAACCTGCCGATGAGCCTGTGGTATCCGTCGCTGGAGGCCATGATCGCCCAAACGAAGCCGACCGCGGTAATGGATTTCGGGCGCATTGTGGACCACCTGCAAACCGTCAAAACCTGCGCGCCGAAAGGCATTCACGTCATGGTGGAAAAACCGCTGGCCGTGAGCCTCGACCACGCCCGGCAGATGGAAAGTCTGGCTAAAAAGCACAAGATCCAGTTGCTGACGAACTACGAAACGACCTGGTACGACAGCAACCACTACGCTTTTGACCTCGTGAACGGCCGGAAAGCGGTGGGCGACATCCGGAAAATCGTGGTCCACGACGGGCACGAAGGCCCAAAGGAAATCGGCGTCGATCCGGAATTCTTCGAATGGCTGACCGACCCCGCTACCAACGGAGCCGGAGCGCTGTTCGATTTCGGCTGTTACGGGGCCGATCTGGCCACCTGGCTGATGAACGGACAGCGTCCGCTGACGGTCACGGCCGTGACGCAGACCATCAAACCGGAGATTTATCCGAAAGTGGACGACGAAGCCACGATTGTTCTGACTTATCCGAAAGCGCAGGTGGTCATCCAGGCGTCCTGGAACTGGCCTTTCAGCCGCAAGGACATGGAAGTTTACGGCAAGACGGGCTATGTGATGACGCTGGACAACAGGCGGATGCGCATCCGGCTTCCGGGCGAGAAAACCGAATCAGCCCAGGACGCGCCCGCGGGAACGGCTCCGGCCAAAGATCCGTTTGCCTATTTGGCGGCGGTGATTCGCGGCGACGGCAAACCCATCGACGGACTCACCTCGCTGCCGACTAATATGGTGGTGATGGAGATTCTGGACGCGGCGCGGCGTTCGGCGCGGGAAAAGCGGCCGGTATCGCTGTAAAACTGAGCGGTGCTCGGTTTGTATTTTTAGAGAGGATGAAGAATAAATAATCACGGGCTGAAGCCAGCAGATACATATGATTGCAGAACCTTCCTATACACTCGAAAGCCTGTCGGCGCAGTTGGCGGGTAAATCCGAAGTCGACGCGCTGCGGACACTGGCAGAGTTGTTTCCGGGTCAGGTCGTTTTTTCGACCAGCCTCGGCTACGAAGACCAGGTGGTAACGGACATGATTTTTGCGAACAACATTCCCATTCGGGTCTTTACGCTCGATACGGGCCGGTTGTTTCACGAAACGTATCAGGTCTGGAACAAGACCAACAGTCGCTACGACGCCCGAATAGAAAGCTACTTTCCCAATCAGGAAGCCATCGAAAAACTGATGAGCGAAAAAGGCCCGTTCAGCTTCTACGAATCGGTCGAAAACCGCAAGGAATGCTGCTTTCTCCGCAAGGTGGAGCCGCTGAACCGGGCGCTGGCGGGCAACAAAATCTGGATTACGGGCATCCGCGCCGAACAGTCGCCCAACCGGCAGACCATGACGCAGCTCGAATGGGACGAAAGCCACCAGCTGTTCAAGTTTCACCCGCTGATGAACTGGTCGTTTGAGCAGGTCAAAGACTACGTGCGGGCCAACAACGTGCCCTACAATCCCCTGCACGACAAAGGCTTTGTGAGCATCGGCTGCCAGCCCTGCACCCGCGCCATCCGCGAAGGCGAAGACTTCCGCGCCGGCCGCTGGTGGTGGGAAGACCAGTCGAAGAAGGAATGTGGACTCCATGCAAAATGACTGATTGACTGAATGATTGAATGATTGATTAGGCTTCGCCTGTCTACCATTCAGTCAATTAGTCATTCTATCATTCAATCATTAAAAAAATGAAACTCGATTATCTCGATCAACTCGAATCCGAAGCGATTCATATCATGCGCGAAGTGGCCGGGCAGTTTGAGCGGCCCGCGCTCTTGTTTTCGGGCGGAAAAGACTCCATTACGCTGGTGCATCTGGCCCTGAAAGCGTTCCGTCCGGGCAAATTCCCGTTCCCGCTGGTGCATATCGATACGGGCCATAACTTTCAGGAAGCCCTCGATTTCCGCGATAATCTGGCCGAACGGCTGGGCGAAAAGCTGATCGTCCGCTACGTGGAAGACACCATTCGGGAGAAAAAGCTGAAGGAGCCGACCGGCCGCAACGCCAGCCGCAACGGCTTGCAGACGTTTACCCTGCTGGATACCATCGAAGAGTTTGAATTCGACGCCTGCATCGGGGGTGCCCGCCGGGATGAGGAGAAAGCCCGCGCCAAAGAACGGGTCTTTTCCGTCCGCGACGAATTCGGCTCCTGGGACCCGAAGCGGCAGCGTCCGGAGCTTTGGAACACCTATAACGGCAAGATTCACAAAGGAGAAAACGTCCGCGTGTTCCCGATCTCGAACTGGACCGAACTGGATGTCTGGAACTACATCAAGCGCGAAAAAATCGACCTGCCGGGCATCTACTTCGCCCACGACCGCGAGTGTATCCTGCGCGACGGTAAACTGCTGGCTACGGCCGGCGGCGTTATCCAGCGCGAGGAAACCGACCAGATCGTGACGCGGAAAGTGCGCTTCCGAACCGTTGGCGACATTTCCTGCACGGCTGCCGTCGAGTCCGACGCGTCGACGCTGGACGATGTCATCAACGAGATTCAGGCCACCCGCATCTCCGAACGCGGCGAAACGCGCATCGATGACCAGGTGTCCGAAGCGGCGATGGAAGACCGGAAAAAGGGAGGATATTTTTAATGAGCGAAAGAGCGAAAGAGTGAAAGAGCGCGGTTGTGCATTCACTCTTTCGCTCTCTCACTCTTTCACTCATTACCGAAATGGATTTACTTCGATTCATAACCTGCGGCTCGGTGGATGACGGCAAAAGCACGCTCATCGGTCGCCTTCTGTACGACTCCAAATCGATTCTGGCCGACCAGCTCGAAGCCATCGAACGCGCCAGCAAAAGCCGCGACAACGGGGAAATCGACCTCGCGCTGCTGACCGACGGCCTCCGCTCGGAACGCGAACAGGGCATCACCATCGACGTAGCTTATCGCTACTTCCAGACGCCCCAGCGGAAATTTATCATCGTCGACGCGCCGGGACACATCCAGTACACCCGCAACATGGTGACGGGCGCTTCCAACTGCGAACTCGCCATCGTGCTCGTCGACGCCCGCAACGGCGTGGTGGAACAGACGCGCCGACACTCGCTCATCGCGTCGATGCTCGGCATTCCGCACATCGTGGTGGCCGTCAACAAAATGGACCTAGTGGGCTACTCGCAGGATACGTTCTCGGACATCTGCATCCAGTACAACGAACTGGCGAAGAAGCTGAACGTCTCGAACGTGACCTATATCCCGATGAGCGCCCTCAACGGTGACAACGTCGTGGACAAGTCCGACAACATGCCGTGGTACGAAGGTCCGGCCCTGCTCGACTACCTCGAAACCGTCGAACTCGACCAGGATGCCAACCTGACGGACGCGCGGTTCCCCGTGCAGTACGTCATCCGTCCGCAGACGACCGAACTCCACGACTACCGGGGTTATGCCGGAAAAATCACCAGCGGCATCTTTCGGAAGGGCGATTCGGTGACCGTGCTGCCTTCCGGCGAAACCTCGACCATCGACGCCATTGAGGTTTTCGAAGGGCATCAAGAGGAAGCCTTCGCGCCCATGTCCGTCGTGCTGCACCTCGCCGACGATGTGGACATCAGCCGGGGCAACCTCATCGTGAAGACCGACAACCAGCCCGTAGTGTCGCAGAACATCGAAGCGATGCTGTGCTGGATGGACACCAAGGAACTGAAAATCGGCAGCAAATACCTGCTGCAGCACGGCACCTTCCGGACGCGCTGCGTCATCCGCGACATCAGCTACCAGCTGAACGTCAATACCTACGAGGAGACGGAAGGCGTCGAAAGCCTGAAGCTGAACGACATCGCCAAGGTGGTGCTGAAAACGGCCCAGCCGGTGAGCTTCGACCCGTATCAGAAGAACCGCGTCAACGGCGGGGCGATCCTGATCGATGAAACGTCGAACGTGACGGTGGGGGCGTTGATGCTGGAAGCGGAGGCTTGATTTTTGATTAACCACAGAGTTACACGGAGTTTGGCACAGAGGCTAAAAGGTAAAAACTCTGTGCCAAACTCCGTGTAACTCTGTGGTTAAAAAACACGATTATGCTCCGCGTTCCTTCTTCCATCAACCCCGCCACCTTCCAGTCCCTGCAGATTCAGGACATGACGTTTGTGGCGTACCGCAGCGACGTGTACCCGGAACGGAACGAGGTCTTTTTCGAGGAACATGCCGTTATTTTCGTGCTGGAAGGCCAGAAAAAATTCGCCTCGCCGACGCAGGACCTGCACGTTCACAAGGGACAGATTCTGTTTTTCCAGCGGGGCTGCTACTCGATGAACGAGTCGATGGACCCCAATTACCGGAGTCTGGTCTTCTTCTTCCCGGAGAAGCTCCTGAAGGAATTCGTCAGCCAGCACCTCGGCATTTTCAGAAACGTACGAGCCATATCAGACCCGTCTGCGCCCCCGGCCGAGCCCATTCTGTCGCTGACGGCCTCCCCTACCTTTTCGACCTTCATTCAATCGCTGCTGCCTTATTTTGGTGCCAAAACGCCATTTCTGAACGAACTGCTGCGGCTCAAGTTTCAGGAACTGCTGCTCCACCTGCTCGAACTCGACACCTCGGGCAAACTCCGCTCCATCCTGCTGCACATCTCCCAGGGCCAGAAAGCCGACCTCGACTACCTGATGAACACCTACCTGCTCAAGCCCCTGTCGATGGCCGAACTGGCGCGCCTCTCGGGCCGGAGTCTGTCGGCCTTCAAACGGGATTTTGAGGCGCATTTCCGCACGTCCCCCGGCCACTGGATTCGGCACAAACGCCTCGAACACGCGCATTTTCTGCTGCGCAATACGGACAAGAACGTCTCGGAAGTGAGCATGGAAATCGGCTACGAAAGCGTCTCGCACTTCATCAAGGCGTATAAGCAGCAGTACGGGACTACGCCGAAGCGGAACGGAGTGACGGCCTGACGCCCTTCTCCCCCGACCGGCGCAACGGTTTCGCCCACCCGAAGCCAATCCCGACTGCCGCCGTTACCCTCAAGCCAAACGACCGCTTATCAAGTCGCCGGACAGCGAAAGGTGTTTTTGCCTTAATATGGCTATCGAAAGGGCGTTTCTGCCCCTGCACAACCAACCCGTTCTGTCCCCGATGAAAGCGTTTACGAAAACACAATACGGAGGTCCGGAAGTACTCCACCTGGAGGAAGTCGAAAAGCCGACGGTTAAAGAGGACCACATTCTGGTAAAAGTGATGGCGAACTCGGCCAATCCCGCCGACTGGCATATTCTGCGCGGGGAGCCGATTCTGGCCCGCTTTGAATTCGGCCTGTTCAAACCTAGCATCAAGATTCTGGGCGCCGACTTTGCGGGCATTGTCGAGGAAGTCGGCAGCGGGGAGACGCATTTTTCCGCCGGCGACCGGGTCTTTGGCGAAACTTTGCAAGGCGGCGCTTTTGCCGAGTATATCTCCATCCCGGCGACGATGTGCGGCAAAATGCCGGACGGAACGGGCTTTGCCGAAATGGCTGCGGTACCCATTGCGGGCGTCACAGCTTTGCAGGCCCTCATCACGTATGGAAAGCTGCGGGAAGGCGAATCCGTGCTGATCAACGGCTCGTCCGGGGGCGTGGGACATTTGGCCGTGCAGATCGCCAAAGCGTACGGAGCGACCGTAACCGCGGTCTGTTCGGGTAAAAACAGCGATTTTGTGACTTTATTGGGAGCAGACCGGGTGATTGCCTATGACAAGGAAAGCATTCATCAGCATACCGGAAAGTACGACCTCCTTGTGGACACCCACGGCAACCTGACGTACAGGGACTACCGGCGCATGGGCCAGCGCGGGGTCGTGGTGGGGTTCACCACCCTGCAACACATGATTTCGCTGAATCTGGAAGCCAAACTCCGGCAGTATCCGCTTACGCAGTTTACGGCGGAATGCAACACAAAGGATTTAGAGACACTGGCCCGGTTGATGCAGGCGGGGAAGCTCCGGGTTCATCTGGAGAAGACCTATCCGTATACGGACATTCCAGAAGCGATTCGGTATATTGAAGGGATGCGGACAAGGGGGAAGGTGGCGATGGTTTGGGGGTAGTCGAGTTGACGTAGCATACACACAGAATGCCGTTATGGTGCTCTCGAGTACTCATGTCTGTAATTAGTTTATAGTAAGCGCACTTTGAGCATTCCTATTTGCAAGGCGGATAAGCATAAAATACTCGAATTTAAAAACGATGCGTTTTTTGTATTGTCAAAGCCGAAAAAAGTTTCATTGATGACGCAGTGCGCATTTTGTATTGCTGTAGAAGACCTTGTTTATCCATAATGTACTTCGCAATTTTTATTGCTTACACCCAACAAAAGGAATAAACCTCTCTTAACACCTTAACTATCAAACCGTAATAATTTTTTTAAAAAGTAGTTTTTATAATTTACAGATTTTTCCTATCGTTACAGCAAGCTGGAAGCTTGCGTCTATTTACGAGTTGGTGGCAATTGGGCAATGCATGTAATTAGACAAAGCATTGAATTATGAATCAAGAAAAAATTAAGGCATTACACTTATTAGCAGAAAAATTACGATTGACACGTGATTTCCTTAACCATGATTTTTTGGATTACATTTCTAAGAGTCCTGTAATGGAACCGATGAAATGGAATTGGGCAATTGATACTTACAAATTTATTTTGGCGGAAAAGCATTCAATTCCAGAAGAAATATATTCATTATGCAATGCATTGTTTATAGATGTATTCCAAACAGAGGGTCAAAAATTTGTGGAACTATGCAGCCAAAGGATTGAAATTGTCCAAAAAGGTAAACCAGATAATGAGATTAGAGAGGTAATTATTAATCAATACCACAATTGGCGAAAAGAATTTACCATAAAAGCAAATGAAACGATTGCTTCAGTAGAACAATCACTGACAATCCCCGAAGGCTTGGAGAAATCAGACTACGATATAGGACTATCATTTGCAGGCGAAAACAGATCTTTTGTTGAAAATGTTGCACTGATTCTACGAGAAAACGGAGTTAAGGTATTTTACGACTCTTTTGAAGCTGACAGTCTTTGGGGAAAAAATCTTTACCAGCATCTAAACGAAATATATAAGACCAAATGCAAATTCACAATCATTTTCATTAGCGAAGCATATTCAAGAAAGCATTGGACTAACCACGAATTAAAGAGTGCGCAAGCGAGAGTATTTAAAGAGAATAGAGAGTACATACTGCCAGTGAGATTTGATGACACACAACTACCTGAACTTGATAAGACAGTAGGTTACTTGGATGCAAGGAGCCATCAACCCTCAGATATTGCTGAATTGGCTTTGAGAAAACTTAAAAGTATTAACAGCCGCTAACAACGTATTGCCAAAAGCGGGGCTGACGCTATACTATTCGGTTGTCGGAAATAATAGAAGATTTGTGATTTTATTAAGCGGTAGTGCCAAAATTCCCCGCCTTCAGCAATACCCAAAACGTTGGCTGAATTGCTCTTTCCCCGCCGGAAGAATGCCTTCCGGTTAGAAGTTTGCCTAAATTGCGACAAAAAGCAGTGCCCGACCTATTTATCATATCCGGCTGCAACGGAGCAGGCAAGACTACAGCTTCCTACACTGTTCTTCCAGAACTGCTTGAAGTCAGAGAATTTGTCAATGCAGATGAAATTGCCCGTGGCCTCTCCCCTTTCCAACCCGAAAAAGTTTCCATTGAAGCTGGCAAAATCATGCTGAGGCGAATGAGCGATTTGATTGCACAAAAGGAGGATTTCGCTTTTGAGACTACGCTTTCGACAAGGAGCTTTGTAGGCTTAATCCACAAAGCAAGGCTATCTGGCTATACTATCAACCTGATCTATTATTGGTTAGACTCGGTGGAACTTGCCAAAGAGCGGGTTCGCATCCGTGTAGCTGAAGGCGGGCACAACATTCCGGAAGACACTATAACCCGCCGCTACTATGCGGGAATCAAGAACTTTATACATTTGTACAAAGCAAGCGCAGACTATTGGCTCTTGATAGACAATTCCCAAACTACACCGCAAATCATCGCTGAGAGCAACGAAACCGGAGAGGCAGTGGTTACCTCTCAGGAGAAATGGGACAAATTCAATAAATTAGCAAGCTATGACGCACGTTGAGATCAGAGATAAGGTACTAGAGGGTAGTCAGCTTGCCGTTCAGCGAATGCTTGATCGGAAGAGACGGGACAATGCGGATGTTGTTGTTTCTCAAAACGGTAAAGTCACCAAAGTAGCAGCCAAAGACGTAAAGCAGTAAAACGTGCCAAAATCGCTATTTTCTGTGCATATGCAGGAAAGGTCTTTGCTCGACAATTGCAGGAACTTTCATAACACTCGTATGAGCTATAAAATAGAGCGGGAAATTATCTCCTTCTAAAATCCCCCCAATACCGTTTCCCTCCCACATACCCCCTCTGAACTAAAATCGCTATTTCCTGAACGTATACCGTGACGGTCGTTGGGCGGCAAATGCGCACCTTTGCCTAACGACTTTCAATGTACACTATGAATACCCCCCAGACCCTTTTCGACAAAGTGTGGGACGCCCACGTGGTGCGGAAGATTGAGGACGGGCCGGATGTGCTCTTTATCGACCGTCATTTTATTCACGAAGTCACCAGCCCGGTGGCCTTCCTCGGCCTCGAAAGCCGCGGCATCGGCGTGATGTTCCCGAACAAGACCTTCGCTACCGCCGACCACAACACCCCGACCATCAACCAGCACCTGCCCGTTCAGGACCCGCTGTCGGCCAACCAGCTCGACGCGCTAGCCCGTAACTCGGCCAAGTACGGCATTTCGCACTGGGGCCTCGGCCACGCCAAAAACGGCATCGTGCACGTGGTAGGACCAGAAAACGGCATCACCCAGCCCGGCATGACCATCGTCTGCGGCGACTCGCATACGTCCACCCACGGCGCGTTTGGGGCCATCGCCTTCGGCATCGGCACCTCGGAGGTGGAAATGGTGCTCTCCTCGCAGTGCATCATGCAGCCGAAGCCGAAGAAAATGCGCATCACCATCGACGGCCAGCTCCAGAAAGGCGTGCTGCCGAAGGACGTGGCGCTCTACATTATTTCGCAAATCTCAGCCTCCGGTGCGACGGGCTACTTCGTCGAATACGCCGGGGAGGTGTTCCGCAGCATGAGCATGGAAGGCCGCATGACGGTCTGCAACCTGAGCATCGAAATGGGTGCCCGCGGCGGCATGATCGCCCCGGACGAAAAGACGTTTGCCTACCTCAACGGCCGCGAACAGGCTCCGAAAGGCGACGCCTGGGACAAAGCCCTCGCCTACTGGCAGACGCTCTACACGGAGGAAGGCGCTGCCTTCGACCTCGAATACGTCTACGACGCCGCCAACATCGAACCGCAGATCACCTACGGCACAAACCCCGGCCTCGGCACGGGCATTACGAAAGCCATCCCGACGGCCGACCAGGTCCTCGACGGCGCGGCTTCTTATGCCAAATCACTGAACTACATGGGTTTCCACGAAAACGAAGCCATCATCGGCAAGCCCATCGATTACGTCTTCCTCGGCAGCTGCACCAACGGCCGCATCGAAGACTTCCGCGCCTTCGCCTCCATCGTGAAAGGCCGCCGGAAAGCCGATAACGTGACGGCCTGGCTCGTGCCGGGTTCGCATATCGTGGAAGCACAAATCCGGGAAGAAGGCATTCTCGACATCCTGAACGCGGCCGGTTTCGAACTGCGTCAGCCGGGCTGCTCGGCCTGTCTGGCCATGAACGACGACAAGATTCCGGCGGGTAAATACGCCGTTTCGACCTCGAACCGCAACTTCGAAGGCCGTCAGGGACCCGGTGCCCGCACGCTCCTCGCCAGTCCGCTGGTCGCCGCCGCCGCCGCCGTAACGGGTGTGGTAACGGACCCGCGCGAGTTAATGAAAAATTAAAAATTAAAAGTGAAAAGTAAGCTTCGTCCAGGGACCAGGCACTTCGACGGAGCCTACCACGGGCAGCGGTCCACTTTTAAACTTTTAATTTTTAACTTTTAACTTTTAATTCCTTTATGGCATACGATAAATTCACCATACTCCGCAGTTCTGCCGTTCCGATGCCGATTGAGAACGTGGATACTGACCAGATTATCCCCGCGCGCTTCCTGAAAGCGACCGAGCGCAAGGGCTTTGGCGACAACCTGTTCCGCGACTGGCGCTACAACGCCGACGGCACGCCGAAGGAAGATTTCATCCTGAACAACCCGATCTACGGCGGACAAATCCTCGTCGGGGGCAAGAACTTCGGTTCGGGTTCGAGCCGCGAGCACGCCGCCTGGGCGATTTACGACTACGGCTTCCGCTGCGTGATTTCGAGCTTTTTTGCCGATATTTTCAAGAACAACTCCCTGAACGTCGGCATCCTGCCCGTGCAGGTGAGCCCGGAGTTTCTGCACCAGATTTTCCTGGCCATCGAAGCCGACCCGAAAGCGGAGATTGAAGTGAACCTGCCCGATCAGACCGTCACGATTCTGGCAACGGGCGAACAGGAGTCGTTTACGATCAACGGCTACAAGAAACACAACATGATGAACGGCTTCGACGACATCGATTACCTGCAGTCCATGAAAGCCGAAATCCAGCAATTCGCCACGGCGAGCCCATATTAATCGTTGAATGATTGAATTTTGATTGATTGGCTGCGCCATGTCCAGGTTTTTGCGGAGCTATTCTATCATTCAAAATTCAATCATTCAAAATTCCTAAACCCATGACCAAACGATACCTCGAAATCATGGATACGACACTCCGGGACGGCGAACAAACGTCCGGGGTGTCGTTTTCTGCTTCTGAAAAGCTGACCATTGCCCAATTGCTCCTGCAGGAAGTGCGCGTCGATCGCATTGAAGTCGCCTCCGCCCGGGTGTCGGACGGGGAGTTTCAGGCCGTGCGCAAAATCACCGACTGGGCGCGGGAGGCCGGTCTGCTGGACCGGATCGAGGTACTGACGTTCGTTGACGGCGATACGTCCATCAACTGGATGCTGGCGGCCGGTGCGCGGGTGATGAACCTGCTGACCAAAGGTTCGCTCAACCACCTCACCCACCAGCTCCGGAAAACACCGGACGAGCACTTTTCGGACATTGCCCAAGTCATCGAGTTGGCACGCATTAACGACATCTCCTGCAATGTTTACCTCGAAGACTGGAGCAACGGCATGCGCAGCTCCCCCGAGTACGTGTTCCAGCTGCTCGATTTTCTGACCACCCAGCCCGTCCGCCGCATCCTGCTGCCCGACACCCTCGGCGTGCTGACGCCGGGCGAAACGTATGCCTTTATCCGGACGCTGCGCGAACGCTATCCCGACGCCCATTTCGATTTTCACGCTCATAACGACTACGACCTGAGCATCGCCAACGTCCTCGAAGCCGTTCGGGCGGGGGCCAACGGGCTGCACCTGACGGTCAACGGTATGGGCGAACGGGCCGGAAACGCGCCGCTGGCCTCAGCGGTGGCCGTGCTGAACGACTTTGTGAAAGACGTTGAAATTGCGGTCAACGAAAACTCGCTCTACACCGTCAGTAAGCTCGTTGAAACGTTCTCGGGCTTCCGGATTCCGGCCAACAAGCCGGTGGTCGGCGAAAACGTGTTTACGCAGACGGCCGGGATTCACGCCGACGGCGACAACAAGAACAACCTGTATTTCAACGACCTCATGCCTGAACGCTTTGGGCGGCGGCGGAAATACGCGCTCGGCAAAACCTCCGGCAAGGCCAACATCGAAAAGAATCTGCAGGAACTGGGCCTGAAACTGTCGTCCGAGGATCTGAAGAAAGTCACCCAGCGCATCATCGAACTTGGCGACCGCAAGGAAATGGTGACGCGGGAAGACCTGCCGTACATCATTTCGGACGTGCTGGACAGCAACGCCATCGAGGAAAAAGTAACGGTTCTGAATTACGTCCTGACGCATTCCAAAGGGCTGCGGCCCTCCGCTACGGTGCTGGTCCGGATGGGCGAGGAGACTTTTGAGGAACACGCGCAGGGCGACGGACAGTACGACGCTTTCATGAACGCACTCAAAAAAATCTACGCCCGGAAGTGCCTTCACCTGCCGATGCTGACCGATTACGCCGTCCGGATTCCGCCCGGTGGAAAAACCGACGCCCTTTGCGAGACCATCATCACGTGGAGCATCAATAACAAGGATGTCAAAACCCGCGGCCTGGACTCCGACCAGACGGTTTCGGCCATTCAGGCGACGCAAAAAATGCTGAACCTGCTGGGCATGTCGCAGCCCGTCCCGAAGCCGGTCGCGCAGGAAGTGCTTTCGTAAAGGTCGAAAAGAGTTGTCTTGCAAACTGCCCGTTGGTCCGGTTTGTGAGGCAACTCTTTTCGAACCCAAAACCTCCGCCGCCGGTTACCCTTTCATACAACCTCTTCCAGTGCAGTGGCAAACGATTCGAGCGAGTTAAGCATACCCCTTCCCAGTAAGTCTCTCCGGCTCTCCCGCCTTTCCATTTCGGTCTTTTTCTTTATTTCGGGTTTCGGCTTTTCCAACTGGGCGTCGCGCATTCCCAACATTCAGCACCAGCTGGGCTTAAGCGAGGCTCAACTGGGCACCATTCTGTTTGTGATGCCGATGGGTATGCTGTTGATGATGCCGCTGACGGGGTATCTGGTCAACCGCTTCAGCAGCCGGGTCATGATTCTGGTCGGGGCGCTCGTCCTGAACGCCCTGCTGGCCGTGCTGGGTTTCGCCGCGACGGGCTGGCAACTGGCCTTCGTGCTGTTCTTTTTCGGCTCGGCGCGGAATATGCTCAGTATTTCGGTCAACGCGCAGTCGGTGGAGTTGCAGAACCTCTACGACCGTTCGATCATTTCGTCATTTCACGGCATCTGGAGCATTGCCGGATTTGCGGGGGCCGGGCTGGGCATGCTGATGATTTCGATGGGCGTTACTCCGGCCTGGCATTTTCTGATTGTGGCGCTGGCGCTGGTCGTGGCGGCTTTGGGAATGCATCCGTACACGGTTCACGACAAACCGCAGCCGCCGGTAAGCCACCGTCCGGCCGAACGCGGCTCGGTCTTTGTCATTCCCGATAAATCGTTGTTGAAATTCGGCTTTATGTCGTTTTCGGCCATGGCTGCCGAAGGCACGCTCTACGACTGGAGCGGGGTTTACTTCCGGAAAGTGGTGCAGGCCAGCGAAAGCCTTTCGGCGGCCGGATTTACGTTTTTTATGATTGCCATGACGCTCGGCCGCTTCTCCGGCGACTGGGTGGTCAACCGGCTTGGGCGCCGAAACGTACTGAAATACAGCGGATTTTTGATGTTCGCCGGAATGTTCCTGGCGGCGGCCTTTCCGCACCCGATTACGGCTTGTCTCGGCTTTGTGATGGTCGGTTTCGGGACGTCCAACGTGGTGCCGCTGGTGATTCAGATTGCCACGCAGAACAGCGAAGGGCCGGTGGGGTCGATCATTACCGGCGTCACCACCATTGCCTATTTCGGCTTTCTGCTGGTGCCGCCCATCGTGGGTTATCTGGCCGAGGCGCTGAACTTACAGTGGTCGTTTGGCATGATGAGCCTGTTCGGCCTATTAGTGGTCTGGCTCGTGAGCCGGGTCCGATAAGACGCCATTCCGCCAAAAAAAGCCCACGGTTTAAACCGTGGGCCACCAGATAATTCATCATGAACGACTAATCGTTTTAACGATTTAGCCGTAGGTTATTGCCCCGCCACGCCGTACAACTGGTTGAACAGGAGCTTAAACGTGCCGTGAGATTGCGCCCGGAAGGTAATCTCCGGACCAAAAGCGAAGAGTTTACCCGCGCCGACCGGAGCCGTAAAAGCGGCTACTCCGTCCTGCAGGTACGCCTGTCCCCAGGCCCAGCCGCTGCGCAGCGGTTTGGCGTTCGGGAACCACGCCAGCGGCCGAACTTTGCCTTTCGCCACCGCTTCCGGAGACAGCTTGAAGACCGGGCTGGCTTCAAAATACACGTCGCTTTCCGAAGACATGCCCCAGGTCGCCTGCTGCGTCGAGTCAACCGAAACGCGCAGGATGCTTCCCGGAATGAAATATTTGTCCGGACCGAGGGGACGTTCTACCCCGGCATTGGTCATTTCGGCCAGGGCATTGCGGACGGGCAACCCAAGGTGGTAAGCCAGGTTGGTGCTGCTGCCGATGGTCACCACGGTGCCGCCCGCTTCCATGAATTTCTTCAGTTGCGGAACGGACTTATCCGCCGAGATTTTTCCGAGCCACGGACGGTATTCGGCCGGCAGTTCTTCGGCTTTCGGTTCGCGGCTGGCGTAGCCGTATTCGTTGGTCTGGGTATTGCTTCCCACGCCTGGAATGGCCCGGGTTACAAACACAATCACATCGTATTTCTTCCGCAGGTCACCGCCGTCGATTTCCGGCGCGTACACCACCTGCATCGGGAATTTGTACTGTTCCAGCATCCAGCGCACCCAGCCCGACGGCATGGAGCCGCCGTAAGTATCCCAAAGGGCGATCCGCATCGGCGAAAGCTTCACCGCTCCGGCCGGACGTTTGCCGATGCTGGTTGCCGAAACGCCCAGTTCTGCGGCTGTTTTGTCCAGAATGGCCTTCGCTTTTCCGTTTCCGGCTACGTAGAAAGCGCCCGTGCCCAGTTCCGGTTTGCCGGGAATGCCGCCCGGTACGCGGAACACCTCAATCCCGGCTTTCAGCAGTTCGTTCACGGCAATAAAGGAATTGTTGGCTTTGGCGCTCAGCACAAAACCGGACGTACCGATCACCTGCCCTTTCGGCGTTTGCAGTTCGCCGTACGGAATGGCTTTGAACGGGCCGTCGAAGCTGTCGAGAACCCGGTCAAACTGCACGCCCATCTGGTAAGCCAGCGTCCAGCCTGCCGCGTCGTACGGACGAATCGGCGGGCCGCCGGGGTACTGGAAGTCGTTCGGATGGTCCTGCGGTTCAAACATGTCCAGCACATGCGGGCGGAAGGCCTGGGCCGTTTTCACGATGTACGAGCCCGCCGGGTAGCTTTTGCCGTTTACCGTAAACGCCGCCGTGGCCTGGTGCACCTGAATGCCCGTCCGGATCAGCGCGTTGACAAATTTCACGGCCGTTCCGAAATCCGCCTGTGTAGCCGGGATGATGTAGCCGCGCGGGTCACGGGAAGCCGACTGCCGGAAAAGGCTGTCGTAGTATTTGGTCGGGATGCCGCCCCGGTTCGACCAGCCCATCGGGTCGGCTGCGCTGGCCGTAGAGGCCGTCGGGTTGGCTTTCCGCTGGTCGGCCTGATACGCCTGATTGATCACCTCCACGCGCTTGGGCGAAAGCGTCCAGAAATCCGCGGCGCCGCGTTCGATGGAGTTTTTGCCCATCCGGTAAATGTTGAACAGCAGTTCGTCGCGGTGACGGGCCGCGTAATCCAGCACGGCGTAATTGAGCGAAAGCGAGTAATCAATCGACTGCTTGAAATGCCATTTCTGCGGCGTCACCGGGTTGGGGGTGTTTCCGTTGGGAATGAGGCGGTTCGGCACCAGCGGAATATTTTCGGGCGTCGGGCCTCCGACAATTTCGGTCAGCAGGCCGATCATGTTGTGGAAGTGCGTCGTCGTGCGCAGTCCGCCGTTGTACCAGGTCGAGAAGCTGGCGCCGTTCAGGCGGGTAAAACCGGGCTTGTTTTCGGCGTTCAGGCGGTTATACATGGCCGCGCCGAGCGCATCAATGCCGGTGATCATCAGCGGGTCGAAGACGTAGTTGAACGGGTCGCGGTACGGCGGACCGGCCAGCACCGAACCCGCCGGGCCGCGCTGGTGGTGGTTATACATGATCTGCGGAATCCATTCGACGAACAGTTGCCGACCCATGTTCTGCGTCTCCTTCATGTTCATCATGAAGAAGTCGCGGTTGTTGTCGTGGCCGATGTATTTCTGATACAGGCGAGGTACGTTATCGAGGGAGCGCTTTTCGGGCTTCAGTTCACGCATGTACCAGTTGGTGACCAGTTCCTGTCCGTCCGGGTTGGCGTGCACGAGCAGAATCACACAGTTGTCCAGAATACGGAGGGTTTCGGGGTCTTTGCGGCTCACCAGCTGCCAGGCGGTTTCGATGAGCTGGTGCGTTCCGACGGTTTCGGTGGCGTGCAGACCGCCGTCGATCCAGACGATGGCTTTGCCCTCGTTGGCCAGAGCGCGGGCCTGTTCGTCGTTTAGCCCCTCGGCGCGGGCCATTTTCTGCGAAATTTCTTTATAGCGGTCGAGCTTTTTGAGGTTCTCAGGTGAGGAAACGATCATCATAAACTGGCGACGACCTTCTTCGGTCGGGCCAATATCCACCCATTTGGTACGGTCGGACGTGGCGAGTTTTTTGAAGTACGCTTCGGTCTGGGTAAACGTGGCCAGCTGGTAGTCGTCGCCGATGTTGAAGCCGAAGTGCTCCTTGGGAGAAGGAATCGACTGCGCATGGGCTACCGTAACCAGCAAAACCAGCAGAGCGGTAAGCAGTCGGGGTAGAGTACGGTTCATAGGATTTTTGAAAAATAGGATTGGAGAAAGAGGCCGGAATGGCTTTTCCTTACCAATTAGGCTATTTTATCCCAGAAAAAGAACCGGTAAACGCAAAAAAGTAACGCGAAAGGTCCTTCCGCGTTACGATTTTGCAAGTAGCTAATTTAAACCCAAAAAAGTCTTTTCCTTATCCAAAAAGACTATTCAGCCGGGCTTTATCGACTTTTCGATGTGCCGCTGCCCTTCATATTATCGAGCATGCTCTGGGAAACCTGCATGTGCGTAATGACCAGCGGATGAGCCGCCGCCGCCAGTTCTTTCATGCTGGCATCCGAAGCGTTCTTTTCGACCCGGCTCATCACCTGGTCGAGCATTTTATGCCCGTTTACGCCGCTTTCGCGCAGGTACATCTGGTCAAAACTGGTGCCCGTGGCGTTGCGCATCCGGGAAACCATCGCCTGGGTTTTGGAATCCATTTCGGTCGGCAGCGTCATGCCTTTGGCCTGGGCGATTTCTTTCAGTTTGTTGGAAAGACCGGTCTGCTCCTCTACTTCCGCCTGGGCGATTTTGCGAACCTCGTCCGTGCTGGCTTTCTCCAGCGCAATCCGGCTGATTTCGAGCTGCATCATGCCGCCCATCGCCACTTCCTTCATCAGGTTCTGATCGGCTCTCGACAGCGGGGCGCTCGTGGGCGTCACCGCCGCTACCTTGGCCGCGCCTTCCTTGTTCATCCGGTCGAGTTCCTCCATGTTCATGGACATGCCCATGGTGCTGTTCATCGAACCACCCGTCGATCCGCTGGTCGAGGTGTTTGTGCCCGGGTTGGTCCGGGTATCCCGTGTTTGCTGGGCATACGTGACCGTTGTCAGCGACAGCGCGATCAGGCCCATTGCCATTCCTTTTTTCATAACGTGTGGAAAATAGTTAGTTGACTTCCTTCCTGTAACTGCCCGAAGAGGGCTGAGGTTTGGAAATATTAGAAGTAAGTCTATATTTTCTATATAGATTTATTTTCTATATAGATTCCACAACTCTTGCTCAAAGGAGTTAGCGAACGAGTTTTTGGCTTTGGTCAGGGGATCGATAAGCTACCGCCGTTTTTTCTTGCCGCGCCCGGATTCCCACTCTTCCGCTTCCTTGAGGAGGGCTTTCAGGTCGCTGGTAATTTCTTCGCTCAGGTCGCGGGTGGCCATGTAATCGGCTTTGGTGATGTCGATCCGGGCGATGGGGCCGCCGATGTATTGCTCAATGCTGAAGAGCAGTTCTTTCTCCTCCGGCGCCGAGAACGAAACGGCTTCTCCCTTGGCCGTGCCCCGACCGGTCCGCCCGATGCGGTGGACGTAGTTTTCGGGCTGTTCGGGCAGGTCGTAATTGATGACGTACTCCACGTTCGGAATGTCGATGCCCCGGGCGCTCACGTCCGTCGCGATGAGGACTTTCGCTTCGCCCTCGCGGAACTGCTGCATAACGGCCAGGCGGTCGGTCTGCTCCTTGTCGCCGTGGATGGTCAGGCTCCGGATGCCGACCCGGTCGAGCGCCTTGGCGACCCGCTCTGCCCGGACTTTCGTGCGGACAAAGACCAGAACCTTGTTGTCGGGATGCTCCTTGATAAAGCGTTCCAGAAAGAACCGCTTGTCGTCCATTTCGATGAAGGCAACCGCGTGGTTGATGTTTTTGTTGACCGGATTGTCCGGTGAAATCTGAATCCGGACGGCATTGCGGACCAGTTTGTAGGCCAGCTTTTTGATGGTTTCGTCGATGGTTGCCGAGAAAAACAGCGTTTGCCGGTTGCGCGGCAGAAAGCGGATCAGGTCCTGTATGTCTTTCAGAAAGCCCCGTTCGAGCATGTGGTCGGCCTCGTCCACGATCAGCAGTTCCACGCGGCTCAGGTGCAGATGGCCCTGGTGCACGAGGTCGAAGACCCGGCCGGGCGTGGCGACGAGGATGTCAATGCCTTTTTCGAGGCGGGCGATCTGCGGCCCCTGCTCCACCCCGCCAAAGACGCAGAACGTCTTCACGCGAGTATGCCGGCCGATTTCCTGAAACACTTCCGTCACCTGCTGGGCCAGTTCGCGGGTCGGCTCCATGACCACGCACTTGATGCCTTCGGTCCGGCTCGAAACCTTTCGTTCGTGCAGCAGGCTAATGGCCGGAATGGCAAAAGCGGCCGTTTTGCCCGTCCCCGTCTGTGCAATCGCCAGCACGTCCTCGCCCTTCAGAATGGAAGGAATAGCCTTGTACTGAATGTCCGTTGGGCGCTTGAACCCCAGCGTTTCGAGGTTGCGCTTTACTTCGGGCGCTATGTTGTAGTCTTGAAATTTCATGTTTGTAAAATTAAGGCCTTTGGAAGCTTTCAGCAGAGGAACGGTTCTCGCAGATTACCGCAGATTTTCAGCGCAGATTCAACTGATTTTCTGCAAGCATCTGCGCCTGAAATCTGCGGCTATCTGCGAGAAACATTAAACTGCGGGAAAAACCAATCCGCAAAGAAAAACCTCACCGCCGGCTCACCATCCGGATGTATAACTCCTCCACTTTCTGCCGCGCCCAGGGCGTTTTCCGGAGAAACGTGAGGCTCGATTTGATGCTCGGGTCGAACTGAAAGCAGCGGATCGGAATCCGGTCGCCGAGGTTCTCCCAGCCGTAATGAGCCACCAGTTCGCATAGAATTGTCTCCAGCGTAATGCCGTGGAGCGGGTTGTTGGGTTGTGATTCTGGCATAAAAATAAATCTGATTGTCTGTAAACGGCTACACGACCAGCAGCCCGTTTTCCTTCAGCACCCGCCACGTCTCGGACTCCATGAATTTCGCAAAACTGCCGAGTCCGGCGGCTTCAAAACCCGCTTTGAGGTTTTCCAGCGACTCCGGCTCGTGCGAACCGATCACCAGCCGGGGCATCACCGATTCCAGCCACTCGCCGAGCGGCAGACCGGTTTCCAGCGCCCATTCGGTTTTCTTGTTGTAAAACACGAGTTCAGCGCGTTCGGTCAGTTTTCTCCCCTGCTGCACTTCCAGAACGGATACGGTCGGCTGGCTGCCCATCCAGAGCACAACGGCATTGGGCCGGTGGTCGTTCAGCGCCCGCTCCCGGATGCTCCGCTGGATGTAATTGGGCGGAATGGTCGTCGGCGGTGTCTTGAAATCGAACCACTTGCGGAGTGGAAATTCAAAGCCGACGCCATGCATGTAGTTGAACAAAGACTTTCGTAACCCTTCCGAAAAACGTTCATGCTCAGCTCCTTGCGGATCGTCATGGTGCAGGTCATTATCGGCAAACCCGCCGAAGTCCGGGCCGATGCGCATCACATCGAACCCCGCCGGATGCTGCCCCACCGGGCTGTGGGCGGTCATGGCGAACCGGTGCCAGAACCCCGACTGCACGACCCCGGCTTCGAACAACTGTCGCACCATTTCGAGCGAATCCATCGTCTCCTGGGCGGTCTGCGTCGGGAAGCCATACATCAGATACGCATGGACCATGATGCCCGCCCGGGTGAAGGCTTCGGCTACGCGGGCTACCTGCGCTACCGTTACGCCTTTTTTCATTCGTTCCAGCAGCCGGTCGGAGGCCACCTCCAGCCCACCGGACACGGCAATGCAGCCCGACGCTTTCAGCAGGCGGCATAAATCGGCCGTAAAATTTTTCTCGAACCGGATGTTAGTCCACCAGACCACGGTCAGACGGCGGCGGATGATTTCCAGCGCCACGTCGCGCAGCAGGGCGGGCGGGGCGGCTTCGTCCACGAAGTGAAACCCGTTCTGGCCCGTCTGTTCGATGATTTCCTCGATTCGGTCGCAGATCAGCGCGGCGGTCAGTGGCTCGTAGCGTTTGATGTAGTCCAGCGTGACGTCGCAGAACGAGCATTTTCCCCAGTAACAGCCGTGGGCCAGCGTCAGCTTGTTCCAGCGGCCGTCGCTCCAGAGCCGGTGCATCGGATTGACGATTTCAATCACCGACAGGTAATCCAGCAGCCGCAGGTCGCGGTAGTCCGGCGTGCCGGTATCGCGCTGGGCCACGTCGCGTTCGGGTGCCCCGTTGTAATAGGTCACTTTACCTTCCGTCCGGGCGTAGGTGCGTTTCAATTGCTTCGCTTCGCGGCGGCCTTCGAGAAATTCCAGCAGGGAAAGCAGCGGAGCCTCACCGTCGTCCAGGCTGACGTAATCCAGGTAGTCGAACACGCGGGGTTCCCGCAGGGTCCGCAGTTCGGTATTGGCGTAGCCGCCGCCCATGACGACGGCGATGTCCGGATGGTGCTTTTTGAGGTACTGTCCGCACTTAAGCGCGCCGAACAGATTCCCCGGGAACGGCACCGACAGGCACACAACCGTAGGTCCGAAGCGCTGAATTTTCTCTTCCAGTAAGCCCGTCAGCGTGCGGGTGATGAGCGTTTCAGGTGCCATCAGGGCCGTTTCCAGCTCGTCAAAATGCGTAGCGGTGCGGCCCAGCCGTTCGGCATAGCGACTGAAGCCGAAGTGCGGGTCGATGGCCTCGGAGATCAGGTCGGACAGGTCTTCAAGGTACAGCGTCGCCAGGTGGCGGGCCTTGTCGTGGGTTCCCATCGTGCCGAACGCCCAGTCGAGGTCGTCAATTTCACCAAAGCGCGACGCTTCGGGCAGGTAGGTCCGGTCGCAGATGCTGTGGGCGAGGGTCGGGTTTTTATTTTGCAGGAAACGAATCACCGGGTCAATCGTTCGGATGTATTCGTCGCGCAGGGCGTAAATCCGGAAGCTGTTTTCGGTCAGTTCGGCATCGGACGCATCCAGTTCGTCAAAAAGCGCACGCAGTCCTTTTCCGGAAAACAGTTCCAGAATGACCTCGATGCCCAGATCCGCCTGCAACGAAGCGTACCCTTTCGTATTCAGGAAGCCTTTCAGATAGGCGGTCGCCGGATACGGGGTGTTGATTTGGGTAAAGGGTGGGGTAACGAGCAGAATGCGTGTTTCCAAAGGCGATTCTTGTTTTATCAGGCGGACGGGATATGCTATATTTCCGAAATGGGGCATACCCCGTCCGCCTGACAAAGGTAACGCATGTTTGGGTAGGGAACGTTCGGACTTTGGCTGACGGCATCTATTTTGTAGTTTTGGAAACTATGAAACGACTTCTTCCCTTCCTCTTTCTGGGCACCACCGTCTTCGCCCAGAAAGCACCCATCAGCAACCGTACGACCTACCAGCCGCCCGTTTTTGCGGATCAGAACCGGCTTCAGAAGATCCAGGCGGCTTTTCCCATTGTCGAAAGAATGTTTCGGGAACGGGCCGAAAAGGCGCATTACCCCGGCCTGGCCTACGGCATTGTGCTCGACGGAAAACTGGTATACGCCGGGGGCATCGGTCTGGCCAATGTGGAGAAAAAAACGCCCGCCACGGCCAAATCCGTCTTTCGCATTGCGTCCATGACCAAGAGCATCACGGCCATGGCGATTCTGAAACTCCGCGACGAGGGTAAAATCAGGCTCGACGAGCCCGTGGCCACCTACGTTCCGGCCCTGAAAACGCTCACGCCGCTGACCGCCGACGCGCCGACCATTACCGTCCGGCACTGCATGACGCACGCGGCGGGCTTTCCGGAAGACAATCCCTGGGGTGACCGCCAGCTGGCCGACTCGGATGCCGAATTGGCCAAACTGATCGGCAGCGGCCTTTCGCTTTCCAACCCGCCGGGCATCACCTTTGAGTACAGCAACCTCGGCTTTGCGCTGCTCGGGCAAATTATCACGAACGTCTCGGGCAAACCCTATCAGCAATACATCACCGAAACCATTCTGAAGCCGCTGGGCATGAACGATACGCACTGGGAATACACCAAGGCCCCCGCCGACCGTCTGGCTCCCGGCTATCGCTGGCTGAACAACAGCTGGGTGTTCGAACCTTCGCTGCACGATGCCGGTTCGTGGGGCGCGATGGGCGGCCTGATGACCACCATTGAGGATTTCAGCAAATACGTGACCCTGCATCTGGACGCCTGGCCCGCCCGCAACGAGTCCGAAAAGGGACCCGTCAAACGCAGTTCGATTCGGGAAATGCAGCAGCCCTGGAATTTTGTCGCTCTGAATGCACAGGCTAGAACTGTCGGCAGCGCCCCATGCCCTTTGACGGTGGGCTACGGCTACGGCCTCAACTGGACCAAAGACTGCCGCGACCGGGTGGCCGTGGGGCATAGCGGTGGGTTGCCGGGCTTTGGTTCGCAGTGGCGCATCCTGCCTGAGTACGGCCTCGGAGTGATTTCGTTTGCCAACCTGACGTATGCCGGTACGGGGGGCGTCAACGCGGCGGTGCTGGACACGCTGATCGCGATTGGCGGCCTCAAACCCCGGCAGCTTCCCGTTTCACCCATCCTGGCCCTGCGGAAAAACCAGCTCGTCGGTCTGCTGCCCGACTGGAAAGGAGCCGAAGCGAGCGGTATTTTTGCCGAAAACTTCTTCCCGGACCAAAGCGCGGATTTGCGGAGGAAGCAGGTGCAGGAGTTGTACACCAAAGTCGGTCGCATCGTCCGCGTGAGCGAACTGGTGCCGGAAAACCAGCTTCGCGGGTATTTTCTACTGGAAGGCGAACGCGGGAAGATCAACGTTTTCTTTACGCTTACCCCGGAAAATCCGGGCCTGATCCAGCAGCTTGATTTTCAGGAAGTCCTGCAAAAGTAGCCGGAAAAACCAAGGAAGGTGGAGGGTACTCCGCCTTCCTTTTCCCCAACCGGACCGCGGGTGTATGAAAGTTACCTTTGCTGCTGTATCGCTTTATTAATATCAAAATAAGTATCTCAATATCAGGAAATTAGCCCCCTCAATATTAACTCCTTTACGGCCCCAACACCGACCAAAGTTACCACCGGCACGAAAAAAGCTGACCATGCTTCCTGTCTTCTGATTCCGTTGGCGAAAGGGCCGGTTCCCTTTTTCGCAGGGCCCGACTCGGCCTTCCCCGTTTTCGATTCGCGGCGGTTGTCGTTATCTTAGCGGTTTATTTGACAATCACCGGATGAAACCTTTTGCGTTAACCGATATCCTCCGCCCGCACATCCTCGCGCTGACGCCCTATTCGTCGGCCCGCGATGAATACACCGGCAAGGAAGGCGTCTTTCTGGACGCCAACGAAAACCCGCTCGGCTCGGCTACCGACGGCTCCTACAACCGCTACCCTGACCCGTACCAGACGGCCATCAAGGAGAAGCTGGCTCCGCTGAAAGGCGTGCGGCCCTCCCAGATTTTCCTCGGCAATGGCTCCGACGAGCCCATCGACCTGCTGGTGCGGGCCACCTGCCAGCCGGGACACGATTCGATCCTGATTCTGCCGCCGACCTACGGCATGTACGAAGTCAGTGCGGGCATCAACGATGTGCCGGTTATCAAAGTCCCGCTGACGCCGGACTACCAGATCGACGTACCCTCTGTGCTGAAGGCCGTTCAGCCGACCACCAAGCTCCTGTTTGTGTGTTCGCCGAACAACCCCACGGGCAATCTCGTCGACCGGGAGGCCATCCTGACGCTGCTTGAAAACTTCAGTGGACTGGTGGTGGTCGACGAAGCGTACATCGACTTCGCCGAGATGGAAAGCATGACGGCGCTGCTCGACCAATACCCGAATCTGGTCGTGCTTCAGACCTTTTCCAAAGCCTGGGGACTGGCGGCGCTGCGGCTGGGCATGTGCTTCGCTTCGGAAGAACTGATCCGGATTCTGAACAAAATCAAACCGCCCTACAACATCTCGGCTCCGACGCAGAAACTGGCGCTGCTGGCCCTCGGCCGCGTGGCGGAAAAAGACCGGATGGTGGCCGATGTGCTGGACCAGCGTACGGTCCTGCACGAAAAACTGCTCGCTTCGCCGCTCGTCCGCCGCGTACACCGCTCCGACGCCAACTTCCTGCTCGTGCAGTTCGACGAGCCCAAAGCGGTATTCGACTTTCTGATTGACCATCAGGTCATTGTACGGGACCGTTCGAAAGTAACGCTCTGCGAAGGGTGCCTCCGCATCACCGTCGGGACGGCCGCCGAGAACAACCGGCTTCTGGAAATGCTAAAAAAATACGCGGAAAGTGTAACAACGACGTTTTAAAAACGTCTTATCGGAAGACCCTCGCCGGTGCAGGTGGGGGTTTTTCTTATCAGGCGTGTCCTGTTCACACAATCCGTACAACCATGAAGAAACGTTTTCTCCTCGCTGCGGCGATCCTGCTCAGCGGTCTTTTCACTGCCGAACGGGCGCAGGCGCAGTTCAACAACTGGGCCGTCGGCTTCCGGCTGGGCGAACCGGCGGGCCTCAACGTCCGCAAGTACTTCGGCGAAAACCACGCATTCGACGTCAATATCGGCACCTATGGCGGGGTCTATGCCAACGTCCGGAGCTACCGGCAGGGGTATTACCGCAACGTCGGCCTGGCCATTCAGGGCCACTACCTATGGCATGGCGATGTGGGCAGTTCGCAAACCCTGCATTATTACTACGGCTTCGGCGGGCAGGTCGGCTCCCGGCGGTATTTCCCGCGCAACCTGAGCGGGCAGCGGACGGATTACGTCAACAACATCTCCCTGGGCGGCTCGGGCGTGGGCGGCGTTGAATACTTCATGCCGAACAAAACCACGTCCATCTTCCTCGAAGCCGGACTTTACGCCGAAGTCCTGCCCCAGCCGCTTTTCTTCAACGTGCAGTCGGGCATTGGGCTGCGGTTTAACCTGTAACGCCGGACTTTAAGCCCGGTCGGCCTTGTTTTTTGTTCTGGCCGTAGTAAATTCAGTAAAATTTTCGGGCTGAATCCCCATGTGTCCAGGGGCTTCAGCCCGTGAATACAAACTCGACTTATGTCCTTCAAGATATATAGCTCCTCGGCCGGTTCCGGCAAAACGTATACGCTCACCAAGGAATACCTCAAACTGGCCCTGCGCGACCGCCCGGAGGTGGAAGGCCGCAAGCCGTTTGAACCGCACCAGTTCAAGCATATTCTGGCCGTGACGTTTACCAATGCCGCCGCCAACGAAATGAAGGAGCGTATCCTGAAAGAACTCGAACGGATGGTGCGCGGCGAGGAAAAATCCCTGCTCAAAGCACTGGCCGGGGAAATCCAGCCGCCCCTGCCTGCCGACGAACTGCAAAAGCGGGCGAAAGAAGTCTTTCTGACCATCCTCCACGATTATTCGAGCTTTTCGGTGCTCACCATCGACAGCTTCGTGCAGCGCGTCGTGACGGCCTTTACCGACGACCTGGAACTGCCATACAGTTTCGAGGTCGAAATGGAAACGGACACGGTGCTGCAGACGGCCATCGAGCGACTTATCGAAAAGGTCAATACCGAAGACAACGCCGCCCTGACCGAGGTGCTGGACGAATACTACCGCGAAAATGCCAGCGAAGGCAGAAGCTGGTACAACCTCTCGGATACGCTGGTGGAGTTTTCCCGAAATCAGCTCGGCGATAAAAATTACGATTACGTCAAACTGCTGGCCGATCTGCAGCCGGAGGACTTCCGGCATCTGCGCCGCCAGCTCCGGTCGTTTACCCAGCACATCGAAAACTCCATTCAGCAGCTGGCCGCCAGCGGATACGCCCTGATTCAGGCGCACGGGATTGAACTGGGGGATTTCTTAAACGGCAAAAACGGTGGAGTTGGCGCCTACTTTGAGAAACGGGCGTTTGGCTCCGGGTTACCAGAGCCGGGAAAAACTCCCATTCAGAAGGCATTGACAGAAAACCGCTGGTATACGGGCAAGAAGCATGAGGCGATTGACGCCATTAAAGACATTCTTCGTTCGTATATCGAACAGATTGAAGACATTGTCGCAAACAACGGCGGGCAACACGTCCTGTACGAATTGCTCGAAAAACACCTCCAGAAAATCTCTCTGCTGAAACAGATCCGGCAGGAATGCGACGATTTGCTGCGCGAACAGAACCGGGTCCACATCTCGGAATTCAACCGCCTGATTCTGGAAGTGGTCGCCAATGAACCGGTGCCGTTTGTCTACGAGCGCCTGGGCGAAAAATACCACCACATTCTCATCGACGAGTTTCAGGACACCTCCCGGCTCCAGTTCATCAACCTCCTGCCGCTCATCGAAAACAACCTCGGCTACGACCGCTTCAATCTGGCCGTGGGCGACGCCAAACAGGCCATTTACCGCTTCCGGGGCGGCGACATGGACCAGATCGTGGCCCTGCACCGCAACCAGCTGGACAGCCTGCTCTCCGCCAATGCCGACAGCCAGATGACGCTCGAACGGCTTCGGGCGCTGCCGGACTACCTCCAGCCCGAACGGCTGGGCACCAACTGGCGCAGCGCCGAATCCATTGTCGAGTTCAATAACCGCTTCTTTGGCTTTCTGGCGGCCCAGTACCAGAACACGGATTACGCGCAGGTCACCGACGTCTTTGACGAAGAATTCCGGCAGCAGCCCATCAAGGCCGGCGTTCTGGGGCATGTCCAGATCGATTTCTTCGAAAAACCCGAACAGGGCGACGAGGAGACCGAAGAAGTGGCCGGCCAGATCACCCAGCGGACGCTGGAACTCATCCGGAAAGCCGTGGACGACGGGTACACTTTCGGCGATGTAGCCATTCTGTGCCGCTTCAAGAAAAATGCCCGGCTCCTGGCGGATTTTCTGAAAAGCCAGGGCATTCCGCTGACCTCGGAGGATTCGCTGACGCTGATGTCGTCCGAGCGCGTCCGCTTCCTGCTGGCGCTGATGCAGCTGCTTTATCAGCCGGACAACCGCCTGGTCCGCTACGAGCTTCTGTTTCTGTACCACCGCATCATCCGGTACGAAATCCCGGCGGCGGAACTGGCGCGGCATATCGACGAACGGGCAAAGTCCGACGACTCGGTGCAGTTGTTCGAGTACATCTCCTCGCCGATTACCAAAGAGGCCCTCGACCCGCTGATGCTGGCCCAGTTGAGCGTTTATGAACTGGCCGAAAAACTGTCGCTGTACTACAACCTGTTCGACGACGCAGGCGAGTGCCCGTATATCTTTCGCTTTCTGGACGAAGTGCTGACCTTCAGTGCCCGCTTCGGCAGCCATCTGGGCGATTTCCTGGCCTATTGGGAGTCCGTTCAGGAAAAGATTTCGGTCAGCGCCCCGGCGGATGCCAACGCCGTTACGATCACGACCATCCACAAATCGAAGGGGCTGGAGTATCCGGTGGTCATTGTGCCGTTTGCCGACTGGAGCAGCAAGCCGCGCACGGGCGACACCATCTGGATGAATCTGTCGGCGCTGGAAGACGAAGTCCTGTGCTGCCCGCCTTCCGAAGACGGCCCGCTCCGGCGACTCCGGACGGCTTCGGTCACGCTGAAGAAAGATCTGGTCAGTACGCCCCTGGCACCGCAGTACCGGGACGAGCTTTACCGGACATTTGTAGAGTGCATGAACCTGCTGTACGTCGCCTTCACCCGACCGACCGACCGGCTGTACATTCTTTCGCTCAAAAAAGAATACGAAACCAAAAAGGGCGAAGCAAAGAACCAGGACGGTATCGACTTCTGGCTGTACAACTTCCTGAAGCACCAGCCCATCGGCGAATGCGGCTGGGAAGAAGGCCAGCTCAGCTATGTCCTTCACGGTTGCCAGACAGTGCCGAACCCGGATCACCGCAGGAAAGTCCGCGAGGGCGAGTCGCTGTCGGTGCAGACGCACAGCCGCGAAGGGAACCGGCCGCTGCGGCTCCGGCGACTGTCGGAGGCGATGCAGGAACGGTTTGCGCAGAATCAGGACTGGGAAAACAAAGTCTGCAAGGCGCTTTCGCTCGTCCGGACGCCCGCCTGCATCGAAAAAACCATCCGGAAAATGGTGGCGGAAGGCCAGCTCCGACCGACCGAAACGGCCGCCATGCAGACGGCTCTTCAGGACGTTCTCGCCCATCCGGAACTAGCCCGTTTCTACGCCGCCGACCTGCGGACGGATGGCCAGCGACCTATTCTGCTGCCGAAAGGCGTAGCGAAGCGGGGGGCCAGCCGGGTCGTTCATACGGCCGAAAAAGTCATTCTGCTGGACTATCAGAACGGTCAGGCTTCCGAACCGCAGCGGGAAAATCTGGAAAAACTACGGCTGCTGTACCAGAAAATGGGCCACCGGCAGGTGGAAGCCCGCTTTGTCCGGCTCGGCGGAAAAGGAGATGTGGACGTAACGCCGCTGGTCTGATTCCTCGGAAAACGGCGTTATTTCTTGTCCGTCTGCCCCATCCTGCCCATTTTTGCGCCCATAGCGCGTAACTTTTTATGAGTACTACCTACGAAACCCGCATTGCCGGGCTGCTGAATTTACAGAGCCGCCCGGTCGCCAATACCCTGCAACTCCTCGACGGGGGAGCCACCGTGCCGTTTATCGCCCGCTACCGCAAGGAAGCCACCGGCGGACTGGACGAGGTTCAAATTACGGCCATTAAAGACACTTACCAGAAACTTCAGGAACTGGACAAACGCCGGGACGCCATTCTCAAAAGCATTGACGAACAGGGCAAACTGACGGCCGAGCTGCGGAAAAAGATCGAAGCGGCGGCCACAATGACCGAGCTGGAAGACCTCTATCTGCCCTACAAACCCAAACGGAAAACCCGCGCCACCATCGCCGTCGAAAAAGGCCTCGAACCCCTGGCCGCGGCCCTGTTCATGCAGCGCGAAGCCGAACCCGAACGGAAGGCCAAAGCGTTTCTGAACGATAAGGTCGCCTCCGTGGACGAAGCCCTGCAGGGCGCCCGCGACATCATGGCCGAGTGGGTCAGCGAAGATGCCGAAGCCCGGCAGCGCGTCCGGACCCTGTTTGAACGGGAAGCCATCATTCGTTCGACGGTCAAAAAAGGCAAAGAAACCGAAGGCGTCAAATTCAAGGATTACTTCGATTTTGCCGAACCGCTGCGGCGGGTTCCCTCCCACCGGCTCCTGGCCCTGCGCCGGGGCGAAGCCGAGGGCGTGCTGTCGGTGAGCATTTCGCCCGACGAGGAAGCGGCCGTCGAACGGCTCGAACGGCAGTTTCTCCGCGGCCTGCCGGGCAGCAAGGAGCAGGTGGCGCTGGCCATCAAAGACAGCTACAAACGCCTCATCAAGCCGTCGCTGGAAACCGAATTCGATAATCTTTCCAAAGAAAAAGCCGATACAGAGGCCATTCAGATTTTTGCCGACAACCTGCGGCAACTGCTGCTGACCTCCCCGCTGGGCCAGCAGCGCGTTCTGGCCATCGACCCCGGTTTCCGGACGGGCTGCAAGGTGGTGTGCCTCGACGCTCAGGGAACGCTGCTTGCCAATGACGTGATTTACCCCGACTGGAAACGCCCGGAAGCCGAGCAGAAAGTGCTCAAACTGGTGCAGCAGTACGCGCTGGAAGCCATCGCCATCGGCAACGGGACGGCAGGCCGCGAAACGGAAGCGTTTGTCCGGAGCCTGAATTTCGGCAAAACGATTCCGCTTTTCATGGTCAGCGAACAGGGTGCTTCGGTCTACTCGGCTTCGGAAGTGGCCCGGCAGGAATTTCCCGACCAGGACGTCACGGTGCGCGGAGCCGTTTCCATCGGACGGCGGCTCATGGACCCGCTGGCGGAACTGGTGAAAATTGATCCCAAATCCATCGGCGTCGGGCAGTACCAGCACGATGTGGACCCGACGGCCCTCAAAAACAGCCTGGATTCGGTCGTGGAAAGCTGCGTCAATCAGGTGGGGGTATCGCTCAACACGGCCAGCGCCCATCTGCTGCGGTACGTGTCGGGACTGGGTCCGCAACTGGCGCAGAACATCGTCGAGTTCCGGGCGAAAAACGGGCCGTTCAAATCCCGCGATCAGTTGAAAAAAGTGCCGCGGCTGGGCCCGAAAGCCTTTGAACAGTGCGCCGGCTTCCTGCGCATCGACAACGCGCCGAACCCGCTCGACAACAGCGCCGTCCACCCGGAAAGCTACCCGGTGGTCGAGCGCATGGCGAAAGACCTGGGCGCATCCGTTCAGGAACTGGTAAAAAAACCGGAGCTGCGGAAGCAGATTAAACCCGAACGCTACGTTACGGATACAGTGGGCCTGCCGACCCTGCGCGACATTCTGGCCGAACTCGAAAAACCCGGCCGCGACCCCCGCGGGCAGCTTTCGGTGTTCGAATACGACGAACGCGTCAGGAAAGTGGAGGATTTGCACGAAGGCATGATTCTGCCCGGTGTGGTCACCAACGTCACGGCATTCGGGGCGTTTGTGGACATTGGCGTCAAGCAGGATGGGCTGGTGCACATCTCGCAGCTTTCACACCAGTACGTTTCCGATCCGCGGCAGGTGGTAAAGGTCTTCCAGAAAGTGCAGGTGAAAGTGGTCGAGGTCGATTTGCAGCGAAAACGGATTGCCCTGACGATGAAAATTTAGAAATTCAGGCGGCTCGGTAACGGGTCGCCAATCCCACTGCTCATGCTTGTGAAAACGTCTTTTGTCCCCAAATGCCTGCTGACGGCCCTGCTGTTTTCGTTCAGCCTGTCGTCGTGTTCCGTTTTTCGGTCTACGCCCTACACGCCGCCCGCCCAGCGAGGCAAAGCGACGGCCGTCCGCAAACCCGCCGGGAAACCGCTGAAAACCGTGGATACCCGGACCTACCAGCGCAGCTACGTTCCCGACGTGGTGAAAGTGGCCCGCACCTACACCGGGACGCCTTACCGCTCCGGCGGCAACGGGTTCGACGGGATCGACTGCTCGGGACTTATCTACGCGGCTTTCCAGACGGTGGGCCTCCAGATTCCCCGCATTTCGTGGCAGCAGTCAGAAGTAGGCTATGAAGTGGACGTGGCCGAGATTCGGCCCGGCGACCTGATTTTCTTTGTGCCCGACAGCGGCAAAGCCGGGTATGTTTCCCATGCCGGTATCGTGACGGAAGTCCGGAGCCGCAACGACATCGTGTTCATTCACGCTTCGTCTTCGCGGGGCGTTCGGGAAGACAATCTATTCTCAAAGTATTTTAAAGGCCGGTTTGTCAAGGCGGTGCGACCGTTCTAAGCTGATTTTGTAACTCGACCGCCGGAAAAAAGTAAAGCCAGACGACGAATGTCACCTGGCTTTTTTTGAATCGCACTCCGTCCGGTTTGTTCTTTTCAAAACGGATACGTTTCACGGTATCCCCATCTGGAAGCGATTTACACATACATAACTCGCCCGCTTCCGACCTTGTTTAAAAAAAGGTGAAAAATTTTCGATTTTTTTTTTCGGACGTGACAGCCTTCTTACAAAATCTGCCAGAAAATAGACCGAAGCGCTTTTTTATGACGGAAATCTGCTATACCTTTGTACTGTAATAAAAAATATTACAGAATGAACAACGGTCGATTTGCCACGGCGCTCCACATCCTGGCCCTCCTTCAGTACCAGAAGGACGAGTGGCTGACGTCGGACCTGATCGCCGGAAGCATCAACATCAATCCGGTGCTGGTCCGTAAAGAAATCGGCAATCTGAAGGCGCATGGTCTGGTGCAAAGCCGGGAAGGGAAAGGTGGCGGCACCATGCTCGCCAAACCGGCCGAAAGCATTCTTCTGTCGGACATTTACAGGGTTGTGCGCCAGTCGTCGTTGCTGGGCCGCTCGAACGAGCCAAATCCCAACTGCCCCGTTGGCCGACAAATCAACGAACACATTAATTCCGTTTTCGACGAAGCGGACAAGGCCGTTTTGCAGCGTTTGGGCAAGACAACCCTTGCCGAATTCACGATGAAGTTTCACTGATATTTTTTTCAACAAAACTGTAACAATAATCAATACAGTTTAAAACAAGAGTTTACCTTTTAAACCCATGTAGTATGAAAGTAGCGCTTATTGGAGCCACCGGTTTTGTGGGCTCCGCAGTTCTGAACGAATTAACCAATAGAGGGCATCAGGTAACGGCCATTGCCCGGAATCCGGAAAAGGCGGAAGGAGCCGGCCCCGGCGTAACGGTCCGCAAAGCCGATGTGTATAACGCGGACGAAGTGGCCGCCGCCGTTGAAGGCCACGATGCGGTGGTCAGTACGTTCAATTCCGGCTGGACGAACCCCAATATTTACGACGATTTCCTGAAAGGGGCCAAGGCTATTCAGGAAGGAATCAAAAAGGCCGGCGTGAAGCGGTTGCTGTTCGTCGGCGGCGCGGGTAGTCTGTACGTGGCCCCCGGTGTTCAGTTGATCGATACGCCGCAATTTCCCGCCGAATACAAAGCCGGCGCCTCGGCCGCCCGTGATTACTTAACGCATCTCCAGGGCGAACAAGACCTGCATTGGGCGTTTCTCAGCCCCGCCATCGAAATGCACCAGGGCACCTCAGGCGTGCGGAAAGGCGCTTACCGGAAGGGGCTGGAAAATCCGGTGTTTGACGACAACGGCCGGAGCATTATCTCCGTGGAGGACCTGGCCATTGCCATCGTCGACGAACTCGAACAGGCGAACCACGTCCGCCAGCGCTTTACGGTAGCGTACTGACGGGTTATTTGTGCGCATCGTCCACCAGCGGGCATCCCGATGGCAACGGGCGGTTCCGCCAAACGCGGGTGCCCGCTGGTGGACGAGGTGTGCGGGCGAACTCCTCCCTCCTCAGCCGCCTGGCAACGATGTTTGCTTTGGGGGAAACAAAAAAGCCGCTCCCCCGAGCGGCTTTTTTGTTTTAATTCTGATTGTTCAAAAACTCTTCGAGGCCGAGCCTGTCCTTGTTTTTCAGTTTCATTTCCAGACTCTGGGCGGCCGGGCGTTTTTCGAATCCCTGTTTAAACCGAATTACCCAGGGTTTACCGGCAGCCGTCGCGGGGTTTGCCTTCGCATTATGCTGCCAGAGCGCAATCTGCACATCCTTTGCCAGACCGATGTGATACTGGTCGGCGGTCTCGCTGAATATCACGTACACGTAGTGCATAAAAAAAGCCGCTGAGGGCGGCTGATTTAAGTTGGGTGGAGATAGTCGGATTCGAACCGACGGCCTCTACAATGCCATTGTAGCGCTCTAGCCAACTGAGCTATACCCCCAAATACAAGTCAAAATGAAAATTGCAAAGAGAAAAGTGGGCTTCGCTTTTGCCGCTTCATTCTGTTTTGTGGGTGCAAATATGCGGAAAAGAAGAACGTCTGTCAACTGAACACCCGAACATTTTTCCGCTTTTTTTGCAGAAAAAAACGTCTTTTTACTCAACTACCTCTGCATCAGCGAGAATGTAGTTCAGTTCGTAAATATTATCGGCGTTCAGTTTCAGGGTGCCGTGGAACGTGCGGCGTTCGTCGGTTTTGAATTTGCGTCCGCCCTTCTTGAATTTCAGCGAAACGACCGATTCCGGACCGGCACCGCCGCAGAAAAAGCAGGCGCTGTACGGAAAGGCCGACAAAACGTACAGGTTGGATTCGAGATCAACCGGCAGGACGTAGCCCGTCAGTTCCACCGGTTTGCCATTCAGTTTCTGAACCGAAGGTCCGAACGTCGGGTACAGCATATAAACGGACTCTTCCGGGTACCATTTTTTCTTGAACGTTACGTCCCGGAGCATCTCCCAGGAAAGTTTTACCGGCTCGGCAGCAACCGTCGTGCGGGGGGCTTCCGTCAGGACCGGGCGGAAGGCAGTTGCGGTCAGGAGAGTTAGTAAGGCAACGGCAAGGCTGATCTTTTTCATAGCAGTCTGGGAATCGCTTTCAGGCGTTATGCAAATCTACGAGGATTTGTTTTCACAACAACGGCTCCGCAGGATTGGTTCTTGCGGCCGGAGGGGCCAAATAAGGGTATTTTTTGGTTTTTTTGTACCTTTACTCACTATTGCACCATAAACAGTTACTTTCGTGACGGATGAACTTGACGTTTTGAACAAACCGGAGCCTCCATCTTCCCGACGATTCACCCGGCTTTTTGGAGCGACGCTCATCATTGTGGCCGTTCTGTTGTCGGTTGGGCAGGTGGTTACGCAGGTGCGTCTGGAGCGGCAGGTGGATGTAATTCGGGTGCTTCGCGTTTCGGCTCTGCAGCGTCACCTGAGCCAGCAGATTACCAAGGAGGCCCTGCACCTGACGCAGTCTTCGGATTCGGCGGAATTTGCCCGCAGTCGGGAGAACCTCCGAACGATTTATAAGCAGTTTGTTTCCATTTACCTCAGCGCCCGGGCGGGCGGCATTCCGGGCTCTGACCTGCGCATTCCGTACAGCGACAGCATCAAGGCCCGGTACCAGGCGATTGCACCCACGTTCAATATTCTGGAGAAAAACGCCCAGCAGCTCATCCGGAAAGCCGAAAAGGCCGGATCGGCCCGCGACCTGAACGCCCAGCAGGAACTGGCGATGCTGGCCCGGTACGACGAGCCTTTCCTGAAACAGTTTGACGGCATTATCCAGCAGACCAACCGGGAGACAATCGCCAACACCTCGGCGCTGCAGCGGCTGGAACTGTACCAGTATTTTTTCACCCTCATCGTGCTGGCCGTCATTGGCTGGCTCATTATCCGCCCCGCCGTGGTCCGCCTGGAGCAGACTATCCGGCAGCTGATCGAAGCGGAAAACCGGACGGCCACCGCCAACCGCAAGCTTCTGTCACTGAACCGAACCCTCAAGGAAACGCGCCAGCAGCTCTTCGATGCTACCCGCCAGCAGTACCAGCAGCAGATGGACGAACAGAAACTGCGGACTTCCTACCTGCTCGCCGGTCAGGAAGAAGAACGGAAGCGGCTGTCGCGGGAGCTGCACGACGGCATTGGGCAGATGCTTACGGCCATCAAGCTGCAGATCGAAAGCCTCGAAACGGGCTTGCAGGGCGAAGGAAAATCCGTCAAGAATATCGGTGCCCTCAAAAGTCTGGTGACCCAGACCATCCAGGAAGCCCGCAACGTGTCGAACAACCTGATGCCTACCGTTCTCAGCGATTTCGGGCTGATCCCGGCGCTGAAAATGCTGGCCGACACCCACGGACAGAACAGCCCGATCGAGATTATTTTTCATTCGACCTTTCCCGATGTGCGGTTTGATAAGAATATGGAGGTCGTGCTGTACCGCATTACGCAGGAAGCGGTCAGCAACGCCGTCCGGCACGCAAATCCGCACCAGATAACGATTGAATTGTTCGAAAAAGATGCGTATTTGCACCTGCTTGTCTGCGACGACGGAACGGGCTTCCGCGTGCATCGCAACGGCAACCCGGAAGGGAGCCGGCGGTCGCAGGGCCTGCACAACATGCGCGAGCGGGCAGCGCTGATCAACGCCAAATTCCGGATTTCGTCCGCACCGGATAAAGGAACCAAAGTTCAAGTTAGCATCCCCATAAAAATCGCTTACCCAGAATATGAATACGATCAAACTGATGCTGGTCGATGACCACGCCATCGTCCGGAACGGCATCCGCATGCTGCTCGACCAGGTCGAAGATTTTGAAATCATCGACGAAGCCGCCGACGGGGAAGAAGCACTCGAAAAGCTGAAAAACCACCAGCCGGATGTCATCATGATGGACATTTCGCTGCCCGGCATGTCCGGCATTCAAACGACGCAGGTGGTGAGTCGGTTGTACAAGAATGTACGCACGCTCATGCTTTCCATGCACAATAACGAAGATTACATCCTGCGGGCGGTCGAGGCCGGTGCGTACGGATACATTCTGAAGGATTCGTCCAGCGACGAGATGATCAAGGCGGTCCGGACGGTGATGGGCGGCGAAAAGTACTTCAGCTCGCCGGTCGCCAACATCATCCTCAACGGCTACATGTCGCAGCTGAAGAAAGCCGACAAAAACAGCCGCCTGCGCCGGTCCAAACTCTCCAAGAAGGAAAAGGAAATCCTGCAATTCCTCGTCGATGGCATGAGCAGCCGGGAAATTGCCGAGAAGCTTCAGCTGTCGGTCCGGACCGTAGACAACCACCGGGCCAACATGATGCGCCGCCTCCAGGTCAAAAACGCCGCCGAACTGGTGAAAATGGCGGTGGAAGAAAAGCTGATATAGGGTGTAGGGTTTAGAGTTTAAGGTTTATAGTTGGCTCCGCCTCCATAAAAAGCCTGTAAAGAGGCGGAGCCAACCATAAACTCTAAACTCTAAACCCTACATTCCAAACCATAAACCACAACACATAAACCAACCCAACACTATGTCACTCCGATTAGGCGACATCGCGCCGGACTTCACGGCCGAAACCACGGAAGGCACCCTGCACTTCCACGAATGGCTGGGCGATTCCTGGGGCATGATCTTCTCCCACCCCGCCGATTTTACCCCGGTCTGCACCACGGAACTGGGCCGGACCGCTCAGCTGAAAGATGAATTCGAAAAGCGCGGCGTCAAGGTTATCGCCGTGAGCGTGGACCCGCTCGACCAGCATACGGAATGGATCAAGGACATTAACGAGACGCAGAAAACGACCGTTAACTTCCCGCTGATCGCCGATTCGGACCGGAAGGTGGCCGAACTCTACGACATGATCCACCCCAACGCCAGCGAAAAAGCGACCGTACGCTCAGTTTTTATCATCGGTCCCGACAAGAAAATCAAGCTGACGCTGACCTACCCGGCATCGACCGGCCGCAATTTCTACGAAATCCTGCGCGTCATCGACTCGCTCCAGCTGACGGCCACCTACCAGGTCGCTACGCCCGCCGACTGGCAGGAAGGTCAGGACTGCATCGTGGTTCCGGCGGTGAGCACCGAAGACGCCATTCAGAAATTCCCCAAAGGCGTCAACGTCATCAAGCCGTATCTGCGGACAACACCGCAGCCGAATAAATAATCGCCGAGCTCAAGGGGGTAAGTGCTTAAGGAAGTAAGGAAGCAGGGCTTGTCCCCTTAATCACTTACCCCCTTGAGCACTTACCCCCTTATGCACTGGATTACTTTTTTCCAACATTTCCCGCCGCCCCGCCGTTACGTTTGCGTATATCCATTATAAACCATTACAAACGTTATGGCATCTGCATTGAAAGAAGCGGTGAAATACGCTAACGCTGACAAAGGCTTTTTTGGCAAGAACATGAAGCTCTCGCACGACGAGGGCCCGGTAGCCAAAGCAATCGAAGAACAAACGGCCAAACTGCCGTCCGACCTGTTCCTCTGGGGCGGGCTGGGTGCGCTCGTTACCGCAGCGAGCCTTTTCTATAACGGTAAAAAAGAAGAAGCGCTGCTGGTAGGCCAGTGGGCCGCTCCCATCCTGATCCTCGGCTTCTACAACAAAGTAGTGAAGCTGGAAGGACACGATTAAAGTAGTCGTAAGTGCAGAAGCGGTCCGCCGCAGCGGTCGTAAGTCGTAAGTGCGCTGCCTCCATTGAAAAATGGGCGGAGCTACTTACGACTTACGACCGCTGCGGCGGACCGCTTCTGCACTTACAACTGTTTTTCCTATTTTTGCCGCCGGATGAAGCGGATAGTTCTATTTTTATTTCGGAAACGAAAAACGCTGGTGCTGCCTTTGCTGGCGCTGGCCGTGCTGACGGGTTTGTGGCTGACGTTCCGGGAGGGACAGGAAGTGAAGGCGCAGTGGCGACTCATCGACCGCTTCGGCATTCGGGTGCCGCTCGACTACCGGATTCACGGCATCGACGTTTCGCACCACAACAAAAAGATTAACTGGGAAAAGGTCCAGGCCATGCGGGCGGAGGGCCTCGACGGACAGGATGTCCGACTTCAGTTTGTGTTTATCAAAGCCACCGAAGGCGCTACGCTGGTGGACCGCCACTTCAAACAGAACTGGCGGGAAGCCGGAAAAGTCGGCCTCAAACGGGGCGCTTACCATTTCTACCACCCCCGCCGCGACCCGGAAAAACAGGCGCGCAACTTCATCAAAACGGTTACCCTCGAATCCGGCGACTTTGCGCCCGTGCTCGATTTTGAGCTCGACCGGGGCATTCCGCACGACAAACTGATTGCTGACCTCAAAACCTGGCTGGACCTGGTGGAGGATGAATACGGCGTCAAACCCATTATTTATACCAACAGTCATTTTTATCGGATGTATATTGCCGGCCATCTGGACAACTATCCGCTTTGGATTGCTGATTACTCGCGTGAGCACCTCCGCGATTACCGGGAAAAACCCCTGTATTTCTGGCAGCATAACAAAGGCGGCGCCGTCAGCGGCATTCGCGGCCCGGTCGATTTCAATGTGTTCCTGTATGACTCAGCGAGAATGCAGGAAATCTGTTTATAATCGTGGACCGGGATTACACGGATTAACGGATTTACCACGATGCCTGTATAAAAGCCGAGCATCCTGGTAAATCTGTAAATCTGTGTAACCCCGGTTCAGAACCCCTGTTCTATGTTAACCAACTACTCCTTCACATCTCTCCCCGCCTACGCGCAGCTTCAGGAGCATTTTCAGCAGGTCAAAGACCGCCACCTGAAAGACCTTTTTACCGACAACCCGCAGCGGTTCGGGCAGTTCTCCCTTCGGTTTGAAGACATGCTGGTGGACTTTTCCAAAAACCGGGTGACGACCGAGACGATGCAGCTGCTCCGCGAGCTGGCCGGTCAGGCGGGCCTGCACGAAGCCATCGACAAGATGTTTACGGGCGACGCCATCAACGCCACCGAGAACCGGGCCGTGCTGCACGTAGCCCTCCGCAACCGCTCCGGCGAATCCATTACCGTCAACGGCCGGGACGTGATGCCGGACGTGGCCGAAGTGCTGGAAAAGATGAAAGGCTTCTCCGAACGCGTCATTTCCGGCGACTGGAAAGGCTACACGGGTCAGCCCATTACCGACATTGTCAACATCGGCATCGGCGGCTCGGACCTCGGCCCGGTGATGGTCACGGAGGCGCTCAAGCCCTACGCCACCCGCCTGAAGGTGCACTTTGTGTCGAACGTGGACGGCGTGCACATCTACGAAACCCTGCAGGGCGTCAATCCCGAAACGACGCTGTTCATGATTGCGTCCAAGACCTTCACGACGCAGGAAACCATGGCCAACGCCCATTCGGCCCGGCAGTGGTTCATCGAACATTCGGGCGACGAAAGCGCCGTCGCCAAACACTTTGTAGCCATTTCGACCAACCAGTCCGAAGTGGAGAAATTCGGCATCGACCCGGCCAACATGTTCGGTTTCTGGGACTGGGTCGGCGGACGGTATTCGCTCTGGTCGGCCATCGGCCTTTCCATTGCCTGCGCCGTGGGCTTCGACCACTTTGAAGAACTGCTGGCGGGCGCGCACGCGATGGACCAGCATTTCCGCCACACGCCTTTTGAGCAGAACATCCCGGTGACGCTGGCGCTGCTGGGCATCTGGTACAACAATTTCTTCGGCGCCGAGTCGCAGGCGATTCTGCCCTACGACCAGTACCTGCACCGGTTTGCGGCCTACTTCCAGCAGGGCGATATGGAAAGCAACGGGAAGTCGGCCGACCGCGACGGCAAGCCCGTGGAGTACCAGACCGGCCCGATCATCTGGGGCGAACCCGGCACCAACGGCCAGCACGCCTTTTACCAGCTGATTCACCAGGGCACCAAGCTGATTCCCTGCGATTTCATCGCCCCCGCCATCAGCCACCGGGCGATGGGCAACCACCACCAGCTGCTGCTTTCCAACTTCTTCGCCCAGACCGAAGCCCTGATGAACGGCAAAACCCGGTACGAGGTGGTGGAAGAATTCAAAAAAGCGGGCAAAACCGAAGCGGAGATCGACTTTCTGACGCCGTTCAAGGTCTTTTCCGGCAACCGGCCGACCAACTCGATCCTGGTCCGGCAGATCACGCCCCGTTCGCTGGGCAGCCTCATTGCCATGTATGAGCACAAGATTTTCACCCAGGGCGTCATCTGGAACATTTTCAGCTTCGACCAATGGGGCGTCGAGCTCGGCAAACAGCTGGCTAACCGCATCCTGCCCGAACTCGGCGGCGATGAAGCCGTAACCGGCCACGACAGCTCGACCAACGGGCTTATTAACGCCTACAAGGAAATGCGCCGTTAAGTCGGAGGACGAACCAATTTGTAAATCCGGCAAACATTCATGTTTGCCGCTGGTTATAGAGGGTGTATGAGCAATCATGCACCCTTTTTATTTGTCAAACTCAACAAACGTTATGAAAATGAAACGCAGTACATTGCTTGCGCTGTGCCTGATAGGATCGTGGAGCGCATTTGCCCAGACAAGCGGTTCGTCAACGACCTCGGATCAACCCCAAAGCACGAGCACGACCACGACGAACTCCACGTACTCGAACCAGAGCAACACGGGAACAACCACCGGCACTACTACCGGAACGACTGACCCGACCACAACCGGAACAACGGGCACGACCGGCACATCGACGGACATGAACAACTCAACGACCGGTACGGGCACGTATTCAACCACGCCTTCCAGCACCACCGGCACGTATTCGACCACGACTCCGTCGACCAGCACTGACAACGGCACCTACTCTACGTCTACAACCACGACGACTTCGACAGGTTACGGCCGGGAAGACCGGGCTATGGACAGACCTTACAAGGCGTTCACGGGCGGATTCTACGTCGGTGCCAACTCAACCCGCTACCGCGGTGAAGACGTGGACGGCGACAATCTGACGGGCCGTCTGGGTTATCAGATTGGGGTATTTGTACGGGGCGGCGGCCGAATTTACGGACAGATCGGGGCGGAGTATTTTGCTTCCAGCTCGAACTTCTTCCGTCCGGGCGATGGCTCTTCGCTGAACGACATCTCCGGCCGTATCGACACCAAATGGCTCCAGATTCCGGCCCTGATCGGCGTGAAGCTGGCGCAGTCAGACCGCGGCATCTCGGCCGTACGTCTGGGCGTCGGGGCTGAATACGCCAACCGGCTGAGCTCCAGCAACACGGTGGACATTGACGAAGGCGAAATCCGCAGCGGCGCGTTTCTGGGCCTGATCAACCTCGGCTTCGACATCGGCCCGGTCCTGATCGACTTCATGTATCACCACGGCTTCAACGACGCCATTCGTGGCTTCAACGACTCACAGCGCCGGTCGCTGGGGGTAAACGTAGGTCTTAAGTTCTAACATCCGGTGCCCGAAAGGTCGGTCAAGCCTTTTGCCGGATATTTCCAGAAGCGGCTCCCTGTTGATACAGGAGCCGCTTCTTTTGTTTGTTACCCCCGCCGATCCGGGCTCCATTATCAGACATTGTCCATACGATAAATGTTTCCGCCAATAGATTTCTCCTAACAAAAATATCAGGTTTTCACGCCCTATCTTTGTTTCGATATATAACAAATATGTATACTTGAACAGGTGAAGGAATACTTTGCCCTGGCATCCACATTTTCATTACTACCCCCATGCGCATTCTCTTCCTCAGTCCTGCGGCTGACCGTTCAGGGTCCGTTACCACGATTCTGAACTATATGCAGTATTCCCCTGGTGATAGGCATGAGTTTGGCTTCTTCAGCCGAATGAATGGTAAATTATCGATTGGCAAAGACGTACCTTCCTTCAAACAGTATTTCGGCAACTTTTCCTATCGGTTCCGGTACTCGATTTATGAGGCGGTTTACAAAAACGCTACCGGCAAAACGCTGCACGAGAAGGAACTGCTGAAAGCCCATGAGGAATTCAAGCCGGATATGTGGTACATCAATACCATCGTGATGCCGGAATATGCCCAGCTGGCCATCAAGCTCGGCGTCCCCTACGCGGTTCACGTCCACGAACTGCCGCAGGAATATGATTTTCAGCCGTATGAAGGGTTCCGCCAGATGCTCGACCACGCCATTGTCCGGCTCTGCGCCTCCGAAACGGTGGTCGAAAACCTCAACGATATGGGCTACGAAGCGGTGGTCATGCACGGGCTGATCAACGTGGAAGACATTCAGGTCAAACAGGACCGGGCCGAACTGCGCCGCAAACTCGGTATTCCGGAGAACGCTTTTGTGTGGCTGATGTCGGGCGCCTGGTCGCCCCGGAAAGGCTTCGATTACATGCCACAACTGCTCCGGCATCTGCCCCAGGATACTTATTTTGTGTGGATGGGTTCCGCCCGTAAAACGGCTTATACCTATTACGTCGAGCGCTACACCAAACAGTTCCGGCAGAACGTCATTTTCCTGACCGAACAGGCCGAGCATTATTACGACTACTTCAACTGCTGCGACGGGTTCGCCCTCACGTCCCGCGAAGATTCCTACCCGATTGTGATGCGGGAAGCGGCCGTGCTGGGCAAGCCCATTGTCGGCTTCAGTTCGGGAGGCATTACGGAGTTTGTCAAGCCGGGGATGGGCGAGGTCGTGGAAGGCTTCAACGTCCGGGAAATGGCGGCGGCCATGCAGCGGGTCATGACGGGCGAAACGCCGGTCAGCGAAACGGTCCTGCGCAACGCCATCACGCCCGACCTGATGCGGAAGCAGGGACAGCGCTGGTCTCAGGTCCTCGAAAAGGCCATGAACCGCACCCCGACCTCCGATCCGCTGCTGTCGGTCGCTCAATAGAAAATCGGAATGTGGTATTTTATTATCAGACAGGAAGACCTTTCCCAGCCCCAGTACGAAAAGTTGCAGAAGAAAGCAGCCCTGACGGAAGTGGAGGTTTTCAACGAACCGCACCCCAACCTCTACCTGTTCACGGTCGAGCAGTACGCCGCCTTTGTGGATGAGCTGGACCTGGAGGGCATACCGTACGACGTTGCCTCGGAAAGGCCGGAGCGGGAAGAGTTAAGAATTAAAAATTAAGAGTTAAGAGTTAAGAGTTAAGAGTTAAAAGTAGGCTCCGCTGCACCAGAACCCTGAATCAGCGGAGCCTACTTTTAACTCTTAACTCTTAATTTTTAACTCATTTCATATTGTGGTATACGTTCAGCACGTCTTCGTCTTCCTCGATTTTTTCGAGCAGTTTTTCCACGTCGGCGGCTTCTTCTTCGGATAATTCCTTGTAGTCGTTGGCAATCCGCTCAAATTCGGCCTGCCTGATGTCAAACTTCTTTTCTTCGAGGAATTTCTGGATGGCTCCAAAAGCGGTGAAGTCGCCGTAGATCACAATTTCGCCGGACTCTTCGTCCAGCATCAGTTCGTCGGCGCCGTAGTCGATCATTTCCAGCTCCAGTTCTTCCAGGTCAACGTCCGCCGCGGCAATCCGGAACACGCATTTCCGGTCGAACATGAAATCGAGCATGCCCGAGGTGCCGAGCGACCCGCCCAGTTTGTTGAAATAGCTGCGGATGTTGGCGACCGTCCGGTTGTGATTGTCGGTGGCCGTTTCGATCACCACCGCTACGCCGTGCGGGGCGTATCCTTCGTAGGTGATCTCCTTGTAATCCTCCTGCTCTTTGGATGAGGCTTTCTTGATGGCCCGTTCAACGTTTTCCTTGGGCATGTTGGCCGCCTTCGCGTTCTGGATGATTGCCCGCAGACGCCCGTTGGATTCGGGGTCCGGCCCGCCGCTTTTCACGGCCAGAGCAATGTCTTTTCCAATTTTGGTGAAGGTCTTCGCCATCATGCCCCACCGTTTGAATTTCCTGGCTTTACGGTATTCAAATGCGCGTCCCATGGTTGTGTGTATTAGGCTGAAAAGGGTGTCAGCCCTATTTGACAATAATTTCTTCTTCAAACTCCATCGGCACCAGCGTCGAGAGCAGATCCTCGAACGTTTCGCGGCGACGGATCAGGTGGGCCTGGCCTTCGTAGACCAGCACTTCGGCCGGACGGACCCGGGCGTTGTAGTTCGAACTCATGCTGAAGCCGTAGGCCCCGGCATTTTTCAGCGCCAGCACGTCGCCGGGCCGCACTTCGCCCAGCAGCCGGTCGGTGCCGAAGGTGTCCGTCTCGCAGATGTAGCCGACGACCGTGTAGGTCTGGGGCGTCCCCAACGGGTTCGACACGTTCACGATGTCGTGGTAGGCGTCGTACATCATCGGCCGGATAAGGTGATTCAGGCCGGAGTCCACGCCGACGAAGGTCCGGGTCGGGTTTTCCTTCACGACGTTGACCGGCACCAGCAGCACGCCGCTTTCGCTGACCAGAAATTTACCCGGTTCGAACCAGAGTTCCAGCGGGCGGCCGTAGCGGTCGCAGAAATCCCGGAAAGCGGCGGACACCTGCCGACCGAGTTCTTCCACATCCGTCACGTAGTCGCCTTCGCGGTAAGCGACCTTGAAGCCGCTGCCGAAATCCAGGAAACGCAGGTCCGGGTAATCCGCAGCCAGGTCAAACAGCACCTCGGCTCCTTTCAGGAACGCTCCGGCGCTTTTGAAATCCGACCCGGTATGGATATGCAGCCCCACGACGGGGATGCCGTATTTCTGCACCACGGCCCGCATCTCGGCCCGCTGTTCGATGGAGATGCCGAACTTCGAATCGGCATGACCGGTCGAAATTTTGATGTTGCCTCCTTCGGAGATGTGCGGATTGACGCGGATGCAGACCGGAATCTGGCTGCCGTACTGCTGGCCCAGCCATTCGAGCAGGGGCAGGCTGTCGGCGTTGATTTGCAGTCCGGCTTCGATGGCTTCGCGGATTTCGTCCGTCGAATTCACGCTCGGCGTAAACATCATCTGGCCCGGCTCGAAACCCGCCAGCAGGCCCAGCCGTGCTTCGTTGAACGACACCACGTCCAGTTCGACGCCCCGGCTCCGCATCAGTTTCAGAATCGCCACGTTGGTCAGTGCCTTTGCGGCGTATTTTATCTTCAGGTTGACCCCGGCAAAAGCAGACCGGAGCAGACCGATTTTTTCCACAATCTTTTCGGCGTCGTACACGTACAACGGCAGGCCGAATTCCTCGGCTATCGACAGGACATCCACGCCCTGAATCTGATAGCGGTTATCAATCAACTGCATGTAAGGGAGAATAAGTCTCTTGAGGGTGCAAATATACAAGTTTTTAGGGCAAGTTTTCGTCCGGAAAATGCCAGAAGTGAACCGCTGCCAAAACAGTAGGTGCATTAATGCCGTTTTGGCGTTACAATTACTATAAATGATTTATCTTGCCGTCAAACTGCTGTTTTTTATCCCAATAGCCGTTTTTCAGTTTTATCTTACCTGGTAGAAAACGTTGAAACATTCCTATCCTCCACTCTCCGAAGAACGCCTGGTCGAGCAGCTCAGGCAACGGAACGAGCAGGCATTTCATCAGCTATACGACCAGTACAGTCCGGCCCTCTACGGAGTCGTCTGCCGGATTGTGCGTGAAGAAGAGATCGCCCGCGACGTCCTGCAGGACGCGTTTGTCAAGATCTGGCGTAATATCGGTTCCTACGATGCTTCAAAAGGCCGCCTCTTCACCTGGCTGCTGAATATTGCCCGGAATACGGCCATCGATTCGCTTCGTACCTCCCATCCGGCAGAGTCAATCCAAAACGGGGATAATGTCGTATATACAATTGACCGACAAGTGCATACTACCCAGCCGAATCCGGACCATATGGATGTGTCGGATAAGGTCGGTCAGCTGAAGCCCGAACGGCAGGAACTCATTGATCTGGTGTATTTTAAAGGCTATACCCATGAAGAAGCAGCAGACCTGCTCGGCCTGCCTCTTGGGACCGTCAAAACCCGTGTACGAGCCGCTTTGCAGGATTTGAAAAAGATATTCAAGCGATGAACATTCAGGAATACATAGAGTCCGGTATTCTGGAAGCGTATGTGCTCGGAACCGTCAGCCCGCAGGAGAAACGCGAGGTGGAATGCCTTTCCGGCATCTACCCCGAAATCCAGCAGGAACTCGACGACCTCTCCGTGGCTATGGAGCAGTACGCCCTGACCCTGCGCCGCGACCCGCCCGCCGTTATTAAGGAAAACTTGCTCAAACAACTGGACTTTCAGACTCCTCAGGAAGACAAGGCCGTGCCAGTAGTGGCCGCTTCCGAGGGAATGGAAGCTGAAGCCGAAACGCCCGTCCGTCCGCTCTGGGGGCCCAACTCCCGACCCACTTACCGTTTCAGCTGGGTCGTGGCAGCATCCACGGGACTGGCACTGCTGTTTTTCTCGCTCTACCTCCTGTCTCAGTTAAGAGACAGCCAGCAAACCGTTTCAGAATTAAGAAGCAGTAACGAAACCCTGCAACAGGACTTCCGCCGCGTTCAGGTTCAGCAGCAGCGGTCCGAACAGACGCTCGCCCTAGTCCGGCGGCCCGGAACCCGGCTCATCCGGCTGGACCCCGTGGCCCAGGACCAGGCCAAAGCCGTGACGCTTTTCTGGAATCCGCAGTCCGGGGAAGTGCAGCTGGAAGTCGATTCACTGGTGCGCCCGCCCGAGTTCATGCAATACCAGCTCTGGGCGATTGTGGACGGCAAACCGGTCGATGCGGGCGTATTCGAAATTGACGACTGGCAGCACCTGGTCCGGACGCAGAAGGCGTTCCCCCGCGCCGACGCCTTTGCAATCACCGTCGAGAAGCGCGGCGGCAGCCCCACCCCGACCATGAGCACGATGGTGGTCCTGGGAAAAACAAACGCATGAGGGCTGGTTCAGGATTTATTGTGAAGCGTTTGGGGTTAATAGGGTAGGGTCAATAGTTGATAGTTTAGGGTTTATAGTTTAGGGTTGCGCTGCCTCAATGAGAAGTTTGTAAAGAGGCAGCGCAACTATAAACCCTAAACCATAAACTCTAAACTAGTTACCCCAAACCCTCAACCTTACACCGCAAAACAACTCATACACATGAAAACAAAAAACTGGTTAACCGCTTTTCTGGTTACGTTTGTGGTGCTCATTGGCGCCCTCGTCTGGGCCAACGACGCCGGCCTTAACAGAACCGACCGACCGCAGGACGACCCGCCCGGCAAGTGGAAAGTCAGCAAGACCAACGCCGAGTGGAAGAGGCTCCTGACGCCCGAGCAGTATTACATTCTGCGCGAAAAAGGCACCGAACGGGCCTTTACCAGCCCGCTGAACAAGAACAAGGAAAAAGGTGCCTACCATTGCGCCGCCTGTAAAACGCCGCTTTTTGCCTCCGACACCAAGTTTGAATCGGGAACGGGCTGGCCGAGCTTTTACACCTACATTGGAAAAAATGTGGTGAAGGACCGAGACGAATCGCTGGGTATGGTCCGCGACGAGGTCCTGTGCGGCACCTGCGGCGGCCACCTCGGTCACGTGTTCGACGATGGCCCCAAGCCCACCGGCCTGCGGTACTGCATCAACGGGGCGGCGCTGGAGTTTGTCAAAAAATAGTCGTAAGTGGTAAGTGATTAGTCGAAAGTCGTAAGTCGTAAGGGCTGCCCCTCAATCCCGGTCTTGCGGAGCCCTTACGACTTACAACACTTACGACTACTTTTCCCGTACTATTTCCCAACGAAAAACCGTTATATTTGGCGACCTGTCGAAAAACCGGCGGGTCGTTTTTTTGTAACAGACACAACAGTACGCATGAGTCAAATGGGGGAATGGCTTCGGGCCTTCCGGCGTGGAATTGGGGCAGTTTTCGGACGAGTGGGCGGTGCGCTTTTCACCGTCTTTTACCGCCTTGCTACCGCCATTGTCGGAAAGGAACGGGCTGATTCGTGGATTGGCGGCTACCGCTCCTCCCGGCAACGGGTTCGGGGTCGTCTTATTGGTAAATTTGATACCCAGTCACCGTATTTCAAGCCCATCTGGAAACTCTGGAAGGCTACCGTTTACTTCTTTCTTGCCTTTGCCTTTTACATCTTCTGCATTGAGACCAATTTCCTGTATCTGAGCGGAGGTATGCCGAGCGTGGAAGATCTGCAAAACCCTAAAGTAGCGCAGTCTTCGGAGATTTACTCTTACGACAAAGTCCTGATTGGCAAGTTCTTCACCGAGAACCGGACGCCCGTTGAATACAAGGACCTGCCGCCGCACCTGATCAACGCGCTGGTCGCTACGGAAGACATCCGGTTCTACAAACACTCGGGCATCGACACCCGGAGCATCGGGCGGGCGGTGTTCGGCATTCTGACCGGCAACCGCGAAGGCGGCGGCAGTACCATCACCCAGCAGCTGGCCAAGAACCTCTTCAAAACCCGCCGTAAGGAATCACGGGGGCTGCTGTACAGTGTTCCGATTGTCCGGCCGATTATTTACAAGACAAAGGAATGGCTGACGGCCATCAAGCTCGAACGGAATTTCACGAAAGAGGAAATCCTGACGATGTATTTCAACACCGTCGATTTCGGCAGCAACGCCTACGGCATCAAAACGGCCGCCAGCACCTATTTCAGCAAATCGACCGACAGCCTCAGCATCCAGGAAGCCGCCGTGCTGGTGGGTCTGCAAAAGGCCACCACGACCTACAACCCGCTCATCAAGCGGAATTTTGAGAAGTCCGTAAACCGGCGGAACGTCGTGATCGGGCAGATGGCCAAATATGGCTTTCTGACCGCCGGCCAGGCCGATTCCATCAAGGCCCTGCCGCTCAAAACCCGCTTCAAACCCGACAATCCGTACTCGGGTCCGGCCAACTATTTCAAGAATGCCGTCGTCGATTTTGTCAAGGAATGGGGCGAGAAAAACGGCTACGACCTCTACACCGACGGGCTGAAAGTCTACACCACCATCGACTCCCGCATGCAGAATTATGCCGAAGAAGCGACCGCCGAAAAGATGAAGCAGCTGCAGCGGACCTTCGACAACCACTGGCGGGATCAGCAACCGTGGCGGGACGAAGACGGCAAGGTGATCGAAAACTTCATCGAAAAAGTGGCCCAGCGGACCGAACGTTACAAGTCGCTGGTCGCCAAATTCCCGAACCAGCCGGACTCGGTGAAGTATTACATGGAAGAGAAGAAAAACAAGGTGCCGGTGTTTTCGTGGAAAAACGGCGTGGACACCCTCCTGCTCTCTCCGATGGATTCCATCCGGTATTACAAACGCTTCCTGCAGGCGGGCATGGTGGCGATGGACCCGCATACGGGCTTCATCCGGGCGTGGGTCGGCGGGCTGGATTACAACTTCTTCCAGTACGACCACGTCAAGCAGGGCAAACGCCAGCCGGGTTCCACCTTCAAGCCGTTCGTCTACACCACGGTCATCAACGACTCGACCATCAACATGGGCCCCTGTGATCGGGTTCGGGATGAGCCATTCCGGGCCGAGTACGTCGAAAACGGGGAAGAGAAAGTCTGGGAGCCGAAAAACTCGGTCGGTTACTTTTCGTATTCCAACCTGACGCTGCGCCGGGCGCTGGCCCGGTCAATCAACTCGGTCACGGCCCACCTGACCAACGAGGTTGCTACGCCGCAGAAGGTCGTGGCGACGGCCCACGCAATGGGCATCAAGAGTTCGCTGGCGGCGGTGCCGTCCATCGGGCTGGGTTCGTCGGACGTGTCGCTGTACGAAATGGTGGCGGCCTACTGCACCTTTGCCAACAACGGCGTATATACCGAACCGCTGCTGGTGACCCGCATCGAGGACCGCAATGGGAAGGTGATCGAAGAATTTGTGCCCGAGCGCAAACAGGCCATCAAGGAAGAAACGGCCTTTCTGATGCTGCACATGCTGAAAGGCGGCCTGCAGGAACCGGGCGGAACGTCGCAGAACCTGTGGTCGTTCGACCTGTTTGCCAAAAACAACGAAGTCGGCGGCAAAACGGGCACGACTTCCAACAACTCCGACGGCTGGTTTATCGGCGTCACCCGCGACCTCGTAGTCGGGGCCTGGGTAGGCGGCGACGACCGCAGCATCCACTTCCGCTCCACCGATCTCGGCGAAGGGGCCAAAACGGCGCTGCCGCTGGTCGGGCGTTTTCTGGAAAAAGTATACGACGACAAATCCGTCGGGCTTTACCAGGGGCCGTTCCCCAAACCGGGTATTACCATCACGAAAGACTACATGAACTGCGGCGGCGGGTACGACGAAGAGGAAGGCAATGACGACGAGTCCGATTCGACCGACGTTGACAGCCCCGCGTCCGACTCGCTGGACATTGAGGCGCCGCCCACCCTGCCCGCCGAGGCACCGGACACGACCGGGACGAGGTAGGAGGTATGAGGTGGCTTCGCCGGTCACGGTGCTGCCTGGCGAAGCCACCTCATACCTCATCCCTATTCTTGCCGTTCACTCAAAAGTGTGGTGATTTCGCGCAGGATTTTGGTCATTTCACGCGGGGAGCCATTGCTTGTATACCCAAATGCTGATACATTTCTCATTTGGTATCGACCGGTATAGAAGCAATTCCCTGCCACCCATGCTACTTAGTCAGACCCTGCGGCAACTCCGGCTGAAGAGTAAACTATCTCAGGAAATTATCTCCGAACGGCTTGGTATTTCGCAAAGTACCTATTGTAACTGGGAAAGTGGTAAATCCCTGCCTAATGCCCGTTCTCTTTCCCAATTGGCACAGCTCTTTGGTGTGCCCGTGACCGAGTTGATTCCCGGCGACCTGCAGGAGAAACTTCAAACCGATTCGTCACCCAAAAGTGAGGCTACTTATACCGCCCAGCAACTGTATCAGGCCCTCACCGACTCACAACAGGCGCAAATACTCTTGCTACAGCAGCGCGTGCAGCAGCTCGAAGCCGAGAACGAAGCCCTGCGTCGGGAGTTGAACAGGCAAGCCCCCAAAACTGATAACGATTGTCAATAACGTGACGAATTATCATTTTATTGATTGAAATTATCATTTTTTCGATTGGAGCCTACATAAAAAGCTTTCACCTTTGGTTCGTACTCCTTAACCAAAACGAACCCTTTGTATGGCGGGCTTTTTCGGGACGCTTCCCCAGGATAACGCAGCGGCGGTACTGGACACAAGTCGTGTCCAGCCGACGGAAAAGCCCGTAGTGCTTATCTTACCCGCCTCCATTCGTAGCCATGTCCTGCCGTCGCTATTTCTGGCCGATCAGCTGGCACAACAGTATGACGTGGTTTATGCCGTTACCAACGATATAATCGCCGACATCGTCACGCAAAATGGCTACCGGGTCGTGCGGAACTCCGAATGGCGGGTAGGCTACCATCAGGAAAGCGGCTTTCTGGCAAGCCGGAAACAGAAACTCACTTATCGCCGTCTGCTGAAAGCCTACCGCAGCAGTGAGGTGTATGCGTTCCGGCAACGGGAGTTATACGCCCTGATCGACCAGCTAAAGCCCGTTTCTGTTCTTATTGACTTGTTTACGTGTACCGACTTTTGGGTCATGCACCCTCGCCGGGCTGAATTTTCGTTGTTGTTCTTTAACCCTATGCCCTCTACATATCGGGTAGCCGGGTTTCCGGCAGTCTCGGAAGGCATTTGGCCGACTTCGCCGGTTTGGACACCACCCAAAACGTCCTGTCATAAAACCTTAGCGGATTGGCTGCGGCACCCTAAAGCGGCTCTGCTACGGCATACGGTAGTAAGGCAACAGAAACACCTTCAGCAACTTGCCCAAAGCCTTCCCGATTTTCCAGTAGCTCCTGATGGCACCGTCACGCTGCTGCTTGCCAACGTGCCGGAAATTTTGCTGGCACCAATAGCATTTGAATTTTCGCCACAAATCCGTAAGCCGAATCAGCACTACCTGGGGTTGTGTATGCGTGAACATCGGCAGGATACCGAACTCGATCCGGCCTTTGCCGCCGCATGGCCGCAAATCAAAAGCGGCCTAAGCAAAGGACAACGGCTGATTTATTGCAGTTTTGGCACGTTTTATCAAGGTCCCGACCGCACGCTGCTGACCTTTATCGAAAGCCTGCTGGAGGTGGTCAGTAGCCTTGAAAACGTTCAGTTGGTTTGTTCCGTCAATCACCTGGTCATCCAGACCGTCCGGGCGTGGCACCGGCAACCCGGTAATGTCTGGTTTTTCAGCCGGGTGCCGCAGTTGCAGGTATTACAGCAGGCCGATATCTTCATTACCCACGGCGGCTTTGGCTCTATTAAAGAAAGCATTTACTACGAAGTGCCGATGCTGGTTTACCCCCTCGACCCGCATTACGACCAACCCGGCAACGCCCTGAAAGTAGCGCATCATGGCCTGGGATTGCGGGGCGTTTTTCATACCGAAGGCACCATTCAATTACGCGACAAATTACAACGCCTGTTGGATGATAAAGCCTTCAAGGCGCGGTTACGACAGTTCAAAAATGACATCGAAACCTCCCATAACGACGTTGAAATAACCCAGACCCTAAACTCACTCTTACTCCTTGCCCATCATGAAGCTAACGCCCGCTGAAAAAAACGCCTACGATGCGCTGGTCTATCTGATTGAGGCCGTTAAGCTACCCATAACGGCGGCCTCGGTCAAAGAGCAGTTATACCTGCACCCTGATTTCCCGTCGCTGCTGGCGATGAGCGATGTGCTGACCGAGTGGAACGTCCCCAATCTGGCAACGCGGGTGTATAGTGAACAACTTACCGAGATACCGCTACCGGCTATGGCCTATCTGGAGGTGAACGGCGGCTATTTTGCCCCTATTCGGAAAGCAACGGCCGAGCGGGTAGAATGGCTCGACACCAACCGGGGCTGGCAAACCGAAAGCCTGGCCGACTTTTCGCGCAAGTGGAACCACGTGGTTTTGCTGATGGAACCGAACGAAGCCTCGGGCGAAGCGGCTTACTTGCAGAAAAAGAAGGAACAGCTTATGGCTAACGCCCGGATGCCGGTTGTGATGGGTGGCCTGCTTCTGTGCCTGTGGTGCGTTAGCTCGCTGGCCCTGCCGCAAACGTTTTTCAATGACTGGACCCTTCCGGCACTGCTTGCGGCCAAAGTGATCGGCATCGTCGTAACAACCCTGTTACTGTGGTATACCATCGACACTGACAACAACCTGCTCCGCAGTCTTTGCAGCCTCGATAACCGAACCGACTGCAACAGCGTACTGACCTCTGAAGCAGCTAAACTTTGGGGTTGGCTGGGTTGGTCCGAAATAGGATTTACTTACTTTTCGGGCACCTCCCTCGCGCTCCTGATTGGGCAGGGTACAGCCCTTCCTTCTGTGCTGGCGTGGCTGTTGGTGCTTAACGCGCTGGCCCTGCCCTACACCGTCTATTCCATTTATTATCAATATGCTGTAGCCAAATACTGGTGTACGCTTTGTGTAGCCGTGCAGGCTTTGTTGTGGGTAGAGTTTGCGTTGGGTCTAACATACTGGCAGATGGCAACGCTGGCGGTTAGCTCAGAACTAATTGCGGTATTTGCCCTTTCGTTTACGCTTCCAATTGTGCTATGGACCTGGATGAAAAAGCCCCTGCAGGAGGCCGCCAGGGTGTTTCCGCTCCGCCGGGAGTTGCAGCGGGCCAAGTTTAACCCCGACTATGTCGAAAGTCTCTTTGCCCGACAACCGCAAATGCCGCCTGTTTTTGAAGAGATGCGGGTTATAAACATAGGTAATCCAACCGCCGCGCATGTCCTGACCGTGGTAACCAACCCGCTTTGCGGCCCCTGCCGACGTTTGCATCCTGATCTGGAAGCCTTAATGAGCCGTACCGATGCCGTAAGCTGTCAGCTTGTATTTATCGGCTCCCCGGCTTCTGTGCCTATAACGCAAAAGTTGCTAACCCTTTCCCCAGAAGAAGCCGAACGAGCTATGCATCTCTGGTACAACGGCCGCTTCCGGGATGCACAAGAGTGGAGCAAGGTTATCACCACCTCAGCTGCGTACGGCGACGCCACAGCTCAACTACAACTCCACGCCCGCTGGTGCGAGCTAGCGCAGGTAACTGGAACGCCCACAATCTATTTAAACGGACGGCAACTGCCGCTTTCGTACACGCTCAACGATATGGAAATCCTATGCCGCATTCTTCCGGCACCGACTAAACCTACGGAATTGGCCAATTCATATAAATCAATTGTTTAACATTTAACATCTAAAACTATGTTGTCAAGATTTTCGAATGCGGCTCTGACAAGGTCAGAAATGAAAAATGTGAGGGGGGGTGCTTATTATCGTTGCTGGTGTAATGGTGCAATGTCGACGAAGTTTGAATCTACTAGTCAGAGTACGGCTACTACTTACTGCAGCAACCCAAAAAATACAGGTGGCCGTGAACCGTGTACTGCCTCCAAAGCATAATTAACTGAGAGCCTAAGCGTAGCACTACGCTTAGGCTCTGCTATAAAACTTTACTACCATGCTCAGTATAACCTTAAATTTACTACTACTTTTATCTGTATCTGAGCCAGACTCTTCCTGGCGTAAACAGTATGATATAATTACGCCGACAGAAGATTTATTTGTCGTTAAGCGGTACTATAATGATACAATAAATCCAGTCAGGATTGAGCGTAAGTGGAAAGCAGGCATTGTCAACAGGCAAGGGCATGTAATTGTTCCACTTATGTATGATGATATTAGCCGTTTTAGTGAAGGATTAGCTGAAGTAGTGATAGGAGGGTATTGTACGAGTTGCTGGGACAGACGCGAGTGTAAATCTTTTGCACTTGAAGGAGAACATGGCTTCATTAATACAAAAGGAGAAACATCAATTCCACTTAAATATAAAGCGGTTGGTGAGTTTCAAGAAGGTGTGGCTTGGGTGATTTCAGAAGATGAAAAATTCGTATTTATCAACAAGATGAATCGAATAGTCTTTCCCTATCGATATCTTGCAGCACAAGGCTTTGAAGGGGGCTTAGCAAGAGTTGATATTAATCCAAATAAAAATGATTATGATGGAAATAATTTTGATAATTATATTGATCATACAGGAAAACTACTAATACCTGCTCGCTATCAATTTATAGAGGTCTTTCAAAAGGGCGAGTTGAGAATGTACAGTAGGCAAGGCAGATATGGATTCTTGGACACAAATGGAAAGGAAATCGTCCCCCCCATATATTCTTTCGTATCCATGAATAAGCAGACGGATTGGCAGGGTTTGCGGATGGTTGGCCAACAAGGCAAATACGGTTATATACGAAAAAGTAACGGGTCGGTAGTAATTCCAATACAATATGATTCAATAGTAATAGCAGGCAAAAACCGTATTTGGGTTAAAAAAGATACAATATGGGGGGCAGTTGACGCAACAAATAGAATCCGGATTCCCTTTGCTTATTCCAAAGCTCAACCATTTTACCATCAATTAGCTTGTGTTTCAGTAAACGGAAAATGGGGTTATGTAGACACAAACGGAATATTGCGGATACGGGCTGTGTATGATCAGGCACAATATTTCAATGAAGGGCTTGGGGTTATTAAAAAAGGTAATAAGTGGGGGTTTGTTGATAGAACTGGGAAGGAGGTTATAAAGCCAATATATGATTATGCAGGTTTTTTTAATTCCGGAAAAGCCCCGGCGAGGTGGAAATTTTTAAGTGTAACCCTTGATCAGCAAGGCAACTGGCAGACTTGGAGAATTACAACTCAAGGAAAACAATTTATACTGATTGGACTACTAATTATTCTCATCATAGCTTATATTTATAACAGGTTGGTAAAACAAAAGCAAGCGGTTAAAGTAAAGATTAAGAATTGACAGATTGTTTGAAGGCTAACTGTATTGGAGCAGTCAAGATCTTCTTCATTGCTTGATTAGAACATTTACCAGTCTACCTGAAATCAATTCAGTGAAACTATTCTACATTCATCTAAAGCCTAATTTGAAAAAAATATCCCTTGACTGCCTTATAATAGGTTATTGACTTGTTAAAAATACCAGAATCAGGTGCAAAAATAGGTACTAACTTCTTTAAAAGGAAGTTTGTTTAATACAGTTTAATGCTTCATTATATGTAATTTTATATTTTAATTCATAATCTTTGAAATGCTTAATTATTTTTAAATATATCATATAATAAATAGCATAAATGGTGAATATAAATTTGAGGTATACCTATCTAACCTGGCTCAATCAAAGTCAAAAAGCTTGGCAATTGTACTGGAATCGTATTCTCCATAACAGAGCACGAATTAAATGCATAAATTCCATAAAACCGTTCCATAGCCACCCTATATCAAATCAAGTATCGGAAATTCGCCTCTTTGCTCTTATGCGTAACGAGTCTTTGCGATTACCGTATTTTTTGAGTCATTATTCTAATTTAGGCGTAGATCGTTTTATTCTCATCGACAACAATTCTACAGACGGTTCAGCCAAATTAGCCTCATCTTATTCAAACGTACACGTATTTCAGACAAGTGACAGTTACAAAAACCATTGGTATTGGATGGAATATCTGTTGGAGAAATACGGCAAAAATCATTGGTGTGTCGTCGTAGATATTGATGAACTCTTGTCCTTTCCTCACGAGGATACAATTCGGCTTCCCGAACTCTGCTCTTTCCTGGAAAGTTCCGGTTATACGGCCATGCGTGCCCTACTGCTTGATATGTATTCGGATAAACCGGTTAAAAATGCACTCTATGAGCCGGGCAGTAACCCTTTGGCAACTACACCTTTTTTTGATACGTTTCACTATGAAGTCATCTTTCCCTACTTCGACCGAAAACGGTGGCAAACGTTTTCTTCTACGCATTATACGGGCGGCATGCGCGAACGGGTGTTTGGCATCAGTTCGCCGATTACTTCCCTCAATAAGTATCCGTTGTTTAAGAATACCCGCGACACCTATCTGGGTCAGGGGATGCACGCCATCAATGGAGCTGTAGTAAGTGACGTTCAGGGCGTTGTCTTTCACACGAAATTCCTGCATGATTTTGTGCAGGAGGCAGCGGAAGAAAGCGTTCGGGAAGAGCATTTTAACAAGGCCGCCTACTATAAAGATTTTAATCGAAAACTCTCCGAAGAGCCGGATTTATGCCTGGCGAATACTCAATCTGTACGCTATAAAGATTGGCAGCAACTCGTAGCATTAGGACTCATGAAAACCTCTTCCACGTTCGATGCGTATGCTTTGTTGCGAAAAAAAGATAAGCGTATTCAACACCCTGAAAGTCATGCCTAACTTTCCCCACTACCGCCAACTCGACCAAATGGATTGCGGCCCCACCTGCCTGCGCATGGTGGCCAAACACTACGGGCGGGCGTTTACGGCCCAGTCCCTGCGGGAGAAGGCGCAGATTGGGAAAGACGGCGTGTCGCTGCTCGGCATCGCCGAAGCCGCCGAGGCCATTGGCTTCCGCACCATCGGGGCTAAAATTCCTTTTGCCAAGCTTGCCGCCGAAGCTCCGCTACCCTGCATTGTTCACTGGCGACAAAATCACTTTGTGGTCGTTTACGGCATCAAACAACCCGCTCCCTGGATGACTGTCATCCGGGGCGGACGCAAAGTCCCTTCCCTGGAGGCCGTACCCGCCGAGACGTTCACCCAAGACCGTCAGGAAAATAATTACCCCGCGCCCCGCCTGAAAACGAGCACAACCGGCAACCGCCGCGGCACGGTTTACGTGGCCGACCCCAGCGGCGGGCTGCTTACCTACACGGCCGAGGAGTTCTGCGCGGGCTGGCTGGCATCCGGTCAAAATGGCCAGGAAGAAGGCGTGGTGCTGCTGCTGGAACCCACCCCGGCGTTCTACGAAACAGAGGAAGATTCCGCCGCGCCGGTTACCTACGGCTTCGGGCAGGTGCTGCGTTACCTCTGGCAACACCGCCATCTGCTGGTTCAACTGGTGCTGGGAATGGCCGTGGGCAGCGGTCTGCAGCTGTTGTTTCCGTTTCTGACCCAGTCGGTAGTCGATGTGGGCATCAACACCCAAAACCTGCCTTTTGTGTACCTGGTGCTGGCGGCTCAGCTCGCCCTAATGGCCGGGCGGCTGTCCATCGAATTTATCCGAAGCTGGATTCTGCTCCACATCAGCACCCGTATCAACCTCAGCATTCTGTCCGATTTCCTGGCCAAGCTCATGCGCCTGCCGGTGTCATTTTTCGATACCAAGCAGTTCGGCGACATCATGCAGCGTATCGGCGACCACCATCGCATTGAGTCGTTTCTGACCGGCCAAACCCTGTCCGTGCTGTTCTCGCTGCTCAACCTGCTGATTTTCGGCGTGGTGCTGGCCTCTTACAACCTGACTATCTTCGGGATTTTCGGCGCGGCGAGTCTGCTCTACGTGGGCTGGGTGATGCTGTTCCTGCGGCAGCGGCGCAAGCTGGATTACAAGCGGTTCGACGCGGCGGCCAAAAACCAGAGCAGTCTGGTGCAGCTCATCCAGGGAATGCAGGAAATCAAGCTAGCCGGAGCCGAGCGGCCCATGCGCTGGGGCTGGGAACGGATTCAGGCCCGGCTGTTCCGGTTGCAGATGCGCGGGCTGGCGCTGGGACAGATTCAACAGGGCGGGGCGTTCGCCATCAATGAAGGGAAGAATATTCTAATTACGTTTCTGGCGGCGCAGGCCGTCATGCAGGGAAACCTCACATTGGGGGGCATGCTGGCGGTGCAGTACATCCTGGGGCAGTTGAACAGCCCGGTGGAGCAGTTGATTGGCTTTACGCAGGCGTTGCAGGACGCCAAAATCAGCCTCGAACGCCTGGCCGAAATTCACTCCCTGCCCGACGAAGAACCGGCCCACCACCCCCGCCTCACCGAACTGCCCGACCAAAAAGGCCTGCGGCTCGAAAAGGTATCGTTTACATATCCCGGCGCGGGCAACGAACCCGTGTTGAACGATATTACGCTCGACATCCCGGTCGGGCGCACCACGGCCATTGTGGGCAGCAGCGGCAGCGGCAAAACGACCCTGCTTAAACTGCTATTGCGGTTTTACGAGCCGGGGCAGGGCAACATACGCCTAGGCGAGGGAGCCTTGTCCAACCTGAACCACGCCTTCTGGCGGTCGCAATGCGGCGTGGTGATGCAGGACGGGTTTCTGTTCTCTGATACGCTGGCCCGCAATATTGCCATGGGCGTGGAACGCGTCGATTTGCGTCTGCTCGAACATGCCGTTCGGGTGGCCAATTTGCGGGAGTTTATCGACACCCTGCCGCTGGGCTACCACACCAAACTGGGGGCCGAAGGCAACGGCATCAGCCAGGGGCAACGGCAACGAATTCTTATCGCACGGGCCGTCTACAAAGACCCGCAGTTTATTTTCTTCGACGAAGCTACCAACGCGCTGGATGCCAACAACGAGGCCGTTATCATGCAGAATTTAGAAGAGTTTTTTCGCGGCCACCACGGACGTGGCCGGACGGTCGTAGTGGTCGCTCACCGCTTAAGCACCGTGTGTAATGCCGATCAAATCGCCGTGCTCAACCGGGGCCGCCTGACCGAATTGGGTTCCCATGCCGACCTGACCGCCCGCCGGGGCGAGTACTGGCAGTTGGTAAAAAATCAGTTGGAATTAGGAATGTAAAACTGACCATGACCCCTACCCTGCCCGAACTCCGCTCCGAAGAAGTCCACGAAATTCTGAGCCGCCCGCCCGCCTGGCCCCTACGCTGGGGCATCACGATGGTGTTTGCGGTGGTGGCGCTGCTGTTTACGGCGGCCTGGGTCATTCGCTACCCCGACCTGGTAAAGTCGTCGTTTCGGCTGACTTCCGTCAACGCGCCCAAGCCGGTGCTGGCCCGGTCGGAAGGGCGGCTAGTGCGGCTTTTTGCTCGCGAACGCTTGGACGTTCAGGCCGGAACGGGGCTGGCCTGGCTCGAAAACACCGCCGACCACGCGCAGCTACTTCGGTTGGAAAAAGTGTTAATCAACCTCCAACGTACCACGCGCCGGGGCAATCTGGAACCGCTGCGGCACCTGAACCTGACAACCTTCCACAGCTTAGGCGAGGTGCAGGCGGCCTTTCAGACGTTCGAGAAAACCCATATCGAACTCCAAGCTTATCTGTCCAATGGGTTCTACGCCCGCAAGCGGACGCTGCTGCAGCAGGAAATCCGGGACTTGCAGGCCTTAGCCCAAAACCTCCGCGAACAGCAAGCCATTCAGGCGCAGGATATGCGGCTGGCGCAGGAAGACTTCGATATTCAGCAAAGTCTGGCCCGGCAGAAAGTGATTGCACCGCTGGACCTGAAGCGCGAAGAAAGCAAAAATCTTTCGCGCAAGCTTCCTTACCAACAAACGCTTTCGGCGCTGATTAACAACGAAACCGCCCAGCGCGCTAAGCAAAAGGAAATTCTGGAACTGGACAAACTGGTCGACGAACAACGGGCGGCGTTCATACAGGCCTTGCACACGCTCCAAAGCACCGTCGAAAGCTGGAAGGCTCGCTACGTCGTAACGGCTCCGATGGCTGGCCGGGTGCATTTTTCGGTTTTGCTGCAAGAAGGGCATCCGGTCCGAAACGGCGAGGAACTGTTTTACATCGCACCCAACAGCACTGCGTATTATGGTGAGCTGCGCGTTCCGCAGGTGAACTTTGGAAAAGTAAAAATTGGTCAGCAGGTACTGGTGAAGTTTGCCGGGTATCCTTACGCCGAGTTTGGAGCCGTGCGCGGTCGGATTACCGCCATTGCGGAAGTACCACTCAAGGACAGTGTTTTTCTGGCGAAAGTGGCCCTTCCAAACGGCCTGGAGACAACCTTTCATCGCCGGATCCCGTTCAAAACCGGCCTTTCGGCCACGGCCGAGATTCAAACGGATAATAGTCGGCTGTTGGAAAAGTTAGCTTATCAACTACGGGAAGTGCTGACGCGGTGACGGTTCGCTTTTTTCGGGAAAACGGTTGTCTACCAAAACACTACCCGTCCAATATAGTTTTACACCTACACCCGTTGTATTGGCAGTGCCCCGATGGCTTACCGGATTCCCGGTAGGCCGGGAAGGTATTTCCGTTACAGGCATCCGGGCCACCGATTGCTCAACCAAATCAGGATAACGTTATGAACCCGGCGAACAATCCCCTGTTACATCCGCTGAAAGGAACTCCATCCGGCATGGACAATGATCCGAATGCTGACGAGGAGATTATCGACCAGACTACACCCCGGCCCAGTCAGGAGGAAACCGACCTGACTCCGGCAGACGGCACGGGCCGGATTCCGTCCCAGGTGGCGCCGGACCCGACCGACGACGACGATCTTGGCAGCAAGATTGCCTACGCGCTCGACGGTTCCGAGTCAACGCCCCTTGGCGAACCGACCGTTGGAAAAGTGACCCACAGTGGGATGACCGGCGCGTCGCTCCAGGATGAAGAAGCGAACGCCCGGGATTAATCCCGAACACGATCCGTACCCAGGGGGCAGGCTTCGCAAAGTCTGCCCCTTTTCGGTTAATGCCCCTTAGCCTTTCGGAATTTTGACCCGGGCAGGCGTCAGGGTTTGCAGATAGTCGTAGATAGCTCCGGCCTCCCGCTCGGTCAGGGTAACGTGCGGCATCATGGGGTACCGAAGCGGCTTGCCGTCGTGCCCCACGCCCCACCTCACCGCCCGGACAAAAGTTTCCCGCGTATAGGCCCGACCGATTCCCGTTTCCCGGTCCGGTGTCAGATTGGACGAGTAGACTGGCTTGCCATTTTCGCCAATCAGCCGGGTGCCTCCGCCATAATACCCTTTGGAACGGGACGGCTCCAGCGGATTCAGCCGGGTAAGGCCCGCCGAGTGACAGTTGAAGCAGCCCACCATGCCGTCGGCAACGTACCGGCCGAAGGCCACCGAATCGGTGCTGTCGGGCACCAGAATCACTTTTTGGGGCATGGGCAGCGGCCTGAACATTTTTTTAGCTATCAGTTTCACGGGCAGACTGTACCGCGACCGGGGAGCGGGCTGTTCACTGGCCTGAACCGGGAACGCATCCGAACGCAGCCAGGCAACGATGGAACGCAAATCCTCGTCGGCCATCAGCGGAAAACGCGGCATAGCCGGGGCAAGGGAGCCGTTCGGGCGGCGACCGGTGCGCAGGAACCGGAGCAGATCGCTGTCGGACCAGGCACCGATGCCCGTTGTGGGATGCTGGGTGATGTTGCTCGAATAAATCTTCCCGAACGCTTTAGGAACATCCGTCATGCGCTTGCCCGTCAGGCGGTTCTGGTTGTCGGCATGACAGCTTACACAGAGAAACTGGGCAATTTTCTCGCCGCGCAGCACCCGCTGGGGCGTTCGCTCAACCGTTTCCTCCTGATTCATTACGTTTGGGGCAGAATGTTGTCGAAGGCCGGGCGCCTTGTCGGCCAGCGTCTGCGCCTCAACTGTCCCGGTCTGAAAGAGCAATCCGCCAAATAGAATGGTAATAAAGCGTGTTGTGAACATCTTGCTGAAAATGAATAGCTCGACTACAATCCAAAGCCGACGGTCAACTGCCACAAACCGGTACGATTGAAGGCGCTGCCGTCGTTGGCGGGCGACTTGGTGATGATCCCCGCGAGGCCGTTCAGATCGCTTTCGTGCCGCAGGTCGAGCTGCATACCACTGATGGTCAGCCCGATACCGGCCTGATAACCCCAGAGGGCTTTATCCACCGTCTGGCGGAACGACTGGGAAGTATAGGTTCTGAGGGTTTCTTTCAGACTGCCGCTCTCTGTCACCCGCAGCGAGGCCATCGGTCCGGCGTTCAGGCGGAGCGGACCCAGACGCAGCCCCAGCAGCAGCGGAATGTCGATGGTGGAAAAGCGCACGTTGACCGACTGCGTTTCCAGCCCCTGCCGGACGAGGTTGAACTTGCCGCCTTTGGCCGAAAACAGGATTTCCGGCTGGAGATACAGCTTTCGGCCGAACCGGGCGTAGATGCCGCCTACGATGCCCGTCGTCCGGGAGTCGTTTTTCTGGAAAAAATCGTACACGATGCTGCCCCCCGACATCACCGGCAGGCCGTCGGCAGTCAGCCGGGGCGTGGAAAATTCCAGCGTATTGAGCTGGGAAAAGTTGGCCCCGACCTTCAGCCCCATTTGAAAGTTCTTGCCCGACTGAGCCTGTACCGGAGTCAGTGCCGTTGTCAGAAACCCGGTAAGCAGTCCGGCGGTGGTGAATAAGTTTCGTAAGAAAGGATGCATGGGTGATTGGCGAAGAGTGACGTGATTTTTTGTCAAAACTAGCCGCCCGCTTCCCGGTCCGAAACGCTTTCCCGGCTGAAACGCCCGGTCGAAGGGGTGAACTGCACCGGACCGGGTATGAACTGTAGGGCCACCGCCGGTTCCGGAGTGCTGCGTCCATCACCAGCCAGATAAGCCCCACAACGCATCGCTTTCGGCGCTTGGCCATTCCATTTCAAACCCCGAATCGTACAGTTGAGGCTTTATTCCTGCGGCTTTGCACAGGATCAGCTTCGCGGACCGGCGGCCTTGCTCCACCTTTGCATCATCGGAACGCACTTCCGGACAGAACTTTCCTCTTGATAACCATACCAATTCAATCAAAAGCCATGAAAAACTTTTTCATTTCCCGTCGCACCGTGTTGCTGGCTCTGCTGACAGCCGCTTCGTTTACCGCCTGTAAGAAAGAAACCGAACCGGCTGCTCCCGACAAGGCCACGCAGGTGGCGGGCAACTACACCTACACGGAACTGACGATGGGCGGCAAAACGTACCCGGCCAGCCAGACCAACATCAAAGGCAGCATCGAAGTGACCAAACACACGGCTTCGACGGTCAACATGGATTTTAACATCCGGGCCAAAGCCGACAACAGCGAATTTCTGGTCGGCAACGTGGGCGATGTAGAACTGACCGATGCCGGCGGCGGAGCCATCGGCCTGCGCGTGGACAGCGACGAAGTGGGCCAGGTAAAAGGCGACAAAATGACGATCAAAGGCGAAGACGAGGACGGCACCGCGTTCACGATCATCGCGACGAAGAACTAAGCATTCCAAAACCACATCCACACAAATCAGGCTGGCCTGTCGGGGTTAGGCGGACAACGATCCGACCTGCCCCGACGGGCCTTTTTTTGTTGCGCCAAACCCGCTTTCGCCGGGTTTCCGGGACCGGCCAGCCGGTCTTTTTGCTTTGGTCGGGTCGCTCTCCGAAAGTCTCCGGCCCGGCAGGCGGCCCGTACAATCAAACCCCGCCCTTGCGCAATTCACCCCGCCCATTTGGCATCTCACCGAAATCCCCTCGGTTTCCCGGCCGTCGCCCGCCACTTTTGTCCCATCGAACAACACACCTCAGTAAACAACATCCTCATGAACAAGCAAGCGATTTACTTCCTGTCTGCCCTGTTTCTGGCCTCTGCCTGCACCGAACCGGCCACGACCGACCCCGACGGCGGAACCGACCCGGCCAAACCCCAAACCAAATACGTGACCGGCCAGGTGACCGATTCGCAGGGCCGCCCGCTGAAAGGCGCTTATCTTTTTGTTGAAAACACGCTGTACGTCAGCTCGGGAGCCGACACCAAATCCGACGACAAAGGCAACTACAAGATCAAGCTGACCCTGGGCTCCTACCTCGCCAAAGGGCAGTACGAAGTGGACTACAACAACCGCCATTACGTCTTTGATCTGCAGCCCGACAACGACCAGAGCTTCACCGACGACGAAGGTGCCGTCCGCAACTTTACCTGGAAACTGAGCGGCAAGAAGAACGCCCGCTACAACCTCTACCACGGCGGCACCATCGAGCTTCTGCACGACCCGAACAGCCAGTTGTGGGATATCGAAAACGTGGAGTTTACCCTGAAGCCGGTCGGTCCGCTGATCGACGGTTCGACGGGCAGGACCCTGACGATGAAATCCGCCGATCCGGGCCTGCCCAACTACCTCTTTCTGGTGGACATTCCCATTGGCCGCTACACCATTTCGGCCGTTCACAAGCCGACCGGCCGCAAAGTCCTGCTCCAGAACGTAAACAGCAACCAGCCGTATGCCGAAAGCCTCACCCAGGACTTCTACGGCTTCGATTCGCCGCGCCACTGCAAAAACTGCATGGGGCTGGGGTATAAATTTCAGGGCGAGTAACCCGCCAAAACGGGGCTGAAGCCCCGCCTTCCAACTGTCTTACACAACAAATCATGAACCGACTGCTTGCCTCCGCCCTGCTGCTGGGCGCTTTTTTCTTCACGTCCTGCAAAAAAGAAACGGACCGGATGACCGAACCGGCCGGGGCTCCCGCCTTCGAACATGGCGCGCCCACCGGAACGGCTACTTCCCGAACCATCGGCCCCGAAGGCGGCACCCTGACGCTGCCCGACGGCTCGGTGGCCCTGACCGTCCCGGCCGGGGCGGTTACGAAAGCCACCGCCTTTTCCATCCAGCCCGTTGAGAATACGCTGCCCGGTGCCCGGGGCGAATCGTTCCGTCTGCTGCCGGAAGACGCCCACTTTGCCAAACCCGTAACCCTGACGTTTTCGTACAAAAACTTTCCGCAGCACGGGACCCTTCCCGAAGCTTTGTTTCTGGCCTACCAGAATGCCGAAGGCCGGTATGCGCTGGTGGACAAAACGCAGCTGGACAAGGCGACCCAGACGCTGACCGTCGAAACGACGCACTTCAGCGACTGGCAAATCTGCGAAACCTTCCGGGTGGTGGCCGACCGGACGACCCTCAAACGCGGGGAAAAAGCAACGCTGAAATTACAGGAAATTGACCTGGTGGCTCCCCTTACCGGACCCGATAAGAACATAACCCCGTGGACCGACCACGTGACCATGACCAGCGGCATGAAATTGGCCTGGAGCCTGGTTGGGGAAGGCAGCCTGGTACCCGCCCAGACCCAGTGCGTCTACACCGCCCCCGGCACAACGCCGCAACAGAATCCGGTGCTGGTCAACCTGACGCTGTCGGGCTTCACAGGCTCCCCGAAAATTCGCACCGGGGCCTCCTCGCCCCAGATGACCATCATCACGCCCATTGAGATTGCGCAGGGCGATTACGTCAAGTATAGTTTTAACGGAGAAACGCTGGATATCAACGGCGACTGCGAGACCGGCTGCATCACCTGCGAAGCCCGGAACGGCCACTTTTCGCTGCGGACCACGGCGCCCAACAACCGGACGATGAGTCTGATTATCTGGAATTTCCCGAGCAAAGCCGGTAATTATGCCTTTCACACGGACCTTGCGGGCATCGAAGTACTGGCGGGCGTCGGCTCTTCCCGGTATGTGTCCTCATACTCCTCCTGCCAATCGCCCTACAATGCCGTTTTCTCAACCGGCGGCGTCACGATCACCAAATGGGGGAACGTGGGCGAGTACATCGAGGGCAACGTCACTACCCAGTTGTACGGCGGCGGCAACTGCGGCAGCGACAGTAAACCCTTTACGCTCAAGTTCCGGGCAAAGCGAACCCGCTAGCCCTGGGTCGTCGACCGGGAAAGCCGTTTTACAATTCATCGCTCCTTTTTCTCAATTCATCCGGTTCGTTTCGCAATTAACCGACAAGGGGCACAGTCTTTGGGGCGACCGTTCGTACTTTCGGTTATTGCCGTTGTCATGAACCTAGTCGAGCGAGTCCGTCCCTGTTTCTTCTCCAAATCCGAGTGGATTTATCACCTGCTGATGATGCCGGTGCTGGCTCCGCTCGGTAATTACTTTTTTATCGGACCGCGGTACGCCACCGACCGGACCACCTTTGTGTCGGCTACGCTGCTGGTCATCGGGCTGTACTGGCTCTCGGTGGTGCTGATGACGCTGGCCGTGCGCTGCGTTTTTCGGCGTTTTCCGGCGGCGAACCGGCCCCTGCGCCGGTTGCTGGTGATGGGAGGCGTCGTCGGCGGCGCTACCCTGGTGCTGGGCATTTTCGATACCTGGCTGTATAGCCTGGTTCCGGCGACCGGCGTTCGTTTTAGCTGGGACATTGTGAGAGCCATCTGGCGGCTGGGCCTTATTTTCGACGTTTTTCTCTGCGGCGCCCTGCTCCTCTTCGACGCGTATCACCGGCAGTACCCGCAACAGAAAGCGGCGTTGCCTTCCGGGCAGGCCGCCCCGGGCTTTTCTCCTTTTGAATGGGGCTTTCACAGCCTCGCCGTCTTTGTGTTTACGCCGGTGGCCAACCTGCTGCTCGTCGGGCAGCGGTACCTGGAAGACCTCCTGATCTTTCTGTTGGGGTCTTCAGTGGTGGTGCTGGCTTACATTCCTAATGTGCTGCTGGTGACGGCCCTCATCCGGTACAGCATCCGGAAGTACCCTGGCCTGTCGCAGACCCGACAGCGCCTTCGGCTGATGATCGGGTGGAGCCTGCCAGTGGTGTATACGCTCAATATTCTGACCCTCTGGCTGTTCAGCAAGGTTCCGCTGCTCGCCATTCCGTTTTCCTGGGAAAGCTACTGGACCGTGCTGGGCGTTGGGGTGCTGTTCGTGGTGGTTTTCTCGCTGGGAAACAGCTACTTCTACGCGCTGCAGCGGTGGCAAACCGAAGAGATTGAGAACGAGGCGCTGAAGAAAAACACGCTCCGGCGGCGGTTCGAAGACCTCAAGGGCCGGGTCAACCCGCACTTTCTGTTCAACAGCCTCAACTCGCTCTCGTCCCTGATCGCCGAGGATCGCCCCTGCGCCGAACGCTTTGTGGACGAACTGGCGAAGGTCTACCGCTACCTGCTGCACCTCAACACCTCCGAGCCGCTCACGACGCTCGACCGCGAACTGGCCTTTATCAATTCATACGCCTTTCTGCTCAAGACACGATACGGAAACGGCATTTCGCTGCATATGGAGCTGGAAACTGACCCGGCGCACTGTTACTTGCCGCCCCTGACGCTCCAGACGTTGGTGGACAATGCCATGAAACACAACGTTATTCTCACCCAGAATCCCCTGCACATTCACATCCGGGCCACCGAATCCGGCCAGATTCTGGTGTGGAACACCATCCGGAAACGCATGGTCAGGGTAGATACCCGCCCGGCGGGTCTGTCGGGACTGGCCGCCAAATACCGGCTGGTGGGCGATCAGGACATTCAGGTTCGGGACGACGGAGCGCGCTTTCTGGTCGAACTGCCCGCCCTTCCTCAGGAATTGACCGCCGAGAAAGCATGACAACCGTTTCAGCCAACATAGCGCCCGCCCTCCCCCGGCTCCGGCGGCAGGCCCGCTGGCAGTGCCTGCTGGTCTTTCCGTGGTTTGTGCCGATGGTTGGCTACTGGGTCGTGGGGCCCGCCTATGTCGGCGATCTGCGCACGTTTTCGGGCGTCACCCTGTTCAATCTCGCGCTGGCGCTCCTGGCGCTGGTGCTGGTGGACCTGCTCATCCAGGGCGTCATCCGGTGTTATCCGGGCCTCGACCAGACCCGCTCCCGGGTGTCCCGCATGCTGATCATCACCACGTTCGTCACGACGCTATTCTGCATCGGGTGCGTGAGCCTGTACAGCACGTTTCACTGGTTCGGAGCAGTTTACACCGATGCGGCTCTGGCCAAAGTCCTGCTGCTGAATCTGGGAGCCAACTTTTTCTCGGTCGGAATCGATGAAACCTATTATTCACTGACGAAGTGGCGGGAGAACGCCATGGAGCGCGAACGGCTTCAGCAGGAAAATCTGCAAAGCCAGTACGAAAGTCTCAAAAACCAAGTCAATCCGCATTTTCTATTCAACAGCCTTAACTCGCTCTCGTCCCTGATTGCCGACGACCCCGAACAGGCGGAGATTTTTGTGGACGAGATGGCCAATGTGTACCGCTACCTCCTGCAGACCAACCGCCCGCCCGACGGCGGAGACGAAGGCAGCGAGGACTGCCAGCTGACCACGCTCCGGGCCGAACTCCACTTTATCGATTCGTATTTTCACTTGCTGAAAACCCGTTACCGGACCGGCATCAATCTGTTGACGGACATTCCGACCACGTCGCTGAACCACCGCCTCCCGCCCCTGACGCTGCAAATGCTGGTGGAGAACGCCGTGAAACACAACGTCATTCTGGCCAGCCGGCCGCTGATGATCAGCATCAGCGTCTCTCCGGTGGACGGGCGGCTCCGGGTCAAAAACAATCTTCAGCCCAAGACCGGCGCAGCCGACCGTCGACTGGAAGCCCCCGGCCAGGTCGGCCTGACCAACATTGCCGCCAAGTACCGGCTGCTCTCCCAAAAGGAACCGGTCATTTCGAAAGATGATGGCTTTTTCAGTGTAACTTTACCCCTTATCCCTCCCGTGAGATTATGAACGTACTGATTGTTGAAGACGAAGAACTGGCCGTCCGGAAGCTGCAGAAACTGGTGGCCGAAGTTGATAATTCCCTGGACGTGGTCGGCGTAACCGCCAGTATCGAAGATACCGTGGACTGGCTGGAGTCCAACCGGGCCTCCAACCGCCCCGCCCCGGACCTGATCTTTATGGACATTGAACTCGCCGACGGGCAGAGCTTCGAAATCTTCGAGCGCACCGAAGTCAACAGCGGCGTCATTTTTACGACTTCCTACGACGAGTACGCCCTCCAGGCTTTTAAGGTGAACAGCATCGATTACCTGCTGAAACCGATTCTGAAAGAAGATTTGCAGCGGAGTCTGAAGAAATTCCGGGACCTCCGGGGCACCAAACCGGCCGGAACGACCGCCCTGCCCAACCTCGACAAACTCCTGCAGGAACTGCAACGCCAGCAGGCACCGAAGGACTACCGCCAGCGGTTTCTGGTCCGTCAGGGGCAACGGCTGCTGTCAGTGGAAGTGGGTGAGATTGCCTATTTCTACACCGAAGACGGGTTCAGTTTTTTCAAAACCTGGCAGAATCAGAAGTTCCTGGTCGATTATACGCTCGACGAACTGGCCGACGCCCTCAATCCGACCAATTTCTTCCGCATCAACCGCGGCCTCATCCTGACCCACCGGGCCGTGGAGCAGATGCAGCCTTATTTCGGCAACCGCCTGTCGCTGACGCTGAAACCCGTTTTTGACAAGGAGGCGCTGGTCAGCCGGGAAAAAGTGAGTGATTTTAAAAAATGGATGGGACGCTGACCGTCCCATCCGTTAGCTGATGACTTCCTTGTACTGCATCCGGTACAGGTTGGCGTAGAAGCCTTCGTGCTGGAGCAGGCTCTCGTGGGTGCCCTGTTCCATGATGCGGCCCTTGTCCACAACGATGATGTTGCTGGCTTCGCGGATGGTGCTGAGACGGTGGGCGATGACAATGGCCGTGCGGCCCTTCATCAGTTTCCGGATGGCCTCCTGGATCATTTCCTCCGTTTCGGTATCGACCGACGAGGTGGCTTCGTCGAGCACGATGATGCGCGGGTTATGCACCATCGCCCGCACGAACGAAATCAGCTGCCGCTGCCCGACCGACAGCGTGGAGCCCCGTTCCTGCACATTGTACTCGTAGCCGCCCGGCAGCCGTTCGATGAAGTCGTGCACGCCGACCAGTTTGGCGGCTTCAACGATGGTTTCCCGGCTGATGCGCTTGTCGCCCAGCGTAATGTTGTTTTCGATGGTGTCCGAAAACAGAAAAACGTCCTGCAACACCACCCCAATGTTGCGGCGCAACGCGCCCAGCTCGAACTCGTGGACTTCGTGGCCGTCGATGAAAATCTGCCCCTTGTTGATTTCGTAAAAGCGGCTCAGCAGATTGATGATGGACGATTTGCCCGCGCCCGTCGCCCCGACAAATGCGACCGTTTCGCCTTCCTTCACCGAAAACGAAATGTCTTTCAGGACGTAATCTTCCTCGTTGTAGGCAAACCAGACGTTTCTGAACTCCACATCGCCTTTCAGCCGCTCCGGTACGTAGGTGCCCGTGTTGGGAATAAATTCGTCGCTGTCGAGCAGTTTAAGAATGCGGTCGGTGCTGACAATGCCCATCTGGAGGGTGTTGAAGCGGTCGGCGAGCATCCGGATCGGCCGGAAAAAGAGGTTGATGAACATGATGAAGGCCGTTACGGTCCCGAACGTCACTTCCTGGTTCAGAATTTCGCGGGCGCCGTACCAGACGACCAGGCCCGTGGCCGCCGCCGACAGAATATCGGCCACCGGGAAATAAACCGAGTAGTACAGAATGGACCGGATGTTGGCTTTCCGGTGCTGCTGGTTAATTTCGCGGAACTTGACCGACTCAATCTTCTCGCTGCCGAAAATCTGCACGATGTTCATGCCGGTGATGTGTTCCTGCACAAACGAGTTGAGGTTCGCCACGGCCACGCGCACCTCGTTGAACGAATCCTTGATTTTTTCCTTAAAAATATACGTGCTCAGCAGCATCAGCGGAATCATGGACAGGCTGATGGCCGAAAGCCGCCAGTCGGTATAAAACATCACGCCGATGATAAGAATCAGCTGCAGCAAATCCCCGGCGATGGCCGCCATGCCTTCCGTAAAGACGTCGGCCAGGGTTTCAATGTCCGAAATAGTGCGGGTGACCAGTCGCCCGATGGGGGTATTGTCGAAAAATTTGAGCCGGAGTTGTAGGACCTTGGCGTAGAGCTGAACCCGGATGTCGCGAATCACGTGCTGCCCCAGCCAGCCCGATAAATAAGTATTCAGGAACTGAACGACGGCCTGCACGACCAGCACCCCGACCATAGCCAGCATCATGAGGGTCAGGCCGTTATAGTCGCCGGAGGCAATTTTGTTGTCGATGGTGTAACGAATCAGCAGCGGCAGCAGCGGGGCCAGCGTGGCACTGACGAGGATGACCGCAACGAGGCTAACGAACTGAAAACGATAGGGTTTGAGAAACGAAAAAAGTCGCCGGAGGGTAATCCAGTCGAATATCTGCCCGCTTTTGGTTTCCTGATTCACGAAAAAAGTCAGTTGGAAGGTGTCTGTTCTAACACAAATTTTCAATTATGAGTTTAGAGTTATGAATTATGAGTTAATATTCTTTGCTAAACTTACTGTTGTACCAAGCGACGCATCCTGCTCCGCTTCGGTACAGGCAAACTTTTCACTCATAACTCTTAACTCATAACTTCCTTTTATGGAATGGATTATAAGCTTGTGTCTGGGAGTGGCCCTGAGTGCCTGTGCCGGTTTTCGGGTTTTTGTGCCGCTTCTGGTGGCTTGTCTGGCGCAGCGCATCGGCTGGATGGACACCTCGCCGGGTTTTGAATGGATGAGCACCTTTCCGGCCCTGATGCTTTTCGCCACCGCCACCATCCTCGAAATCGGTGCCTATTACATTCCCTGGTTGGACAACGCCCTCGACACCATCGCCACGCCGCTCGCCTTCGCCGCCGGAACGGTGCTGACGACCTCGGTGGTGGACGTGGACGTTCCAGCGCTCAAATGGGGCCTCGGCCTCATTGCGGGCGGCGGCGCGGCCGGACTCATCCAGGCGGGAACCAGCATGCTGCGGCTCGGCTCGTCCACCACGACGGGCGGACTGGGCAATCCGGTCGTGTCTACCACGGAAAACCTGCTTTCGTTCGGGCTGTCGTTCATGGCGATCCTGGTCCCTCTGCTGACGGCGGTGCTGGTGATCGCGCTGCTGGCGTTTGTCGGCTGGGTGATTGCGACGCGGGGGATGAAGTTTGTGCGAAAGATCAACGGTTCGCCGCGAACTCCCTCGGCTTCGTGACCCCGGCCCGTCCGGTAAACCGGCCTCATGGTTCGTGCGTGGGATCTGTTCCCACGGATAAATCCGTGGGCTAATTTATCGGACGGGCGGGTCGCCGCGGAGTTCTTTTTGGCTAAAATACGTATCTTGCTTCCGTAACCACTCAACGCGTGTTGTCCGGTAGTGGCCGTTAGGAACCTTTCAAAAAATGACCCGTACGTTTTCCCCCCTTGCGCTTGCGCTTCTGGCGACAATGGCTGTCGCCTGCACTTCGGAATCTAAAACCACCGAAAAAACCACTGGAGAGTCTCCCATTTCCGCCCCCGTGAAAGCGGCCGCGGCGGTCACGACGCCCCCCGGCCCGGCGGCAGACCCCACCAAAATCGACGCTTCACGGATTGCCGATGCCGCCACGATTCTGAGCCGGAAACAGGTGCCCATCCTGTGCTACCACCAGATTCGTCCGTGGCGGGCCAGCGATTCGAAGTCGGCCAAAGACTACATCATCCCGACCGATGCGTTCCAGCAGCAGCTGAAGATGCTGGCCGACAGCGGCTACCACTCCATCACGCCCGACCAGTTGTACGCCTATCTGGCAACCGGCGCGGCCCTGCCCGAAAAGCCGATCATGTTCACTTTTGACGACGGCACGCTGGAACACTACGAAATTGCCGCCAAAGAACTCGAAAAGCACGGCTTTCGCGGTACCTTTTTCATCATGACGGTCGCCATCGGACGCCGGGGCAAACAGCCGTATGTCGACAAAGCCCAGATCAAGGAGCTGGCCGACAAGGGACATACCATCGGCTGCCACACCTGGGACCACCACAACGTGAAAAAGTACGAGGCCAAAGACTGGGTGGAACAGATCGAAGAACCCACCAAAAAACTGGAAGAAATTACCGGCAAGCCGGTGCGGCATTTCGCCTACCCGTTTGGCCTCTGGAACCACGAAGCAACAGTCGAACTGAAAAAACGCGGCTACCTGACGGCCTATCAGCTTTCGGAGAAAAAACGGGATGAAGAAAACCCCATGCTCAGCGTCCGACGCCTCATCGCCAGCGGGTACTGGAGCCAGAAAACGCTGTATAATAATTTGAGGGGGAGTTTTAAGTAAGGTTTAGGGTTCTTAGTTTATAGTTTAGGGTTTATAGTTGCTCCGCCATTCCCAAGCCTTGCGAAGCAACTATAAACCATAAACCCTTAAACGATCTTATTTACCACCATCATCGGCACCAGGGCGCGTTCGGGCTGGGTGGTTAGCTCTTTTCGCAGGTCGTCGAGCGCGTTTTCCAGCAGGTAGGTTTCCAGCATTACCCGCAGGTCCTCTTCATCCGAAGGCAGGAACAGGCTGTCAGCGACCGTTTCGTAGTAAGCTTTCAGGAAAAAGCCCGTCATGTAATGCGTCCAGAGCCGGGCCATCGGCAGAATCTCGGGAATCCGTTCAGGCGTCGTCTGCACGGTCTGCGAAAAGGCGTCGTAGGCCACGTAATAGATGGACCGGATGATGCCCACCACATCCCGCAGCGGCGACCGCCGGATACGCCGCTCGCTGTAAGGCCGGGCCGGCTCGCCACCAAAATCCCGGATAATGACGTCCTTGCCCGTCTGCAGAAGCTGCCCCAGGTGATAATTGCCGTGAATGCGAATCTTGACCGCATCCAGCTTTTTGGCATAAATCCGCTTCAACGACTCCTGGATTTCGGCCTTTCGGGTCATCAGCAGCGCCAGGTCGGACCGCATGCTGTCGGTCACAGCACTTAAATCGCGCCGCTGAAACGCCTCCCGCACCAGCGACTGCATGCCCGCGTACAGCGAGCGCTGGTAATGCAGCGAAAACTCCTCCGGCCTGAAATCCCGGTTGTCCACCGCCGCCAGGGCCAGGTGCATTTCGCCCGTCCGGCGGCCGATCAGCTGCGCGTGTTCGGCCGCCGGTCCGCCCAGCAGGTCCTGCAGATCATCCGGCAGTTCGTCGTAGCCCACGGGCCGGGTCAGGGTGCCCCGCTTTTCGTAGGCCGGCAGCGGGTCCCGGGCCAGAATCCGCTCGATGTAGTTGTTGACCCGCTCATAAAGGTAGCCGTACGAATCGCCATGATTCTCGACGTATTCCTCCACCACACCCAACACCAGATTGTCCTTATCCAGCCGAAGCTCCACCGTTCCGACCAGCGTGGGCACCTGCTCGAAAGAACGCTCCCAGGTCAGCGCCCGCGAGATTTCGAGTTCCGGTTGCACGCCCCGTTCCACTTTACGGAACAGCTTCAGCACAAAGGCCGAATCGAGCGCCAGCGACGTGTACCCCGGTTCGGAAGTGTGAATCCGCGTTCGGACGGTCGGGTTTTCGGCCAGATACTGCGCCATCGTCTGACTGCCGGAGAAGAAAAGACTGCCGGTCCGGGTCGTGATCCGCTGGTTATTGACGAGCTGGTCGAACAGCGTCCGCTGGAAATCCGGCACGTACAGGCCATCGACCAGCAAACCGGTCTCTTCCCCCATCTGTAGCCGCGCGATCACGGCCTGCGGGCAGTTCTCGGTCAGTTGGTCGCCCTGCGATTCGCCCACAAAAACGACCGGCAGCTGGTACAGTTCGGGCAAACCGCGCTCGTACGCCACTTCGACCAGCAGTTGAAACGCCGGACGGTCGGCCAGCGCGATGGGCACCACCTCGGCAATCGTCATGTCGTTCACCGTTTTCTGGCCGCCCATAAACCACGGCATGCGGGCCAGGTAAGCCGGGAGAATCCGGGTTTCCAGCCCGGCCCGGAGGGTGCCCTCGGTCAGGTCTTCCCAGCGCGTGGCCTGCACAACGGGAACCTGCATCTGGGTATCGGCGTCCGAATGCGCTTTTTCGAGCACAAACCACTGGTAATCGTACGGCCCCAGCGTCATGACGTAAGGCTGCCCCTGCCGGATCAGCGGAAACCGGTTTTTGCTGAACGCTTCGACGGGGATGTAGCCTTTGAATTCTTCCAGATCAATTTCCGCCGCCTGCGAGTACTTGGACAGGTTGACGACAATCAGCAGCGTTTCGTCCCGGTAGCAGCGGGTGTAGGCCAGCACTTTCGGATTTTCAGCATTCAGGAAGCGCAGATCGCCGCGGCCGAACGCCTTATAGCGTTTCCGCATCGTGATCATCCGGCGCGTAAACCACCAGAGCGAAGAGGTGTTCTGCCGCTGCACTTCCACGTTGACCGACTCGTAATGATACTGCGGGTCCAGAATGACGGGCAGATACAGCTTCTGCGGGTTGGTGCCCGAAAACCCGGCGTTCCGGTCGGGGGACCACTGCATGGGCGTCCGGACGCCGTCGCGGTCGCCCAGGTACACGTTGTCTCCCATGCCGATTTCGTCGCCGTAGTACAGCACCGGCGTTCCGCGCAGCGAAAAGAGCAGGCTGTTGAGCAGTTCGATCTTCCGGCGGTCGTTGTCCATCAGCGGGGCCAGCCGGTGCCGGATGCCCAGATTGATGCGGGCCTTCGGGTTGCGGGCGTACATTTTGTACATGTAATCCCGCTCCTCGTCGGTCACCATTTCCAGCGTCAGTTCGTCGTGGTTCCGCAGAAAAATGGCCCACTGGCAGGTCTCCGGAATGTCGGGCGTCTGGTCGAAAATATCCGTAATCGGGTAGCGGTCTTCCATCTGCACGGCCATGAACATCCGCGGCATGACCGGGAAATGGTAGTTCATGTGGCACTCGTCGCCGTTGGCAAAGTACGAAGCCGAGTCTTCCGGCCACATGTTCGCTTCGGCCAGAAAAACGGTGCCGGGAAATTTCTCATCGACATGCGCCCGCAGTTTTTTGAGATAAGCGTGCGTTTCGGGCAGGTTTTCGCCGTTGGTGCCTTCCCGTTCGTAGAGGTACGGCACGGCATCCAGCCGGAAGCCATCGACGCCCATCGCGCACCAGTAATCGATGATCCGGAAAATCTCTTCCTGCACCAGCGGATTGTCGTAATTCAGGTCCGGCTGGTGGTAGAAAAACCGGTGCCAGTAGTATTGTTCCGCTACGGGGTCCCAGGTCCAGTTCGACGCTTCGAAGTCCTGAAAAATGATCCGGACGTCTTTCCACTGCGACGGGTTGTCGGTCCAGACGTAAAAATCCCGCTCCGGCGACCCTTTCGGCGCGCGCCGGGCCCGCTGAAACCACGGGTGCTGGTCGGACGTATGGTTGATGACCAGTTCGGTGATGACTTTCAGGTTCCGGTTGTGGGCCTCGCGCAGAAACTCCTGAAACTGCTCAATGGTCCCGTACGACGGGTTGATGCTGTAATAATCGGCAATATCGTAGCCGTCGTCCTTGAGCGGGGACGGGTAAAACGGCAGTACCCAGACCGCCGTTACCCCCAGTTCCTGCAAATAATCGAGCTTTTCGAGCAAGCCCTGAAAATCGCCGATTCCGTCGCCATTGCTGTCGCGGAACGCTTTAATGTGCAATTCATAAATGATGGCATCCTTGTACCAGTGCAACTGGTCGTCCAGTTCGGTGTTCGCTCTTTCCATAAGGCCGCAACTATATTTAAGCGGTAGATTTCCTATTTTTTGAGCGATTGGACGCGTATATTAGGGAACGGCCAATTCAAGTTCTTCGACCTGTCGGGTGATCAGATCCCGTTCTTCGGCGGTCAGTTTCACCTCGGCGGCTCGGGCGTTCTGGGTGGCCTGTTCGGCATTTCGGGCGCCTACGAGGGCAATCGTGATCCCCGGCCGTTCGAGCGTCCAGCGCAGCACGAGCTGGCTCAGCGGCACGCCTTTTTCGTCGGCCAGCGGCCGGATTTTGTCCAGCATCTCGTTCGTACGGCTCAGATTAGGTTCCTGAAAATACCGCCAGCCGGCGCGGTGGTCGCCTTCCGCAAACTGGTGACCCGGCCGGATTTTGCCCGTCAGCAGTCCCCGCTCCAGCGGGCTGTAGGCCAGAATGCCCAGTCCGGACTGCTGGCAATACGGCACCACTTCCGCCTCAATATCCCGGCGAACCATGCTGTAGGGCACCTGGTTGGAAGCCAGTTTGACGGTCTGGCCCGCTTCCTGCATCTGGGCGGCGTTGTAGTTGCAGACCCCGGCATAGCGGACTTTACCCTGCTCGATGAGTCGCTCGACGGCTTCAAACGTTTCGGCGATGGGCGTGGTCACGTCCGGCCAGTGAATCTGATAAAGGTCGATGTAATCGGTTTTGAGGCGGCGGAGGCTCTCTTCGCACTCCTTCATGACGCCCTCGCGGCTGGCGAAGCGGTAGATGTCGGTCGGTTGCCCGTCGTTGTTCTTCGTGTTGAACGCCAGCGTTCCCTGCGTCGTGTCCCAGCGCATGCCGAATTTGGTCAGGATCTGCACCTGGTCGCGGGGCAGGTCGCGGATGGCCTCCCCGACGATTTCCTCGCTGGCGCCCATGCCGTAGACCGGCGCGGTGTCGATGGAGGTAACTCCCAGTTCGTAGGAGGTCCGGATGGCGGCGATGGCGTCATTGCGTTCGGTGCCGCCCCACATCCAGCCTCCGGCGGCCCATGCGCCAAAGGTGATGACGGAAAGATTCAGGTCGGTGTCTCCGAGTTTGCGGTATTCCATAAATGGATGGGTTGATTGGTTGATGGATTGATGGGTTGAATCGGTCTTCGGTTTGCGGGACCGGTCTGTTGGGCGAACCGGGCTTTGGTTTTCCGGTAAAAGAAGCCACTTGCCCGGCCTGTCTACTCCACAACAATCTTTCCCGATTCAGGTTTGAAAGATGGCTTAACGTTTCAATTTTTCATGACTTCCTCCTCCGATACGCTTAAGAATACGCCTCCTGCTCCGGCTTCTCTCTGGTCGGCGTTTAGCATCCCGATGTTTCGGGCCATCTGGCTCGCCGCTTTCGTTTCCAACGTCGGGACGTGGATGCAGAACATGGCGGGCGTCTGGCTCCTGACGACCCTTTCGACTTCGCAGGTGCTGGTGGCCCTGATGCAAACCGCCACCAGCCTCCCCGTTTTTCTGCTGAGCGTTCCGGCTGGTGCGCTGGCCGACCTTTTCGACCGGCGCCGACTGCTGATGCTCACGCAGGGGTTTATGTCCGTAGTCGCCCTGGTGCTGGGTCTGGTGACTCTCCAGGGCTGGGCCAGCGCCGAATCGATTCTGGGCTTTACGTTTCTGCTGGGCATCGGTGCCGCCCTGAACGCTCCGGCCTGGCAGGCCATCACGCCCGAAGTGGTGCCGCGCCACATCCTCCCCAACGCCTTGACTCTCAACGGCATCAGTATCAACCTGTCGCGGGCCATCGGTCCGGCGCTGGGCGGCCTCATCATCGCCTGGTACTCCCCGGCGTTTGTCTTTCTGTTGAACGGCGTCTCCTTCGTCGGCACCTTTTTCGTGATTCGGGGCTGGAAGCGGGAAGCCGTGACCAGCAACGCTCCGGTCGAGGACTTTTTTACGGCGCTGGCGGCGGGCATTCGATATGTCCGTTTTTCGCCCTCGCTTCACGCCATTCTGATCCGGGCGTTTTCCTTCACCCTCGGGGCCAGTGCCATGTGGGCGCTGCTTTCGCTGGTGGTGGCCCGGCGGCTCGGGGCCGATTCGGGCACGTACGGCCTCCTGCTGACCTGGCTCGGGGCCGGGGCGGTTACGGCGGCGCTGCTGGTCAACCGCATCAACGAACGCTGGAAGAATCCGGACCAGCGGGTCGTGACGGCCTTTGTGCTGTTTGCCGGTGTTAATGCCGCTCTGGCCCTGGCTCCGTCGGTGCTGTTGCTGTACCCGGTCATGTTTGTGGGCGGCATGGCCTGGCTGCTGGTTATGACCAGCCTCAACGTGTCGATGCAGCTTCACCTGCCCAAATGGGTACAGGCCCGGGTGCTGAGCATTTACCTGCTTGTTTTTCAGGGCGGAATGGCGCTGGGCAGTGTGCTCTGGGGCTGGGTTTCGGCGCATTACGGTATTCCGGCGGCCCTGCTCCTTGCGGGGGGCTGGCTGCTATTGGCGACGCTGTTGGCGATTCCGTTCCGACTGCCCATTGCCGATAAACTGGACCTGACACCCGCCCGCGACAAGCCGCATCCGCCCATCAGCGATAGCATTCCGCACGACCGCGGGCCGGTGGTCGTGATGGTCGAGTACCGGGTGGAACCGGCCGTACTGCCCGATTTTCTGCGGGCGATGGAGGAATTTCAGCGACTGCGCCGCCGCGACGGTGCCCTGCGGGGCGGTATTTTTGCCGATCCGAAAAACCCTCTCCGGCAGGTCGAGCTTTTTACCGTCGCTTCCTGGGGCGAACACCTCCGGCAGCACCAGCGGTTTACCAAAGAAGATCTGCGCATTCAGGAAGCCGTTCTGCAATACCATTCCGGTCCCGACCGTCCGACAGTTTCCCATTTTATTGCGGAACCGGACGTGCCTGAGCAGCACCCGGCGGGGCTGAATGCGCTGGATTGATTGGTTCTCGTAGATTTCCCCAGATTTTTAGCGCAGATTCCCGCAGATTGTTTTGCAAACATCTGCGGGAATCTGCGGAAATCTGCGAGAAACCGTATTGCAACGGTATTTTCCGCGAGCTAATGGCCTGCAGCACGCCAAAGTGCTCAACGCGGCCAACTATAGCAGTCCGGCAACAGCAGATCAACCGCGCCATCGGCTACAAGCGCAAGGAGAAGGTGCCCTTCAACACGACAAAAGGCATTGATTTTCACGAGGTAGAGAATTTTACGAGCGCTCGGACGCCATGCTCAAGTGGCTGGGTATTCAGTATCTGAACCAGAAGGAGAAGCAGGACGTACGGCTGAAGATTCCTGATTACCGGATTGCAGGTGATGAGCCGAATGGCGAACTGGAGGAATAAAAATAGGTTAGGAGATTGGAGCTTGATTAGAATTTAGCCTATAATTAAGTAAGCGTCTGTTAAGTAAGCGTCTGTCTATGTGCACGGTGGCTAAATAAGCCAAGCCACCGAGTGGCATGATGACCTAGTACTGGGGACACAATACGGGAAATTGTGGCTTATTTCTTGCTTCATTCTAACTGTGTTCAAACAGTAGTTAACATAAAATTTACTTATACAACAGATTTGGAGCATTGGACAACATCAAACAACGGGAGTGCTTGCTGAACTGTGTCAGCCTAGGGTTCTAGTCGAAGCGATGTTGTTTGATGCGTTCTTCAAAGATAATACTAAACTGGTTGACGACTTCCTTCCAGTTGTAGGTGGTCGTTTCCCATTTGATTTGCAGGTTTTGAACCGTCAAATAGACTAATTTTTGCAGGGCAACATCCGAGCTGAAAGCTCCTTTTGTTTTGGTAACCTTGCGTAACTGACGATGGTAGCCCTCTACCGTATTGGTCGTATACATTACCTTGCGAATAGCAGGCGGATAGTCGAAAAAGGGCGAGAGTAATTCCCATTTGTCGAGCCACGGTTGAACGGCTTTGGGGTACATACCGCCCCATCGCTCCTGTACCAGTAGTAAGTTTTCCATGGCCTGCTCCCGGTCTGGAGCCTGATAGACCGTCTTAAGATCTTTAGCGAAGTCTTTGAGCAACTTATCGGGTACGAAGCGGAAAGAATTGCGTAGCTGATGGACAATACAAAGCTGGACGGTGGCGGCTGGGTAAACGTTGTTGATGGCCACATCGAAGCCCTTTAGGCCGTCCACACATGTGATCAACAGGTCCTCTACACCCCGCTGTTTGAGGTCGGTGAGCACCGAAAGCCAGAACTTGGCTGACTCGGTTTCTGCTGTATAAATGCCCAACACCTGCTTTTTGCCTGACAGATTCAGGCCGATCACGCTGTAGAGCACCCGACTTACCACACGCCCCTCGTGGCGCACTTTGTAATAAATACCATCGAGCCAGACCAGGGTATATAGGCTCTCCAAAGGCCGGTTCTGCCACTCCCGCATAGCAGGAATGACTTTGTCAGTAATGGCCGTTAACTCGCTGTCGGAGAGTGCGTAGCCATACATCTCCTGCAAGTGCTGGCTGATGTCGGCATAGCTGTTACCCACGCTGTAGAGTGATAATACCTTCTGCTCAAGTTGGGGTGTGAGTACTACCTGGCGCTTGGGCACAAGCTGAGGCTGGTAGCTACCCGTACGGTCGCGGGGCGTCTGTAAGTCTAGCAAACCGGCACTGCTTTTGACGCGCTTGGTTGTCTTGCCGTTACGTCGGTTCTGTTCTACCTGCCGAGTCTGGGCGAGGTGACTATCCATTTCCCCTTCCAAAGCGGACTCTAAAAAGTGCTTCAGCAGAGGCGCAAACAAACCGTTCTCTCCCGTCAGGGGTTTACCTTCGTAAAGGCCCTTGATGGCGGCCTGTTTGAAGGCCTCAAAATCGAATTGGTCGGTCATAGTTGTGAATGTAGGCTTTTCTTTCCTTCTATTCACCCTGTGGCCTGACACAGTTCAGCGAGCAGTCTCCAAACAACGGCTAACTTCTCAAGATAAGAACACTGTTCTAGCTGCTGTAAAAGACATAAAGGTTGAACAGAAGGTGGAGGCTACTCCTTTATTGCTTGACATATTAGCCAGTACTCAGGATGCTTCTATTCGAAACGCATCAGCAATGGCTTTAAGCGATTTGCATGTGATTGAGCTAGTGCCTGTCGTCTCTAAGCTCTTGCAGGATGAAAGTCTACTTTCGTGCGCTGGCACCTTGATTTATGCCTTGAGGCACCTTGATTATTCGTCAATCCTATCGGAATTAGCTCGGGTAGTTGACAAAGGAAGCTACGAGGCAACTTTAATGGTTTTGATGCTATTTGAGGATTTACCTACTCATACCGATAATTATAAAATTCTCCTGGCATTAGACATATTGAAGCGCGATTTTTCTAGTCAGGAGGATAAGATCAAGAGGAGCTATATTAAAAAAGCAATTAGAGTGCTTGAAGAACATATTTCATAACTTAGTTAATATAAGTGCACTTATACAACAAGCTTGGAAAAGGTTCAAATTACTTTCTAGTGTTCAAAAAGCTTTTCTTACTGGTGCAATTTTTACATAAGCCTTTAGAATAATGAACAAATTCAAGTTTGAGATTAAAGGCCATCTTGATATGATTGTTGTCCATAATGAAGATGAAAACAAAGGTGAAATAACTAAATGGCAAGAAATCTTGATTCATGGAGATCCGGAAGGCCTGAAATCATTGGCTAATCTCTTGATACAACTAGCCGATTTAAATCAAGATACAATAAATGACCTGCCAATAGGAGCTAGAGAACATGTTCATTTAAGACCTAACCTTGAGCTCAGTAAAAGCTCGATAGAAGTGATTGTAGGCCGGTTGGATGCCAAAAGAACGGGTAATTTTTACCCCATGTACCTTTCAAAGGATTGAAAAACTTTCTTGGCAGACGAACTGTACCAATTTTTGCATTACTTCAATTTGACTAATATAAACTTAGCATCATCAATAACGGAATAGTCGAATAACATAACATTAGTTATAAAACAGGTCTAGGAATAGTATTAACTTACTGTAGGGCAGTTTATTGTACTTTACATAGATCTGTTTTATAACTAATATGGCTGTTGCAAAAGTCCAGAATATAGGAAGTTGGGGCCTACTGAGTTTCTAAATCAACGGTGTAGCGGCCTTACTTCCTAGCTTACTAACCTGTAGTTAGTAGCTTATCGACTTTTGCAACAGCCACTAATCTTATGTTGACTGAAAAGCTTTTTATAAGTTTTTACTTGAAATTAGTTTTCTATAAATATTATGGAAAACTAAATATCTACTAGACGATAGATTTTATCTTGTCTGATAATATCATTATCTCTTTCCATCTTTTAGAAGTTTTAAAATGCTCAAAGCCCCATTCATCATTGTTTTGCAAATTAATTACTTTACTTCGTAACAACACACTCTCATTTAATTTTTCTAAACTGATTAAATTGCTATTATAAAGCCTTTGCAAATTATTTATATGAAAAAAGGAATGAATTCCAATATCAAAATCTTCATAAATACAGTACTCAATTGTTTCGTCATCTTCTTTAAGTAAGAATATACCACACTTATTTAATGTATCATTATAAAAGTTTAAAAGTGTCTGTTCAGTTATTTTCTCCATGTGTATACTTTGTATTTGTGCGTTAAATATAAAGGCTTCTCGGCTTCATAGCCTTACATGGTTGGTGTCAAGCTATTTCAGGGGTATTCAATCTGTTGTATAAGTAAATTTTATGTTAAATACTGTTTGAACATAGCTAGAATGAAGCAAGAAATAAGCCACAATTTCCCGTATTGTGTCCCCAGTACTGGTTCGGGGAAGTCTTACGCCACGGCGCAGTTTATGGTTCTCGCAGATTAGCGCGGATTTTTCTGCGAATATCTGCGCTAAAAATCCGCGCTAATCTGCGAGAACCCGTCAATCCGCGGGAAACAGTTCCAGTTCCCCGCTCCTCCCCTGCAATCCGCCCGTATGCAGGGCAACCACCGTGGCCTTGTCGGGGAAAAAACCCTGCCGGGCCAGGTCATAAATGCCGTAGAGCATTTTTCCGGTATACACCTGCTCAATCCGGACGCCGGTCCGGGCCTCAAACTGCCGGATGAACTGGAGCAGTTCGGGCGTGGTCCGGGCGTAGCCGCCAAAATGGTAGCCGGTCAGAACCCTGGAAGTGGTCGCAGACCTTTTCAGCGGTTCACCGGTTTTCTGATCGTCAATCGTCTCCTGAAATAAAATCTGCGCCTGGGCCAAACCGCGGGAAGGATCTGCGACCGCTTCCAGGGTTTGCAGCCCTTTTAAAGCAGCAAAACCGAGAATTTGGGTGGCTCCTGTTCTGCTGGAAACCAGCCCCGCCAACGTTCCGCCCGTCCCCACCGGGCAGCAGAGGTAATCCGGTTCCCGGCCCAGTTGCGCCCTGATTTCGGCCACGACTTCGGCCACGCCCTGCACGGCCAGCGCGTTGGTGCCACCCTCGGGAACGTTGTAGAACCGCCCGAATTGCTGCCGGAGACTTTCCTGAAAACCGGCTCCTGTTTTGTCCCGGAACTGCGCACGGCTTACAAAATGGAGGTGCATGCCCTGCGCGCGGGCGTAGGCCAGCGTCGGCGTGTCCCGTTCCCGGTGGTCTTCGCCGCGGATGACGCCGATGGTCCGGAAGCCAAACACCTGCCCGGCCGCGGCCAGCGCGTGGATGTGGTTGGAATACGCCCCGCCGTAGGTCAGCAATGTGTCGTGCCCCAGTCGCCGGGCTTCCAGGAGGTTATACTTTAGCTTCCGCCATTTGTTGCCCGACACGGCCGGGTGGAGTTCGTCGTCGCGCTTGAGATACAGGGCGATGGGAACCGGCTCCGGGAACGGGTCCGGAAGGAACTGAAGCCGGGAAGGCGCGGCGGTTGCGAAGAAGTCTGGTAACATTCGTACTTTTGCAGAATGTTGCAAGATACGTCCGATAACCGGGACAACGAACTGACCGGCCCGGAACCCGACGAAGACGAGTTATACGAACACCACCGCATCGTGGCCGACAAGGGCCAGGGCCTGATGCGTCTCGACCGCTTTCTGACCGAAAAAATCCCCAACGCCACCCGGACCAAAGTCCAGAACGCCATCGACACGGAGGCCGTGAAGGTCAACGACAAGGCGGTGAAGGCGAGTTATAAAATCAAGCCACTGGATGTCATCACCGTCTCGCTGCCGCACCCGCCGCGCGATACCGATATTGTCCCGGAAGACATTCCGCTGAACATTGTTTTTGAAGACGAAGACGTGCTGGTGCTGAACAAACCCGCCGGGATGGTGGTCCACCCGGCCCACGGCAACTGGAACGGGACGGTCGTCAACGCGCTGGTGTACCATTTCCAGAACCTGCCGACCCACCGCAACGGCGAGGCCCGGCCGGGGCTGGTGCACCGCATCGACAAGGACACCTCCGGCCTGCTGGTTATTGCCAAGACGGAATACGCCATGACGCATCTCGCCCGGCAGTTTTTCGAGCACACCATCGAGCGGACCTACTACGCGCTGGTCTGGGGAGAGCCGAAGGAAGCCGAGGGCACCATTACGGGCCATATCGGCCGCTCGCCCCGCGACCGCAAGGTTATGGCCATCTATCCCGACGGCTCTTACGGGAAACATGCCGTGACGCACTACAAGACCCTGAAGCCGCTGCATTACGTTTCGCTGGTGCAATGTAATCTCGAAACGGGCCGCACGCACCAGATTCGGGCTCATATGCAGTACCTGGGCAACCCGCTGTTCAACGACGCCGTGTACGGCGGCGACCAGATCCGGAAGGGCACGCCCAACGGCTCCTACAAAACGTTTGTGCAGAACTGTTTCAACCTCATTCCACGGCAGGCACTGCACGCCAAATCGCTGGGTTTTGTGCATCCCAAAACTAAACAATGGATGCAGTTCGACTCCGACCTGCCCGATGACTTCCGGGCGGCGCTGGAGAAATGGGAAAGTTATATTGCAAACCGATAATTTTTTGCCGCCAAAACGAGAAGTATTACGCAAAGACCGGCTTCGGACGGAGCGTACCCTTCCGCTTTTTACGGCAGCTCCTTAAAACCAATGAATCTCCGCAAAGCAACCCCGGCCGATGTTCCGCAGCTGTACAATCTGGTGATGGAACTTGCCGTTTATGAAAAAGCGCCCGAACAGGTTTCGAATACCCCGGAGATGATGCTCCGGGACGGCTTCGGCGACAATCCGCTCTACGGCGTCATCGTGGCCGAAGCCGATGATAAAATTGTGGGAATGTCCCTGTACTATTTTCGTTATTCTACCTGGAAGGGCAAACGGCTGTATCTCGAAGACCTGATTGTCACGGAAAGTTACCGGGGCAAAGGGCTGGGCAAGGCCCTGTTCGATGCCACTATTGAAGAAGCGCACCGGACCCACTGTACCGGGATGATGTGGCAGGTGCTCGACTGGAACACCCCGGCCATTGAATTTTACAAAACCTACGGCACCCGTTTCGATACCGAATGGTGGAACGGCCATCTGGATTTTTAAGGGTCCGTTCGGGAGGGTTCCGGCCCTCAACCGGGCTTTTTCGTCAAAAACGCTATTTTTGCGCGGGTCACTGGAAACAGCAGCCCTACCGATTTCATTTTCAGGCGAATGCAAGTTAACACCAAAAAAGTACTCAAAATTACCGGCTGGGTTCTGCTGGGGCTACTGGCGGTTGGCGCGGTAGGAGGCGCTGTGGCCTTTTCAAAACGGGAAGCCCTGCTCCAGACCGTGCTCGAACGCGGAATCAAAAAAGCCAAACGCGATTATAAACTGGATGTGACGGTCGGCTCCTCCCGGTTCACCGGACTCTCCACCGTGGCGTTTACTGACATCGCCGTCGTGCCCGAAGAACGGGACAGTCTGCTGCGCATCGACAGCGTGGAAGTCGGCGTCAGTCTCTGGCCGCTGCTGGTCGGCAAGGTGGCCGTTTCGTCCCTCAACCTTCAGAATGGCCTCGTCAACGTGGTGCGCCGCGACAGCCTGACCAACATCGATTTTCTGCTGAAACGAAAGAAGGATTCGACCCAGACCGAAGAAAAACGCCGCACGGACCTTTCAGTACTGGCGGATAATCTGGTCGACAACGTGCTGTCGAAGATTCCCGACGACATGAACGTGCAGAATCTGGAGTTTCGGCTGACCGACGGCAACCGCCGCCAGAGCTTTCTGACGCAGACGGCGGTTATCGACGACGAAAATCTTTCGTCCACCATCCTCGTCAACGGAACGGAAGCGACCTGGCACCTCGCCGGACAGGTGGACGGAAGCGACCGGGAAGCGGCCGTGAAACTGTACGCCGACGGCAAACCGCTCGAAATTCCGTATTTGCAGGAACGCTTCGACCTCAAACTTCAGGCCGACACCCTGGGAGCCGAGCTGCGCGAAGCCGAGCGGTCCGGCGGGGAGTTTCACCTCGAAGGCGTCGGGTCGGTCCGCAACCTGCGCATCAACCACCCGGCGGTGGCGCTCAACGACGTGGTGGTGCCGCAGGCGTCGATGGATGCCCGGGTTTTTGTGGGCGAAAATTACGTCGGCATCGACAGTTCGTCCGTCGTGCGGGTAGGCCGGGCCGAAGCGCGGCCGTTTGTGAAGTACACCCTTTCGCCGAACAAAATCTACGAGGTGGCGCTGCACACGGACCCGCAGGAAGCCCAGGCCATGTTCGACGCCTTCCCGCAGGGCCTCTTCGAGTCGCTGGATGGCATCCGGGTTTCGGGCAAACTTAAGTATGACCTGCGCCTGCACCTCGACAGTTCGCTGCCGGATTCGGTGAAGTTCGACGCCACGATGACGCCCTACGACTTCAAAATCCTGCAGTTCGGCAAGGTCAATCTGGCCAAGATGAACCAGCCGTTCGAGCATGAGGTCTACGAAAAAGGCAAGCTGGTCCGGAAGTTCATCGTACCGCTGACGGAAGGGCCGGAAAACCCGGATTTCGTTTCTTTCAACAACATTTCGCCCAACATCCGCAATGCCGTCCTGACGGCCGAAGACTATAATTTCTTCACCCACAAAGGGTTCAACGAAAAGGCCTTCCGGGTGTCGATTGCGACCAATTACAAGGAAAAGAAATTCAAGCGGGGAGCCAGTACCATTTCGATGCAGCTGGTCAAGAACGTTTTTCTGAACCGGAACAAGACGCTTTCGCGCAAATTTGAGGAAATCCTGATCGTCTGGCTTATTGAAAACCAGCGGATTGTCAGCAAACAGCGGATGTACGAGGTCTACCTGAACATCATCGAATGGGGCCGCGATATCTACGGCATCGGCGAGGCATCGCGGTATTATTTCGCCAAGCACCCGTCGCAGCTCGACATTGGCGAAAGTATTTTTCTGGCCTATGTGGTGCCTTCGCCGAAACGGGCGCTGAACCACTTCAATCCCGACGGTTCGGTCAAGACGTATCTGCGCGGCTATTTCAGGCTGATCGGCAAAATCATGGCCCGCCGCGGCCTGACCCCGGCGGATTCGAGCGCCTACGGCTTTTACGGGGTGCGGGTGCGCGAAGGGCTGCGTTACGAAATCGCCCCGGCCGACAGCCTCTACCTCGACAGCCTGGAGTTTGAACCGGATATGGAAATGGATTCCAACGGCGAAGGCAACGACCTGAACGATGTTTTCCGCCGCCTTTTCGGCCGCGACCGCAACGAAGAAGTGAGCACTCCGAACGAGGAGTCGGGCAGCGGCGCTCAGGTGCAGCCTGCCGATACGGTCAAGTCGCGGCGGCAGCTCCGGCAGGAACGCCGGGAACGCAAGCGGCGGGAACGCAACCGGCAGGACGCTCCCCCGGAGTCGGGCGAAGTGATTGACATTGAATAATTGAATAGTGAATTGGTGAATAGCGAATTGGCGAATAGGCTCCGCAGATTCAGGTTTTTTGACCTGGCGGAGCCTATTCGCCAATTCGCTATTTACTGATTTGCGGTTGAATCAACCTGATATTTATCATCCATTCTGCCTTCCGGTTTTGCGTTAACTTGCGCGGGTTGTAACCACGACGGACTTCCCGTCCAAACCTGATTGCGCATGCATGCAGCCGTACACCGTTTCCATATCCCGGTGATGGGATTGGCCTTTACCATCGACACCCCCATCAAAGTGGCCCGCTTCGGCATCAATTCGGTGCTTTCCATCGTGGAAGACCGACTGATTGAGTCGATGCGGCAATACTATTACCAGCAGATCAATGAGCCGTACGTGCCCATTACCCCCAAAGAAGAAGACTACCGCGCCAAACGCGTTACGGACTACCTGAATCTGGTCAACCGGACGGTGCAGATGCAGGTGGACAAGCTGAAAAGCGCGGCTTTCGAGGCGGGTTCGGACCTGGTCAAGTACTTCGAGATGCTGCCCGACGACAGTTCCCTCAAACAGCTGTACCGCAAGATGCAGGAAGCCGTGGATGCCTACGAACGGGATCAACTGGCGGCTTACCTGAAATTGCAGATTGAGCCGGGAAGCATCGACGTCAACATCATGACGAAGGTGGACAAGGCCAACCTCGACAAGGCCGGTTCTCCCCTCCCCGACAGCTCAGACGCGGTTGCTTCCCTGCGGGGGTATGCCAAAAGCGACCTGACCAACTCCTCTCTCATTTTCTCGGCCGGGCTGAATCCCCGCCTGTACAATTACCTCGAAAAATGCCCCGAATTTGAGGCCAAAGGCTGGGGCGTTTTCGACAAAAAAGTAGTCATCAAGGTCAGCGATTACCGTTCGGCGCTGATTCAGGGGAAGTATCTGGCGAAAAAAGGCATCTGGGTGAGTGAGTTCCGCATTGAATCGGGCCTGAACTGCGGAGGCCACGCCTTTGCTACCGACGGCTACCTGATGGGGCCGATTCTGGAAGAATTCAAAGCGAAGAAAGACGAGCTGACCGAAACGCTGGCGGGGCTGTACAACCAGACGCTGCTGGCCAAGAACAAGCCCGTTTATGACCAGCCGCACCCCATTGCGCTGACCGTTCAGGGCGGCATCGGCACCCACGAGGAGGCCGCTTTTCTGCACCGGCACTACGGCGTCGTCAGTACGGGCTGGGGAACGCCTTTTCTGCTGGTTCCCGAAGCTACGACCGTAGACGATCATACGCTGGAAAAACTCCGGAATGCCGACTCCTCGCAGGTGGTGCTGAGCAAAGCTTCCCCGCTGGGTGTGCGGTTTTATTACCTGAAAGGGACCACCTCGGACGGAGAGCGGCAGACCCGCATCCGGCACCATAAACCGGGCAGCCCGTGTACGGAAAAGCACCTGGTCACGAACACGGAGTTTACGAAAGAGCCGATCTGTACGGCTTCCCAGCAGTACCAGAAGCTGAAAATCGAGCAGATCAACGCGCTGGATATGCCCGAAGACGAGCGGCAGAAGCAGTTGGCGGCCGTCTACGAAAAAGAATGTCTGTGCATCGGCCTCAGCAACGCGGCTCCCAACCTCTACAACGTTCCGTTCCTCAACAAGCTGAACGCCGTCACGATCTGCCCAAGTCCAAACATTGCCTACTTCTCAAAAGTGGTGTCGCTGAAAGAAATGACCGATCACATCTACGGCCGTACCAACCTGATTACCGACCCGAACCGGCCGCATGTGTTCATCAACGAACTCTGGCAATACGTCCGCTACCTGGCCGAGCAACGGGCCGAACTCGACCCGAACGACGCAAAGCGGGCGAACTACCTGCGGGAGTTTTCCGAAAACCTGCTTTCCGGCATTCAGTACTACGAAAACCTCGTCACAACACACTGGACGGACGCGGCGGAAAAAGCAACGATGCTTGCTGAACTTAGCGAAGCGGAAAAGGCGATTCAAACGAATAACTGAATGACTGAGTGATTGAATGACTGAATGACTGATTGGGCTTCGCAGTTTTGGCATTTGCGAAGCCCAATCAGTCATTCAGTCATTCAGTCATTCAATCACTCAGTCATTCCCCTCCAGCAGGTCCGGCCGCCTGGCTCTGGTCCGTTCCAGTGCCTGCTCGAAGCGCCATTCGCTGATTTTTGCTTCGTGTCCCGAAAGCAGGATATCGGGGATTTTGTGTCCTTCAAAATCGGCCGGGCGCGTGTAGACCGGCGGCGAGAGCAGTCCGTCCTGAAACGAGTCCGTCAGGGCCGAGGTTTCGTCGGAAATGACACCCGGAATAAGCCGGATGACGGCGTCGGCCACCACGGCCGCGGGCAGTTCGCCGCCCGTCAGAACGAAGTCGCCGATGCTGATTTCTTTGGTGATGAACAGTTCGCGAACACGCTCATCCACGCCTTTGTAATGCCCGCAGAGAATCAGCAGGTTTTGCGCCATCGACAGGCGGTTGGCGGTCCGCTGCTCGAAGCGTTCGCCGTCGGGCGTCATGTAGATGATTTCGTCGTAGGGCCGCTCGGCCTGTAGCGCACGGATGCAGCGGGCAATCGGCTCCACCTGCATCACCATACCTGCTCCGCCGCCAAACATGTAATCGTCTACCCGCCGGTGCTTATCGGTCGTGTAGTCGCGCAGGTCGTGGACGACCACTTCCACCTGCCCGCTCTGCTGCGCCCGCTGCACGATGGAATGCGCAAAGAAGCTTTCGAGCAGTTTGGGCAGGCAGGTAATGATATCAATCCTCATCGGGAAAACGGGTTTCGTCCGACTCGTCCGCGTCCTCTTCGTCGCCGTGGGGCTGGTCGGGTTTATCGGCGTCTTCGTCCATGTACACATCCAGCAGACCTTCCGGCAGGGCCACGTTCAGCACCTTTTCGGTCCGGTCGACCGTCTTGACGATGCTGCTGTTGGACGGAATGAGCACTTCGCGGCCCTGATATTCCATCGCGATCAGGTCCTGCACCGCCATCGCGTACACGGCCTTGACCGTACCCAGCTCGCCCGCCTGTTCGTCGCGCACCCGGAAGCCGATGATTTCGTGAAAATAAAAAGCCGATTCATCGAGCGGGTCCAGATTTTCGAGCGGCAGATACAGGTCGCAGTTGACCAGCTTCTGGGCGGCCTCAATTGTTTCCACGTCCTCCAGAGCGACAATCGCCCGGTCGCGGTTAATGGAAATCGACTCGATGAAATACGGCACCAGTTCGCCCCGCACCTCGATCAGCACCGATTCCAGTTCTTCATATTCGCGCGGCGCATCGACATCCAGGAAAAACACCAGTTCCCCCTGCACGCCATGCGTCTTGGTTATCTTACCGAGTTGGTAACAGTTGTCTTTTGTCACAGCTGTGGTTGAATTTTGAATGACTGAATGACTGAATGACTGAATGACTGGGTAGGTTTTCAGCATTTCACCCAAGGTAGCCAATCAGTCATTCAGTCATTCAATCATTCAGCATTATAAAAAAACTGACGGGATGCCATTCCGAAAACCGGAACAGACCCCGTCAGCGATTTTGTACGGACGAGCCGGAATATTTTATTCAGCGGCCGTTTCGCCTTCAGCAGCCGGTGCCTCTTCAGCGGCGGCTTCTGTTGCCGGAGCTTCTTCCGGGACAGCGTTTTTCTTCGCGATGGCTTCAGCACGGGCAGCACTTACTTTCTGCTCAGCTTCCAGGCGAGCCTGCTTGTCAGAGGCAGCCTTCTGGGCTTTCGTATCAGCAACACCGGTTTTGCGGTTTTCTTTTTCCTGCTTCCACGCGTCGAATTTGGCGTCTGCCTGCTCCTGCGAGATAGCTCCTTTGAGAACACCTACCTGCAGGTGTTTTTTCAGCATGACACCTTCGTGCGACAGGATCGAACGGGTCGTGTCCGTGGGCTGGGCACCTTTCAGCAGCCAGTCAACGGCACGGTCAGCCTTCAGGACTACCGTTGCGGGGTCAGTGTTCGGGTTGTACGAACCCACTTTTTCAATAAAGCGACCATCCCGTGGTGCTCTGGCATCGGCTATAACGATGTCGTACATAGCCAGTTTTTTGCGTCCGCGACGCGATAAACGGATTTTAACTGCCATTGTGTTAGTTACATTTCATGAAGGATCACGTCCTTCGGGTGGACCGCCGTAGCGGATAAACACGGGTGCAAAGGTACGGCTTTATTTTCTTTTCTCAGAAAATAGGGCCAAAAAAGTCGTCAGTCCCCGGCCTTCGGTTCTTCGGCCGCAGGAAAATTCGGCGAAGGGACTGAAGACCGGGGACTGACGAAGAATGAGCGAGTTGGCTTATCTCGGCTCGGCCGGGTCCGTCCGGAAGCCCGACTGGTAGCGCGGCGAACGCAGCATGTTCTGCGGAACGATCCGAATTTCCACGCGGCGGTTGCGCTGCAGGTTATCCCCCGACGTATTGGGAGCTACCGGGCGGTATTCGCCGTAATATTCTACCAGCACGCGGCTGGCGTCGGTCAGACCGGCGCGGGTCAGGAAGCGCTTGGCCGCTTCGACCCGGCGCTTCGACAACTGGACGTTGTAACCGTACGAAGCGCGGTAGTCGGCGTGACCAACGAGGATGATACCGCAGTTCGTTTTCACGTTCAGCAGTTCAATCACTTTCCGCAGCGTTTCCTGCGAAGCCGGGCGGATGGTCGCCTTGTCGGTATCAAATTCGATATTGCTGAACAGCGCCTCGCATTCCGGCGTCAGTTTCGAACGCAGCAGCGAGCTGATGATGCTGTCGAGGTTCATGGCGACACCGGCTCCGGAAACGACGCTGCCCGCCGGGGTAGACGGTTCCTTGTCGAACAGGTCGGCCACGCCGTCGTTGTCCGTATCGGTGTACAGACGCGGATCGACCGGCTTCGGCATGTTGGCCTTGGCAATCGAGTCGGCATCGTTCATCGTCGGGTTGTAGGGCGGCTTGATGAGGTCTTTCGGGTCGGTCCAGCGGAGGTGGTACCGGCCTTTGGTAAAGTCGTAGTTGCCGTCTTTGCCCACCCGCACCGCGTTGCGGCCGAGTTTATACGTCAGCGCCAGCCCCAGCGACGCGTATTTGTCCAGTTTGGAATCGCCGCGCCGGAACAGGAAAACGTTGGCCGGGTTGCTGTTGTAGTTGGGGTCCGTCGAGCCAACGGTCATGTCCAGCTTTTCGGTATTGACGTTGTTGAGGGTAAAGTCGAGTCCGAGGTCGAGGCGGGGCGTCAGTTCGTAGTGCAGCGCCGTTCCGAGCGGCACCACGATTTCGCGGGTAAAGCGGGAACCGTCGCCTTCCCAGCGGCCGGCTGTCAGGGAGCTGTAGTCAAACCGGTTGTTGCTGAAGCGGATGAGGTTGCCCGTCGTCAGGTCGTAGACCCGCGTATCGAACCACATCTGGCCGATTCCGGTGTATACGTCCCATTTCCAGCGCTTGAGCTTCCGCGTGCCAAACAGGAGTGACTTCAGGTTCATTTGGGCGGTCAGGGAGCCCTGAAAGAAGTCGGAGCGGAAATTCGCGTTATAAATCTGGCGTTTCCCGTCGCGCAGCTGGCCGGTCGAGAGGTTGACCGAGGCGCCGAACAGGTGGGTCAGTTGTTTGTTAACCGAAAGTCCAATGGCGGCAGTCTGTTTTCCGCCCGGCCCCAGTTCCGGCACGGCCCGGTAGACGCCCTGGCTCAGGTCGCCCACAAATCGGGTCAGCATGGGGGTTACGGTCACAGACCAGGTGTTCATCTTGTACTCTCCTTCATACGACCGGTTCTGGGCGTGTCCCGGGGCCAGCGTAAGTGCGGAGAGCGACAGGGATGCAAGAAGGGAAATTTTCTTCATGGAAAACTCAGGTTTAATTCAACAGCCTAAAACAAATAACCGTGTGTGGCCCGGTTACGGAGGCCTTTTTGTTTGAACCAATAGCTTACAGTACTGGTGTGGTACAATAACTAGTAAACTACAATTTTGAATGAATAACTTATTTTGCGCTCAGGCAGCCTTCGGCGGGACAAATTTATAAGCCGGATTCTGTCGGCCCGGTTTCCCGGACCGGCCTATCATTTATCTCGACCAGCCGTCACCGACTGGCTCCATCGACCTACCCGCACCGGCATCACCCAGACCGAAGTCTGCGCTACAAGGACGAGCAGCCCCCGTCCGGTGCCTATTTGGTCTTTCAGCCCATAAGGTTTACCCTGCCCCGTCTGTCACCAGCCGGGCGGTGGGCTCTTACCCCACCTTTTCACCCTTACTGAATCAGTCGAAAGTTGTAAGTCGGTAAGTCGCAAGTAGCGCGGCTTCAACTCCGGCATTGCCACTTACGACCGCAGCGGCGGACCGCTTACGACTTACAGACTTGCGACTTTTCCAGCGGTATCTTCTCTGTGGCACTGGCTGTCGTTTGTTCGTCGCCAAACAAACGCCTTCCCGTTAGGAAGTATGGTGCTCTATGCTGTCCGGACTTTCCTCCTCCCGTTCGGGAAGCGATAAGCCAACTTACCCCACGTCCGGCTGCCTCAGCGCATGTGACGCAAATCTATGAATACTTGTCTTCTTTAAAAATTTGCCTTCCAAAAAGTGCCAAATTTTAAAACTTTGCTATTTCCTGACCCCATCCCGTCGCTTTGCCTCGGGTCATCAGAGCCCGTTGACCTCCACGTTCACCTTCCCACCGGCGTTGACCACGGCCAGCAGCGACTGGGCCGTCAGGTACACCTGCTCGGGCGTTACATGGTCGATTTTTCCGTTGAGTATAACCCCCTTCACGATTGGATTGTTCGTCAGTCGGGCCTGAAGCGCTTTGGTGGCCTCGTCGAGCTGGTCGCCAACGGGAATCGTCAGCTGTTTTTCCATCATGCGGGCAAAACTTCCCTGAAGCAGCCAGCTGGCCGTCCGGTACAGGACGTTGCGGGTGTCGAGGTCGTAGGTCAGGTCGCGGAGGGAGATGGTCCGCGTCTGCGGGTCGTAATACGGCACCCCGCGGAGGTAGATGTCGCCCTTGATGCTGCCCGTCAGCCCGGCTTTAATGATGAGGTTGTTGTTGTTCGGATACAGATCAATGTCCGTAATGGTAATCTGGTAAGCCCCGTCCCGGAAGTCGTAGGATTTGCCCACAAACTGCTCGGAGGCCAGCCGGGTGGCTTCGGTATACGGCACCTCACTCAGCAGCTGGATGCGGAAATCGTTGGGAACGGTGGTCGCCAGCGAAAGGTCGGGCAGGCTGGTGGCGGGCTTTACGTCGGGCTTCGGCCCCGTTTGGGTGAGTGTGTACCCTTCCAGCCCGATTGTGGAGTAGATCGTCCGGTTGCGCACCTCAAACGGTTTCATCAGGATGCGCCTCGGGACCACCAGCAGCCACGTCCGGTATTTCTCCGAAAGCAGGTAAGGCTGGCGCACCACGTTCCAGGCGTTCAGCACCGGCGTTTTCAGGTCAATTTTATCCCGAACCTGCTCGTCGAGTTTCCGGGTGATCGTCCCCAGGTTCTTGTCAATCTGCCGGGCCACCAGGCTCGTGACCGGAATTTCAAAGCCCGCGATTTTCAGCTTCGGCTTGTTGATCCAATTGTACCCTTCGGCGGTGGTGGTGGTGCTCACCCGCCAGTCGGTGCCGAGGGCAAAACGGGTCACAAAGTTCAGATCGAGGGCAAACTCCGTCTCCTGGTACTGCATGAAGCCCAGCACCTTCACCCCGGCCTTCGCCCAGATGCGCAGGGGCACCCGGAAGTGAAACAGACTGTCCGGCCCGTTCTCGTTCGGAACCGAAAGCAGGATGGGTTCCCGCTTCCAGACTTTGGTCATGAACTGGTCGTTGTCGTTATCCGTCAGGCTGTTATCCTCGTAAATCAACCCGTTGACCTGCTGGTTTATCTGCCGTTCGAGGTCGGCCAGGCCGATGGACACCGGTACGTGGACCGTGGACAAAAATTTTTCGCTTTGTATATCCATTTTCGTTACGGTAGTAACTTCTTTCGGGGCCTTCGGGTTGGTCGTCGAGGCAGTTTTTGAGGTACAGGCGGTGAGTAAAAAAAGGCCGTATTGCAGCGTCAGGCGGAAGAAAGTAACGCTGAACCGGGAAAGCATCGCGCCGCTGGCTTCTCCCAAACGCTGCTTTACGGGCCGAATCCGCACTTTACTTAAGTTTAACTTTCGTGGCTCCATAACCAAACCGCTCTTTCTGAGCATCCTGAAAAAAGGCAACGTTCGGGTGGCGGCCCAGGCGCTTGTGCAGTTCGTTGCGCAGCACGCCGTTGCCCACGCCGTGAATAAACGTGATCTCGTCCATGCCGCTGGCGATGGCGCTTTCCAGCGACGTTTCAAATGCCTTCAACTGGATTTCCAGCAGTTCGGCGGTTGGCCGCTTGCCGGGTCCCTGCGGCAGGAGTTTTTCGATGTGGAGGTCCACCACGGCCGACGGGCGCTCAACGACCACGGGCTTTTCGGGCTCGGCTTTGGGCTCCAGCATCTGCTGGCGAAGCTCGTCGGCCTGCACGGGGCGGTCGTTCTCTTCGTCCAGCTGGAATAAATGTCCGTTCTGGTTGAGCACCGGCACCAGCTTTTTGTGCTTGTAAAAAGACTGCGCCCGGGGTTTGAGCCGTTTCAGCAGCGGCGCGCGAAGGCTTGCCTGCCCCGACCGGAACCAGACCGCCTGCACGACGAACGTGGGCCACTGCTCAAACTTTTCGTTCATGTAAAGCTGGTTCAGCTTCAGGTGCGTCCGGGGTTTCAGAATACCGCTTTGCAGGCCCGTAAACCGGGTGCCCTGCTCCTCGCCGACCGTAAAAGGCAGTTCCCAGTCGGTATTGTTGACCAGATGCACGGCCATATCCCGGTCGTTCTGCGGCATAAAAGCCAGATAAAAACCCTTGTTGGCAACGATATCGGGCCGCGACGACGGCTTCGGGGGTTCGAGGGTTGATCCGCTGCTGAACCGCGCGGCTTCCAGCGGGGAAACCACTACCAGCTCCGACCGCATCACCGGAATCCGGAAGCCGTCCTCAATTTCCATCTCGACCTGGTTGCCCGGCAGAAACCGAGTAATAACGCCTTCTTCCCGGCCACGCAGCATGCGTACTTTATCTCCAATATTCATGATGTAAACTTATAAGCAATCCATTAATAAACGAAAAGAAGCCGTTCCGGTTACAGGCGGATCGGTCAGAAAACCTTTCCGGCCCGCCCCTACGGCTCGGTTTTTCCGCCCGACCACGCGAAGCTTGTGAAGTACAACGGCCGGAAAAGCGCGAAGGAGTTGCCGTTATCAGGCCCAAAAGACCACGGCCCTCCGCTCCGGAACCCATCAGGAGTTTCCGGAGCGGAGGGACCGGCCGGGGTGTTGTTAGTATCCGCCCAGGTATTTTCTGAATCCCCATTCCAGAGCGGCCAGGGTAACGATCAGGAAAAACAGCCAGCGGAGGTTGATGAGTTCGTTCAGTTGTTCGCTGCTGCTCAGCCGGGAAACGGGTTTCTGTTTCTGCAAATCCTGCCTGAGACTGGCGAGGCTGGAGGCGTTGTAGAAGCGGCCGCCGGTCTGCTGCGAAAGCTGGCGCAGAAGCAGGTGGTCGGCCGTGGTGTTGAGCGCTTCGAGCTGTAGTTCGCGCACAAAAAACTCACCGGTAGCCGTTTCCGTCTTGCCGTTGAGCGAAGCCGTGGCGCGGAAGCGGTAAACTCCTTCCGGCAGCGTACTCACCTCAAAACGGCCGTTGGATTCGGTCGGGGTGTAGGTAAAGACCCGCGTTACGGCCTTTTCGTTCGTGATTTCCAGGCGGACGGGGCGGTTGTAGAGGCGTTCGTAGATATCGTTGTACATCTCCGTTTCGAACGCCACCTTCTCGCCCGTTACGAATTCATTCCGAGTCGGGTACACGCGCAATTTGCGGCGGTCTTCCTTGACCGAAATCAGCTGCATCACTTTTTGCAGCATCTCGTCCACCACTTCCTGTTTATCGGTTTGCGCAAACTCTTCAAGCCGCCATTCCCAGATGCCTTCTCCGGCCAGAACCGCCGCTTTGCGCTGGCCAGTCGTGTTCAGGGCGAGCAGCGGCTTGGTGGTCCGGACGGTGCCCACCTGCTGCCACAGCACCACCTGACTGGCCGGTTTGAGCTGATAATCGCCGAACGGCACCGAAACGGGCGGCATGCGCTCCAGAATGGCCAGTTTGCTGGCGTCGAGATTGATTTGCTGAAAATCGGCGTTAAAACGCCCGGCGACCTTGTCGAGCTGACCACCCGAGGCCGAAATCTGCATGACCGGGTTCAGGCTGTTCAGGTTCTGCAACCCGGACTGGTTGCCCACCACAAACAGCACCGGCGTATTTTTGGCCAGCACCCGCTGGACGACTCCCGACCCCGCATTGCCGACATCGGGCAACTGGTGCAGGATAATCAGGTCGTAGGGTTTGTCGGGAATTTCGGCCACGCCCGCGTTCAGAATGCGGATGTCGAGTTCGTAGTTCTCGTTTTTTTCAATGATGCTTCGAATCGCCTTGATATCCGGATGGGGACTCAGGGCCAGCAGCAGAATTTTTTCCTTGCCGTCGATGACGTCGATATACACGTCCCGGCGGTTGTTCCGGGGGGAGTATTCGCCCGCCTGCGGAATGACCTCGACCACCAGATGCTGAACGCCTTTCTGGGAGGCCGCCGCCTGGAAGGTGACAGACTGGAAGGTTTCCGGCCGGGTGAAGCTCACGTTCTGGCGACCCACTTCCCGACCGTTCTGCCGCAGCACCACGGTTGCCGTTTTGCCCTGGAAGCCGTAGCTGGATACGTCGGCCTGCACCGGAAACTGGTTGCCGAGGTAGGCAATCTTGTTGGAAATGGCATCTTTCAGCAATACGTCGCGCTTGGGAATGGTGTCCCCCAGCCCGACGGAGTGAATCGCAAAATTATACCGGCCGAAGGTCGGCGAAACGCCCTGGTTGACAATCCCGTCGGAGACGAGCACCACGTCCGTCAGGTTGCGGCCTTCGTAATTGGACCGGATGGTATTGAGCAGTTCCGACAGATTGGTACTGCGGGAATTAAAGGTGATTGCGCTCAGATTTTCCGAAACCGCGCTGTCGCCCAGCGTCTGTACGGCCACTTCGATGCCCTCCGCGCTCAGTTCACTCCGCACCTGTTCCAACGCGCTCAGCGCCCCGGTCAGGCGGTCGCGCCCGGCCACCTGCATCGATTCGGAGTTGTCGATGGCCAGCACGACCTTTGGCTTCTCGGTGGAGGTGGTGATGCTGCGGACCAGCGGGTTAACCAGCAGAAAGCAGATCAGACTCACGGCCACGAAGCGCAGGGCTGCCAGTCCGTAGTTCAGCCGTTTGTTCCAGTCGGGCCGACGTTGGTACAAAGCAAACGCATACGCCGCGCCGGCCACCAGACAAACTAAAATCCACCAGGGTGAAGATTGGAAAAAGAGTTCAGAGCGCATAGAAAAAATCATAAGTCGTAAGTCGTAAGTCGTAAGTCGTTGAGCCTTCACTGGCTCTTACTCAGCAAAGCCGCCTACGACTTAAGGACTTACGACTTACGACTGTTTTACGTTAACATCCCCCCGTCGACCTGCAACACCTGGCCGGTGATGTAGCGGGAGAGGTCGGAAGCGAGGAAGATGGCCGCGTCGGCAACTTCTTCCGGTTGGCCGCCCCGTTTGAGCGGGATGGTCTGCTTCCATTCTTCAACGGCTTTTTCGGCTAGTTCGCCGGTCATTTCCGTCTCAATAAAGCCCGGCGCGATGGCATTCGACCGAATGTTCCGCGATCCAAGTTCCAGCGCGACTGATTTGGTAAAGCCGATGATGCCCGATTTGGACGCCGCGTAGTTGGACTGCCCGGCATTGCCCCGGATGCCCACAATCGACGTCAGGTTCACGATCGAACCGGCTTTGGCTTTCATCATGGGTTTGATAACCGCCTTGGTCAGGTTGAAAACCGACTTCAGGTTGACCGTAATGACCTCGTCCCACTGCTGTTCGGACATGCGCATCAGCAGGCCGTCGCGGGTGATTCCGGCATTATTAATTAAAACGTCAATTTTACCAAAATCGGCTACAACCTGGGCCGCTAAATCTTCGGCGGCGGCGAAATCCGAGGCATCGGAACGGTAGCCTTTGGCCCGAATTCCGAAAGCCTGCAGTTCAGCCTCAAGGGCCTGACCTTTTTCAACGCTCGACAGGTACGTAAAAGCGACGTCGGCGCCTTCCTGCGCAAAACGCGTAGCAATGGCCCGTCCAATGCCCCGCGAGGCTCCGGTTATCAACGCCACTTTACCTTGCAGTAAACTCATGAGTGTATGTTACGAATAAATTGATGGTTTCACAAAGGCCCAAAATTAACCGTTTGCGCGGGGATGACAAAAACCGTGTATATTTAGCGCGGCCTCACCAGACGAGTTCGTCCCTTGCCGCTGACCCTTATGCGAAACCTTTGCCTGCTTTTGCCGTTCCTGCCGTTCCTTTGCGCTGCCCAGCAGGTGCACTCCCATAACGACTATGAAAAACCTGCCCCGCTGACGGCCGCCTTGGAAGCCCGGGCCACTTCCGTGGAAGCAGACGTGTTTCTGGTCGATGGAAAATTGATGGTGGCCCACGCCCGCAACGAAATAAGGCCCGGCCGCACCCTCGATTCGCTGTACCTCCGGCCGCTCACCCGGCTGTTTGACCAGCATAAGGATAAAGTCAGTCCGGACCGAAAATACTCATTGCAATTATTGGTTGATGTGAAAGATGAGGCCGTGCCTACCCTGAAAAAACTGGAGGAGGTCATTGCCCCGATGCGGACCCGTTTCGACCGGGGCATCAACCCGATGGCCGTGCAGCTCATCATCAGCGGCAACCGCCCGCCCGTCGCGGCCTGGATCGATTACCCGCCGCATCTGCAATTCGACGGACGGCCCAACGAAGTGTATGATGCCGAAACCCTCAAACACGTGGCCCTCATCAGCGATACGTTCCGCAATTATTCGCGCTGGAACGGCGAAGGCGAGTTGCCCGACCGGGACAAGGAAACGCTGAAACGAATTATCAAACGGGTCCACGCTTACGGGAAGCCCATCCGTTTCTGGGCCACGCCCGACACGCCCAACGCCTGGAAGCAACTGGCCAAACTGGGCGTCGATTTCATCAATACCGACAAGGTGAAGGAGTGCGCGGAGGTGGTGCGGTGAAAAGTTCCTCGCAGATTGGCGCGGATTTCTAGGCGCAGATTAGGCAGAAAAATCCGCGCTAATCTGCGTCTAAAAATCTGCGCTAATCTGCGAGAAACAAGCCTTTTTATTTTCCAAATACGTAATTAACCGTAATCGCCGGTTTTAGAGTTACGCCACCCTGCACGGTCCACGCGTCGCTGATATCCTCGTCTTTAAGCACAGCCAGGTTTGCCAGTGTGGCCTCCAGCAACAGATGCTGCCCGACCAGATACGCTAGCCCACCTGAAACGTCCAGAGAATAATCCTGCTTCTTCGTCCGGATAAAACCTGGTCCCGACTGGAGCGCCGCTTCCTGCCGATTCCACAGCAAGCCCAGAGCCGCCGAGCCACCCACAAACGGCCGCAGGCGACGTTGTGACAGATAGCGGCGAACAAACGGCCGCAGTTCGAGGCGCGTGTACCTGAATATGTCGCTTGACGGAAACTGGCTCTGAATCGGCTCCAGGGAGTTGCGACTATCCAGCGAGCTTAAGCCAATCGACAGGCCCACAAGCGTATTGTCTGCCACAAAGCGACCGATACCGGGAGCCAGGTACACTCTCATGTTCCTCTCGCTGGAAAGAGAAGTACCCTGATCCAGTAAACGACTGGAGTTTTTTTCATTCTGCAAGCTGACTGTTCCTGACAACACCCACGAGCCGCGCCGCGTCTGCCGCGCGTCAGTCAATGATTCAACCGGGTGGGCGGCAGTCGGACGACCGGTCAGGAAGAACAGCCCCGCCGACAGGCTGCTAAATTGAAACGGAAACACATCGGCCCGGCTGCGCAGCTCAAACCCAACGCGGTTAGTGACAAAATAGGCAAGCCCGATTTCTGAAAAAGGCCGCAGAAACAGCGTTTCTTCCCGGGTGCGGGTGATGCTTTGCTGACCGTCGGCCAGGGTAGTACCGTTAATTTGTCGTCTTAACCCGTACCCTGCCGACAAGCCGCCTCCCAGAAAGAACCGGTATCGCTCGCTGCCCAGATAACGCCTTACCAGTCCATCCACCTGCGCCTCCTGCTGCCCTTGCGGTCCCAATTGGTTGGGGAAACTAACCTGACTCCGCGTCAGCCCCGCCCCAATGCCCCAGGCCCAATTGCCGCGAAAGAATTGTTGTCGGGTAATTTGCAATTCCATTGAGGTGGTGACAATGTTAGATCGCCCTGCTGGCTGACCAGTAGGCGTTGTCGTTTCAACGCGCAGGCTGTTCCGGTAACCGGTCGCGGTGCCGGTCCAGTAAACGGTGCCCTGTTCGGTTTGAGCTAAGGCCGGTCCGGCAAGGGCCGTTACTAAGGTGGATACAATTAGCTTTTTAATAGGGATAGTTTAACGATCCCCAATAATACATGAACAACCTATCCTTTAATAGGTATTTTTTTATGCGCCGCCTGCCTTTTCGTAAACGGTAAAAACAAAACAGGCCGGACTTTCGCCCGGCCTGTTCAGCACTAAATGTATGTTCGATTATTCCGTCACCGGCTCCGGTTTTCTCACCGAAATCGTCAGGTTTTCACCGTTGTCGTCATAGTCAGCCATGATCACGTCGCCTTCCTTCAGGTCGCCTTTCAGGATTTCCTCGGCGACGGGGTCTTCGAGGTATTTCTGGATGGCGCGGCTGAGCGGGCGGGCACCGTACTGCGGGTCGTAGCCTTTCTCTGACAGGAAGTCTTTCGCCTTCTCCGTCAGTTCGACATTGTAGCCGAGGCTCGTCACGCGGGCCAGCAGTTTGCCGAGCATGAGGTCGATGATCTTGTGGATGTCTTCGCGCAGCAGCGAGTTGAACACGATCACATCGTCCAGACGGTTCAGGAATTCCGGCGAGAACGCTTTCCGCAGGGCATTCTGAATCGTGCTCTTCATGATGTCGTCCTGGTTCTCTGACTTGGCTTTGGTCGCGAAACCAATGCCCGTTCCGAAATCCTTCAGGTCACGCACCCCGATGTTGGAGGTCATGATGATGATGGTGTTCCGGAAGTCTACGCGGCGACCCAGACCGTCGGTCAGGATACCGTCGTCGAGGACCTGCAGCAGGATGTTGAACACATCCGGGTGCGCTTTCTCGATTTCGTCCAGCAGCACGACCGAGTACGGCTTGCGGCGGATTTTCTCCGTCAGCTGACCGCCTTCTTCGTAACCGACATAGCCCGGAGGCGCGCCGACCAGACGGCTGACGCTGAATTTCTCCATGTACTCCGACATGTCGATCCGCACGAGCGCGTCTTCCTTATCGAAGAGGTAGGTGGCCAGTACTTTGGCAAGCTCTGTTTTCCCGACGCCCGTAGGTCCGAGGAAGATGAACGAACCAATCGGCTTTTTCGGATCTTTCAGACCGACGCGGGTCCGCTGGATGGCTTTCACCAGTTTCTCCACGGCTTTGTCCTGTCCGATTACCCGGCCTTTCAGCTCTTCGCCCATGTTCAGGAGCTTGGCTCCTTCGTTGGTGGCCACGCGATTGGTCGGGATACCTGTCATCATCGCTACGACTTCGGCCACGTTTTCTTCGTTAACCGTGTAGCGCTTCTTCTTGGTCTCTTCTTCCCACGCCTGCTTGGCGCGTTCGAGCTGGTCGATCAGGCGTTTTTCCTTGTCGCGCAACTGAGCGGCTTCTTCGTATTTCTGGCTCTTGACAACCTGGTTCTTTTCTTTCTTGATATTCTCGATGCTTTCTTCGAGCTTCAGAATATCTTCCGGAACCGAGATGTTGGAGATGTGCACGCGGGCACCCACTTCGTCGAGTACGTCGATAGCCTTGTCGGGCAGGAAGCGGTCAGAGATGTAACGCTCCGACAGTTTCACGGCGGCCTCAACGGCTTCCGGCGTGTAGTTGACGTGGTGGTGATCCTCGTACTTATCTTTGATGTTGTTCAGGATTTCGATGGTTTCCTCGACAGACGTAGCGTCGACCATCACCACCTGGAAGCGGCGGGCAAGTGCTCCGTCCTTCTCGATGTACTGACGGTATTCGTCCAGCGTCGTAGCCCCGATGCATTGAATGTCGCCGCGGGCAAGGGCCGGCTTGAACATGTTTGAGGCGTCGAGTGATCCGGATGCGCCACCGGCTCCGACGATCGTATGCAGCTCGTCAATGAACAGGATGACTTCCGGTGATTTTTCGAGCTCGTTCATCACGGCCTTCATACGCTCTTCAAACTGACCGCGGTATTTGGTACCGGCGACCAGAGAAGCGAGGTCCAGCGTTACGACGCGCTTGCCGAACAGCACACGCGATACTTTCTTCTGAACGATGCGCAGGGCCAGACCCTCGGCGATGGCCGTCTTACCGACGCCCGGCTCACCGATCAGGATCGGGTTATTCTTCTTACGGCGGCTCAGGATCTGGGCCACACGCTCGATTTCTTTCTCACGGCCGACGATGGGGTCCAGTTTCCCCAGCTCGGCTAATTTGGTCAGGTCACGGCCGAAGTTGTCGAGTACCGGGGTACGCGATTTCTCCGAGCCTTTCGGGTCTTTTCCGGACGATGAGCTTCCGCCGCCGAACATGCTGCCGCGGTCGTCGTCATCGTCGGTTTCGGGGCCCATGTGCGGGCGGGTTCCAGACGATTGATATTCCAGCATCTCCTTAATGACTTCGTAGTTCACATTGTACTTGTTGAGAATCTGCGTGGCTACGTTATCTTCATCGCGCAGGATCGACAGGAGCAGGTGCTCTGTCCCAATCAGCGGACTCTTGAAAATCTTAGCTTCCAGATACGTTATCTTCAGCACTTTTTCCGACTGACGGGTCAGCGGGATGTTAGCCAGATTCTTGACGTTGTTGGTTGCGGTTCCTTTAGTCGCCTGTTCGATGGTCAGTCGCAGCTCATCTAATGAAATGCCCAATTTCTTCAAAAGCCCAACGGCTACCCCTTCACCTTCCCGAATCATTCCCAGCAGCAGGTGCTCTGTGCCTATGTAGTCATGACCCAGGCGCAGGGCCTCCTCCCGACTGAGGGAGATGACTTCTTTTACTCGGTTTGAAAATTTAGCTTCCATTCGCTTGGGGTGTATAAAACGATTGCGTCTTCTTCTCTAACGAAATAATTTTCGGGATTGTTCACTTTCTGAAAGAGGCTTCTAAAATCTCTTTTGCAAGCGGTCCCTGGCAGAAAAAAAGGTCGATTATGCTGAGGTTTGGTACAAATTCAGTTCCAAAGTTCTGCATGTACAAAAATGGCTGATAAACACTACCACTTTTGTCAGCCCCTCGCGGCGAAATCCACCCGCGCAGGTCCGTCACTCCTTCATTCGCCTCTTTCTCAAATACTTCTGTAAACTTTATCTTTTTCTTCCAACCCAGCCATTTCAGACAGATTGTCAGCATTTCCTGATTCAGATCGAACAGGCGGCGGTGGTCTTTTTGAAGAACGGCCTCCAGGTCCGGTGCATAGTATTCAAAAAAAGGAGCTTTTCGGTACGCCGTTTCGATGGTCCGCCACTGCCGTTCGCCCCAGGGCTGCCGGTTGTCGATGCCAACGTCCCGAACGGGTTGTCTGTGGGTGCCCTCCAGCACAGGTATGGTGAGCCGCTCCGTTCCGTTTGCCGTCAGTACATAACAGCGATTTCTGTAACTTTGCTTCTGGTAGTTTTCGGCGGCTTCCAGCCAAATGGTATCAAAAGGCTGGATGGCAGTGAAATAGGCCAGGCACGGCAGGTAGTGTAATTCAATCAGAACCTCACTGTCTGCCCCCCCATCTTGGTACTTTTCCAATAAAACGATTGGTTACTTGAAATCCAAGTAACGAGAAAAAGCCTGAACTGTCAATTGTTTTAGTAAAATTTTATTTCCTTTTAATTTCCCAGTCAATCGGCTACTGGCTCTATATAAATGGGTTTATTGCTTTTTCGGCTTCTTTCCCGGCTTCCATTCCCTGTTCTGCACGGTTTAAGCGACATCTTGTACTTTTTGTTGGCCTACGGAATCCGCTACCGCCGTCGGGTAATCCAAACCAATCTGGCTCAGGCTTTTCCGGAGAAAACCCCGGCCGAACGGCAGGCGATCCTCTCCGGCTTTTACCGGAACTTCGCCGACCTGATCGTCGAAACGCTCAAGCTTCCAGACCTCACCGCCGACGACCTCCGAAGCCGGACCCTGTTCACCAATCCCGAAGCCGTGCGTCCCTACCTGAGCGCCGGAAAGCCGGTCCTGATCATGGCCTCCCACCAGTGCAACTGGGAGTGGGCGCCCTCGGCGGCGGTTCTCAACGGCTTTCCGGCCGACGCCGTTTACAAAACATTGGAAAACCCCTTTTTCGAAAACGTCGTCCGCCAGATCCGCGCCACGTTCGGGGCCAAGCCCGTACCGATGCAGCACCTGCTCCGCGATGTGGTTACCCGGCGCAACGAACCCCGGCTGATTGCGCTCGTGGCCGACCAGATGCCCGATGTTCCCGAACTGGCCTACTGGACGTCGTTTCTCCACCAGGAAACACCTTTTTACACCGGCAGCGAACGACTGGCCCGCCGCTACAACCTGCCTGTTTTCTTCATCGAAATGCAGCGCACCCGCCGAAGCCACTACGAACTGACGTTTCACCAGCTCGCCGAACCGCCATACACGGACCTGCCCGAAGGCGGCCTGATCGACCGCTACCGCGATGTACTGGAATATACGATCCGGAAGGCCCCTTCGGATTGGCTGTGGTCCCACAAAAGATGGAAACACCAGAAAGAAAAGTACGAGAAGCTGATGGGGAAGATTAGTCGGAAGTGAATAATGAATAGCGAACAATGAATAGTGAATACTGAATTAGCGAATAGCGAATAGGCTCCGCTGAGTCAGGATGCTGGACCGGCGGAGCCTATTCGCTATTCGCTAATTCACTAATTCGCTATTACTGATACTGAATGTAGACCGGCTTCGGTTCCAGGGCGAGTACCTCTTCCGGCTCCATCAGGTGGGGCGATTTGTGGCGGGAACGGTTGTCGACTTTTTTGAGGTCATTTTTGTAAAACAGCTTGAAGCCGGTGAACTGCACGGGTTCCTTGACGATGTAATCCCGGTACGAGTCGATCTTCAGCGACGGGGGGCCCCAGCCGTCCATGTGCATCACAATCTGTACTTTCGGATTTTTCTTGATGTTCTGATAATTGGTAACCATCCGCTGCGTGAACCGGTGCACCACCAGAATTTTCGGCGGCAGGTTGTTCTCTTCCGCAATATCCGCCAGGAAACTGACGGCCTTGTTTACGTCCGCGGCGTCGTAGGTGCCGATGCGGGTGCCGGGGCGGGCGCCGGTTTTCATCGAAAACTCGGGGTCGATGCCCAGATGCACGTAGGGCAGTTTGAGATAAGGACGCAGATACTCCAGTTCCCCCGGCAGATTCGCCAGCCCGACCTGAATGTCCAGAAATACGATGGCTCCGTGGTCGGCGCCCCACTTGATGACTTTTCGGATGGTGCGGTCCGTCATCCGCAGCCGGTAATTCCCGTCTTTGCCCGGTGCGCCCTGGGCGGAGATAGCCACCAGGTGCAGGGCTTTCTGGATAGGTCGGGACGGGTCGGCTTTGGCCCACTCGGCCGCCTGCTGGTCGAGGCGACGCAGCATTTCATCTTTGGGATACTCGCCCAGCGCACCCATTTTCTTGGAGTGCGGGTTGCCGTAGTAGGCAATGATGCGGCGGTTCGGCAGAAGGGTATCCGGCAGGGTTCCTTTGAACTGCAGCGTGTCGGCGCCCGGAATCACCATCGCAACCGAGTCTGATTTGGGAGCGGCAGCGGCCGAGTCTCCCGAAACGGCGCTGGTCGGGACGGCGCGGCTGGCGGTGGAGTCGGCACCGGCGGTTTGTCCGCTTTCCTCTTTTCCGCTGGTTGAACAGCCGGCCAGCCCGGCGGCAAGCATCCAGCCAGTCAGGCCAAGTACTTGTAGAAACCTTTGTTGAGTAAGAAATTGATTCATAAAATACTTTTCCACTATAACCGATATGTAAGATGGCAAAATTGCGCCAATTCACCGGATTCCCCGGATAACTTTAATAATATTTTTGACGGGCCTTACATGACCAGCTCGCCGAGGCCCTGCCGGACGATTTCAAAATCATCCCCGGCTGTGCTGACGATGGTGGACGGCACGTTGCCGCCGTAACCGCCGTCGATCACGAGGTCGACCTGGTGCTGAAACTGTTCAAAAATTTCTTCGGGGTCGGTGGGGTATTCCAGAATGTCGTCGTCCGCTTTGATGGACGTCGTGATGATCGGATTGCCCAACTCCCGGACGATGCTGCGGGGAATCGGGTGGTCGGGAACGCGGATGCCGACCGTTTTTTTGGTGGCGTTCAGGATGCGGGGGACTTTCCCGCTGGCTTCCAGAATAAACGTAAACGGCCCCGGCAGCACCCGTTTCATGAGCTTGAAGGTCTGGTTGCCGACCCGGGCGTAATCCGCGATGTGGCTCAGATCGTAGCAGATAAAGGAGAAGTCGTTCTTCTGCGGTTTGATGCCTTTGATGCGGGCCACGCGCTCGACGGCCCGGGTGTTGTGGATGTCGCAGCCGAGCCCGTAAACCGTATCGGTCGGGTAAATAATGACACCGCCATTGCGCAGGACCTCCACCACATGAAGAATTTTGCGTTCCTCGGGCGTCTGGGGGTGTATTCGTAGAAATTCAGCGGGCATAATGCATGGGTCAGGTTTGCCACAAAGGTAACTGGGTTCGCCGGCACATGGTTGATTAACTTATCATGTAGGAAGATATTCGGTAGGGCTTGCGCTGCCAGTTCAGGTATTGCCGGTACAGCCCGTTGACCGGAAGCCGCAACCGGCAGAAGTTCAGGAAAAGCTTCGTTTTCCAGTCCGGCTCCTCCATGTAAGCCAGCAGTTTTTCAAACTCGAACGCCAGTTGGTAATGCTGGGCGTAGAAGCACTGGCGGATGCTCCATTTGAGCCGGACGGCCAGCGCCCTGTATTCGTCCGGCGTCTGGCACTGGTCGAAGGCTTTGTAACACACTTTCAGCGTAGAAGGCAGCAGCAGATTCCGGGGCTTCGAGAATTCGGTAGACAGCGACTGGCGGAGCACCCGTTTGTTGGTTAACACCTCGTCCAGATAATGATAGCGGTAGTCTTTGGTCGAGCGGACCCAGAAGTCGAAATCTTCGTAGGCCAGCGTCTCGTCATACCCGCCCAGGCTGTCGAGGACCTCACGGCGCATCATCATGGTCGGCGAACAGACCACAAACGACTCCAGAATTTCCTTGAAGATAGAGCCCGAAGGAACCGCTCTGGCCGCTTCGCCCCGCTCGTTGAGGTTGAAGTGATGTCCGATAACCTGGTCTTTTTCGTCGATCAGCGCGGCATTGCTGAACACGACGGCATAATCCGCGGGCAGCCGCCCGAACGCGCTGACCTGCCGTTCGATCCGTTTCGGATGCAGCACATCGTCCGCCGAGAGATCGATCACAAACCGGCCGTTGGCCACTTTCAGGCCCTGATTGAAGGCCCGGGCAAGGCCAATGTTCCGCGAATTTTTGATGAGGTGAAGCCCCGAATGTTTTTCCCGAAATGCCTCCACGACCGGCACGGTGCGGTCGGTGCTGTTGTTGTCGACGACGATGAGTTCGACCGCCGGATAGGTCTGGTCGATAACCGATTGCAGCGAATGCCGGATGTAAGGTTCGTGGTTGAAGCTTGTGCAGATAACAGAAACTAACGGCTGCCTCGAAGACAGGTATTCGGTTAACAGTTCCTTTGGATTTTCGGAGGCAGTATGCATGGTCGGAAAGGCCCTTGCAGCCAATCTACATTGGGTCGCTTTGTTGTCTCAGTGTACTCTAGCCCTAATTATGGAAATATCAGGCACAAACCGCGGAGCTTTTGAGCAAACGGATAAGGGTTTTTCTGAACGGTCAGCGCCGGACAAAGTCCTACTTTTCATACCGACTTAAAATAATATAACCATGCCCGGGCGGTGTGGCATGGTTTTTTCTGGACAATGGGTCAATTAGTAGTGCCAGTGAATGGCTCACTATTATATGGGTTAGGGTTGTAAATGCTTCTCCGATTTTCGGGAAGCATTTATTGTTTACTGGAGTTTCTTGTCGGCCACCTGCGGATTTTTGTCACCTTCCAGATTGTACAGGGACACGTTCATTTCGAACCCCATAATCAGCAGCAGGGCGACCAGATTGACCCAGACCATCAGCACGATCAGCGTCCCGATGGACCCGTAGAGTTTGTTGTAGGAACCAAAATTGGACACGTAGTACGAAAAGCCCAAGGTCGTTATCACGATCACCACAGACGCAAACAGCGACCCCGGCGTGATAAACTTCCATTTCATGTCCACATCCGGCCCGAAGCGGTAGATAATGGCCACCGCCAGCATAAACACCACCAGCACCAGCAGGTAACGGCCGATGTCGATCAGGGTGTAGAAAACGGGATTATCAAAAATCTGAAAGTGCCGCAGATAATCAGAAACGACGCCCCCGACCACCAGAACGGCAATCGCCAGAAACAGGGAAAAGGTCAGCGTCAGCGTCAGGCCCACCGCGATGAGGCGGGTTTTGAGAAAACTGCGTCCCTCCCCGGTCTGGTGGGACGAGTTGAAGGCGTTCATCAGCGACACCACCCCGCTCGTGGCGGCGTACCCAGCCAGCAGAAAACCCACCGACAGCACTCCGCCCCGCGGACGGCTGATGATGTCGAGAATCGTGCTTTTGACAGAATCGAACGTGGTGGCGGGCAGGGCACGGCCCATAAAGTCCATCACCTGCTGTTCCAGGTTGGGGACCGGAATGTAGGGCACCAGCGTAAACAGAAAGATGATAAACGGAAAAACGGCCAGAATGAGGCTGTACGCCACCGAGGTAGACCGCTCGTTGGTATCATTGTCCATGAACTTGTTGACAAACTTGTTCAGGAAATCGTACCAGTTCATTTTTGAGTCAAAGGCACGGCGATTCTGTAAAAACAGGCGGGCCCGTTGCATGAAACTCAAACTCATCAATTGCTCAAACATCGTCTTCTCAGGCAGCTTGTTCGGTTGGTTAAACCGCGGCTGAGAAAAAAGGTTTGAGTTTATCCATAAGCTCAGTCGGCGCCTTGCAGAGCTTTCCTGTGGCCCTATTCTGAAAAACGAGCGTCGTTTCACCGGTATTCAGATGTTCTTCTTCCTGATTAAAAATGTCGTACTGAAACACAACCCGCACGGTAGGCAGGTCCGGAATCCGCACCCGGATGGTCAGCAGGTCGTCGTACCGCGCGGGCTTCAGGTACCGCGAACGGTTTTCGTAAACGGGCATCATCACGCCTGAATCCTCCATTTCCTTATAGTGAAAACCCAGACTCCGCAGCGCCTCCACCCGGCCAATTTCGTAAAACCGGGCATAATTTCCGTAATAAACATACCCCATCTGGTCGGTATCGGCATACCGGACACGAATGGGAGGAACGTCGAATGTGAACATAAACAGTTAAGAATTAAAAATTAAAAGTTAAGAGTTAAAAGAAGGCTCCGCCAATGGCTATAATCTGGCAAAGCGGAGCCTTACTTTTAACTCTTAACTTTTAATTTTTCATTGCATAATCCCCCGCTGCGTCAGCGCCTGCTGGTAGATGCGGGCGTTGGCGAGGTGTTCGGCGTAGGTTTTGGCGAAGGTGTGGTAGCCGGAGAAATCGGCCCGGGCCACAAAGTACAGGTATTCGTGGGTTTCGTGGTTCAGCACGGCGTCGATGGAGCTGAGCGTGGGCAGGTTGATCGGTCCGGGCGGCAACCCTTTGAAACGGTAGGTGTTGTACGGGGAGTCGATCTGCTTGTGGCGGTTCAGCACCCGGCGAATCGAGAAATCCCGGTGGGCAAACACCAGCGTCGGGTCGGCTTCCAGCAGCATTCCTTTCTGCAGACGGTTGTAGTACACGCCCGCTACCCGCGGTTTTTCGTCGTTTTTCTTCGTTTCGGCTTCCACGATCGAGGCCAGCACCTGCACCTGCGTCTGGCTGAGGTTCATGGCTTTGGCCCTGGCTTTGCGCTCGTCGGTCCAGAATTTCTTGTACTCCCGGCCCATGCGGTCCAGGAACGCTTCGGGCGTGATGGTCCAGAAAAACTCGTAGGTGTTCGGCAGAAACATGCACATCACCGTCGTGGTATCGAAGCCATATTTTTCCGTAACGGAAGGGTCATTGAGCAGACGGCCCAGCGGCCCGGGACCGAACGCAAACTTACTGCCGAGGCGGGTCACCAGATCGTCCTTCAGCCGGATGTTGTTAAACGTCACTTTGACCGGGTCCTGCGCGCCCGCCCGCAGTTTGCGGATGGCCTCGTAGTTGGTCATTTCCGGGGTAATGACGTACCGGCCGTATTTCACCAGTTCGGGGTATTTCATCATTTTCGCCACAAACCGGAACGACATCTGGTCGTTGATCACTTCGTGTTTTTTGAGCGAATCCAGCACGGTTTCGTAGGTGGCTCCGCGCGGAATCAGGAGGGCAAACTCCCCGTCGTTCTCGCCGACCTGCAGGTTGGGAGTCCGGAAAATTTGCCAGAAATAAAACGAGAACGTAGTCAGGAGGACGGCAAAAATAATCAGCAGCGCACTTTTCAGCTTCGTAGACATACAGGCAGGCTATTGGAAGAACAAAGATACGCTTTTCCCTTTTTCCAATAAAAAACCCGAAAGGAAACAATATTCCACCCGTTGCCGGGTTAGTACGTTTGAACAATAACCATTCTATTCTGCACGATGAAAAAAGTACGCTTCTTTTCGTTTCTTTCCCTATTAACGGCCTTCAGTCTTAGGGCATTTGCCCAGTTGCCCGAGCCCGGCAGCATTCTGGTCGGGGCATCTATCGGGACGATTAATTTTTCGGCCGACAAAAACAGCAACGTCCGGACGGTCACGATTTCGGGAACGCCGCAGGTTGGTTTTCTGCTGACGCGCGGGCTGCTGATCGGTCTGGGGGTGCCGGTGTTCCATACCGAGGCCAATACCAAAGGCTTCACCGCCGTCACGGCGGAATTCCGGACGACGCAGATCGGCATTGCCCCGTTTGCGCGCTACTACGTGACACCGACCCGGCTGCGGCCTTACCTGACGGCCTCAGCGGGCCAGAACTGGTTCCGGTACAAATCCACCGGGACGCTGCCCGGCCTGAACGAGGAACTAAACTCTGATTATTTCGCCTACAATGCCGGCGTTGGTCTGGCCTATTTCTTCAACCGCAACGTCAGCTTTGACGTCACGGGCGTGTACAACGGAGGCGACAACCCCACGTTCGCCGTTCCCGGCGCCACCCTCGGCAGCTTCACCACACCCGAAGCGAAGACCATCTCGGTGCAGTTCGGACTTCAAATCTTTTTGTAATGACTGAATGATTGAATGACTGAATGACTGATTAGGCTCTGCAAGGCAAAATTGACGAAGCCTATCAGTCATTCAGTCATTCAGTCATTACCATATATTCTCCAAATCCTTAGCCGAATACTGGTGGTTGCGTTCGATGTAGATGCTTTTGGCGGTTTTGCCGCTGCGAAACCAGAGGCCGGTTTTGTTGAAGAGGCGGAAAAGCAGCGCAAAGGGCAGCAGCATGACGAAGAACACGGCCGACAGGATGATGCGGGAGTTCACCCAGCCCAGCCCTTCCGCCAGCTTGAACCAGCCGAAGGCAACCCAGCGGCTCACGACCGGCAGCAGCAGCGCAAACGCCCCGACGGCCACCGACACGTACAGCAGCCAGTTGTGTCGCTGGCCCGTAAAGAGATAAATAGCCAGAAACCCGGTCGCGATGGCCAGATTCGCCTTCAGCACGTCCGTTTCTTTCAAATGCTTCATACGCTCAGAAAAGGGTATAAATGAACGGAGCAATCGCCGAGCCGCCGCCGATCACCAGGATGATTCCCAGCAGCAGCAGAATCAGAATCATCGGGGCCAGCCACCATTTTTTGCGTTCCTTCAGAAACTTGAACAGATCAGTTACGAAATCCATACTTGTTAAAAGGTTTAAGGTTAATGGTTTAGAGTTTATGGTTTAAAGTTGTGGCAAACGGAACTAACTCTAAACCGTAAACTTTTTCAGTCCAGCACAAACTCTTCCTTCCAGTTGTCTTTCTCCTGCCAGGCGGGTTGTTCCTGCTTGGCAAAGAGGTAGTTGCCGACGACCAGGTAATCCATTTCTGTCCGCATGAAACAGCGGAAGGCGTCTTCCGGCGTACAGACGATGGGTTCGCCCCGCACGTTGAAGCTGGTGTTGACAATCACCCCGTAGCCCGTCAGCTGCTTGAAGGCGCTGATGAGCTGGTGGTAACGCGGGTTTGTTTCCCGGTGAACGGTCTGGATACGCGCCGAAAAATCGATATGCGTAATGGAAGGCAGGTCCGACCGCAGGAAGTAGAGCTTGTCCCGCAGGTTCAGTCGGTGGTAGTCGGCCGGCAGCGGTTTGCGGCGCGTTTCGGCCACCGGATGCACCAGCAGCATGTAGGGCGAAATGCCTTTGTAGTCAAAATAAGTGCAGCAGTCCTCCGCCAGCACGGAGGGCGCAAACGGGCGGAACGATTCGCGGTATTTGATTTTCAGGTTCAGCTTTTTCTGCATTTCCGCGTTGCGCGGGTCGCCGAGGATGCTCCGGCCGCCCAGGGCCCGCGGACCGAATTCCATCCGGCCCTGCACCCAGCCCACCACGTTGCCCTCCGCCAGAATCCGGGCCGTTTCGGCCGCAAGCTGGCGGAAGTCGTCGAACCGGGTGTACACGCCGCCATACTTCCGGGCCATCAGTTCGACCTCCAGATCGCTGAAGGTGGGCCCCAGGTACGAGCCGTCCATGCTGTCGAGGGTTTGGGCGGGCGTCCGGCTTTTTTCGTAGAAAATGTGGTAGGCCGCCAGCGCCGCACCGAGCGCACCGCCCGCATCACCCGCGGCCGGCTGGATAAAAATATCCCGAAAAATGCCCGCCGCCTGTAATTTTCCGTTGGCTACGCAGTTGAGCGCCACCCCACCCGCCATGCAGAGGTACTCGGCTCCGGTCAGCCGGCGGGCCTCCTCGGCCATCCGGATGACTACCTCCTCGGTGATTTGCTGGATCGCCAGACCGAGGTTACAGTGGTGTTCCAGCAGTTCATCGTCCGGATTCCGGCGGCGGAACCCAAACAGGGCTTCCCATTTGTGCTCGTTCACCATCCGCAGGCCCGTGGCGTAATCAAAATAATCCTGGTTCAGCCAGACGGAGCCGTCCTCCTTGATGGAAACGATATGCTGTTTGATGATATCGATGTAGCGGGCCACGTCCGGCGAGGCCGGGTTGCCATAGGGGGCCAGCCCCATCAGCTTGTATTCGCCGGAATTGACCCTGAAACCCAGAAAATACGTGAAAGCCGAGTACAGCAGCCCGAGCGAGTGCGGGAAGCGCAGTTCTTTCAGAATGCTGATGTCCTTGCCCTCGCCCAGGCAGATCGACGCCGTGGCCCACTCGCCTACCCCATCGACCGTCAGAATGGCCGCCCGTTCGTAGGGCGAGGGATAAAACGCACTTGCCGCGTGCGAGAGGTGATGCTCCGGAAACAGCAGCTTCACGTTCTTCGCCTCGTCGCCGCAGGCCCGCGTCAGTTCTTCGCGGATGAGCCTTTTTAGAAACATCTTCTCCTTGATCCAGACGGGGATCGCGGTGATGAACGAGCGAACGCCTTTGGGCGCGAAGTGATAGTAGGTTTCCAGCAACCGCTCAAACTTGAGCAGCGGCTTGTCATAGAACACAACGGCATCAACATCCTTCAGGGCCACACCCCCGTAATGAAGGCAGAATTTCAGGGCATTCACCGGAAAGCCAGGGTCGTGCTTCCGGCGGGTAAAGCGCTCTTCCTGAGCCGCCGCCGCGATTTTTCCGTCAATAATAAGGGCAGCTGCTGAGTCGTGATAAAAAGCGGATATTCCGACAATCTTCATACGATCTGTTTGAAACAATAGATTACGTGTGGGAACAGGTCGCTGAAAGGTAACTTTTTTTTGCTTTAGCCCTTACAATTGCATTATGTTTTTGCTAAATAGAATGATTCAATGGTTATACGTTACCCCAAAACGGGCACCCAGTTCCTGAAGGCTTTGAACCACAGGCGGAATCAGCGGAATACCCTCTGAGCGCCGAACCGCCTCCATCTCCCGCTCGGGATCGCCCGGAATCAGCACTTTTTTGCCTTCCACCGCCCGGGCATTCCGGAACGCGCCGATCCACTGGTCCATGTGCTGTTTGAAGTCGTCGGCCGGACGAAACGCATCGACCCGCATGGCTCCGAAGAAGTGCCCCGTTCCTTCGCCGACTCCGGCCTGGGCGCTCATGAACCCGGCCGTCGCGAACGGAGGCACCCAGGGACCGTAGTTGGCTCCCGACAGCACGCCCGTAAAAATATCAACGATCGCTCCGAGCGCGTAGCCCTTATGACTGCCGTGCTCCCGGTCGGAACCCAGCGGCAGCAGCCCGCCGCCGTTCTTGACGGCATGGGCATCGGTGGTCGGCTGGCCGTCCGCATCCTGCGCCCAGCCCGTCGGAACGGGCTGATTTTTCCGCTGGGCGATCTCCAGTTTTCCGTACGCCACGGCCGTCGTTGCGAAGTCGGCCACAAACGGCGGCTCGTTCCGGGCGGGAACGGCCACGGCGATGGGGTTTGTGCCCAGCAGTTTATCGAGCGAAAACGTAGGGGCTACCAGCGGCGCGGCGTTGGTCATGGCGATGCCGATCATGTCGTGCTCCAGGGCGAGCATGGCGTGGTGCCCCGCAATGCCGAAATGGTTCGAGTTCCGGACGGCCACCCAGCCCGTACCGGCCACGCGGGCTTTCTCGATGGCGACCTGCATGGCCTGCGGACCCACCACCAGCCCCACGCCCCGGTCGCCGTCCAGCACGGCCGTGGAAGGGGTTTCGTGGACAATCCGCACGGCGGGCGTCGGGTTCAGCCGGCCGTGGTCGTACAGGCGCACGTACCCCGGCAGACGGGCAACGCCGTGGGAATCAACGCCCCGGAGGTCCGCATTGACGAGGATGGTGGCGGCCAGTTCGGCATCGGATTCCGGAAAACCAATGCTTAAAAAGATGGATTTGGTGAATTGAGTGAGGGTATTGACGTTAACCATGATGGGCAGATTCCGTAAAATGAAACGGCCAAATTAACGGAAATTATAAACGGGAGACGCAATTGATTCGTTACTTGCAAAACGAAACCGGCCCCGTCGCGGATGGTTGGCCGGTTTTCCTGTTGTGTGCCCTATCCTGATTTTGTATGCGATTACTTTCTTTGCTGATCGGCTTTCTCTGCTTTTCGCTGGCGGCTTCCGCCCAAACGACCGACTCCTCCGCCGTGGACTCGCTGCCGCGCCAGCGCGATCCCGAACTGGCCGCCCTCTCCCGACGCGGGAGCCGGTACCTGGCCCTCGACCGGAACAGCGTCGGCGGTTTTCAGCGGTTCCGTTTTTACACGGGCCAGACCATTTCGTTCCGGTACAGCGACGGCCGCCGCTACAAGGACCGCATCCACGCCATTACCGACACGTCCTTTGCGCTCATTGTGGAAAACCGGAATAATTTTCTCGACGAAATCCGGCACTTCCGCCTCGACCGGGTCGAACGGATTTACACGCCCCGCCCGATTCCGTTTGTCTCGCAGGGCACGTATCTACTGCCGCTGGCCGGCGGTGTTTTTCTGCTGGCCGACGTCGTCAATTCGGGGTTTGTCAACGACGGAGCCCTGATTACCGCCGGGACGCTGGCCGTTCTGGGCGGCATCTGCTACCGGTTGACCAACCTCCGGATTCCGGTCAACAAAAACAACCGGCTGCGGGCGTTTGTCGTTTACTGACCTCAGCGCAGGCGGGAGGCCACTTCCCGGATTTTGGTTTGCAGTGAGTCTTTCAGACTGGGATCATTTCCCGATACATCAACGGCGGCCCTGTAGTACTGATTTGCCATTCGGTATTCGCCCAAACCGTGGAAATTATCCCCGCGCAGCATGAGTGAGCGGGCTTCACGGCGGTTGGCCAGCAACAGCGTGCTATCGGCTTTGAGTTTCTGATCGTTAAGCCGGAGCAGGGTTTCCCGGATAACCTCCTGTCCTTTGAGGGCCGCTTCTTCATTTTTTTTCGCATCCAGAAAAAATACTAGGGATGTCGCCAGTAAAACCAGCGCCAGCACAGCCAATCCAAAAGCAAACCGGCTCCGGCGTCTGGCAATCCGGGCGTTTACTTCCGCCTTTTCCTTCAGTTGTCTGTATTCTTCGGCCTCCCGGTTAGCTTTTAGTTTTTCTTCGCGCTCCTGTTCCAGTTTCCGCTGATTTTCTTCGGCCTCTTCGCGGCGGCGGCGTTCAACGGCGATGCGCTCGATGGGGGCAATGAGCGTATCGTGCCCGACCTCGTACAGCATCCGCTGCTGGGAATCGAGTTCCTTGCGCATCAGGGCCGTGCCCGTCAGGTTGTCCAGCAGGTCTTTGGAAATGCCGTGGGTGTTGACGAGGTACATTTCCTCGAACGGAATCCGCCGCCCGTTCTGAATCAGCAACTTTTCGATCAGGCGCTGGGCCTGGGCTTTTTCTGTTTCCGGCAGAGCGCCGATGATGCTTTCGTAATACGTCTGAAAAATCGACGAGATATTGCCCAGCTCCCGTTTTTCGATCAGGTCGTCATGCCCCTCCCCGACCAGGTTATCGTCCACGTACCGGCACACGATCTGGAGCGTGGTCGTCTCGATTTTGCCGTCCTGCTTGTTCCGGATTTCCGACAGGATGCAGTCGATGGCTTCCGGCTCGTACCGGTACGGTTCGGAGCGAAACGGGCCGGACAGACGGGCGGGTTCGATAATGGCCTGCCGGGCCGCGGCCTCGTCGAGGGCGTCGAGTTCGTAGCAGTGCCGCAGAATGGTCGGGTGCTTGTCTTTCAGCCCGTTGAGCAGCGCCAGCCGGTCGGACCGGACCGAAAAAACCACCTTTACGTCCGGGCGTTCGTAAAACGTGTTGACGATGGCCTCCCGGTCGGGGTGGTCCACGTTGATGATCTGTTCTTCCCGCTGCCGGAACGCCAGCGGAATGGGCGTGTACAGCAGCTCGGCCAGTTGCTCCTTAAACTGCTGGATCTGTTCGGCCGGGTAGGTAAACAGCTCCTCAAACTGGTCGAAGATCAGGATGAACAACGGGTTGCGGCTCACAAACTGGCGGCTCTTGACGTAATACCAGAGCGATCTTTCGTCCGGAATGAGGGCGTCCAGCACGTCCGTCGGCACCGGATGGCGGTCGGATTCGCCGCTCAGGATGCGTTTGAGGCTGTCGATGGGCGGACTGGCCTGTTCGGCATTGCTGTAGTTGCCAAACCGCACCGTGAAGTAGCTGACGTTCTGCTGTTTCAGCAGCGGAATGACGCCCGCGTTCAGCATCGAACTTTTGCCGAAGCCGCTTTTGCTGTAGAGCACCGTCAGCTGCTGCACCAGCATCAGGCGGTAAAACTCGGCAATGTCGCGGTCCCGGCCAAAGAAAAGGTCCCGTTCTTCCGTGCTGAAGGGTTTAATACCCGGATACCGGTTCTTTTGGGGTTGCTCCTGCTTGTTCATGAGTTCGGCGGCTGGCGAAGGTTTTGATATCGTTGACGAGCTTCTGGACTCCGGCGTCGAACTTGCCTGTCGTCAGGTCCACGCAGGCCGAGTTGCGCAGCATCGTGATATAATCCACGATTTCCTGCTGGTGGTCGTAGTACAGATTGTACAGGCTCAGCAGGTCGTTGATGGGCCGGCGCAGCATCGTCCGTTCCTGAATCCGGTTCCCGATGTCCCTGATCTCCTCTTCAATTTTTTTGAGCACCCGGTCGGTGGCGTCCCGCTCCAGAAAACTGCTTTCGAGGTAACACGGGATAAACAGGCGGCCGCCCTCTGCTTCCTGCAAACTGGCGGCCGACTCGCGGGCCACCCAGGCCGACAGCAGGCTGTTTTCGGAAACGATGGAAAGGGTGCAATCGCTGTTACGGACGCTCTGCCGGATGAAGTCGTTGATGTCCTGCCCCGAACTGATGGCTTCCTGACCGATAATCACTTCCATCCCGGCCTTTTGCAGGGCGTCCCGAAGCAGCAGCACCTGGGCGTCGTCCCGGTAGCTGTACGAAATGAACACCCGGACAGGCGGCTCCTCCGCGACGGTCTGCGGGCTTTTCCGGAGCAGGTTGCGGGCGGCGCACTGGTTGTAGAGTTCATCCAGAAAGCTGGTGGGCTCTTCGTCGACAAACACCAGATCGAGGCGGCTGCTGACAAACGTCCGGATTTCCTCGCGCTGGTCTTCACGGAGGACTTTGCTGGAAGCGTACCGCAGACTGTACCGGTTGTTCATCAGCAGTTTCAGCAGAATCTGCATGTACCATTTCTCGAACCGCACGCCAAGGAACACAAAGCAGCTCACGTCGCGCAGAAAAACCTGCAGGTTGATGGGCAGTTCCCGCGCTCCCAGAATGCCTTTGAGGTATTCAAACAGGTCGTCGAAGGTCAGCACCGTGTTGCAGCCTCTCAGCGTCCCGAGCAGGTGATACACCAGCGGGCACTGGCGCGTGGGCAGTTCCACCGGTTCGGGGTTCTGGTCGCGGGGGTAGCGGGCCGACTGGTGGTCGATGTCGGCCTTTTCAAAGGCGTCGGTCAGGCGGGAGTCGGGCAGCAGCGAAATAAAGGCCGGAAACGGCAGCGCCACGACCTTCTCCATCACGGCGTCGAATTCGGTGCGTTTGCGGTAGAAGCGGTCCAGAAACTGGTACATCCGCATTTCGTAGCCGACTACGTTGCGGTCGAACTGCACCAGTTCGTCGTTCGTAAAAAAATGCCGGACCAGCGGCACCGGCTCTTTCTTCAACTCGTCGCACAGCAGGTCGAAGAAGGTTTTATCCCCGTAATTAATCAGTTCCGGCCCCAGAATCAGCGCGCATTTCTGCTGCTGCAGATTATCCACCAGGGTTTCCCATTCGAAAGAAGTCAGCATATGGACGTGGGTTAAAAGTCAGTTGGAGGCCAGCGGCGGGCGGACGGGCGATTTCAGCAGCTGCTCGATCTGCCGGAATTCCGGGTGGTCTTTTTCCCGCCTCCTGAAATCGTTGAAGTCGTCCAGAAAAGCCTCCCGGTAGGTTGCGTACCGCCGGTCGGCGGTCCACCTTTCATCCGCAAAGCGGCGGTAATACGGTTCGGCGCGGGCGTACTGGTTATTGAGCAGAAGCGCCAGCGGGAGATTGGTACGCACAAAATTTTCTTTCGGATTACAGCGGTAGGCCAGTTCGGCGGTCGCCAGGCCCTCGGCGTATTTTCCGCCCACCAGAAACTGGTACGAGAACCGGCCGCAGACTTCGGCGATGCTTTCCCGAATGTCATTCGCACCCGGCGTTTTCCGGCCCGCTACTTTGTCGGCGATCCGTTCGAACAGGCGTAGTGCTTCGGTGGCAAAAAAGTAATCATCCTCAATAAATCGTCCGTCACTCCTTCTGGGTGCCTTTTTCCGGAGTGCCGAAGCCGTCAGGACAAGGTCTTCCAACTGTTCGGCCTGAAAAAGATTCGTCACAATCCGGTTCCAGGCCGCCTTCTTGGCCTCAAACTCGGCCTGGGTCTTCGACTCGTAGAGGTGCAGGTCGAGCCAGAGCTTCTGCCGGGAGGGGTCGCTGGCGTTCACCAGATCCTTATCGGTCAGGATGTCGTAATGACGCAGGGTCAGGTCCTCGATGCCCATCGTCGTGACGGTTGCGGTAAAGAGCTTTTCCTGCGGCATTGACACTTCTTTTTTCTTAAAATTGGCGTATACATACAGCATCAGTTCGCCGAATGTCGTGTATTCTTCCGGGGCATAATCCGGCAGGTCTTCCCGCTTTTTCACCAGGTCGGCATCCGGCTGGAACCGGATTACGGTCGGCAGGTCGACTATTTTCCGGATTTCGGTCTCGGCGGCGGGCCAGTTGCCCAGGTACGCTCCGGCAAGGGCGTGCAGAAAAAGGTGCTCCTTCCGGTCGTCGTCGGGAATTTTTTTGCCCGCTTCCCGGGCCAGCCGCTGGGCTTCTGCAAAGTCCTGTCTGAGCAGCGCCTTGTAGGCCATCTCCACCCGGTCCTGGTACCGCTCCCGATCTCCACCCTCCGGAACGAGGCGGCTGTGGAGCGTTCTGACTTCCTCCAGCCGGCTGACATCCCGGCTGTCGGTCGTTTCATTCAGCGAATAAAAACGGTTGCGCACCAGAGTCAGCAGCTCGGTCAGAATCCGGGGATTCCGGGTGTGTTTGACCAGTCCGTACAACTGTTCCGCGCGGAGGGTGTCCCCGACGCCCAGCGCCTTCCGGTCCTGCATGTCCAGCAACAGGGCCAGTTCATTCATCAACAGGGACGTATCTTTCGGGTAACGCACCTGTAGTTCCCGGTAAAGCTCCAGGCCATGCTGGTCATCATCCCCGGTTCTGCGGGCCTGGTAATACCGGGCGGCGTGTTTCACGATGGCCGAATCGGGCTCCTGCAGCAGTTCGCTAATCAGGGTATCGCCCCGCCGGATGCGCTGGAAGACCGAACTTTTCATTTCCTTAAAAATCTGGTCCCGGAGCAAGGTGTCCACGTATCGTATCCGTTTGCCTTCTTCCGCCAGCCTGCGCAGTTCGTCCTGGAACAGGTCCTCGTACCAGCCTGTCCCGCGCTTCACCTTGCGGTACCGGGCATAATGCGCCCGCAGCGAGTCGCCCTGCCCGGCAAGCAGGTAGCTTTTGGCCAGTTCGGAGATGACCTTTTCGCTGGCGGGGTCTACAGCCAGTGCCGCCCGGAAATTTTGCAGGGCTTTTTCAAAATCCGGATTCTGCCCCTCCTGCCGGGCCTTTCCGGCGCTCAGGTACGTTTCGACCGCCCGGCGTTTGAAAGCGTCTCTCATCACCACGGCCTGTCCGTAAGAATCACTCTTTGGATAAGGATCCTCCCGGCAGTGATCGTCGTACAGGCGGTACATTTTCTGGTAGTAATCCGCGTTCGCCTCCCGCTTTTCGTCGGCCGACAAAGAGCCCCTGAATCTGGCCGACAGCTCTTGGCTCAGGGCCAGCCGCTGCGTTTCCAGTTTCTGCTTTCGTTTCGCCTGTTCGTTGATGAGCCGGGCATCTTCCGCAAACGTCCGCGCCCCGGCATTGTACTCGAAGCGGTTGTCGCGGTAGATACTGACAAAATTGCGTTCCAAATCATCCGGAATCCGGGCTTCGTCCTCTTCCAGCAGCAGCCGCGCCTTTTCCGGCTCCAGCGGTTTCATGCCTGCCGGATACCGGTGGAAGATGTACACACTCACGGGCCGGGTGCCCAGCCGGGTGTAGGCCGGTACCGTCATGGTCTGCATTTCGCGGGTCAGGTTGGTTTTCCAGATGCGGTAATCGCTGGAGTCCATCCGGATGCGCTGCTCGTCGTACAGGCGGAGCAGACCGCGCTGGGCCAGGCTGTGGAAAGGGACCGAGAAGGCGGCTTTCCGGTACCAGTACTGCGCCGTTTCGTAATCCCGGCTCTGCTCGGCCCGCAGGGCGTAGGCCAGTTCGGCGGCCTGCCGGTGGCCCATTTGCCCCAGTTCGCCCAGCGCCCGAACGGCCGCGGCGGTCTTTCCCTGGCTGATGTATTCCCCGGCGAGATGCGCCACCGGGTAGCCTGCGCCGTGAATGTAGCGGCGGTCGGTCGGGGCCTGTTTCAGCAGCCGCTTCCAGTAGGCGGCGGCTTCGGTGTGGAGGTTGCTTCGGGTGTAGCAGCGGGCCAGCCAGTACAGGGCGTCCAGTTGGCTAGGGTCGCGGTGGTACACCTGCCAGAAGAGCGGGAAAGCGTCGCAGACCTGATTGCTGTACCACTCGATCATGCCCAGCCGCAGGAGGGCCCGCAGGTCGTCCGGGTCTTTTTCCAGCGCTTTGCGGTACCATTTTCTCGCCTCCCGATACCCTTCGGCTGAGTGTTCTTCAAAATAATAGCTGGCTAATTCGGCTACATTCGACGAATCCGCCCGAACGCAGGCCTGAACGTATTCTTTCTCTTTCCCGCGATTCCGCCGAGCCCGCCAGAGGGCCGCCAGCGCCCGGTAGGCTTCGCTGTCCTCTTTGTTTTGCCGGACTCTTTCCTGAAGCAGCGAGTCGGCGCTGCCGTATTTTTTCTGCCGGATATAAAACCAGGCCAGGCCGTGCAGGGCAGCAGCCGAGGCCGGGCGGGCGGCCAGCACCATTTTGTAGACCCCGGCGGCGGAGTCGGCTTCCCCGTACGCTTCCAGAATCTCAGCCAGCAGCCCGGCTCCTTCCACAGAGTCGGGATTCCGGGCCAGCATCCACCGGGCTTCCTGCTCGGCCTCATTGAGCCGGTTGGTCCGGCTGTAGAGCCGCCCGAGCTGGTAGCGCACCGCAACCGACGTGGAATCCTTTTGCAGCTGTTCTCCGAGCTGTTTTTCGGCGTTTGCGTAGCTGCTCCGGGCCAGCAACCGGCTCAGCGGTCCGGGGTCGGTCTGGGCATACAGGGCGGCCTTTGGCCCCATCAGCAGCCCGACCAGACCCAGTCCTATGATTTTTGCGAGGTACAACGGCTTCATGTTGCGGCTGTGGTTAAGGACTTAGTTCGGCCGGGGGTTGACCCGACCTACCATGACCGGCTTTGCCGGGTGCTGCAGAATGGCGTCCGGCAGCCAGTACACCAGAAGGCGGGCGGCGTTCTGGTAGCGCCCCCCGCTTTGCTCATCCGGTTCGGCCCTGACCATCAGATACGTTCCTTCGGTCGAGAAAAGGATTCCGGTTGCCCCGGCGATGCCTGTCTCCATCGTGTTCACCACGTCCCCGTTCCGGTCCCACAGGATCAGCGTTCCGTCGGGCCTCATGGTGGCTCTCATCCCGTTGAACTCACAGGTGGCCGTCAGGAGCCTGCCGTCCTGCATGGTCTGGTTCAGGTTCCGGAAGTCTTCCTTCACAAAATCGGCGGACTGGAATCCCTCCCCGGTCTGAATCGTCAGTTTTACCATCCGCTGGTACTTTCTGCTGCGTAGTTCAATCCTGCTGTCGTTGTCGATGACCCCGCTTTCGTGCAGGTGAACAACCTCTTCGGAAGCGCCCTGGCTGACGTAAAAAACGTAAGGCGTACGCTTGAACCGAAAGTCCCACTGCTTCCAGGTACTGTCGGCGCCGTATGTAAAGATGTGATTCTGATGATGGTGGAGCACGTTTATGTCCGCCTTGTGACCCACCAGGGCCAACGGGCGACTGGTGGGCAGATTCAGCAGCAGCGCCTGTCCGTTGCGGCCCGCCAGAATGAGGTTGTCCACGTCCAGAAAGTGGAGCACCGGATAGGGTCTTCGCAGAGCCAGGGTGTTCTGCACCGTTCCACTGCTGTCGACGAGATACAGTCGTTCGCGCGAGTCGGTGACGGCCAGCTGATTGCCGTCCGGCGAAAACTTTATGGCCAGAATATCGGCCTCCCGCACCAGTTGCTGCACCAGGGGACGGCCGTTTTCGCCAAAAATAAACAGCTTTCCGTCGGTTCCGGCCGCCACTACCTGATCCGTGGAGGTCGGCGAAGCGGCAAAGGCGGCAATGCCTAGCAACAGCGTGTCGCTTTTCGTCCGCAGCCAGGTTCCGTCGAGGGCATAATACTCGATCTGGCCGTTGTCGGAAGCCACAATGATTTCTTTCTTTGACGAGAAAGCCAGCCCCCGGACTTCCGCCCCGGCCTGCCCGATGGTCCGGATAAAACGGCCGGCGGCGGTCCAGAGCTTGATGCTGAGATCGCGTCCGGCACTCAGCAGGTAACTGCCGTCAGGCGAAAAGGCAAGGTGGGACACTTCGTCGCGGTGGCCGCGCAGCTGCCGTTCGGGGCCGTACAGGGAATCATACAGCGAAATGTACCGTTTGCCCGCCCAGGCGATGGCCAGCCGGTTGCGGTCGGGCGAAGCCGCCAGCACCTTAACGACCCGTCCGAGGTTGGTATCGGCATCGTAATGCAGCAGGCCGAAAGCCTCCATCAGGACGTTCATGTTGAGGGAAGTCGTATCGTATTTGATGGACTCCACGGCCCGGGTCAGCGCCCGCGTCGGGTCGTACCTGAGCGAATCGCGGGCGCGCAGCGCGAGGCTGACGCTTTCGGAACTGGTCAGCAGCGCATCGGTTTCCGCCTTCGCCCGCTTCAGGTTGTCGGCCAGCAACTCGGCCTTCACCCGGGCCTCCACGGCTTCCCGGCGGCTTTTTTCCATGCGTTCAAACACCCGGTCCAGCCACTTGTCTACCTCCCGGAACCGCGACGGCTGGCACTCCCGGGCGGCCCGAAACGCCTGAATGGCGTCCTTGAGGTGACTGTCATCGGGATTGTTCAGGGCTTGTCTCCCCTTCCGGATGTACTCATCGTAGGACCCGCAATCTTCCAGCAGCGATTTGGGCGGCGTTTTCTTCTGTCCAAAAGCGGGTACATGGAAGCACAATCCGTTCACGCAGAGCAGAAGCCAGAAAGCGTATGCAGGAATCCGGTACATGGTCTTCCAGTTAGTGAAATTAAGTCTATTAAAGGTGTGGCTTTTATTTGATACCCCGTTAACCGATTGATAAAAAGGGCTTTACAGACGATTCACCAACTTATCATCCGGCTAATGGGATATTTTTGTTTTTTTTGCAGAAAATTGATTCCATTGGACGCCGTACACCTTTTTCCTCCGACCGGCCCTGTTCGGGCAACCATCCAGCTGACCTCCTCCAAAAGTGAAAGCAATCGGGCGTTGATCATCAACGCGCTCACGGGCTTTCGGGGAACCCTGCATAACGTTTCTGCGGCCCGCGATACGCAGACCATGATCCGGCTGCTGCAATCCGAAGACCCCGTGGCCGACGTGCTCGACGCGGGCACGACCATGCGTTTTCTGACCGCTTACTTTGCCGTGACGGGCCAGCACAAGACCCTGACCGGGACGCCCCGCATGTGCGAACGCCCCATCGGAATTCTGGTGGACGCCCTCCGGGTGCTCGGGGCCGACATTGCGTATCTGAAAAACGAAGGTTATCCGCCGCTGGTCACCCGGGGATTTGCCCAGACGGAAACGAACCGCGTGGCCGTACGGGGCGACGTGAGCAGCCAGTACATCTCGGCGCTGCTGATGGTGGGCCCGCTGCTGCCCAATGGCCTCGAACTGGAACTGACCGGCGAGGTCGGCTCCCGGCCCTACATTGAAATGACGCTGAAACAGATGGAAGCGTTCGGTGTCAAAGCGTCCGCCGACTGGACGAGCAACACCATCTCCGTCCCGGCAGCGGCGTACACGCCGACCGAGTATGCCGTCGAATCCGACTGGTCGGGGGCGAGCTACTGGTACAGCATCGCGGCGCTGGCTCAGGAAGGCTCGGAACTCGAACTGCTGGGGCTGAAAGAGCTGTCGCTGCAGGGCGACAGCGCCATTGCCGACATCATGCGCCCGCTGGGTGTGGAGAGCACGTTCTTTCCCGGCGGCGTGCGCCTGACCAAAATCCCGGCGCAGACGTCGCTGGCGTGGGACTTCACCCACTGCCCGGACCTGGCCCAGACCGTGGCCGTCTGCGCCGCCATGAAGCAGATTCCGCTCACGCTGACGGGCATCGAAAGCCTCAAAATCAAGGAAACCGACCGCGTTGCCGCTTTGCAGAACGAACTGAAGAAGATCGGCGCCGAACTGGCCGAGGTGAAGCCGGACGAAGAGTATGTCGTCAGGACTGACGAATCCCAGAGCACGGCCGACGAGTCGGTGCCCCGCATCGCCACCTACGACGATCACCGGATGGCGATGGCCTTTGCGCCCGTCTCCCTCCGCCACGAAATCATCATCGAAGAACCCGGCGTCGTTGCCAAATCCTACCCAAAATTCTGGGAAGACCTTTCTTTGATTAAGAGTTAAAAATTAAAAGTTAAGAGTTAAAAGTAGGCTTCGCCTGATCAAAATACTTGATTAAGCGGAGCCTTACTTTTAACTCTTAACTTTTAACTACTAACTCACTTACCGGTCCCAGAAGACCCGGTCGGTGATGGTGGCGGGACCCTGGGCCTCTACGTTGGCGCGGTTGAGCTGCACTTCGGAGAGCGGGTACGGCCAGCGGCGCGGGAAGCGACCGGCAGTAAACTGCTGGGATGAAGCGGCCAGCGACAGGGCCGGAACGCCGTTGGGTGTCGCCGGGGTGATGCTCCGCCGCCAGTCGTTCCAGGTTTCCGGTTCGAGAGCCAGCGCGATGTATTTTTCCGTAAAAATCTTGTCGAGCGAAATTGTTTCCTGCGTTTCGCTGCCGAAGCGCCGGATGTAATCCTGGTTGGCCGTGGCGTTGGTCGTCAGGTTGAAGGAGGCAATCGGGGCGGTCACTTTGGTCAGCGAAGCGGCCACGGCGGCGTTGAAGGCGGTGGCCGCTTCGGCCCGGCGGTTCAGCCGCAGCAGCGCCTCAGCTTCGATAAATTTCTGCTCGACAAACGAGATGAAATTTACCGGCGATTCCGGCCGGTTGAAGTAGCCGCCCACCTGCGAGGCCGTCGGACGGGAAACGCCCGCCGGGGAGCCTACAAACGGCGTGGCTCCGGTATTGGCCCGGACGTAGAACGGCAGACGCGGGTCGTTCCGCTGGATCAGGAGGTTGACAAACGACTCGCCCATCCGCACGCCATTGCCGAAACTGCCCACCAGAAAGCGGAACCACGGCCCCGCCGCATCCTGCGAATTTCCAAACACAATCCGGGCATCCTCGGCGTTCGACGTCAAACCGCCGCCCTGCAGGGCCGCCAGCGCGTTCTGCGCCGACTGCTCCGGCGCGACCTTGCTCAGGTGGTTGAAATACCGCGCTTTGAGTGCCCGGGCGGCCTGCTGCCAGCGGGTCCGGTTGCCGCCGTAGACGAGGTCGTCGCGGCTGGGCGAAAACGTGCTGGTCGTTGCCTGCAGGTCCACAATCGCCTGCGAAAGCATGTTCTGGATGGTATCGTACAGGACCTCGCCCCGGTCGTACCGCGGCTGGGTCACCGCCGTGCCGTCCGCTCCCCGGAACGCCTCGCTGTAGGGCACGTTGTTCCAGAGGTCTACGGCCTGTCCCAGCGCCGCGGCCATCAGAATGCGGGCCACCCCTCGGTAGTGCGGCGAACGGGTTTCGTTCGCTTTCCGGATGACCACATCCAGGTCCTTCATGGCGCCGGGATACAGGTTGCCGTCCCAGACCCGGGCGGCGAGGTTGCCGTTCAGGTCGTACTGACCCACCGACAGATAGATGTTTTCCACGCCGCCGAGCTGCTGGGTAAAGATGCTCGTAAACTGGGCGATATCCCCGTGAATGCCGTACGCCAGGTTTGCCTGGGCGGCAGGCAGCAGCACGTTCATCGGCGCGTCCGTCGGGGAGTTGGGGTTGACGTTGATGTCCTTGAAATCGCAGCTATTCAGCCCGACAGCCGTCAGGACCAGCGCGATAAAGGGTTTGATGTATTTTTTCATGAGTGTAAGTATCGTTTAACGTTTACGTTTAACGTTGAAGTTTATCGTTGAAGGCGATTACCGTTCTGGCTAACCCGTTTTGCCTTCAACCTTAAACGTTCAACTTTCAACGCCCTTTAAAACGTCGCATTCAGGCTAAGGCCTGCGCTGCGGGTGTTCGGGTTGCCGAAGTAATCGAGGCCCTGGGCCGGGCTCAGGCCGTAGAGGCTGTTTTCGGGGTCCACGCCGGAATACTTCGTGAACAGCAGCAGGTTACGGCCGAAAGCGGTCAGTTCAACGCCTTTCACCAGCCCGTTGCCGAACCATTTGGCGGGCAGGCGGTAGCTCAGGTTCACGTCCCGCAGTCGAACCCAGGAAGCGTCTTCGATGAACTGCTCGTGCACCCCGGCGGCTCCCGTGGCCCGGCCGTTGGCCTGGAACCAGTTGGCCTGCGTCAGCGTCACGGCCTGGGTATTGGGCGTGCCGTCCTGACGAACACCTTCAAACACGCGCTGCTGGCCCCGTTCCAGCGTCCGCATCGTCGCGCCGATGTTGGTCAGCACGGCTTCGGTGCCGTTCCAGACGTCGCCGCCCTGCCGGATGTCCCAGAGGAACGAAAGCGTCAGTCCTTTGAACGAAAGCGAGTTGCGGATGCCCAGCAGGAAGTCCGGGTTCGGGTTGCCGATCAGCAGGTTGTCCTGACGAATCGGGAAGCCGTCGTTGCCGATCAGGATTTGTCCGGCCTCGTTCCGCCGCCAGCCCGACCCGTAGAAGACGCCGAACTGCTGCCCCGGCACCAGCCGCGGCTGGAAGATGGTTCCGAAGCCCGGCAGCAGGATGGGTTCGTTGTTGACCGTCGAAACGACCAGGTTGCGGTTGCGCGTAAAGTTGAACGAAGCCTCCCACTGGAATGATGATGTTTTGACCGGAATGACCGTCAGGATGGCTTCAATCCCTTTGTTTTCCAGCTCGCCCGCGTTGATGCGCTTGGACGTAAAGCCCGACGAAGAGGCCATCGGCACGGCGATGATCTGGTTCCGGTTGCGCGAACGGTAGTAGGTGGCATCCAGCCGAATCCGGTTCTCGAAGAAACCCAGATCGGCGCCGAACTCCAGCGTGCTGTTGTTCTCCGGCAGCAGGTCCGGATTGCCGATCTGATTGCCCAGCGTCGAGCCGCCGATGTTGCTGCCCCGAATCGGGAACGAAATGCCGTTGCCGAAGCCATCGGAGGCCGACGCCCGGACGTAGAACGTCTCGGTCTGGTAAGGCTCCGGAATGTTGCCCACCTGCGCGTACGACCCGCGAATCTTCAGGTACGACAGCACCGAACTGTTCAGCTTCAGCGCATCGGTCAGAATCACACCGCCGCTGACGGATGGGTACAGGAACGAGTTGTTCTGCTCGGGCAGCGTCGAAGCCCACTCGTTGCGCACCGTTCCTTCCAGGAAAGCCCAGCCCTGGTAATCCAGCTTGGCGCTCGCAAAGGCCGCAAACGTCCGCCGGCGGAACCGCGACTGCAGCGGGTTGGCAATCACCGTCGCGTTGCTGATGTTGAACAGCCCCGGCTGGTTGAAGGTGTTGCCGTCCAGGTACGAACGGGTTTCGTCGTTGTTGAAGAAGTTGTGCCCCACCAGCGCCGTCAGGCCGATGTCGCCGAACTTCTTGTCGGCCGTCAGCAGGAAGTCCGTGTTGAAGGTCTTGTTGATGTAGGTATCTTCAAAAATCCGCCCGAAACGACCGTCGCCGCCGAAGGAACCGATGTCGAAGGCATGGACCCGGCGGTCGGCAAACACATCGGCCCCGGCCCGGAACATGGCTCCCAGCCACGGCAGAATCTGGTAATTCAGCTGCACGTAGCCCTGAAGCCGGTCCACGCGGTCGCGGTACGGGTTTTTGTTGATCGTCCAAAGCGGGCTGTCGGGCCCCAGTCCGGCGTCGGCGGGGTTCATGCCGTCGATCTGGTTCTGGTTGCGGTAGTGTCGCTGCGAGCCGTTCGGGAACTGGAAAGCGACGGGGTTCGTCGGATCGTCCTGCCCGTTGAAAATATCAAAATGCGGCGGCGTCCGGTAAATGCCCTGGGTGACGCCCACAAAGTTGTCGCCCCGGCCCACGCGCTGGCCGCCCGAATTGATGTAGGTCAGCGAGGACGACAGCCGCAGTTTCGGACTCAGTTCGGTCTCGCCGGACAGCTTCGCCGTGGTCCGGTCGAAGGTATTGAGCGGAATAACGCCTTCCTGCGTCAGCCGACCGATGGAGAAATACAGGTTGCCGTTCCGGTTGCCGCTGCTGATGCTGAGGTGGTTGTTGAAGGTCCGGCCGGTCTGGTAGAAATTCCGCTGGTTGTCGAACACCTGCACCGGCGCGCTGGCGTTGGCCGTGGGGTCCGTCGCCGGCACAATCTTGCCCTGCGGATAACGCGGGTCGGTCAGGGAACTGCTGTAGCGGAGGTCGCTGATGCGGGGTCCGAAAATGAACGTCTGACCCGGCGCGTCGCTGTAGGCGCCGTTGGTTCCCTGAGCGTACACGTCCTGCAGGGGGAAAAGTTTGTTCACCTGCTCCACGGAAGCCGTGCTGTTGAAAGTCACGGTCGTCCGGCGGGTATCGCTGCGGCTGCCTTTTTTGGTCGTGATGAGCACCACGCCGCTGCCCGCCTGAATGCCGTACAGCGCCGTGGCGGCCGGACCTTTCAACACCGAAATCGACTCGATATCATCCGGGTTGATATCGACGGCGCGGTTCGAGTTGTCTACCGAAGACGAAAGCCCGGTCGAGCGGTAGGAGTTGTTGACCGGAATGCCGTCCACGACAAACAAGGGCTGGCTGTTGCCCTGAAACGACGATTTGCCCCGGATGTTGATGGAAGCCGCCGCCCCCGGCGAACCGCCCTGGCTGATGATCTGCACCCCGGCGGCTTTTCCGTTGAGGGCGTTGACCACGTTCGGCTCGCGGGCGCGGATGATTTCGTCCGCCTTAACTTCCTGCAGCGAGTAGTTCAGTGCCCGCTTTTCCTGCCGGATGCCCAGGGCCGTCACCACCACCTCGTTCAGCTGGCGGGAATCCTCTTGCAGTTTGACATTGAAAACCGTCTGCGTGCCAATCTCCACCTCCTGCGTGTTGTGTCCGACCGACGAAATGACCAGCTGCCGCGTATCGCCCGGAACGGTGAGCCGGAAGGCTCCGTCGGCGTCGGTGGTGGTACCGCGGGACGATCCTTTCGCCACCACGTTTGCCCCCGGAAGCGGCGCGTTCTCCGGTCCGGTCGTGACGCGCCCGCTCAGCGTCCGTTCCTGGGCCACCGCCAGCGTCACCGAAAAAAGCAGGCACACAAATACCCATAGATTTCTGACCATTTTAAAAGGTGTTAAGTGGTATAAACCAGGTTAGCAATTAAAAGTATTACTATTAATTACAAAAGTAAAAACTACATTCATGAAATTAACAACTCATCCTTTTTTTTAAGAAAAGCTTTTGACGAAGGGGAGATTTTCGTGATTGGTCAATACGATTTCGTGCTGCGTCATCCCCGCTTCGGGCGCTGACCGCGACCTTTGTTCCATCCATCAACCCCCAGAACGCGCTATGAAAACGCTGCTGAAGCTAGAAGAATTTACCCAATTTATTCTATCTATTTTCTTGTTTAATCAATTGCCTTTCGCCTGGTGGTGGTATCCGGCCCTGATCCTGCTTCCGGACGTGGGCATGCTCGGCTACCTGGTCAATCCCCGCGTCGGTGCGCTGACCTACAACCTGTTGCACCACAAAGGAATCGCCGTTCTGGTCGGCATGGCCGGTTTGCTGACCGCCCAGCCGGTGCTTACGCTGAGCGGAATTCTTCTGTACGGCCACGCGAGCATGGACCGCCTGATGGGCTACGGCCTGAAATATCCGGACAACTTCAAACACACTCACCTCGGCCAGCTGAACGGCCGGACCGAAACCCCGTCCGCAGACAACGTCCTTTCCTTCTGAAAAACCATGAACAACCAACCTGAAACCCTCATCCTCGGCGCTACCGGCAGCATCGGTTATGCCTTCACGCAGAATCTGCTCGACCGCGGCCTGCCCGTGACCATTCTCGTCCGCAACCGTTCGAAGGCGGCAAACCTGTTTCCCAACGCCCCTACCCTGACCATTGTCGAAGGCGATGCGCAGGACGGCGAACTGCTCAAAAAGCTGGCGACCGGCAAGGCTTTTCTTTTTCACGGCCTCAATTATCCCTACGACAAATGGTTCGGCAACATGGACACGGTGACGCAAAAAGTGATCGATGCCGCCGCCGTCAGCCGGGCGACCCTTATTTTTCCGGGCAACATTTACAATTTCGGACTCATGCGGGAGCCGATTCGGGAAGACAGCCGCCCGGCTCCCTGTTCGCGGAAAGGAGGTCTGCGGGTCGAACTGGAAAAAATGCTGGAAGAAGCGGCACGGGCCGGGCGCTGCCGGGTGCTGACCGTCCGCCTGCCCGACTTCTGGGGCCCTAATGTGATGAATGCCGGGGTTCGGCCCGTTTTTGAAAACGCCCCTAGGGGCAAGTCGCTGCCCTGGCTAGCGACCATCGAGGTGCCTCACCAGGCCGTTTACACCGTCGATGCGGCCGAAATCATCGCCCGGCTGATGCTCCGGCCCCAGCCCGCCGCGGCCTACGAAGTCTGGAACTACGGCGGGCAAGTGTTTCCTTCGATGCGGTGGTTCTTCGGGCAGGTGGCGCAGGAAGCCGGAAAGCCGCTCAAAACGATGGTCATGGGTCGGTTTGCCATCCGTCTGCTGGGGCTGTTCATCCCGGTGCTGCGGGAAGTGAAAGAAATGCTTTATCTCTACGAAAACGCCGTGGTGATGGACGATACGAAGGTCCGGCAGGCTTTCCCTGACTTTCGGGAGACCCCGCTACATCTGGCGATCCGGCAGACCCTCGACTGGTTTGCCGCCGGGGGACAGACCGCCGCTAACCGCGGGAAGACCGCGGCCGTTGCTTCCTGAACCCGGCGCCGGTTACGCGGCGGCCTGCTGGACGCGGTATTCCCGCGGCGTGGCCCCGGTCCATTTTTTGAACGAACGGTAGAAAACGCTCGGCTCAGAAAAACCCAGCAGGTAGGCAATGTCCGTGGTGCTCAGGTGCGGGTCGCGGAGGTGCTTGACGGCCATGTCGCGGCGCACTTCGTCGAGCAGTTGCTGGTAAGTCACGCCCGCTTCTTTCAGGTGCAGTTGCAGCGTGCGGACGCCCATCGCGAGCCGGTCGGCGATGGCGGCCAGGGTCGGCTCCTCGCCTTTCAGCAGGTTGACCATCTCCTGCTTCACCCGGACGGGCAGCGTCGGCGTACGGAGTTTATCCAGAATGGCGTTGGCATGCTGCTCGAACAGTTGAAACAGGCCCGGACTGGCATTCAGAATGGGCGTATCGAGCCAGCGCCGCTGGAGGACCATCACCGTCTGCGGGGCATCGAAGGTAATTTGGGACGTGCCGAAAACCCGCTCGTACTCGGCGGTGTCGGACGGAGCCGGGAAAGCAAAGCGCATCGCCTCGACGGTCACCGGTTCGCCCGTCAGGGCGCGAATGGCCGAGAGGTAGATGCTCACTTCGGAGTTCAGGGCGTGCTGGGGGTAGATAATATCGGGGCTGGTGACGGTCAGGATGAGTTCGGCCAGTTGCCCTTCTTCGCGCACTTCCGTCCGGACGCCTTCGCAGACGATATCCTGGTACTGGCACAGTTTTTCGAGCGACTTCCGCAGCGTGGGGCAGTGCATCATCACGTACGCCAGCACGCCCACGGCCACCGTGTTGATGAGTTCGCCCATGCGCAGGGAAAGGTAGGGGTCGCCCGTGGCGGCGACGGCCTCCCGCCAGAGCGCCTGCACGGCGGAGAGCGGCACCCGTCCGTCCGGGTCGGCCAGCAGGGCCATGTCCACGGGGATTCTCCGGCACAGCTCGGCGGGATCGGCTCCCCGCTGCCGGGCACCGTACAGAATCAGGTTGAAAGACGATACAGAAAGAGTATGCTGGCTCACAGAATTAGACGGGATTGACACGTAAACGTACGCAATTCCGGGGAAAGTAGGGCCGGTCAGGCGGGCCGACTGGCCTGAAAATTGCAGCCTGCTGAAGCATGAATACTGCCGCCGTACCGCGCCCGGCTCAATCGGGAACGCCACGACAACCGTTTGTCAGCTTTGCCCGCGGGTTTGCCATTTTAACCATTGTCGCCTTCCACTTTCTGCAAAAAGTGTCGCTGCCGCCGGTGCTGGGACTGGCCGTCTCACTGGGCGGCTCCGGAATTTTCGTATATTTTTTCTTTTCGGGCTACGGGCTGGCGCGTTCTTCGGCTTCCAACTGGCTCACTTTCTGGCGCAAACGATTCATCAAAGTGCTGGTGCCCTACTACGTGGCGCTGGTCCTGATTTTTGCGGTTATCCGGTTCGTTCCCATTTATTCGGTCGATGGCCTGACGGAATACCTCAGTCATTTTCTGCTGTACAAGATGTTTTTCCTCTGGTACACCCGCAATCTGGGCGAACACCTGTGGTTTGTCTCGACGATTGTGCAGTTTTATCTGGCCCTGCCGCTGCTGCTCCGGTGGCAGTCCCGGGTGCGGCCGGGGCGGTTCATCCTGGGCGTGTTCCTGACCTCGCTCGCCTACAGTTCGCTGATTGTCTGGCTGGGTGTTGACTGGCAGCGAATCTGGTTCAGCTTTTTTCTGCAGTACGTGTGGGTCTACGGTCTGGGCATGGCGGTTTCGCGCGAAAGCTGGCTGGCCGCCTGGATTGCCCGCCCGTGGTTCATCTACGTCGGCCTTGCCGCGCTGGCCGGGGTGGTCGTGATTCTGTTGGCGCGGTACTTCGGTTCCCTGAGCGGGCTTTTCAACGACTATTTCATGTTTCTGGTCTACGCCTCGGCGCTGGTGCTGCTCTACCGCCTGAGTTGCGTCTGGACGCCGTTTCAGCGGTTTATCCGATGGGTGGAGTCGTTTTCGTACTCCCTCTACCTGACGCACATTCTGGTGTTCGACCTGTACCGGTATTTTCTGCACGGCCGCGCGCTGCTGGTGCTGGACGTGCTGATTATCGCCCTGCTAGCGGTTGGGGTCGCGATTGTTTTTCAGAAATTCACGGACCGGATCCTGCAACTGCCCCTTTTTCAGACAGATGCTAAGGCAATCCCAGCCGGTGCCTTAATTCCTGAAAATAGGCCACCGAGTGCCGCAGTCGGCTCCCGTACCAGCTGAAGAGTTCGCCGTCCACGAGCAGAATTTCCGCTTCCGGGCAAAGGGCGCGCAGCTCGGCCCGGTGTTTTTCGCCAAACGGATACGGTTCGGAGGACAGAAAAACAGCGTCCGGGCGGGCGGCCCGGATGTCCGCCTCCGTCAGTTCGGGATACCGGCTCTGCCCGGCGAAGGCATTCCGGAAGCCCGCCGCCCGCAGCAGGTGGTCGATAAACGTGTCGGCGGCGGCCGCCATCCACGGCTTTCGCCAGATGAAATAGGCGACCCGTGGGGCGGTTTCGGCCGCGGCGACCGACAATTTCCGGAAATCGGCGGCCAGAACCTCCGCCAGCCCGTTCGCTTTTTCGGACGCCCCGACCAGCCCCCCGACGGTGCGAATCATCGCCAGCGCGTCTTCCAGCGTCGTAATGTCCGTCACGTGAACGGGGTAAAGCCGCTGTAGTTCTTCAATTTCTTCACGCGTATTTTCTTCTTTATTGGCAAGAATCAGGTCCGGCCTGAGGGCGTGAATCCGGTCCATATGGAGCGTTTTGGTGCCGCCGACCACCGTTTTGAGCTTCACTTTGTCGGCGGGATGAATGCAGAATTTGGTCAGGCCGACCAGCCGGTCTTCGACGCCCAGATCGAAAAGGAGCTCGGTCTGCGACGGAACGAGGGAAATGATGCGCTGGGGATGCATGGGAAACAGACTCGCCTTATTTTAACCGCAAAGAAGCCGGCGGCGGCGTAAAGTTCGCGAAGTTTTAAGTAATGTTGCGGAGAAACCATCCATCCGCCTAAATCCAGTCGCTTATGAAACGGTTCGCCTCCGTCCTTGCCCTGTCTGCCTGCTGCCTGTCGGTCCACGCCCAAACGGCCGCCTCGGCCGAAACCCAGATCAAAACCGCCGTGCTGGCCGCCCCGGCCGATAAACGCGAGGGCGCTATGGTCTACGGCTACAACGCCCAGAAAGAGTTTGTCGTGCTGCGCAAAGGCAGTAACGAAATGGTCTGCCTCGCCGACGATCCCGACAAAAAAGGCCTGTCGGTGTCCTGCTACCACCGCGACCTCGAACCGTTCATGAAGCGCGGCCGGGAATTGCAGAAAGCCGGTAAGAAAGCCGACGAAATCGCCGAAATGCGCGAAAAGGAGGTTAAAGCCGGCAAGCTGAAAATGCCGAAAGCCCCGACGACGCTGTTTGCCTATTCGGCCAAAGACGAGAATTACAACGCCGCGACGGGCGAGGTGAAGGACGGCTACCTGCGTTACGTGGTGTACATCCCCTACGCCACCGCCGAAAGCACCGGCCTCCCGCTGAAGCCCGAAGCCCCCGGCATGCCCTGGATCATGGACCCCGGCACGCACCGCGCCCACATCATGATCAACCCGCCGCAGAATACACCGAAAGCGCAGTAATCACACAATCAGCTTGTACCCGATGCCCCGCACGTTCACGATCTGGACCTGCGGGTCGTCTTTCAGATACCGCCGGAGTTTGGTGATGAACACATCCAGGCTCCGGCCGTTGAAGAAGCTGTCGTCGCCCCAGAGGTCCAGCAGCACGGCCGAACGTTCGAGCACCCGGTTGCGCTGTTCGTACAGCCGGTTCAGCAGTTCGGCTTCGCGGTACGAGAGCAGTACTTCCTGCCCGTTGAGGACCAGCTTCTGTTTTGGATAATCGAACTGGTAGCGGCCAATCGCCAGCTTCCCGGCGGACGGGGCTATGGGCCCGGTATTCCGGTTCAGCAGGGCTTTCATCCGGACGATGAGTTCGTCCATGCTGAAAGGCTTTTTCAGGTAATCGTTGCCGCCCAGTTCGAAGCCGCGCACCACGTCGGCGGTCTGGGAACGGGCCGTCAGAAAGATGATCGGCACCTGGGCGTTTTCCTGCCGGATACGCTCGGCGAGGGTGAACCCGTCGAGTTTGGGCATCATGATGTCGGCCACGACAATATCCGGCGGGCTTTCGTAGAACAGGCGCAATCCTTCCTCCCCGTCCAGGGCATATTGCACCGAAAAGCCGCGTACTTCGAGGCTGTCGCGCATGATCATTCCCAGCGCGGGTTCGTCTTCGATCAGCAGAACGTTAGCCATGGGGGCGATTGAATGTTGAATGATTGAATGTTGAATGACTGAATGACTGTATTATACGGTGTACGGCGGAACGTCTTCGCTCAATCACTCAATCATTTGTAAAGTCGAAACTTCCGGACGCCTACCATCCCCGAGTCGCCCTTTTCGGGAATCAGCAGGACAAACTCGCTGCCTACGCCCGGTTCGCTGCTGACCTCGATCTGCCCGCCATGCCGCTCGACGACCTGCCGCACGTACGACAGGCCGAGTCCAAAGCCTTTCACCGGGTGCAGATTGCCGGTCGGGACGCGGAAAAAGCGGTCGAAAATGGCCTCCTGGTACGCTTTGGGAATGCCGATGCCGTTGTCCTGCACCGAAAGCCGCCAGATGTTTTCCTCGCTCCGGCTGGCAATCCGGATCGTCACCGCTTCCTTCGAATACTTGATGGCATTGTCGATGAGGTTGTTCAGCGCGTTGACGAGGTGAAAACGATCCACCCAGACCGGCTCGTCGTCCGCGGGCCGGTCCACCTCAAACTGCACGGCCTTCTCCGCCTTGAGCCGGTGGTTATCGACAAGCTGGCTGATGAGTTCCGAAGGCCGGACCCATTCGGGGTTCAGCGTCATTTCCTGCCGTTCCTCGACGGCCATGTTCAGCACTTTCTCGACCAGATCAGACAGCCGCTGGAGTTCGGCCCGGGAAATGTTCAGGTACGCTTCGGTGCGTTTGGGGTCGTTGAGGGCTCCAAAATGCTGCATGGCTTCCACGGCCGCCGACACCGTCGCAATCGGCGTTTTAAGCTCGTGGGTCATGTTGTTGATGAAATCGTTCTTGATTTCGGAAAGCTTTTTCTGTTTCAGAATGGTCGAAAGCATGTACAGAAAGCAGCCCGTGGTCAGAATCAGCAGCAGCACCGAACCGGCCGAAAGCCAGCCCATTTTCCGCATCAGGTAATAGGTCGGCCGTTTGAACGAAGCCTGCACAAACTGCCCCTGCACCGGGTTGACCGGCACCGGCGGCGTCAGGACGGCGTAGCCTTCTTTGGGCTCGTCGTGAAAATGGGCGATCACCACCCGACCGGCGCGGGGTTTGAACCGGAGCGTATCGAGCGCGTAATCCACCGCAATGTCCCGCGCCTGCAATTCCAGCCGGTAGAGCGAATCCAGCCGCGCCAGGTTCAGCTTACCGTCCCCGGCCCAGTTGAGGAGCAGCATCCGGGAAATCCGCCGCGCCAGCGTGTCCGACACGACGGTATCGCGCCGAAACTGGTGGCTCATTTTCCGCGAAATAACGAACCGCTCCGTTTTCCCGTCGGGGTAGCGGACCTGCGTGGTCATGGAGTCATCCGTCCGCCGAACAAAAATGCGGTCCCGGACTGGATGGTCCAAGATCGTTTCCAGCGGCTCCTCCCCGTCCTCCGACCGTTCGAAGCCGCGCATCACGATCCGTTTGGGCCGTTCGCCCGGCCCCCGGTGGTCGAAGAGAACCTGCGCCTCCGAAAGCTGCTGTTTCTGGACCGTCTGGTACAGCGCCTCCCGCACCGCCCGGCTAAACTGCCGAAGCTGCATCTGGTAGGTCGTGTACAGCCAGTAGCCCTGGAACACATTGATTCCGAGGATACAAACGGTCATCAGCAGAAAGATGGAGCGGATGCGGTTTTTCATATTCAACAAAGGTAGCCGCCGACCGCCGGGCTTGCAACGGGTGTTAACACTACTTAACAAAGCGTAACAGTAGGTTACAGAAATGACTGAATGGTTGAATGGTTAATCGTTGAATGACTGATAGATTGAGTGGTTGAATAATTGAGCGGTTGAGTGATTAAATGACTGGTTCAGGTGGGATTAGGCGGGACAATGGAAACAACCAAGATTGGTTGGACTCGCTCCTGATTAAGCCAGTTGACGACAAACTATTAGACGCCAGTCCCAATCACTCAATCGCTCACTCACTCAACCACTCACTCAACCGCTCAATCTATCAGTCATTCAGTCACTCACTCATTCAGTCATTCAACATTCAATCATTCATCAATTTCAGGAGAGTGCATGAGGGAAAACTCCGGGGGGCTGCCCATTTTTACCGGAAACCTGTAAACCCTTCCTATGCCTTCTCTTTTCCAACAGGCTCTGCTGGCTGCGGCCGTCGGCACGGTGCTGGTCCAGCCGCTGCGGGCGCAGACGCCTGCCAAAGCCAACGACTCGACCACCCCGCTGCACCTGCTGCAGCCGGATTACCCGGTGCCTTACGGCCAGCCCAAACCGGAGGCCGTCAAAGCCGTACTCGACCGCGTGTACCGTTATCTGGATGCCGTGACGCCCATGCAGGTCGTGAACCGGAAAACCGGCCAGCCCATCACCGACTTCACCCGCTTCGACCCTGAGGCGATTCTGAAACCGGGCGATTTTCGTCTCATCAGCTACGAATGGGGCGTCACCTACGCCGGGATGCTCCTGGCGGCGGAAGCGACCGGCGACCCGCGCTACGCGGCCTACACCAACCAGCGGCTCAAGTTCATCGCCGGGCTGGTGCCTTATTTCCAGAAACAGGTCGAAGCCGCTCCCACGGCCAACACCCCGTTGCGGGCCGTACTGGCACCGCACGCCCTCGACGATGCCGGGGCTATGTGCGCGGCGCTGATCAAAGCCCAGCGGGCGGGCGGCGTCGGGCCGGAAGTACGGCCGCTGATCAACCGCTACATCGATTACATCCAGACCAAAGAGTTTCGGTTATCGGACGGCACGCTGGCCCGCAACCGACCACAGGCTAATACGCTCTGGCTCGACGACCTGTTCATGAGCGTCCCGGCCCTGGCCCAGATGGGCAGGCTGACCGGCGAGGCTAAGTACTTCGACGAAGCTGTCCGGCAGGTCGAACTGTTCGCCAAACGGATGTTTAACAAGGAAAAAGGGCTGTACATGCACGGCTGGGTCGAAGGCATGAGCGTCCATCCGGAATTCCGCTGGGCGCGGGCCAACGGCTGGGCGCTGATGACCAAGGTCGAACTGCTGGACGTATTGCCGGACAACCATCCCGGTCGCCCGGCCCTCATTCAGCTCCTGCGCGACCACGTGCGGGGTCTGGCGGCAGTGCAGTCGGGAAGCGGTTTCTGGCACCAGCTGCTCGACCGCCCGGACTCGTACCTGGAAACCTCAGCTACGGCCATTTATGCCTATTCGATGGCCCGCGCCATCAACCGCGGCTGGATCGACGGACTGGCCTATGCCCCGGCGACGCTGCTGGCCTGGAATGCCGTTTCGACGAAAGTAGCCGCCAACGGACAGGTCGAAGGCACCTGCGTCGGCACGGGCATGGGCTTCGACCCGGCTTTTTACTACCACCGGCCCATCAATCCGTTCGCCGCCCACGGCTACGGCCCGGTGCTGCTGGCGGGGGCCGAAGTGCTGAATCTTTTGAAAAACAAATCGTTCGAGATCAACGACAGTTCGCTGCAGTTGACCCTGAAACGATAATTCCTGCCCGGGCTGGGAAACCTTCCGGTCCGGGAACCTACTCTATGCAACGCTATCTCTGCTCGCTCCTACTCCTCCCGGCGCTGATCGGTCCCGCAGCTGCCCAGACCGCCCCGCTTCGGTTCGATTTCGGCACCGGGCACACCAAACGCGGCTGGACGGCCGTTCAGCCCGGCGACGTGTACAGTCCGAAAAAAGGCTACGGCTTCGTCGGGAAAGCCAATCGGTCGGCCGTGCAGCGCGGCGGGCGGGATGCCGTGAAGACGGACTTCTGCACCGCCGACGGGCCTTTCTACTTCACCGTGGACGTGCCGGAAGGCAATTACGACGTGACCGTCACGCTCGGCGACGCGGACGGCCCTTCGACCACGAACGTCCGGGCCGAATCCCGGCGGATGATGCTGCCCACGATTGCGACCAAACCCGGCGAGGTCGTCAGCCGGACGTTCACCGTCAGCGTGCGTTATCCCGAAATCAGCGCTACCGAACGCGTCCGGCTCAAACCCCGCGAACTGGACTACCTGAACTGGGACCACCAGCTGACGCTTGAGTTCAACGGCCCGGCTCCGAAGGTCGCGAGTATGGAAATCCGCCGGAACGACCGCGCCACGACCGTTTTTCTGGCGGGCAATTCCACCGTCGTCGACCAGGACCGGGAGCCCTGGGCGGCTTGGGGACAGATGATTCCGCGCTTTTTTGTGCCGGAAAAAGTGGTCGTTGCCAACCATGCCGAATCCGGGGAAGCGCTGAAAAGTTTTTACAGTGAAAAGCGGCTCGACAAAATTCTGAGCCTGATGAAGCCGGGCGATTACCTCTTCATCGAATTTGCCCATAACGACCAGAAACCCGGCACGGCGCACGTGGACCCGTTCACGACGTATCAGGAAATGGTGCGCCTCTACATCGCCGAAGCCCGCAAAAAGGGAGGCATTCCGGTGCTGGTGACGTCCATGCACCGCCGGAATTTCGACTCGACGGGGCATATCGTCAATACGCTGGGGGATTATCCCGAAGCCCTGCGGCAAACGGCCAAAGCCGAAGGCGTTGCGCTGATTGATCTGAACGCGATGAGCAAAGTGCTGTATGAAGCCTGGGGGCCGGAAGCTTCGCTGAAGGCGTTTGTGCACCACCCGGCCAATACCTTTCCCGGCCAGACGACCGAGCTGAAAGACAACACTCATTTCAGCACGTATGGAGCCTTTGAACTGGCCCGCTGCGTGGTGGAAGGCATCCGGACGGCCGTGCCCGATCTGGCGCGTCACCTGACCGACGACCTGCCGCCCTTCAACCCGGCGAGCCCCGACCCCATCGACCGCTGGGACTGGCCGCTGAGTCCGATGATGTCGGCGTTGAAACCGGATGAGAATTAAGTTTTTTCTCTTTCTCGCAGATTTTCGCAGATTTTTTACGCAGAAGTTCGCAGATTTTTCTGCGAGAACCAGACCGCATCAACCATGAGAATCTTTTTTATGAATTGCCTGCTCCTGCTGACGCTTACCGTCCAGGCCCAGCAGAAGCCCAACGTCATTTTCATCCTCGCCGACGACCTCGGTTACGGAGATCTGGGCTGTTACCAGCAGCAGTTTGCCAAAACGCCCCATCTCGACGGGCTGGCCCGCGACGGCATGCGCTTCACGCAGGCGTATGCCGGGGCTCCCGTCTGCGCGCCCTCCCGTTCGGCCCTGATGACCGGCAAGCATACGGGCCACACCTACATCCGGGGCAATTTCGGGCCGGATAAAAAGCGGGTTTCCTTCCCGGACAGCGTCTTTACGATGGCCGAGCTGTTCAGGGCGCAGGGCTACGCTACCGGCCTTTTCGGGAAATGGGGACTGGGTGCCAAAGGCTCCGCCGGAACGCCGAACAAACAGGGCTTCGACGACTTTGCGGGCTACCTCGACCAGGCCCACGCCCACGATTATTACCCCGACTTTCTGAACCTGAACGAAACGGAAGTCCGGCTGCCCGAAAACGCCAACGGCCAGAAAGCCACTTTCTCGGCCGACTGGACCTTCAACCGCCTGAAATCGTTTGTAGAGGCCAACGCCCGGAAGCCGTTCTTCGTCTATTTCGCCACGACGCTGCCGCATGACAAATACCAGATGCCCGTCCGCCCGGAGTACCGCGACAAGCCCTGGCCGGAAGGTCAGAAAATCTACGCGTCCATGATCACGCACCTGGACGAGCAGGTGGGGCAGCTCCGGCAGCTGCTGGCCCGGCTGGGACTGGAAGACAACACGCTGCTGATCTTTACCAGCGACAATGGCCCGGCGACGCTTCCGGCGCACGGCCCGGAAAGTCCGGCCGTGAATGCCGCCTATTTCCATTCGGCAGGTCCGCTGCGGGGCATCAAACGCGACCCGTACGAGGGCGGCATCCGGGTGCCGATGCTGGTTTACTGGAAGAACAAAATCCCCAAAGGCAGCCAGCAGGAAACGCCCTGCGCTTTCTGGGACTTCATGCCCACCTTTGCCGACCTGACGGGTTACCGGCCAAAACTGGCGACCGACGGCATCTCGCTCCTGCCCCTGCTGCTGGGAAAGCCCGCGCCTCAAAGCGAGCGGCCACTGTACTGGGAGTTTCATCTGGAGGGCGACAACGAACCGCGCGATGTCCGGCAGAGCCTGCGCCTGGGCCGGTGGAAAGCCATTCGGCACGGTCTGCTTCAACCGACTGAACTGTATGATCTTCAAGCCGATCTGTCGGAGAAGAAAAACGTGGCGGCCCAGTTTCCGGATGTGACCCAAAAGCTGACGCAGCTGCTGAATACCTCCCGAACCGATTCGCCTTTCTGGCCGCTGCAACCGGTAAATACCGGAAGGTAAACCCGTCCCAACCCGTTCATGGCGGTCCGCCGCAGTTCATTTTTCATTCTTCATTATTTATTAATTTTATGCGCTTTTCCTCCAAACTACTGCTTCCGGTCTTTTGCCTTGTGCTGATTGCCGCCGCTCTGAAACCCCGTCCGACGGTGTACCTCATCGGCGATTCCACCGTCAAAAACAGCTCCGGCAAGGGCGATGGCGGCATGTGGGGCTGGGGCAGTTTCCTGGCCGACCATTTCGATACGACCCGCGTCCGGATTGAAAACCACGCCATCGGCGGCCGCAGCAGCCGCACTTTCCTGACCGAAGGCCGCTGGGACCGGATTCTGGCGACGCTCAAGCCCGGCGATTACGTCCTGATGCAGTTCGGGCACAACGACGGCGGGGCCATCAACGACACCACCCGCGCCCGCGGCTCGATTCGGGGCATCGGCGAGGAGACGGAAGAAATTGACAATATGCTGACCAAAAAGCACGAAATCGTGCACAGCTACGGCTGGTACATGCGCAAGTACATCCGCGACGCCAAAGCCAAAGGAGCCACGCCCATTGTGCTGTCGCTGGTGCCGCGCAACCAGTGGAAAGACGGGAAAATCGTTCGCGGAAAAGAGTCCTACGCCGGATGGGCCGAAGAAGTGGCACGGCAGGAAGCCGCCCCGTTCATCGACCTCAACGAGCGCGTCGCCGTCAAGTATGATACCGTGGGCAATTTTGACGCCCTCAAGAAAGCCTATTTCGTTGAAGACCACACCCACACCAACGGCCCCGGCGCCCGCCTGAACGCGGAAACCGTAACGGAAGGCATCCGGGATTTGCGGAAGGTTGGGTTGCGGAAGCTTCTTAAATGATTGAGTGGTTGAGTGAATGAGTGATTGAGTGATTGAGTGAATAGCTCCGCAGAAACATGACATTTGCGGAGCTATTCACTCATTCACTCAACCACTCAATAAAACTTATTCCGCCAGGTAATTCCCAACGCCGACAATCACGGTGGAGAAGATCACGGTGGCGATGCCGAGGGTGATGGTGCGCATGGTGGGACGGTCTGCTCCTTGCCACTCGCGGAAATACAAGCCCCAGAACGAGCTGAAGGCAATGATAAAGGCCATGTGCAGCGTCCAGCCGGAGAAGCGGTATTCGCCCATTTTGCTGTCGCCCATGCCGTAGAAGAAGAATTGCAGGTACCAGGTCACACCGGCCAGGGCGCAGAAAATGATGTTGCGCAGAATCGGCGTCGAGTAATTGGTGTAGTCGGTATACGTCCGGTTTTTCAGGTTCAGGTAGATCGACCAGACGGCGTTAGTCGTCAGGCCGCCGAGCAGGATAAACACCAGCGGGGCGTTGTTCATGTACAGCGGATCGGCTCCGTGGCGCACGGCCTCCTCCGCAATGGACTGTCCGGCCGTCAGCCCAAAAGACATACAAGCGCTCATCACACCCGAGAAAATGGCGACCAGAACGCCCTTTTTAAGGTCAAACTCCGTGATAACCGCCTTTTTGGCTTCTTCCGAAAGCGTTTTTTCCTTCATCATCCCGGCCACACCGCAGATAACGATCCCCAAAACGCAGACCCCAAGACCCAGCAGAATGACCTGCCCGGAGGTCGTGCTCGCCAGCGTCCCCAGCTTTCCTTCCCAGATGGGCGGCACCAGCGTTCCGAAAACGGCGCAGAGGCCGAGGACCACGGCCATTCCCAGCGAAAGACCCAGGTAACGCATCGTCAGGCCGAAGGTCAATCCGCCGAAGCCCCACAGCACGCCCCAGAAGTAAACCCAGGCCGCCGTTTCAAAAGGCGTGGACGCCAGCACGCCCAGCAGGTCCGGGACCGTCAAAGCGCCCAGTACCAGCGGAGCCACCAGCCAGGAAAAAAGCCCGCCGGCCAGCCAGTAACTTTCCCAGGCCCAGCCTTTTACTTGCTTATACGGTAGATAAAAACTGCCGGAGGCAAACCCTCCCAGCGCGTGCAGGACGACGCCCCAAAATACTGCCATGATGGATACTTTTTTGGTACAAATGTCAACGAACCGGTCGCATAACTCTCCTGTTCTCTCCTGAAAGTAAGACAAAAGCAAGTTTTAATTGCATATGGGTTCCGATTCCCTAAATTTTTCCAATTTCTGCTCTGCACAGGAGTGTACAGGATAACGGTATATTTTGCCTTTTTTTACTTTGTGTATAAACCGGCAGAAACGCTGGCCGTCAATCCGAAATTCACTGCACTCTTATGGATAAAACCCTCACCTTCCGCCACGTCAGTTATCTCTGGGACGAGGCCAAAGCCCTCGAAATCGCCGGGGCTGGGCTGCCCGAGAACGAAGTCGATCTGTTTATCTACCGCTCCAACCTGCTGGGCGCCGACCTCCGGCTGACCAACTACGCCGGCGGGAACACCTCCGTTAAAATCACGGAAATCGACCCCGTTACAGGCCAGGAAGTTCCGGTGATGTGGGTGAAAGGCTCAGGCGGCGACATCGGTACGCTCACCAAGGCGGGCTGCGCCAACCTGTACGTCGAACGGCTGCAGGCCCTGAAATCACGTTACCGCGGTCTGGAGTTCGAAGACGAAATGGTGGAACTCTTCAACCACTGCCTCTTTGATCCGAAATGCGCCGCGCCGTCCATCGATACCCCGCTGCACGGACTGCTGCCCTTCAAACATATCGATCACCTGCACCCCGACGCCCTCATCGCCATCGCCGCCAGCAAGGACGGTGAAGCCATCATGAAGGCCATCTGGGGCGACACAATGGTCTGGATTCCGTGGCAGCGCCCCGGCTTCGACCTCGGCCTCCAACTGGAAGCCGCCGTAAAACAGAATCCGGGCATCCGGGGTATCATCCTGGGCGGACACGGACTGTTCACCTGGGGCGACACGTCTTACGAATCATACATCAATACGCTGGAAGTCATCGAGCAGGCTTCCGAATACCTGGAGCAGAATTACGGCAAAAAACGACCCGTTTTCGGCGGTGCTAAACTGGAAAGCAACGCGGCGGACGTGCGTAAAGAGCGTGCGGCCGGGCTGATTCCGACCCTGCGCGGCCTCGCTTCGGCCCAGCGCCGGATGATCGGCCACTTCACCGACGACGCCCGCGTGCTGGAATACGTTGCCTCCAACGACCTCGAAAAGCTGGCCCGCCTCGGCACCTCCTGCCCCGACCACTTTCTGCGGACCAAAATCCGCCCGCTGGTGCTGGAAGCCGCTGACACGCTGATGACCAGGTCTGCGGACGAAATCAAGGCGTATCTGGAGCAGAAATTTGAAGAGTACCGCGCCGACTACGCCGCTTACTACGAGCGCTGCAAACACGACAACAGCCCGGCCATGCGCGACCCGAACCCCGTCGTGATTCTGTGGCCGCAGGTCGGTATGTTCACCTTCGCCAAAGACAAGCAGACGGCCCGCGTGGCGTCCGAGTTCTACATCAACGCCATCAACGTGATGAAAGGCGCGGAAGCCGTGTCGGAGTACGTCGGTCTGCCGGAGCAGGAAGCGTTCGACATCGAATACTGGCTGCTGGAAGAAGCCAAACTCCAGCGGATGCCGAAACCGAAGCCCCTCTCGGGTAAAATCGCCCTCGTGACGGGCAGCGCCGGAGGCATCGGTAAGGCCATCGCCAAGCGGTTTGTGCAGGAAGGTGCCTGCGTGATTCTGAACGACATCAACGCCGAGCGTCTGGAAGGAGCCAAAGCGGAGTTTGTCAAGAGCTTCGGCAAGGATTCGGTCGCTACGACCCTGCTGAACGTGACCGACAAAACCAGCATCGTGGAAGCCCTGAAAGCCGCCGCGCTGGCCTTCGGCGGGGTGGATATCGTGGTTAACAACGCCGGTATCAGCATTTCGAAACCCATCGAAGACCATACGCTCGAAGACTGGGACCGTCTGTACGACATCCTGGTGAAAGGCCAGTTCCTGGTTACGCAGGCAGCCGTGGAAGTGATGCGCAAGCAGAAACTGGGGGGCGACATTGTCAACATTGTGTCGAAGAACGCGCTGGTGGCGGGTCCGAACAACGCGGGTTACGGCTCGGCCAAAGCGGCCCAGCTGCACCTGAGCCGTCTGAACGCAGCCGAACTCGGCACCGACAAGATCCGGGTCAACACGGTAAACCCGGATGCGGTCATCGCCGATTCCAACATCTGGGCCGGCGGCTGGGCAGAAGGCCGCGCCAAAGCGTACGGCATCACGGTGGAAGAACTGCCGGCCTACTACGCCAAGCGGACCCTGCTCAACGAAAGCATCCTGCCCGAGGACATCGCCAACGCCTGCTTCGTGCTGGTGGGCGGTCTGCTCGGCAAATCGACCGGTAACGTCCTGAACGTGGACGGCGGCGTGGCGGCTTCTTTTGTCCGATAAGCAACTAACTCCCTGATAAAAAGCCGGTCAGCAAGCTGACCGGCTTTTTTGTTTCCCGAAAAAATGCAAGAAAGGCCGGAAGAAGGCACCGGATTGCAGTGGGATTGTCGCATTGCCGGAAATGATTTTTTTTCTAAAAGGTCTTTCCCATATCCAATTCCGGCAACGTTCCCGGCAACGATTGCGTAATTATTTCCTTTCATACCTGACGTTTTTATTCTTTTTTCATGATAAGATTATCTGAAAGAACGGCTTTATGCTGACTTTCCTGAACCTTACATTCCTGTTTAAATCAAATTCATCACACGGCCATGATTGCTAAAGCAACCTCTCCCGCTTCGTCCCGCTCCGGCTTTGTGGATGTGTACAAGACACCCGCGCTTTGTTCGTACCGGCTTCAGTTCAATCCGGTGGACAAAATGCCGAAGTACAAACAGATTGTTCAGTCGGTCATTACCGATATCGAACGGGGAATTCTGCGGAAAAACGACCAGCTTCCTTCGATCAGCGAACTGAGTGTGGAATACTATCTGGCGCGGGACACCGTCGAGAAAGCTTACCGGGAACTGCGCGAGCGGGGTTACATCACTTCCGTGCAGGGGAAAGGATACTATGTACAGGCCAGCAACGCGAGCAAGCTCAAAATCCTGCTGATTTTCAACAAGTTAAGTTCGCACAAAAAAAATATTTATTACGCCTTTCTGAACGCCCTCGGCGACCGGGCTACGGTAGACCTTCAGATTCACCACTACAACGCGCGGACTTTTGAGGAGATTATCGAGAAGAATCTGGGCAAGTACAACTACTACGTGGTGATGCCCCACTTCACGCAGGGCGTCGAACAGGTGGATTACATGCAGGTGCTGAAGCAGATTCCCGACGACCAGCTGGTGCTGCTCGACAAGGACATTCCCGAGCTGCCCAACCGCCTGAGCGTGTTTCAGAATTTTGATAAAGATATTTTCGGAGCGCTCGAAGGCGCCCGCGACCTGCTGGCCAAATACCAGCGCCTGACGCTGATTTTTCCGGGCGATGCCAACTACCCGGTGGAGATTGCCCGCGGCTTCCGGTCGTTCTGTCTGGTGTACGATATCCCGTTCAGCATCAAGGAGAACGCTACCGATGAGGTGCTGGACCCCGGCACGGCTTACGTGGTGCTGGAAGAAACGGATCTGGCCGAACTGATCAAGAAAGTCCGGCAGTCGAGCTACCTGCTGGGCCGCGATATCGGCCTGGTTTCGTTCAACGAAACGACCCTGAAAGAGCTGTTGGGCATCACCGTCATCACCACGGATTTCGAGACGATGGGCCGCACCGCCGCTACCCTTCTGCTTGATAATCAAAAAATTAAAGTGAAAAATCCGTTTACGATGATTCGGCGGATGTCGCTGTAAGTTTCGTCAAGTTTTAAAAGCAGAGGCTTCGTCCGGGTTGGGCGAAGCTTCTTTGCGTTTTGGAATCCCGCGTGGCGATCGATTCGGGACGGCATGCGTCGGCAGGGTCGAAATGGTTACAAATGTTTGATCGTTACGCGATGGGTGGAGGGGATGTATGGCATTTCTATAAACGTTAGATCGCTATGCGATGGATGGGCGGGAGACGGGGCTGGTGCTATAAACGTTGGATCGCTACGCGATAAAACAATGCCGTTGACAAACCCATTTGGCTTGTCCTCTCAATCAGGAGGCATGTCAAGTAGACCCACGAAAAGCCTCATTACAAGCGGTCCAGCAATCATGAAACTCGGCACGAAGCTAAGAATCCTATCGCGTCGCGATCCAACGTTGGTAGCAACAGCCCCATCTCCCACCCTGTCCATCCATCGCGTAGCGATCAAAGGTTTGTAGCCATCACGCGTCCCCGCCCCATCCATCGCGTAGCGATCAAACCGACTTGCCCACCGGGGACGGCGGAAACGGGCCGGGCCTTCCGGGCGCACAACGTCTCCACTTTTTCGCTTACAGGAGAGTTCAGAACAGTTAGAATTTAGAAATGCCTTCTTTTGTCATCTGGAAGCTTTATTCATCATAGGTAAGGTAGTAAGCCCGTTGGATTTCTGATGGGCTTATTTGTACCTTTCAGTAAACTCTTAGCCAGATGATTAACCAGGAACGCATACAAGAACTCAACCAGCCGTTAGCGAGCGAACACCAGCTGCGGCTGTCATACCTGACCGATTTGCTGGGCCGCCGGGGCCTCGACGTTAACGCCCTCGTGAGCCAGATTGCAGCGCTGCAGGTGGCGATTCCAAGCTGGGCACTGGGTACGGGCGGAACGCGTTTCGGACGGTATGCTGGCGGCGGCGAACCCCGTTCGCTGGAAGAAAAGATTGAGGATGTCGGCCTGCTCAACGCCCTGAACCGCTCTTCCAACTCTATTTCCCTGCACATCCCCTGGGATATCCCGACCGACGCGGAAGCCATCAAACAGCGGCTCGCCGAGGCCGGGCTGGTCATCGACTCGGTCAATTCCAACACGTTTCAGGACCAGAAAGACCAGGCGTATTCCTATAAATTCGGGTCGCTCTGCCATACCGAGGAGCGCGTTCGCCAGCAGGCCATCGAACACAACATCGACTGCATCCGGTACGGCCGCCAGCTCGACGCCAAAACCCTGACGGTCTGGCTCGCCGACGGTTCCAACTTTCCCGGCCAGCAGCATTTCCGCCGCGCCTACCAGCGCACGGCCGATTCGCTGGCCCAGATTTATGAAGCCATGCCGTCGGACTGGACAATGCTGATCGAATACAAGCCGTACGAGCCGCATTTCTATTCAATGATCATTCCCGACTGGGGCACTTCGTATTCACTTTGCCAGCAGGTAGGTCAGAACGCGCAGGTGCTGGTGGATTTGGGTCACCACCTGCCCAATACCAACATCGAGCAGATCGTCGGACGGCTCCTGCACCTGGGTCGCTTGGGCGGGTTCCACTTCAACGGCTCGATGTACGGCGACGACGACCTGACCACGGGCAGCATCAAGCCGTTCCAGCTGTTCCTGATCTTCAACGAACTGGCCGACGCGGCGGTGGACGCCCTGGTGAAAAACCCGACGGTGGCGTACATGATCGACGCCAGCCACAACACCAAAGACCCGCTGGAAGACCTCCTGCAATCGGTTCAGAACATTCTTTCGGCCTACGCCAAAGCCCTGATCGTGGACCGCGCGGCGCTGGAAGAAGCCCAGGTTACCAACGATGTCGTTCGGGCAGAAGAGATTCTGAAAGATGCGTTCCTGACGGACGTACGGCCGCTGGTGGCGGAAGCCATGCAGCAGAGCGGCGGGGCACTGGACCCCATCGCGGCGTTCCGGCAGTTGCAGGTTCGCGAACAACGCATTCAGCAGCGGGGTAAACTCAGCGTGGCGACAGGATTATGAAAAAGGCCGTCTACGCCGTTTTTGACATCGGCAAAACCAACAAAAAACTCCTCCTGTTCGACGAGGACCAGCAGGTTCTGGAAGAGCGACAGGAGGTTTTCGCAGAAATTAAGGACGAAGACGGTTTTCCCTGCGACGACGTAGACCGCCTCACCGAATGGCTGCTGGCGACCTGGGCGGATTTGCAGCGGGATGCCCGGTACGCGGTGAAAGGCGTCAATTTTACGGCGTACGGAGCCAGTTTTGTGCACATCGGGCACGACGGAAAACCCGTTCTGCCGCTGTACAACTACCTTAAACCGCTGCCCGAAGCCGTAGCCGCTCAATTCTACGCCGAATTGGACGAACACGCCGACGCCTTTGCTGCCTGCACCTGCTCGCCCCGCCTCGGCATGCTCAATTCGGGACTGCAACTGTACTGGATCAGGCACACAAAGCCGGACGTTTACCAGCGCATTCGGTATTCGCTCCACCTGCCGCAGTACCTTTCGTTCCTGCTGTCGGGCGAAACGTTCAGCGATTATACCTCCGTGGGCTGCCATACGGCGCTCTGGAATTTTCAGAAAGGCGACTACCATACCTGGGTCAAACGCGAACGCATCGACGAGAAACTGGCGCCCCTGACGCGGGATTCGGTGGCTTCGGTGGTGGACGGCGTGCTGGTCGGGATTGGGCTGCACGACAGCTCGGCGGCCCTGATGCCGTACCTGCTCCAGTCGGAAGACCCGTTCCTGCTGATTTCGACCGGGACGTGGTGCATCAACCTGAATCCGTTCAACAACGCCCCGCTGACGACCGACGGACTCCACCGCGATTGTCTGAGTTACCTTTCTCCGAAAGGCCGACAGACCAAAGCTTCGCGGGTGTTTTTCGGTCGGGAACACGATTTTCAGACGGAGCGGATTGCCGCCCATTTCGGTCTGGCCCCAGACTTCTACAAGTCCCTGGCGTTTGCCCGCCCGGTTTCGCCGCTGAAGCCCTTCCGGCCCGCCTGCATGAGCGGCACGGGACCGTTCCCGGACCAGCCCGCCGCCGACTGGGATCTGAGCGTCTACGCCTCCGCCGAAGAAGCCTACCAGCACCTGATGGACGGCCTGCTGGACATTCTGCAGGAGTCTATTTCGCTGATCGACACCGGCGAACGCATTCTGTACATCGACGGCGGGTTTGCCCGTAACGCCGTGTTCATGCAGGGACTGGCCAAACGGTTCCCCGACCGGTCGATCCGGACGCTGGACGTACCGCAGGCCACGGCGCTGGGAGCCATGATGCACCTGCAGCAGGGCGAGGCGCACCGGCAAACGCGGTTGTTGTTTACCTGAATCTGTTTTCAGTTTACTGTTTTCTGTTTTCCGTTGCTGCGAAATGAGGAGACACTGAAGACGGAAAACTGAAAACACAAAACGGAAAACGGTTGCATGTTTTGGATAGCCCACGGATTTATCCGTGGGTCAACGCGATTGCCGACCGGAGTCCGGTGAAACCGTTAAACCGGTTTGGCCAACGGCGAAAGGAGACCGTTATGACCCACGGTTCAAATCGTGGGTTACGAATTGATGTCCTTCGACCTGATGGATACCTCTGTGGTTCACGAATTGATATCCTTCGAACTGACGGATACATCCGTGGGTTACAAACTGATACTCTTCGACCTGACGGATACATCCGTGGTTTGCGAAATGAAACCGTTTGACCCCGCGATTAAACCCGTGGGTTACGGACGGGCGAGGCTGGATTTTATACTGAAGGAACTCAAACATCATGAAAGTCGCCCTCTTCATCCCCTGTTATGTTGACCAGTTCTACCCGCAGGTAGGCATCTCGATGGTGCAGTTGCTGCGTAAGCTGGACGTTCAGGTGGACTTTCCGGCCGAGCAGACCTGCTGCGGCCAGCCGATGGCGAACAGCGGCTGCGAACAGGATGCCGTGCCGGTCTATCACCATTTTGTCCGGACCTTCGGCGATTACGATTACATCGTGGCCCCGTCGGGAAGCTGCGTTTACCACGTCCGGAAGCATTTCAACATCATCGAGCAGACGCCCACGGTGAAACACGTCCGGGCCAGCACCTACGAACTGGTCGATTTTCTGACCTCGGTGCTGGACGTAAAAACCCTGCCCGGCACCTTCCCGTACAAAGTCGGCCTGCACCTTAGCTGCCACGGCCAGCGGGGACTGCGGCTGGCAACGGATACCGAAATGACCCCCACTCCCGACAGCTCGGTGCACCGGCTGCTGCGGTCGATGGACGGACTCGAACTGACCGAACTGGACCGTCCCGATGAGTGTTGTGGCTTTGGCGGAACGTTTTGCGTGGCCGAAGAAGCCGTCTCGGCCCGCATGGGTCAGGACCGCGTCGCCGACCACGTCCGCAACGGAACCCAGGTCCTTACGGGCGGCGATATGTCCTGCCTGATGCATCTGGAAGGCATTGTCCGCCGCCAGAAACTAGGAGTTAAAGTAATGCACGTTGCCGAAATCCTTAACGGGAACCAGCCATGAACCACGCTCAACGCGCCGACCAGTTTACCCAGGATACCGAACGCACCACCTGGCACGACCAGACCCTCTGGTTTGTCCGCCAGAAACGCGACCGGATGGCTTATTCCATCCCCGAATTTCAGCAACTCCGGGACCTGGCCTCCCAGATCAAGGACCACACGCTCAGCAAACTGGACGAATACCTGGTTCAGTTTGAGGAGAACGCCCGCCAAAACGGCGTGCAGATTCACTGGGCGGCGGATGCCGAAGAACACAACCGGATTGTGCTGGACATTCTCCGGAAAAACAACGTCCGGCGGCTGGTCAAAAGCAAGTCGATGCTAACGGAGGAATGCCACCTGAATCCGTTCCTGATTAAAAACGGCGTGGAAGTGGTCGATACCGACCTCGGCGAACGCATCGTGCAGCTGCGCGACGAGCCGCCAAGCCATATCGTGCTGCCCGCCATTCACCTCAAAAAAGAGGACGTGGGCGAGACGTTCCACCAGCACCTCGGCACCCCGGCGGGCGAAAAAGACCCGCAGCGACTGACCGAGGCCGCCCGCCAGCACCTCCGCGAACGATTTGTGGCCGCCGACGCCGCACTGACCGGCGTGAACTTTGCCATCGCCGAAACGGGCGGATTTGTCGTCTGCACCAACGAAGGCAATGCCGATCTGGGCGTTAATCTTGCCAAAATTCATATCGCGTCAACGGGGATCGAGAAGCTGCTGCCGGAACTGCGGCACCTCGGCGTCTTTACGCGCCTGCTGGCCCGCTCGGCCACCGGTCAGCCCGTTACGACCTATACCTCCCATTTTACAAAACCGGTCGAAGGCGGGCAGCTCCATATCGTGCTGGTCGATAACGGCCGGACGCGGCAACTGGGCCGTCCGGATTTCCGGAATTCCCTCAAATGCATCCGCTGCGGGGCCTGCATGAACACCTGCCCGGTGTACCGGCGCAGCGGCGGACATAGCTACGATTTCACGGTTCCCGGCCCGATTGGGGCTATTCTTTCGCCGAACGTAGACCTGAGCAAACACGCCGATCTGCCGTTTGCGTCCACGCTCTGCGGCTCCTGTTCGGATGTGTGCCCGGTCAAAATTGACATTCACACGCAACTGTACAAGTGGCGGCAGCAAGTGGCCAAAGAAGGCGCTTTGCCGGCAAGCAAGAAGTGGAGCATGAAAGCCTTGTCCGGCGTGCTTTCCCGCCCGGGTCTGTACCGGTTCGGCGGAGCTTTTGCCCGGACGATGCTGAAAATACTGCCCCACGGACTCACCCACGCCCGGCTGTTCAACCCCTGGGCCAAAGCCCGCGAAATGCCCGAGCCGCCCAAACAGAGCTTCCGCGAATGGTTTGAGCAGGAGACGAAAAATGAACCGCAGCGGCGGGCCGCAACTAAAAATGAACAGGAAAAAAGGCCCTCGGCGACATCCACTCCTGAGGTCAGCCCGTAAATCGCGATTCATTATTCATTTTCCATTCTTCATTACCTCATGTCCTCAAGAGACCAAATCCTTGCCGCCATCCGGCAGAACCGTCCCGAAACCGTTCCGGCTCCGATCCTGCCCGAGTTCGGCGGGGATGCGTCCCTGGAGAAATTCACCACGATTCTGGAAAGCATCGGCGGACGGGTCGTGCGGCTGGAAAGCGAGGCGGCTTTACCGGCCTATATCAAATCCGAATTTCCCGAATTTACCCGCATTGCCTCACCCCTGTTCCCGGCTTCGGTAGCCATTACCAGCGATACGCCCAAACCTACGCTGGAAACCATCGAACTGGCCGTCCTGAAAGGAGATTTCGGGGTAGCCGAAAACGGGGCCATCTGGGTACCCGAACCGGCCATGCTCAACCGGTCGCTGCCGTTTATCACCCAGCATCTGGTGCTCGTGATTGCGGAAAGCAGCCTCGTTCCGACCATGCACGTCGCCTACGAGCGCATCCGGCACCCGGGCGGTTACGGCGTCTTCATCGCCGGACCGAGCAAAACGGCGGACATCGAGCAGTCGCTGGTCATCGGGGCGCACGGCGCGCGGACCATGACGGCGGTGGTTGTCCCGTAAAGTCTTTTCCATTACCGCAGCGACAAGGGGATTTGCAGACGCAGGCGTTCAGCCACGCGGCCAACCTTCCGTGTCTTTTGTTCCCCCATCCTTTTCCATGAAAAAATACCTCCTGCTCCTTTTCGCCTTACCCGCTTTTCACCCGCTCCAACCCGCCAAAATTGACCGCCGCGCGCTGGTAGACCGCCATCAGGTCATCAATACCCGGTTCGACACGCTCAGTTCAGTTTCGGTGGGGAACGGCGAATTTGCCTTTACCGTCGACCCGACGGGCCTTCAAACCTTTCCAGCTCTTTACGACAACGGCGTTTCGCTCGGCACCCAGACGCAGTGGGCCTGGCACGCCCTCCCGAATCCCGACAACTACCGGATCGAGGAAGTTTACAAGGACTACGAATCGCACGGGCGCAAAGTCCCCTACACTTACCAGTACGGCGGGAAAGACCGGAAAGCGGCGGTGACCAAATACTTCCGCGAAAATCCGCACCGGCTACATCTCGGCCAGATCGGTTTTGTGCTGACCAAAAAAGACGGCTCGGAAGCGACCGTGGCCGACCTCAAAAACATCCGGCAGGTGCTCGACCTCTGGGCGGGCGAAATCCGGAGCCATTTCGAACTGGAAGGCCAGCCGGTCGACGTCCGGACGGTCAGCCACCCGACGCAGGACCTCGTCGCCGCGGACATACAGTCGCCGTTGCTGGCTTCCGGTCGGCTGACGGTCAAAGTGCATTTTCCGTACGGCAATACCGACTGGGAGGAAGACGCCGATTTTACCAAACCCGGCCAGCACACCACCCGCCTGACCCGTTCAGGATCCAGCGAAGCCCGTTTTGAGCGCCAGCTCGACACGACCCGCTACGAAGCCCGTCTCCGCTGGTCGAACGGGGCCGTTTTGTCCGAAAAAGAAAAGCACCTGTACGTGCTTCAGGCGGGCAAAGCGGCGAACCGTCTGGCCTTCAGCTGCCGGTTTACGCAAAACCCGAATCCGGCCGCCCTGCCCGAATTTACGGCCGTAAAACAGGCTGCCAATACGCATTGGCAGCAGTTCTGGCAGACCGGCGGGGCCGTCGATCTGTCAGGCAGCACCGACCCGCGGGCGAAAGAACTGGAACGGCGCATCGTGCTTTCGCAGTACCTGACCGCCATCCAGTGCTCGGGCAGCATCCCGCCGCAGGAAACCGGCCTGACCTACAACAGCTGGTACGGCAAGCCCCACCTCGAAATGCACTGGTGGCACGCGGCCCACTTTCCGCTCTGGAACCGGACGCCCTTGCTCGAACGCAGCATGGGCTGGTACGAGCGCATCCGTCCGCAGGCCCGCCGCCTGGCCGAACGGCAGGGCTTCGGCGGCGTTCGCTGGCCCAAGATGGTCGATGCCGACGGCAACGAAAGCCCGTCTTCGGTGGCTCCGTTCCTCATCTGGCAGCAGCCGCACTACCTCCAGTTTGCCGAACTGATTTACCAAAGCAAGCCCAGCCGGGAAGTGCTCGACCGATATAAAGAACTGGTTTTTGAAACAGCCGACTTCATGGCGTCCTACGCCTATTTCGACCCCGAAACGAAGCGGTACATTCTCGGCAAAGGGCTGATTCCGGCGCAGGAACGCTTTAAGCCGGAAGAAACCTTCAACCCGCCCTACGAACTGGCCTACTGGCACTGGGGTCTGCAAACGGCCCAGAAATGGCGGCAGCGGCTCGGCCTGCCCCGCAACCCGGACTGGGACAAAGTGCTGGCCGGTCTCTCGCCCCTGCCCGTTAAGGACGGTCTTTATCTGGCGGCCGAAAGCGCCCAGAACTCGTACACGCACAAGCCGTACATGACCGACCACCCGACCGTGCTGGGGGCTTACGGCTACCTGCCGGGCACGCCGGACCTCGACAAGGCGACGATGCTGCGGACGTTCAATCACATCGAAAAAGTGTGGTCGTGGGAAGACACCTGGGGCTGGGATTATCCGCTGGTGGCGATGTCGGCCACGCGGCTCGGACTGCCCGACAAGGCCGTGGACGCGCTGCTGATGCCGGTGAAGAAAAATACTTACCTTCCCAACGGCCATAATTACCAGCGCGACAATCTGCGCATTTATCTTCCCGGCAACGGCGGCCTGCTGACGGCCATCGCCTTCATGTGCGCCGGCTGGGAAGGCTACCGGGGCGAACCGGTACCGGGTTTCCCGAAAAATGGAAAATGGGTGGTGCGCTTCGAAAACCTGAAGGCACTGCCGCAGTAAATTATTTTGTACCGAACTGACGCCTGACACTGGACGTTTGACCGTTGACCTATCGCAGTTGCGTAGATTGTCAGTCGTCAAAAGTCCAATGTCAAACGTCAACTATTAACCAGCAAGCGCCATCTTATGAACTTCCGAACCCTCGGCAAGACCGGATTCAACATTTCAGAAATCAGCCTCGGCACCTGGCAGGTGGGTGGCAAATGGGGCGACCCGTTCAGCCACGAAAACGCCGACCGAATCCTCAACGCCGCCGTTGACGCAGGCATTAATTTCATCGATACCGCGGATGTGTACGGCGATGGGGAAAGCGAAAAGGCCGTGGGCCGCCTCGTGAAGGCCCGTTCCGAACGGCTCTACGTAGCCACCAAGTGCGGCCGTCGCCTGCAGCCGCATACCAATGAAGCCTACCAGCCCGACGCCCTGCGCCGGTTCGTGGAAGACAGCCTGCGGAACATGGGCCTCGACACGCTCGACCTGATCCAGCTGCACTGCCCGCCCACGGAGGTGTACTACCGCCCCGAAATCTTCGAACTTTTCGACCGGCTGAAAGAAGAAGGCAAAATCCGGCACCTCGGCATCAGCGTCGAAAAAGTGGAAGAGGCGCTGAAAGGCATTCAGTTTCCGAACGTCACGACGGTGCAGATCATCTTCAACCTGTTCCGGCAGCGGCCTTCGGAGTTGTTTTTCGAGGAAGCGAAGAAACGCAACCTCGGGGTGATCGTGCGCGTCCCGCTGGCGAGCGGACTGCTGACGGGCCGGTTCAGCCGGGAAACGAGCTTCGGCCCCAACGACCACCGGACGTTCAACCGCAACGGGGAAGCTTTCGACAAGGGCGAGACGTTTTCGGGCATCGACTACGAAACGGGCCTCGCCGCCGTGGAAGACCTGAAAGCGCTGTTCCCCGGCACGGAAAACCTCGCGCCCATCGCCCTGAAATGGATCCTGGACTTCGACGCCGTAAGCTGCATCATCCCCGGTGCCTCCCGACCCGAGCAGGTGACCTCCAATCTGGCCACCGAAACCGTCCCCGCCCTCACGCCCGATCAACGCGCCGGCATGCAGGCCGTGTACGAGAAGCATATCAAGAGGCTGGTGCATCAGCGGTGGTAATAGCGAATGAGTGAATTGCGAATTGTGAATAGGCTCCGCCGATTCCGGAACCTGGCCCGGCGGAGCCTATTCACAATTCGCTCATTCACTCATTCGCCATTCAAAACGTCACTCCATTACTCTTCTTCACCACCACGGCGTCTTTTGCCTCGATTTTTACGTCGGTCAGCTTCCAGTTTTTGCCGAAGGAGATGGTGCCGGCGCTGTTGGCCGTGACCTGCACATCTTCGAGTCTGAAGTTTTCGAGCAGGGAGGATTCCAGCCCTTCGGCCGTGATGGCTTTGCGGGCGTTGCTGACCCGCAGCTGACGGATCGTCACATTGCGGAAGTGCGGAATGCCGCGTTCGACGGGCTCTACTTTGGTCAGCATTTTCTTCCAGTGAACGGGCAGGGTTTCTTCGGTATACCCGGCGGGCAGCGTCGAATAGCTGTAGCTGGGGTTCCAGTTCATCGTGGCTTCCATCGCCACGCCGACTTCCTCCATCCGGATATTTTCGAGCGTAATGTCTTCGACCGTGCCGCCGCGCGTCGTGGCCGATTTCAGCCGGATGCCTACGCCCGTGCCTTTGGCTTCCAGATTCTGGGCCAGCACGTGCCGGATGCCGCCCGACGTTTCGCTGCCGAACGTAATTAGCCCGCCGCCAGCCCGGGAAATGCAGTTCCGGATAACGACGTACTGCGTCGGGCGGTTGACGCGCAGCCCGTCCCAGTCGCGGCCGGATTTCAGGCAGAAATTATCGTCGTTGCAGTCGATGTCGCAATTCTGCACCAGAATGTATTCCGACGAGTCGATGTCGATGCCGTCGGTGCTGGGGCCGTGGCCACCGATGTTGTTGCGAATCACCAGCCCGTCGGCCGTAACGTGTTTCGAGTACAGGATGTGCACCGTCCAGAACCCCGCCTGCTGGAGCGTAATGCCTTTCAGGGTGACGTTGGCGCAGTTCTGCACCAGCAGCGTGCGGGGGCGTTTGGCGTCGTAGTCCACAATCCAGCGCAGTCCTTTTTTCTCGTAATCCTTCCGCAGCGCCCAGTAACTGTCCCAGAACGGCTTGCCCTGCGCATTGACGGTTCCTTCGCCCACAATGGCTACGTTCTGCTGGTCGATGACATTGAGCAGCGCGGCGGGCCACTTCATTTCCAGTCCGGCCACGCGGGTATCCATCTCGGGGTAATCGGCCAGCGACTGGCTTCCCAGCAGTTCGACGCCTTTATCGAGCCGGAACGTCACGCCTTTTTTCAGGAACAGCGACCCCGTCAGGTACTGCCCGGGTTTAAAAGCCACCACGCCGCCACCCTTGGCCGCGCAGGCATCAATTGTTTTCTGAATGGCCGCGGTATTCAGGGTTTTTCCGTCGCCGACGGCCCCGTAGGTCGTCGTCAGGAATACGGTCTTCTGTTTCGGCTGCGTGCGTGCGCCAACCTGCTGCTGCCAGGGCTCCGGAGCCGTGAGCCAGAAGGCAAGAAAAGAGAGAAAGAGTAGCATAGAGCGAAGGTAATTTTTCTGCCCTGATCAACAAGCCTGTACTCTCCTGACAGCCCGACACTGCCTAAGGGAATCCCTTAAGTAAAAACACTACAAAAAGCATGACAGTACAGGAGTCTTGGCACCTGACTAATATATTCCTTTACCACTAAATTTTTGCATTTCCATAACCCGCTCTTACATCTATGTTACGATTTGTACCAAAAACCCCTCTTCTCTGCCTCCTGGCGCTTTCGGGGTATGCGCACGTCGACGGCAGCAAGCCGGTGCTGCTGGCGCGGAATGCCGTCAGTCCCCAGGCCGCCCAGATGCTCGACGCCCGAAGGGCCGTTTTCACCGTTACCGGCAAAGTGACCGGCGAAGACGGTTCTCCCCTGCCCGGCGTCAGTATTCTGATCAAAGGCAGTACGACCGGTACCACGGCGAGCGCCGACGGCACGTACCGGATTACCCTGCCGAACGAAAACGCCACGCTCGTCTTTTCGTTTGTCGGCTACGAAAAGCAGGAAATTCCGGTGCGCAACCGCTCCGTCATCGACGTAACCCTGCTGGTGGACACCAAATCGTTGCAGGAAGTGGTGGTGGTCGGTTACGGCACCGTCAAGAAAAGCGACGTTACGGGCTCGGTCTCGTCCATTTCGTCGAAGCAGCTGCAGGCCGTTCCGGTGCAGAACCTTTCGCAGGCCATGCAGGGCCGGGCGGCCGGGGTGGATATCGCCCAGACCAGCGCCCGTCCCGGGGCCGCTCCGCAGATCCGGGTTCGCGGCAACCGCTCGCTCAACGCCACCAACAACCCCCTTTTCGTCCTTGACGGTATTCCGCTGTCGGAAGGTTCCAGCATCAACGACTTTAACCCAAACGATATTGAGTCCATCGAAGTCCTCAAGGACGCTTCGGCGACGGCCATTTACGGAGCCCGGGGTGCCAACGGCGTTATTCTGGTGACTTCCAAAAAAGGCAAGAAAGGCAAGGCCCGCATCAACTACGACGGCTTTGTGGGCTTCTCCAAACCGCTGGCCCCGCTGGAAATGATGGACGGAGCGACCTTTGCCGAACTGCGCCGCAACGGCGTCCGGGGCGACGGCAACGCGACCAACTACACCACCTCGTTTCCCAACCCCGCGCAGGACTTCAACCTCTTCAAGCAGGACCCGGTCATGTGGGAATCCGTCGCGATGGGCTACGAATGGGAGGATAAGGAAAAGCTGATTCCGAAATACCGCCAGGCGACGGCCGCCGAAAAAGAGGCGATGGCCAAGTACGGCTATACGGTCGTGGACCAGGTGCCCATTTACGACCCCTCGAAAGTCCGCTCGCTCGACTGGACGGACCTCGTGCTGCGGACGGGCGTTCAGCAAAGCCACCAGCTGAGCGTATCGGGCGGTTCCGACAACGTGGGGGTCACCTTCTCGATGGGTTATTTTGACCAGGAAGGCATTCAGAAAGGGCAGGGCTTCACGCGCTACAGCTCACGCCTCGGCCTGGATTATCAGGTGACGCCCGGCATCAAGATCGGCGGCGCGGTGAACATGAGCTTCCAGAATCAGGAATGGGGCACCAACCTTTACGGCGAGGCCCTGGGCCAGCTGCCGCTGGTGCTACCCTACGACGCGGCGGGCAACGTCATCATCCAGCCAGGCGGCGACGCGCAGATTTACAACCCGATTCCGAAAATCAGCGGCGAACTCGACAACCGCCGGACGACCCGGATCATGGGCACGTTCTACGCCGACGTGACGCTGCTGAAAGGCCTCCGCTACCGCATGAACTTCGGTCCGGACTTGCGCAACTACCGCCGGGGTTATTTCATGACGCCCGAAGCCAGCCGGGGAACGCTGGCCACGCCGCTGGGCCGTTACGAGCAGGACAATCGCTTCAACTACGTACTGGAAAACCTGCTGTATTACGACAAGAACATCGGCGACAACCAGACGCTGAGCTTCACGGCCCTGCAAAGTATCCAGAGCGACCGCTACGAATATTCGAACCTCGAAGTCGACAACCTGCCGTATACCTCGCAGCTATGGTACAACCTCGGCTCGACCAACGGCTCCGGCCCGCGGGCGTTTGGCAGCGACTACCGCCTCGTGCAGCTGATGTCGTACATGGGACGGGTCAACTACACGCTCAACAACAAGTACCTCATCACGGCCACAGGTCGTTTCGACGGCTCGTCGGTGCTGGCTCCGGGCAACAAATGGGACTTTTTCCCCTCGTTCGCCTTCGGCTGGAAAATTCACGAAGAGGATTTCCTGAAAGCCGTTCCGGCCCTGAACGAACTGAAACTGCGTCTGGGCTACGGCCGTACGGGGAACTCGGCCGTCGGGCCGTACAGCACGGGCGGCGGACTGTCCAAAACCCGCTACGTCTGGGGCGAAACGGCCGCCTGGGGCTTTGTGCCCAACCTGATCCCGAACCCCGACCTGAAATGGGAAGCCACCGGCCAGGTTGACCTCGGAATTGACTTCGGCCTCTTCAACGACCGGCTGAGGGGGTCGGTGGACGTTTACCGCGCCAACACGACCGACCTGATCATGGACCGCCAGATTCCGACCGCTTCGGGCTTCGCCAGCATCCAGTCCAACATCGGCTCGACCCGCAACACGGGCGTCGAACTGACCCTGAACAGCGTGAACATCGACCGCCCCAACGGCCTCCGCTGGACCACCGACCTGACCCTGGCCAAAAACAAGGAGGAAATCACCAAACTCTACGGCGGTACCAAAGACGACATCGGCAACCGTTGGTTCATCGGCAGCCCCGTCATTTCGTACTACGATTACAAAGTCATCGGCGTGTGGCAGACCAGCGAAGCCGAGGAAGCCGCCAAGTACTACCCGACCGATACCCGCAACCCGTTTGGCCGCCCGGGCTTAGGCCGTCCGAAGTTTGCCGACCTCAACAACGACGGCAAAATCGACGCCACCAACGACCGGACCATCGTGGGCAACAACGTTCCGAAAATTCAGGGCGGGCTTAACAACACCTTCTCCTACAAGGGCATCGACCTGTCCATCTTTGTGTTCGGTCGTCTGGGCCAGACCGTCCTCAACAGCTACCTGCGTCCGACGCTGACGGGCCGGTATCCGGAGCCGCAGTTCATCTCCGACCACTGGACGCCGACCAACCCGACCAACTACCTCCCGGCCGCCAACGCCGACTCGGAGCGCCCGGTCAACGCCGACGCCTACCTCTACGCCGACGGCTCTTTCCTGAAAGTCCGCACGGCCACGCTGGCGTACAACTTCCCGGCCAAGCTGCTGTCGAAGGTTCGTCTGGGCAGCGTGAACGTGTACGCGACGGCCACCAACCCGTTCCTGTTCACCAAATTCAACGTCACCGACCCGGAGTTCATCAGCGCGAGCCGGAACTTCAACGACCAGATTTTTGGCGTGAACCTGACCGAAAAAACCGTTGTGTTTGGCCTGCGGATTGGCCTGTAAGTATCCATGATTGACCGAAAAAGACTTTATCCTATGAAAAAATACATCACCGGCACCGCCCTGCTCCTGGCCCTGACGGCCACGTCCTGCAAGGATTATCTGGAGGAGGTCCCCGTTGCCACCGTTTCGTACTCGTATTACGAAACCGAAAAAGGTCTGGAAGACCTCATCAATGCCGCCTACAGCGAACTCCGCTGGAAAGTCAACGGCGAACAGGCGTTTACCCTGTTTGAATACGGCGTGGACGAAGTGCGCCAGGCGGCCGACGGCCAGAACAAGCATTACGATTCATACAACTCGCTGCTGAACCCCGCCGACCAGGGCGGTTTCCTGCACGATATGTGGACGACCTACTACCGCGGCATCAATTCCTGCAACATTGGTCTGGAGAGGATTCCGGAGCTTAAAGGCGGCACGGCGGGCCTGAAAGACGATGCCAGCAAGCGCATCCGCATGGCCGAGCTTCGTTTCCTGCGGGCGTATTACCTCTTCGAACTCGTGCAGCAGTTTGGGGCCATTCCGCTGCCGCTGAAAGGAACGGTGGGCGTCGCCCTCGAATTTGACCGCCAGCCCGTCAGCACGGTGTACAACCAGATCATTGCCGACATGCGCTATGCGGTGGAAAACCTGCCGGTATCGCAGACGCAGTACGGCCGGGCCACCAAGGGAGCCGCCCAGCACTACCTCGCCAAGGTGTACCTGACGCGGGGCAGCGCCGTCAAAGACCAGCGGGGCCAGAAAGCGACCGACATGGACAGCGCGGCGGTTTTTGCCGATCAGGTGATCAACTCCGGCCGTTTCCAGCTCGTCAGCGATTATTCCGACCTGTGGAAAATCACCAACCAGGTTAACAACGAGGTTATTTTCACGATTCAGTTCAACAACAACCTGCTGCTGCTGAACAACTCCGGCAACCGGGCGCACCTGTACTTCGGGATGGTGTACGACAACAAGCCGGGCATGCTGCGCGACCTCGAAAACGGCCGTCCGTTCCGCCGGATTCGCCCGACGGAGTACACCTTCAACGTCTTCGACCGGCGCAACGACTCCCGCTTCTACAAGAGCTTCAAATGGGTGTATCTGGCCAACAACGCCGCGACGATTCCGAAATGGACCGCCGCCGACGCGCCCAGCTCGAACCTTGTCGGACAGCCGAAATTTGCGGTCGGCGACACGGCCATCTACCTCTCGATGGAAAACAACGTGCCCGACTCCCGCATTGCCCGCGTCCGGTACAACTTTTACCCCAAGAACAAGCACGATCTGCAGATTTTCCCGCCGACCCTGAAGCATTTCGACCCGACCCGCGACAACTTCCAGTCGGAGTTCGGCACGCGCGACCACTTCCTGGCGCGGCTGGCCGAAACCTACCTGATTGCGGCCGAAGCGTACGGCCGGAAAGGCGATTATGCCAAAGCCGCGACGTACATCAACGTCCTCCGCAAACGGGCGGCCTACAAGCAGGGCGAGGTGAAAACCCACCAGCACTGGACAGTGGAAGGCGGCCGGGTCAACGACCTGGGCAGCACCGAAAACGCCATTCTGGTCGATGCGGCCTACTGGGACACCAACGTGCCGATGGAGCAGTATCCGGCCTCGGCCACCAGCAAGGCCCAGCGGTTCATCCACTTCATTCTGAACGAGCGTACCCGCGAACTGTACGGCGAACTCCACCGCTGGAACGATCTGGCCCGGACCGAAACGCTGGTCGAACGGGTGCGGCTGTTCAACGAATACGCCACGGGGCTGCAGGATTTCCACCGCCTCCGCCCGGTTCCGCTGGCCCATATCGAGCGCCTGTTCAAGAACGGCCAGCCCCTGACGGCCGAGCAGCGCACGGCCGAGCAGAATCCCGGTTATTAAGCTTATTAATCAGTTAAGGTTCAGTTTAAAAAGGAAAAGCGCCCGGATTTCCGGGCGCTTTTTTATTATAATAACTTCAAGTACCATTTTGATTTACAGACAGAAAGCGCAAATTTTGCACCCGTCACAAAGCGACGCCAAATTCCTCTGGACTAACCTCACCACACGTATGGGACTTTTTGACTTTATTAAAAAATCTGACCTCACCGAACCGGCGTCCATCGCTACGCCTGGCCCTTACAAGGAGTACCCCACCAATGTGCTTTACGAACTTCTGTTCAGCGACAATCCTCACCTGTACCAGACCGTCATTCAACAACCGCACGCCTACCCTTTTTCGGTCCTTCTTTCCGAAAAAAGCACGTTAGAAGACTTCCAGAAGGTAATTGACGACCCGTCGGCCGACCCCCGGCTCCGGGCACTGGCGTATTACCGGCAACGGAAAGCGGGCCATACGCCCACGCGGAAAGAGCTGCTGGCGGTCATCGTCGAAGTGGGGCTGGACGAAGGGCTGGACGTGCTGGCTTCTTTCTCAAACGGGCACGCCCGCTACATCAACTTCACCGGCCGGACGCTGATCTGGGAAAAAACCGACGAACCCTCCGGTCAGCTGACCCGAAAACTGTTTACCCAAAGCTGGCAGATCATCCAGCAGATTGGTCCGTGGGAAAACGACCGGAAGCCCCATCCGGCCCAGGGTACCACCCGGATTTCGTTCCTCGTTTCAGACGGGCTGTATTTCGGAGAAGCACCGACCAGCGTCCTGTTCACTGACGCCCTCGCGGGACCGGCCCTGGCGACGGCCACCCGGCTGATGCAACACCTTGTTCAGCAACCGCTGCCGCCCATCCACTAAGCGTCCGAAAGCCTGCCAAAAATCTTCGTCGGCAAGGCGGCACCCCGGCCGGAAGCGGCTTTACCGGCCGGGCACCCAGACTGTTTTTCCGCCAAAAATCGCCTCCACGGTGTACGCTCTGGCTTCTTTGCCGGTCAGCCGTTTGGCCCAGCCGACGCGCTGTCCGGTGTTTCCGCCCGGTCCCGAGCTGGCGTATTCGGCGTAGAGGACCGTTTTCTCGTTGGCGGCATCGTTCCAGTTGTCCCAGCCCGCGGGCAGGATGTGGCGGTCCATCGTGGTCCGGATAAAAACTGTTTTGGCATAAGGTCGCCAGGGACGGCCGAGGTACACTTTCGTGGCGGCGGGGTCGGCCGTGAGGTGGCAGTCCAGAAAGACGAAGCCGTAGGGCTGATAAACCGGCGTAGCGGCGGCGGTGATGTACGAATCCGTCAGGCTTTTGATGGTGCAATTCCGGAAAACGGCCGTAGCTTTGCCAAAAATGAAGTCGGTCGTGCCTTCGATATGGCAGTTTTCGTAATACTGCCGGGTGCCTTCCGCGGCGGCGTACAGCGTATCCTGATTGCCCAGCAGCCGACAGTTTTTCAGCACAAACCGGTCCGCTTCGACATGCAGCGCCACGGCCTGCCCCACCCGACCGGCGGTGTTCTGGATCGTCAGATTTTCAATGACCACATCCGGGGCCTGCACCAGTACCGTATAGCTGGTGTAGGTCTGAAACTTGGTCTTTCCCGTCTGATCCCGGCCGGGGTAGTCTTTTCCAGAGTAATCATTGCCCGTAATCACGACGCCTTCCCGGCTTTCGCCAATGAGGTGAATGTTGGGTTTCCAGTTCGGAATGACCAGTTTTTCGGCATAAATCCCGTTTTTAATAAACACCGTCACCCGCACCTGCAAATGGTCGCGGAACGCGTTGACGGCTTCCTGAATGGTCTTGAAATGACCGCTGCCATCGGCCGCTACGGTCACCGAAACGGGTTTCATCGGCGAGGCTGTATTGACAGCCTGCGAAAAAGCGGCAACGCTCAGGAAGGTGAGGCAAAAGGCCATGAACAGGGTTTTCATCAAAAGTTCGGTGGTTAGTGTTTCAGGATGGGCAGTTCGGTCCGCTCACCGCCCGCCTGGATTTTCAGCAGGTAGCGTCCGGCCGACAGCCCGCCGAGAGGTAATTGAACAAGCTGGCGCCCACCGACCCCCATTTCGTGCCGGGTCAGCAGGGTTTTGCCCTGCAAGCTAACCAGATTCAGCGTCAGCCGCTGCCCCGGCAGGGTCGGCATCTCCACCGTCAGTTCCTGCTGGTTGACGGGATTGGGATACGCCACCGGACGATTGGCCGCCTTTCGCTCGCCCGTGACCACCGGCGGCAGTTCATTTCCGGCCAGTACGATCTTCGGGCGGGTCGGCGTCGGCATATCGGCCCCGAGATAAAAGCCCGTATGCGGCGGCTGGTTGTAGGCTACGTTCTGCCAGGCAATGCTGAGGCGGTACTGCGGGTCGTGCATCAGCGTCGGCAGCCGGTTCCGGGCGGGGATGGTCGTGGTGTAAATCCGCAGGCTCCGGTTGTCGGAGGCCCGCCAGACCACTTCCTCCCGCCAGTCGCCCAGCAGGTCGGCGCTCAGGGCGGGCGTGGCTTTGGTGCCGTTGTTGGAAGAAACCCCTTCGGGCGACAGCAGGGTTTCGGCACGGCCGGTCGTCCAGTTCCATTTGGAGATGGTCGTCCGGTCGAGCAGTTCGCGGGTCAGGTCGGCATCCCACCAGATGGCAAAATTCATCTGCGACGGCTTACTGCCCGGTATTAATTCGCCTTTGGCCGAATAAAGTCCCCCAACGCTACCCCAGGCCTCGGCGCCCCGGTAACGCGGGTCAATGTCGGCGGCAATGCCCCGGCCCACATCGTCCATGTTCGGCCCCGGAGCGCCCCAGATGATCCGGCCCGTCCGGGCGTCGCGGAAATCCAACGGATAGGACCCGTAGCTTTCCGGCTCCTCATGCACGGAGAACAGTTCCAGCCCCGGCCGGTCGGGGTCGAGATCCGACAGGTGGAGCGCGTCGCCGTGGCCCCGGCCGGTGGCGTACAGTCCTTTTCCGTTGTCGTCGATGGCGCAGGAACCGAAGACGATCTCATCCCGTCCGTCGCCGTCGAGGTCATTGACCGAAAGATTATGGTTGCCCTGCCCGCGGTAGGCGGCGTTGCCCGGCGTACTGTCGTCGCTGTCGAAGGTCCAGCGGTGCGTCAGTTTGCCCGCTTTCCAGTCCCAGGCCGTCAGCACGGCGCGAATGTAATAGCCGCGGGTCATCACCAGACTGGGGGTTTCACCGTCCAGATAGGCCACGCAGGCCAGAAACCGGTCAATGCGGTTGCCGTAATTATCACCCCAGGTCTGTTTCAGCTGCTCGGGCGTCGGATTGTCCCCCGCCACCGGGTCGCGCTGGGGCAGAAAACGGGCCGAAGCCATCGCCGCGCCCGACGACCCGTTGAAGATCGTGACGAATTCAGGGCCTTTCAGAATGTATCCCGATTCGTTGCGGTGGTCGGCGGCGCCATCGCCCAGCACTTTGCCCTGCCCGTCCACCGTTCCATCGGCCGTCCGGCAGGCAACTTCGGCTTTGCCGTCGCTGTCCAGATCGTAGACGATAAACTGCGTGTAATGCGCTCCGGCGCGGATGTTCCGGCCCAGGTCAATTCGCCAGAGCCGGGTGCCGTCCAGTTTGTAGGCATCCAGCAATACATTTCCGGTAAAGCCGCGCTGGGAGTTGTCTTTGGCATTGGTGGGGTCCCATTTCAGAACAATCTCATACTCGCCATCGCCGTCCAGGTCGCCCGCGCTGGCATCCCCGGCCGTGTATGTGTAGGCGCTCACCGACGTGCCGCTGCCCGTTTCGCCGCCCGGCGGCAACTGCAACGGAACGGCCCGGTACGGCAGCGACTGGACCGGAGCCGGGGCCGAAACGGCCTGTTCGACGCCGTTCAGCACGGGCCGGACGGTGTAGGTGCCGTTTTCGGAGGTTTCGTCGACAAAATTGGTTGTCTGGGTCAGCGGCGTCCGGGTCAGGCGGGTGGCTCCCCGGTACAGGTGAAAGCCGATGTTTTCCGGCTCGGTCCCCAGCATTCGCCAGCCGATGTACACCTGACTGGCGCTCGTTCGTACGGCCACCAAGCCGCGGCCGAGGCGTTCCATCGTCCGCTGGGCCAGAACGGGTTGAACGAGCAGACCCAGCAGGAGGAGCAGCAGGCCGTTTTTGAGCTTAAACGTCATGGTATGCGCCGCTTCAGGGCTGTTGGTTTTTTACTTTTAATTCGTCGGGTGCATCTTTCGTAAACGGCTTGTAGGTGTCCCGCGAAGGTTCGGTGAACAGGGCGCGAATGACCGATGCGGCCACTTCGCCTTTGGGCCGGAAAGCCTCTGAAGCCATGTAGTTCAGCAGGGATTGCCGCAACTGACGCGCCGCCGGGCGGTTCTCGAGGTCGCTGCTCAGATCGGCGCTGGAAACGACGAGGCGTCCGCCGCCGACATTCGCTTCCAGAACCAGACCGAGGCGGCGGTTCAGAAACCAGGTGTCGATGGGCTGGACCAGCGGACGGAAATGGGCCGGAAAATCCTCCAGATTCATCACCTGCGTCCGGTTCACCAGTTCCCACCATTGCAGATTGCTGTGGTAATCCGTCGGGAAGTCGGCAAAGGCCGGATGCTTCGGGTTGAGCAGAATGCCCAGCGTGTGCGGCGGGCGCATCTTGAACCAGGACGTATTCCAGAACGCGGGCAGAAAATGCTGGGCCACCTCCTTGCCTTTTTCGATTTTACCGGCTGCCAACAGCAGGACGCAGCCGCCCGACTTCAGCGTTTGTTCGGCTTTTTCGTCGAGACTCGTGGTAATCAGAACGTTCGTCGGTTCGGCGGCCACGGTGGTCGGGTACACCCAGATTTCCCAGTCGTTGGCGGCCTTCGTGCCTGCCACCGAAACCGTCAGTTTCAGCCTCGTCGCCTTCTGAACACCCGACAGCGGCACGTTGATTTCGCCCACGCGGACATTGCTGCCAATCGCAAGGGGTTTCGGCCCGAAACTCCCCTGCGCCAGGGCTTTTCCGGCTTCGTCGGTCAGCGTCCAGCGCGTGACCGCGGAGGGGATTGGGACATTTCCGAAGTGCGACAGTTCAAGCTCCGCGTGCAGGCTTTCGTTGCTTTGAAACACAAACTTCGGCAGGCGGGCCAGCGGCACCGTCGGGGCGCAGAAACGGGCAAACTCCTTTTCGGTCACGTAGCCTTTTTCTTCCCAGAACGCATCCAGCAGCCCGACCAGCGCGGTGCCCTGTCCCGAATAATCGTTGAGCGACAGCAACTGAAATCCGGCCATGCCCGGCGTCCTGAGCGCCCGTTCGATTTCGTTTTTGTAGCTCAGCAATTGCAACTTTCCGGAAGCCATCAGGAAGTCGTGCCCCTGTTCGCCCATGCCCCGGTCGGCCAGGTCTTCCCGAAAGAGTTCGAAGTTTTTCGCTTTGTAAACGCCCCTGTATTTCGAAATCTCGCGAAAATTCGGAAAGACGCACCACTGCCCCAGTTCGTGCGCCACGTACGGCACCTTGAACGGCTCAATCTTGTCGCGGTAATCGCCCGTCGATTCGGGGCGCTTGTCCCAGGGCAGGTTGCGGGCACCGGCTTTCACCATGAACTCGTTTTCGGGCACCAGCGGCCAGCTGTTGCCCACCGACGCGCCCGTGTACTTACGGCGCGGGTCTTTTTTCTGCCAGTAATGCACGAACTCGGTCAGGTACTTCACCTGGTTGCGGCCGGCCGGTTCGTTGCCATAGGCGAGCATCACAAAGGAGGCATAATTGCCGTAGGCTTTCGCCATGCGGGCTGTTTCGTCGTAAATGTACTGGTCTACCGGCCGACCGTCGCCGAGCGAAGTGCCGTGGTTGGCCCAGCTCGGCCCTTCCGGCTGGAGGTAAAACCCAACGAGGTCGGCGGCCACAAACGCGGCTTCCGGCGGACAGAACGAGTGGTAGCGCATGTGGTTGAGACCGTACCGTTTGGCGATGCGAAAGACCCGCTCCCAGCCCGCCACGTCCATCGGCGCGTAGCCCGTCAGCGGAAACTGGCAGTTTTCGACCGTGCCGCGCAGGAAAATTTCGCGGCCGTTGAGGGTGAAGCGCGTCCCGCGAATGCCGAATTCCCGCATGCCAAAGGTGACGGTCCGGGCTTCTTTCCGCTGGTCGGCGGTGGTCAGCGAAGCCGTCAGGCGGTAGAGCGCGGGGTTGAATTCGTCCCACAGCAGCGGGGCCTCGCCCATCGGGTAGTCCGCTTCGACAACGGCCTCTTTGCCCTCCATTCCGTACTCAATGGTCAGCGGTTTTACGGACTGTTTTACAGACGAATTAAAACTAACCGCCGCTACTTGTATCCGACCCAAAACGGGCTTTCCGGTGGTATTGTGCAGGGTCATTTTCACCCGGGCGGATTTTCGGGTCAGGTCGGGATACACCTGCACGTCCTCGAACCAGACCGGCTCGGTGGCCCGCAGTTCGAGCCTGCCGACAATGCCGTTCCAGTTGCCCTGGGTGTGGTCGGTGACGCTGTGCGAGTCCTTGCCGACGTTGATGACTTCCAGCCGGTTGTCGATCCGGATCGTCAGCGTGTGTTTTCCCGGCGAGAGGGCCGCCGTCAGGTCGTATTCGTGCGCGACGGAAAGGCTGTTCTGTTTGCCGATTTCCTGCTGGTCGACCCAGACGCGGGTTTCGGTATGGGAGCGTTCGAGGAACAGTACCACCCGTTTACCGCGCCAGTTTTGGGGAATCGTAACGTCTTTCTGGTACCAGGCGGCCCCGGCGTAGTATTTGTCCGGCGTCAGCCAGAAGGGGAATTTGAGGTTGTCGGGGCGGCGGTACTTTTCCATTCGGGGGTTGAAGTACCAGGAGCTGTCGTAGATACTGCCCGTCCATTTGGTTTGCAGCGTTACGGGGTCGCCTTTGCCGTTTTCCAGCATGGAGCCGGGCAGTTTGATCGTCTCGGGCAGTCGGGTGGCGAACCAGCGTTCGGGAATGCCTTTGTCGGCCGGGTCGGTGCGGAAACGCCAGGTGCCTTTCAGGTCGATGATGGGTCCTGCCAGCGTTTTGGCGGAAATGAGAAGCAGGAAAAGAAGGCCTGTCAGGTACTTACCGGGAAGGGAGGGATAGCTTGTCACTTCAATCATTTGGGTAAAATGGGTTAGTCTGAAAAATTCGGGGCGACCTTAACCAAAGCCGCCCCGAATTTTCATTTAGCCTTTAACCGCCAGCGGGCGCAGACCGGTCAAGTCCTCGATGCGGACCGGCTGGCCGGACTCTACGCTTTTGCGGGCGCCGATGCCGACCAGAATCGCCATCGCCCCGTCGCGGCTGCCGGCCGACTGCCGGTAGGTGTCCGGTTTGTTCGGATTCCGGAAAATCTTGTCGCGCAGGATGGCGTCGCCCCCGCCGTGGCCCTCGGACTGCGGCACCTTGATGTACTCCACTTTGCCGAAGTTGTGCGACACCATGATTTCGTCGTACGGCTCCAGCGTCATCGCGCCGCTTTCCTTGATCCAGGCGTCGATGCGGCCTTTGGTGCCGTTGAAGGCGATGCGGTAGCCTTCGTAGGGCGAATAGGTCGTCAGCGAGTAGCTTACGTTGGCCCCGTTGGCGTAGTGAATCGTGGCCGCCATTTTGTCGTAAATATTGATGTCTTCCTTGAACACGCAGCCGTCGCGGAGGTAGCCGTCGTGTTTCTCGTTGTCGACGTACAGGGCCGTCAGGCGCTTGTCCCGCGTCACGTCGAAGAAGAATTTACACTCCGACTTGTGCGGGCAGGAACGGCAGTTGACGCCCCGGAACGGGCCGTTTTTGCCGTAATGCTCCAGCGCGGCATTCGCGTACACGGTTTCCGGCTCCGATTCCAGCCACCAGTTCAGCAGGTCGAAGTGGTGCGACGCCTTGTGTACCCAGAGCGAACCGCTGTTTTCTTTCAGGCGGTGCCAGCGGCGGAAGTAATCGGCCCCGTGGCGCGTGTCGAGGTACCAGTGGAAATCCACGGACGTGATTTTGCCGATGGTGTCTGCGCGGAGCAGTTCGTAAATCTTCTGGCGGTGGGGCGAGTAGCGGTAATTGAACGTCACGGTCACCTTGCGGCCCGTCCGCTTTTCGGCGTCGAGGATGGCCCGGCACTTCGTTTCGTCGGTGGTCATGGGCTTCTCCGTGATGATGTCGGCGCCCATTTCCATGCCTTTGATGATGAATTCGTGATGGGTGGCGTCCACCGTCGTGACGATGAGCAGGTCGGGTTTGGTTTCCCGCATCATCTTTTCAAAATCGGTGAACGTCGGGCAGCTGACGTTCATCATTTTCCGGGCGGTTTCGACCCGGCCGGGGTTTTTGTCGCACAGCCCGACGAATTCGGCGATGTCGGCAAATTCTTTCACGACCGGCGAACCCCACATGCCCGTTCCCCGGTGGCCGGTGCCGACCATCGCTACTCTGCGTTTGGCCGCTTTGCCAAAGGCGTTCATTTTTGGAGCGGCTATGACACCGGCCGCCGCCAGGGTGGTGCGCCGGACAAAATCACGGCGGGAGAAGGAATTGGTTTTCATGGGATTTAGGAGGGTTAATTTTCTTGCTGAAGTTAGTAATTGAGCGAATGACTGAATGAGTGAATGACTGACCGGCTTTGCAACCGTAGCGGCAGACCACTCATTCAATAATTCAATCATTCAGTCATTCAATCATTCAATTATAGCCCGGATTCTGCTTCCAGAAGCCCGGATTGATCAGCATTTCGTTCTGCGGGATGGGGAACAGCAGGTCGTTTTCGTTCAGCGGCTTCGACAGTTTGATGGCGTTGGCCGTGGTGAATTTGGTCATCAGTTCGATGGCCCGGCCGGTCCGCACGATATCGTGCCAGCGCAGTCCTTCGGCGGCAAATTCCCAGCGGCGTTCCTGCTCCATCGCCAGCCGGAAGCCCGCTTTGGTCGCCGGTTTGACGTCCGGAACGCCCGCCCGTTTGCGGATGCGGTTCAGGATCGTCACGGCTTCGGTCGGCGGCGCGGCGCCTTCGGCGACTTCTTCGTTCAGGATTTCGGCGTACATCAGCAGCACGTCTTCGTAGCGAATCAGCGGGAAGTTAAGCGAGTAGTCGCTGCGGTTCTGCTGCGAAGTCGCGCCTTTTTCCAGAAACTTGGTGTACTGCATCCGTCCCGAACGGGCGTTGGTTTTCGTATCCACATAACCCGAATCGAGCGTGGCGGCTTTGCGCTGGTCGATGGCAGGCCAGGAGCTGTACAGCTCCAGGTCTACCTGTCCGTCGGGGCCGATGGGCTGGAAGGCCGACCACTGCGACGGAAACTGGAAGGCCATGTCCGAAGGTGCCTGCGAACCGATGCCGAAGCCGCCGGAGATGTACTGGATTTCGAAAACGTGGTACTTGTTGTCGTTGGCCGTCTGGAAAAGCGCCTTGTAGGTCGGGGCAAACGTAAACGCCTTGCCTTCCTGGGCGATTACGTCGGCCAGTTCCTTCTTGGCGAGCGCCAGTTTATCGGCCTGTTTCAGCGGAAAGCCGGCCATCGTCAGGTACACCCGGCCGAGCAGGGCTTTGGCGGCCCATTTGGTGGCGCGGCCCTTGTCGGCGGTGGCGTAGGTTTCCGGCAGATTCTGGGCGGCAAACTGGAGGTCCGACACGATGAGGTTGTACACCTCCTTCGCCGGCGAACGCGGAATCAGCTTCGCTTCTTCGATGCTCACGACCGTTTCCGACAGGGGAACGTCGCCCCAGAACCGCACGAGGTCGAAGTAGGCCAGCGCCCGCCAGAATTTGGCCTCGGCCTGAAACTGCGGCACCCGCTGGAATTTGAACGGCGCCACTTTTTCGAGCAGGATGTTGGACCGGTACACGATTTCGTACAGATCCGTCCAGGTCGCCTGAATCTGGCCGGTCTGCGACGTCATCAGGAAGTTGCCGATGTCGTTCCAGTCGCGCTGCACGTTCACCTGGGTTTCCAGCGTGTTGTCGGACCGGATTTCGGACATGTTCCAGAGCGAGTTGGTCGGCAGCGACAGACCCGAGTTGTAGATCGCGATAACGGCCTGGTTGATCTGCGTTTCGTCCTTGTAGAAGTCGCTGGCCGTGTTGCGGGCCAGCGGCGTGATGTTGAGCGTATCTTCCTTGCAGGACATGGTCAACCCCGTCAGGGCCGCAAGGGTGAGGATTTTTATGGCTTTCATAATGGATCAGGTCAGTTTTACAGGTTCAGATTTACCCCTACCGAGAAGGTCCGGGACTGGGGGTAGCCGCCGTAGTCGCCGCCTTCGTTGTTGGCCGCTTCGGGCGTAAAACCACCGGTGTAGTTATGCCAGATGTAGGCATTTTCGACCGAAATGTAGACGCGGGCGCGGTTGTAGAACTTCGCCGACGGCAGGTTGTAGCCCAGCGCCACGTTCTTCACGCGGATGTAGTCCGAGCTGTAGAGCCAGCGGGTGTCGTAGTAACCGCCCGTGGTGGCGTTGATGCTCGGCGTCATGCCGTCGCCGGGGTCCTGCTCCGACTTCCAGCGGTTCGACCACTTCGCCAGTTTGTTGTAAAGGTAACCCATGCCCGGACGGTCGATGGAGCGGCCGATCATCGAGTACACCTTGCCGCCCTGCTGCGCGTTGATGAACAGCGTCAGGTCAAAATTCCGGTAGGTGAACGTGTTGTTGAAACCGAAAATGAACTTAGGCTGGGGTGAGCCGACGATGGTGCGGTCGCTGTTGTCGATCTTGCCGTCGCCGTTCACGTCGCGGTACTTCGAGTCGCCGACGCGGGTGTTGGTCATTTTCGGACCGGCATCCACTTCCGCCTGCGTCTTGTACACGCCGACGACATCATAGAGCATGAACACGCCGATCGGCTGGCCCACCTGGATCATCTGCGTCAGGTTGCTGAAGCCGGTCGGGATCGGGGTGTTGTCGTAGCCCAGTTTCAGCACTTTGTTCTGGTTGTACGACACGTTGTACGAACCCGTCCAGCGCACCGGACCCAGCTTGCCGCGGGTGCTCACGCCCAGTTCAATCCCTTTGTTTTCGATGTCGCCGATGTTCTGCCAGCTCGTGGTAAAGCCCGTCGTGGACGAAACCGGCGTGCGGAACAGGAGGTCGGACGTGACGCGGCGGTAGGCGTCGAGGGTCAGTTGCACGCTGTTTTTCAGAATGCCGAGGTCCATCCCGACGTTGTACGAATCGGTCTGCTCCCAGCCGAGGTTCAGGTTTTCGATGGTCGAGGGGCTGTACCCGGCGACCATTGCCCCGTTGAGCGAGTAGTTGTTTACCCCCAGCAGTGAGAACTGCGCGTTGTTGGTGATCCGGTTGTTCCCTGTCACGCCCCAGCTCGCCCGCAGTTTCAGGTCCGAGATGAACGGTACGTTCGCCATGAACGGCTCGGCCGACACGCGCCAGGCCGCCGACAGGGCCGGGAAAAGCCCCCAGCGGTTGTCGGCCCCGAATTTGCTCGACCCGTCGCGGCGCAGGCTGCCCGACAGCAGGAATTTCTCTTTGTAATCGTACTGAACGCGGCCGAAGTACGAGATCAGGGCTTCGCGCTCGCCGGTGATTTGCGACTGGCCGACCGTAGAGGAGGTATTGTCGAAGAGGTACGTCCAGTCGTTGGGGAACTTGTTATTTTCCTGCTGGCTGCGGTCGACGCCGTAGCGCTCGACGGAATAGCCCAGGATGGAGTTGACGCTATGGTCGCCGAACTTCCGGTTGTAATTCAGGACGCTCTGGAACAGGTAACGGGTCCGCTGCTCCTGCGTACGGCGCGAGCGGCTGAGGGCCCCTTCGTTGGTGGCCGTCGCCCAGTCGCGGCTGGCGCTGGTGGGCACCCACTGCTGCTCCATCCAGTTGTTGTTGTCCATCCCGCCCGTCAGTTGCAGTTGCAGCCCTTTGTAGAGATCAACGTTCAGGTACATGTTGGCGTTCAGGCGCGAGCGCGTGCCGTCGGTCGAGGTGCGTTCCATGACGGCTACCGGGCTGACGTACCGGCCCGACCAGGCATAGGCCCCATAAGGCTGGGCACCCACGTACACGCCGGCGTCGAGCGGGCCGACGGGCGGCATCTGCACGGCGTTCATGGCCTGCTGGTCTTTGCCGTCGACGCGGCCGAGCGTCGACCATTCCATCGACGGCGCGAGCGTCATGCCAAACCGCATTCCTTTCCGGAGTTTGGCGTCGAAGTTGGCGCGGAGTGTAGCGCGGCGCAGATTCGTCCCGATGACGATGCCGTCCTGATCGAGGTACGCACCGGATACGTTATACGTCACGTCGTCCGTACCGCCCGCCACGCCGAGCTGGTAGTTCTGCATCCGGGCCTGGCGGAAGAACGCGTCCTGCCAGTCGGTGAAGGCGAGGCTGTCGGAGCCGTACGCCCATTTCGGGTCGTACATCAGACTCACGTTCGGATTCGCCATCGTAATGCCCAGTTCCTTCGCGCGGAATTCCATGGGGTCAGTGGCTTTGTAGTCTTTTTTGAGGGAAATGCCGCGGTTGACCCAGGCTTCGTCGATGCCTTCTTTCCGCTGCTGGATCCATTCTTCGGCACTCATCATCGGAATACGGCGTTCGAGCGTCTGGATGCCCGTGAAGCCCGTGAAGTTCAGGCGGGCTTTGCCTTTTTCGCCGCGCTTGGTGGTCACGATCACGACGCCGTTGTTCCCCCGCGAACCGTAGATGGCGGCTGAGGAGGCGTCTTTCAACACGTCGATGGATTTTACGTCCTGGGGGTTGATGCCGCGCAGGTTTTCGACCGGCACGCCGTCCACCACGTACAGCGGTTCGTTGGAGGCGTTGAGCGAACCCGTCCCGCGCACGCGGATTTGGAGGTCGGCCCCCGGCTCGCCGTTGGTGGTCTGTACATAGACGCCCGGCATCTGACCGGCCAGGGCGTTTTCAATCCGGTTGATGGGACGTTCTTCGATTTCGCGGGCACCCATGCTTGCTACCGCCGAGGTGGCGTTGGCGCGTTTGACAGTACCGTACCCGACCACCACCACTTCCGACAACAGTTTGTCGTCCGGAGCGAGGCTGACGTTAATCACCGACTGACCACCCAGCGGTATTTCTTTGGACGTATATCCGATAAAAGAAAAAACCAGCGCGCCGTCTTTGGCCGCGGTGCGAATCGCAAACTCACCTTTGGCGTTGGTAACGGCCCCGGTGCTGGTGCCTTTGACCACCACATTGACGCCGGGCAGTCCTTCATTGTTCTCGGTCGAGGTGACGACGCCGCTGATCGTCTGACCGAACGCCGCCTGCGCGAACAGGAAGACGGTCAGCACCAGGGCAGCGCGAATCCATTGGGTATAACTTTGCATTGACAGGAGGTTGTATGTTAGTTCTGGCTGGGGCGCTATCGGGTAATAGCACTTTTACCAAGACGAATTTGCTTTATTTGGGACCCCAGACCATCCCGTACTCTCCTGTGGAGGGAAAAAGTGTCAATTTTTGATGCGGAAAAACCAACGCCGCCGCCCCGAAAAACAAGGCGGCAAAGCCCCGGAGCGGACGGACGGGCCGTTTGCTCAGGAACTTTGCCGCTGGTTTGCTGCTCAGGCGGTTACAGGCCGCTTAGTACCCTTTGTTCTGCTCGTACAGGCCGGGTTTCACGTCCAGTTCGGTTTGCGGAATCGGGTAGATGACATACTCCTTGCTGAACGGCAGCATTTTCTTCTGCACATCCTCCGCCGCAATCCAGGCCGGAATCTTGGTTTCCACCTGTCCACTGCGAACGAGGTCGTGCCAGCGGGAACCTTCCCCGGCAAACTCCACGCGCCGTTCGTTGAAAAGCTGCGTCAGCGTAACGCCCGTAATCGGACTCAGACCGGCCCGGGCCCGCACCTGGTTTACGATGGCGTCCACCTCGGCCTGCGTACCGCCCGTGGCCCCGCGCAGGATGCATTCGGCTTTCAGCAGCAGCACGTCCGTGTAGCGCATGACGATGAAATTGATCGGCCAGTCGACGCGGTTGACCGGCACGCGGGTCAGGTCCACGTATTTCTTGATGAACGACTGCGTTTCGGTCACTCCGTTGAAGGTGTAACCCGTCTGAATCGTGAACGCCTTCCGGGTGTCTTTCGGGTCGTAGGCATTGAGCAGGTCGTTGGCTACCGGCCGAATCGTCAGACCGCCCTGAATGGGTTTTCCGTTCGACTGGAACCAGGTGTCCGGCACCAGTGCCCAGGGGAAGGTCGCGCCCATGACCGGGTTGAGGCCGGTGACGTACTGCACGTCAAAGACCACCTCGCTGTTGTTCTCGTTGGTGTACGAGAAAATGTTCGGGTAGCTGGCCACGAGCGAATGGCGGCCGCTGGCGATGACTTCGTTCAGCAGCGTCAGCGCCTGGGTCCATTCGTTGAGGCCCAGTCCCGGCCCTTCGATGTTATAGGTCGGACCCGAGCGGGTCATGTGCACCAGCGCCAGCAGGGACCGGGCGGCGTTTTTGGTCGGACGGCCCCGTTCGGCGGCCGCGTAGGTTTCGGGCAGGCTCTGGATGGCGGCCTGAAAATCGGCGATGATCAGCTTATACACGTCCGCCACCGGGCTGCGCGGAATGGCCAGTGCTTCGTTGGCCGTGACCGCCTTTTCGATCACCGGCACTTTGCCAAACCAGCGCACCAGATCAAAGTAGAAAAACGCCCGCAGGAAACGCGCTTCGGCTTCGAGACGGGCCCGCAGCGTGGCGTCCGTGATCACCTTGCCGTTTTGCTGAAGCTGATCCAGCAGGACGTTGGCGCGGTAGATTCCGTTGTAGTTGGTGTTCCAGGCTTCCGAGACGTACGGGTTGGACGCAATGGTTTTGTGAAAGCTGTTGATACCTTCCCAGTCGCGCACGCCCCCGTCCGAAACGGCGTAGAGGTTGTCCGAGCGCGTCTCCGACAGGTTCAGTTGGCGGTCCGGATAGCCCCGCAGGTCGTTATAGATCGCATTGGCGGCCTGAATAAAATCGCTCGGCTGCGTGTAAAACGTGGCGGTCGTCGCCGAAGAAAGCGGCACCTGCGTCAGGTCGTCCGTGCAGGACGAAAGCACCGACAACAGCAGGGCAGCGGTTATGATTTTGAGTTTCATTTAAATATCAGTTTTCTGTTTTCAGTTGTCGGTTTTCTGTTTTCGGTTGTCTGTTTTCTATTTGCTTTATAACTCAGGCAATCACCAAAAGCAGTAAATAAAACGGACAACAGAAAACGGAAAACTCAAAACTCAAAACGACAGGTTCAAACCAAAGACCAGCGAGCGGGGCAGCGGCAGACCGCCGTAATCACCCGGCTCGGGGAACGAACCGCTGCCGCTCAGATCCGTGTTGGACGCTTCGGGGTTGAATCCGCCTTTGTACTTGTCGAATCCAATGAAGTTTTCCGCCGTCACGTACACCCGGGCGCTCGAAATGGCCGGGACCTTGATCACACTGCCGAGGTTGTAGCCCAGCGTAATGTTTCGCACGCGGACGTAATCCGAAGAATACAGCCAGTCGGTGTTCTTGATCCGTCCGAAGGTCGAGTAAGCCTTCCCGACTTCACCCGCCCCGGGGTTCTCGGGCGAACGCCAGCGGTCCCGGTAGAAGCCCAGCGCGTTGTCCGTAAAGCCCTGACCCGTCCGGCCCAGTGCCCGGCCCAGCAGCGAGTAGATAGACCCGCCGTTCTGGCCCTGCACCAGCACGTTCAGGTCGAAGCCTTTGTAGCTCACCGTGTTGGTGATCCCCCAGACGTATTTGGGGTTCGGCTGGCCCACGATCACGCGGTCGTTGGCGTCGATCACTTTGTCGCCGTTGGCGTCGAAGTATTTTGGGTCGCCGACGGTCTGCGAGCCGAACAGGGCCGCTTTGTTGTCGATGTCCTGCTGCGTCAGGATGCCGATTTGTTTCACGACATAAATGCTGTACAGCGGCTCGCCCACCCGCAGGATGGAGTGCGAAATATCGAAGGCGGACGGAATCAGAATCTGCTGCTGTCCACCGGCCAGCGCCACCACCTTGTTGGCGTTGTGGCTGAAGTTCAGCGAGGTGTTCCACTTGACAGCACCGACCGCATTCCGGGTGTTCAGTTCGATTTCCCAGCCCTTGTTGCGGACGCTTCCGGCGTTGCTGAGGTAGCTGGAGAAGCCCGTGGCCCCGGCAATCGGGACGTTCAGCAGCAGGTCGGAGTTCAGGCGGGTGTAGTAGTCGAACGAGAGACTGATGCGGTTGTTGAGCACCGTCGCGTCCAGACCGACGTCGAACGTTTCGGCCCGCTCCCAGCCCAGATCGGGGTTGGCTACGCCCGCCGGGGCCTGACCAATCACGCCGACACCGTTGAAGGTGTAGTTGTAGGTACCCAGCGTCGGGATGGTCCGGTAATCGCCGATGTTGTAGTTACCTGCCGTACCCCAGCTGGCGCGGAGCTTCAGGTCGTTGATCGGCGTAATGTTTTTCATGAATTCTTCCTCCGACAGACGCCAGCCGAACGAGGCCGAAGGGAACATTCCCCATTTGGTGTTGGCCCCAAAGCGGGACGAGCCGTCGCGGCGCAGGCTGGCCGAGAAGAGGTACTTGCCGTCGAAACTGTACTGTGCCCGTCCAAAGTACGAAAGCAGGACGTTCCGGCTTTCGGTGGTGTTGCCTGTCACGGCGTTGGCGGCGTTAAGCGTCGTGATGACGTTGCTGCTGAAACCACCGTTCGAGTTAAGCTGCGACGTTTCCAGTTTATCGGAATTGTACGACAAACCAGCCAGCAGCGAGAGGTCATGCTTACCAAAGACTTTGGCGTATGTCAGGGTATTTTCGTTCACGAACGTCCGCTTCCGGTAGCTGCTGAACGAGCCGGACGTCTGCTGGGTCAACTGAGCCTGCCGGGTGGCGAGGTTGCTGGCGATGATGTACGGGGTGTAGCCTTTCGAGCTGTTGTCCGTATTGTCAAGGTTGACGGTCGTGCGGAACGTCAGGCCCTTGGCCAGTTGATAATCCGCAAAAAGCGAGGTCAGCGTCCGGAAGCGTTTCGTTTCGCCGATGGTGTATTCGAGTTTACCGATCGGGCTGTTCGGCGACACGCTCCAGCGGTACTGGCCGTAGTTGCCCACGTTCGGGTACAGGCCCATCGTATCTTCCTGAACCGGCGTGTAGCTGACGAGCTGGTGCAGGATGTTGTCCTTGCCTTCCACCCCGGGGTCGTTGTTGATGGAATACGTTGGGGCGATGTTCAGACCCAGTTTCAGCTTTTTGGACGCGTTCACTTCCACGTTGGCGCGGGCCGAGTAAGAGGTATAGTCCGTGTTGATGACCATGCCCTGCTGCTTGACGAAGTTGCCCGACACATAATACCGGACAAAGTCAGTGCCGCCGCTGGCCGCCAACTGGTGGTTCTGAACCAGTCCGCGACGGAACGCCTCGTCCTGCCAGTCGATGTACCGCAGGCCCGGATGGCCCGGCTGTGCCCAGCGGTCGTCGGTCATGAAGCTGGTGTTGACCAGACCCGGCGCGAGGCCCAGAATGCGGCGGCGTTCGTCGTTGGTCTGCGAAGCCGAACGGCCCGGAGCCGAAGCCACCCACTGGGCGTTAATCATTTCCGTAGCGCGGTCTACCCACTCCTCGGCGCTGAGCATGTCGAGCTTGCGCGAGCGTTCCATAAAACCCGCGAACGTGTTGAAGGTAATCCGCGCCTTGCCCGCCTGGCCGCGCCGGGTGGTGATCAGCACAACGCCGTTGGACGCCCGCGAACCGTAGATGGCGGCGGCGGCGGCGTCTTTCAGCACCTGTACAGACTCAATATCGTTGGGGTTGATGTTGTCGAGCGGGTTGCCCGTGCTGAAGTTACCCGATCCGTTGGGGGCTGCCGTGGCGAGCGGGAAGCCGTCGATGACGTACAGGGGTTCGTTGCCGGCCGTGATGGAGCCTGAGCCGCGGACCTGCACGCTGAAGCCCTTACCGAGTGCGCCGCTGGTCTGCTTCACCTGCACCCCGGCCAGCTGTCCGACCAGTGCCTGGTCGACGCGGAGGATGGGGCGCTGCTCGATGCCTTTCGCCTGAAACGAAGACACGGCCGCCGTTACGTCCGCTTTCCGGGCGGTGCCGTAACCGATGACGACGACTTCGCTGAGCGCTTTCACGTCAGGTTCGAGTTTTACCGAGATAACCGACTGGCTGCCCACCGGCACTTCCACCGGGTTATAACCGATAAACGAAAAGGTCAGGACGGCGGCCGGAACCGAGCCAATGCGGAGGGAATACTTTCCGTCGACATCCGTGACGGCCCCGGTGCTGGTGCCTTTCAGCACGACGTTCACACCGGGTAGTGGTTCGGCCTTGTCTGCCGACGTTACGACGCCGGTCACGACCTGCGCCAGCACTGCCTGCGTCAGTAACAGCAGGCCGAATGCCAGTCGGCAGGTCCGGTAAAGGGTTGTTCTCATAGGGGCAAAGATTTATTCTGACTTGGAATGGTACGAAAACCACAACAAGTTTACTTTACCCGGGTTGAAGGACCTTCCCGCACTCTCCTGCCGCCGTATTTTTCCCGGTACTATTACTTATGATAAAAAACTGGCTGCAGCGGATGGGATACCGGCGCGTTATCGGCATGAGTCTCCATCAGATCAGCCATATACGCCCACCACCGCTTCACGATCTCCTGATTTTTGAGGTCATCGGCAGAATGATTTTCGGTGCGTTTCTGCACGGCAAATAGCTTTCCGGTTTCTTTTTCCAGAAAAATAGCGTAATCGTACACCCCGGCTTCGGTCAGGGCGGCGGACAGTTCCGGCCAGATTTCATCGTGACGGCGCTCGTACTCGGCTTCCACGCCGGGCTTGAGCTGCATGGTAAAGGCGACAAGATTCATGGGGAAAATGTTGAATGATTGAATTTTGAATGACTGAATGTCTGAATGTTGAATGACTGAATGTTGAATGACTGAATGACTGATTAGCTCCTCCGTTTATACCTTGAGGCGGAGCTAATCAGTCATTCAGTCATTCAACATTCAATCATTTTTTACCGGCGTCAGCGTGACCGGGCCGAGCAGACCCGACGGGCGGGGCGACCAGCCTTCGGCGGTGAAATTGCCGTCTTTTCCCCGGTTTTCGCGGAGGCGGGCCGACATGTTGATGTTGTAGAAAATCTTCCAGGGCTGGCCGTTTCGGTCCATGTCGGCGATGCGGTTGGCCATGCCGCTGGAGACAGTCACCGTCAGCGTGTTGGAATCTTTCAGTTTGTCTTTCGGAATAAAGACCTGGAATACGGGTCCGATGAGCGTGCCGAGGTCCTGTCCGTTGAGCCGGACTCGGGCGCTTTCGGCCACGCTGCCCAGATCGAGCCGGTAACCGTCGGCGGCTCCCTGCGGACGGGCAAAGGTCAGCGTGTAGTCAGCGGTTCCGGCAAACTTCTTCCCGGCGTCTCCCGCCAGTTCGGGCCAGCTCGCCAGTTTATCGGTCTGCACGTTGGACGGCAGGGTCGGGCCGCCCGAAACGAAGGCCACGTTCCAGGTTCCTTTCAGTTCCTGCGGCGCGCCGCCCGCCTTGCGGTAGGCATAGGCCGGGCCGTTGACGGCCGTATCGTACGTTTCCAGGATGCAGGATTCGCCGGGGGCCAGCTGGAGGTACACCTCTCCCCCGCTGGCACCGGGTCGGAACTGCGCCATGCCGGCCTCTTCCGTCATCGGGTTGTACAGCGCGACCGCCTGCGCCTTCGTGGCGACGGGCACCCAGGATTCCACGGCTTTGTCGCTCCAGTTGGTCACGAAATAATACGCGCCCCGGTCGTGTTTGCGGCGCACGAACTCCAGACCGTTGTCCACCAGCGCCTCGCGGCGGGTGTTGGCGGCCGTCAGACCCGCTTCCACCGATTCGCCCACGATAAACGCCCCCTTGCCGACCGCCGCCCGACGGGCGCCTTTCCCGGCCTCTGCGAACTTCAGTCCGGCCAGCAGTTTTTTGAACGCGGCGCGGCGGGTTTCGAGGTTGCTCAGGCCCGGCACGTCTTCCGGCAGGGCTTTGACAAACACCACCGTTGCGCCGTTCTGGGCCAGTTTTACGAGTTGCTGCATTGTCGGCAGCGGCATCAGACCCGCTTCGGGGACGAGCACCGTGCGGTAGCGGTTGCCGCCCGTCGTCAGCGTGCCGTTTTGTCCGGTAACGCCCAACAGTTGTTTATCCGAAATAAAATCGAAGCCGTACCCTTTCGCCCATAGTTCTTCGGCATGATGCTCGACCGGCATGCCTTTGAAGCCATGGTCGATGCCGTCGTAGTGCTGCAAAAGCACCTTGCCGGGGCGGGTGAACGAGTCGAAAATCGGCAGGTACACCAGCACGTCGTTGTCCGGGCGCCCCTGTTGCAGGAACGACTGCGCCCGCGCCACGTACTGGTTCAGCTTACCGAAATCCGTCCAGAACGGGTTTTGCGGGTTAAAATGAACGGCAGCGTAGAACAGCCAGCCCGGCCAGGGCGCGTTCTGGGGCGAATAGTTGGTGCCGTGGTAAAACGTATGGTTGACGCCGCCGAGCAGGAAACGGTCCATCGCCTTTTTGACGTCGCCGAGCGTCGAGAGGAAATGTTCGTTTTCCCAGGTTGCGGACTCGGAGGAGGTCAGGCGCTTGCCCGTCACGTTGGCCGCCGACGAAGCGAATTTGATGCGCAGAATTTCCGTGCCTTCAATCTCGGGGATGTCGGTGATGGCGTACAGATCGAGGATGTTGGCCGGAGAGCCGTGCGCCTGGTTACGGATGATGGCGCCCCGCTTTTTCGCCCAGTCGCTCCACGTCTTCGTATAGTTTTCGAGCAGCAGTTCCGAGATGGTCTCGCGGTAATCACTCAGGACGCGTTTGTTCTGGTCTTCGGACGCTTTGCCAAACAGCGCGGGCAGGTGTTTCCGCAGGTCGTAGCCGCGGCGTTTCTGGAACTCGGCCAGCAGGGCGGGCGTCCAGTTGGATTCGCCGCTGGCGTCGTCCACTTCGTAGGAGTCGTTGAAATACGCCCGGATGCCGCTCACGTCCACGCCCTTGAACGCCTCGTCGAAGCGCCGGAGGTAGTTTTCGGTGGCCGATTTGGAAAAGTGGTCGATCACGTCGCCTTCCCCGCCCGGTCCGGCGCGTTCCACCATTTTGCCGTGCCAGCCCTGAAAGAGCGCGTAGAGCGTCCAGTTGCCACCCGCCGGGGCCGTCCAGGCGAGGTTGCCTTTGGCGTCCACTTTGGTCGTCAGGTCCACGGTCTGCCCTTTGTCCGAATACGCCATGAGCGATTGCAGCGGCAGCGGTTTTTCAAAACGCACCTGGTCGAAGGCGTGGAGCTGGAGGTTCGGATTTTTGGTAATCGGCTCGACGAGTTCCTTAATGTCAATGGGCTGGCCGACAATCCGGGTCAGCGGCTTCTGGATGTACTGCACCGGCCCGCTCAGGCTCTCCCCGCCTTTGACAGAATACGATTGAAAAGCGACGTATTTGCAGGCATCTTCGCTCGTCACCCAGGGTCCGCCGAAGGGCCAGCCCGACGCCTGCGCCAGATCGACGCCCATGCCGTTGCGTTTGGCTTCCTTCAGGGTGTGCGTCAGCATCGATACCCATTCCGGCGACAGAAAGGTCAGAAACTGCTTTTCGGTGCCTTTGACGCCGTAAATGGGCGTAATTTCGACCCCGCCGAGTCCGGCTTTCTGGTACTGGTCGAGCAACTGGCTCAGGTCTTTCTGATTCACGGCGCTGCCCATCCACCACCAGCGTGTCCAGGGTTTGGTCTGCTGGGTAATGGCGGGCCACTTCGGCTGGGCGTACAGGCTCACCGAGGTGCCGAGGAGAAGGGATAAAAGGAATGTCTTTTTGTTCATTTGTGAAAATAAGTCGTTAAAACGACTGGCTACACCTTTGTTTATTTACGATGCCCGCGAATTCATTCGTGGGCTATCCCAAAATGCGTTGGCAGCCCGCGGTTTCAACCGTAGGCTATTTCAAAAATGCGTTGGTAGCCCACCGTTTCAACGGCGGGCGGGTTCCGTGGTCCCACCGGGGGTATTCCCACCGGGGGTCGATTCAACGGTTTTAACCGTTTTTTCCGGGCCGGTTATTTGAGCTTATACACTTCCGTGCCGGCCAGCAGGAAGCAGCCCAGGCCGTAGTCCTCAAAGTCCGGCATGCTGCTGACCGTCACCGGCTGACCATCTTTCGGCTCCTTGCCCGTGCCCTGCACGTAGCCCAGGAACCCGGTCGGCTGCACCGATTCACTGGACAGTGCGTTCCAGGCGCGGGTCAGCACCGGCAGGTAGGTCTTTTTGTCCAGCAACCCCTTGTTGATACCCCAGGCCATGCCGTAGGCAAACAGGGCCGTTCCGGTCGCCTCCTTGCCGCCGAAGTTGGTCGGGTCGTGGAGGCTGACGTTCCAGAAGCCATCCGGACGCTGAATCGGCGGCAGGGCTTTCATCATGGTCTGGTACATCTGCAGGTATTCGTCGCGGTGCGGAGCGTCTTTGGGCATGATGTCCAGCACCCGGACCAGCGCGGCCACCACCCAGCCGTTGCCCCGCGACCAGTAGCAATCCTGTCCGTTCGGTTCTTTGTAAGGCGGCACAAAATCCTTATCGCGCCACCACAGGCCGTCTTCCGGGTTGTAAAGTCCTTTACCGCCGTGGGATACTTTCGAGAAATTGTACAAATCGTACATCCGCTCGAAATAGGCGTTGTCTTTGTAAATCACTCCCAGTTTGGCAAAGACCGGCATCGCCATCTGCAGCGCATCAATCCAGTTCCAGTCGTCGGATTTACCGGACTTGACCATGTTGTCGATGGACGCCTTGATGTCGCGGATGCGCTCGGGCTGTTTGTCGATCAGATACAGGTCGATGTAGGTCTGTCCGCAGGCCTGGTCGTCGGCGTTGCGGGTGTTGACGCCGCTGCGCAGACCCCATTTGTGCTTCGTTCCCCAATCGACGGCATAGTCGTAGTAGCGTTTCTGCTTGTCGATGCCGTACAGCGCCATCAGTCCTTCGTAGTAGACGGCCCGGGTCCAGATGTTGCTCGGGCGGGTTTTGTTGGTGACGATTTCCTTGCCGGTATCGGGCCATTTCTGCATGAAATAGTCGTTGGCGAGGGTCATTTTGGCAAGAATCTCCTTTTTGGGCGGGAGTTTCTGGGCACTGGAAGCGGTGGTGAGTAAGAGAAGGAAAAGTAGCTTTTTCATTTTTATAATTCACGTTTGGCAATTTCGGCCGCGTACACCTGGCTCTGGCCCTCAAAATTCGCCCGGAAAATGATCCATTTGCCGTCGGGCGAGAAGTGGACGTTCGGTTCGAGCTTGTAGCCGTGGTGTTTCATGTTGACCAGTTTCTCGGACCGGAACCGGCCCCCCTCTGGCCGAAACAGGTAAATCCACATGCCGTTGGCCGCTTTGGCCACCTGTCCGGGGTCGCCGCCGTCGCCGGCAAAAAGCGTCTGGTCGGGTGAGATGTTGAAGTGGATTGACCATTCGTCGCGGGTCATTTCGTAGCGCCGCTCCTGGCCCGTCTGCACGTCGGCGCCGGTCAGGTAGAAAGTCACGCTGCGGGGTTGTTGCTGGTCGAACCAGATGGTCCGGCCGTCGCGGCTGAAGAACTCATGTCCGGCAATCTCGCCTTCGACGGTCCGTTTATGCATGCACTTCACGGCTTTGGTCTTCACGTTGATTTGCCAGATGCGGTCCACCAAGTGCCAGGGACCTTCGTGGCAGAACATCAGAATGTCCGGGTCGGTGGGCGAAAACTGCACGTGCCCGAGCCAGGTATTCTCCTGATGAATTTCGGCCAGTTTGCCGGTTTTGAGGTCTACGGTAAACAGAGCGTGAGGTACCTTTGCCTCGAAGATGCGGGGGAAGAAGTCTTTCTTTTCCGGAAAATTCCGCAGGATTTCCCGCGCTTCCTCCCCGCTTTTGACGCCCGCCAGCAGGGTTTCGTCGGCGTTCAGGCTCGTGATATTGACGTTGTAGCCTTTCGGGAAGACGTACAGAAGCCGCGTTTTTTTTGTGTCGATATGCGTAGCAAACACGCTGTCGGCACTTTGGTAAATAACCTCCCGGTGCTTCGGCGCGACGATTTCGCCCCCGAACCGTCCGGAGCGAGGGGTGAGCGGCTCGTTCCGGCGCGTCTTCAGGTTGAGGACGTACAGCTGGCGACCGTTTGTGCCGGTGGTCCGGTAGTACACCATCTTATCGCCCTCGTCGCGGATTTGTCTGACAAACGGGTTGTTGTGGAAGTAGAAACTCTGGTTGTTGCCCTCCCCGTCCGAAAGGCGGACAATGCGGTGGCCAGTGTCCCGGTCAATCCACTCGGCGGGCATGGGCTTCTGGACGCCGGTTTCCAGCCGGGGCTGGGCCAGCGCACTCAGGCTGAGCAGGGCGAATAAAGGGACGAAACGGTTCATGGTTCAGGAAGGGCGCTGCGGTTTTGAGATGTGGTTTTCCGGAAATCCCCGTATTCTCATCCGACTTCCGTCCCGGATATTCTGCCGGGGAAAGAAAGAGAATTTTTTCGTGGAAAAGTTCAGGAACCTGACCGGCAAGTAAAGCAAACTCATCGCCCGAACCCTCCTGTACTCTACTGAGTCGGAAATCGGGGAGCGGCCGGATCGACCGGTGGCGGGGCGGACGGAATGCGCGCCGGAAATGAGGGCGGGGAATTGGTCGGGAGGTCCCTTCTGTTAATTTTGCACCATAACACGACACCGCTTTGAATTCCATTACGATTAAAGACATCGCCCGCGCCCTGAACCTGTCGACCTCCACCGTGTCGCGGGCTTTACGGGGCAGTTACGAGATCAGTCCGGAAACGAAACGGCTGGTGATGGATTATGCGGAGCGAATGAATTACCGACCCAATCCCATTGCCCTGAGCCTGAAGGAGAACCGCAGTCGGGTCATTGGCGTCGTGGTGCCGCAGATTGCCAACAATTTCTTTTCGCAGGCCATCAACGGAATCGAAGAAATCGCCTACGACCGGGGCTACCACGTCATTATTCTGCAAAGCCACGAATCGTATAAACGGGAACTGCTGACGGTCGAACAGGCCGTCGCCCGGAAGGTGGACGGGCTGCTGATTTCGCTTTCGAGCGAAACGTCCGACCTTTCGCACCTGCAAACGCTGCACCAGCAGGGCTTTCCCATCGTGCAGTTCGACCGGGTTTCCGAACAGCTCAACGCGCCCAAGGTCGTGGCCGACAATTTCAGCGGAGCCTACTCGGCCACCGAACACCTGATTCAGAGCGGACGGCGGCGGATTGCCCACATCACCATCCCGGCGTTCATGTCCATTTCGCAGGAACGACTGGCGGGCTACCGGGCCGCGCTGGAGGCCAACGGCATTCCGTTCGACGAATCGCTGGTCCGTTACGTTGGCTTTGACCAGACCGAACTGGAACCCATCGTGGCCGATCTGCTCCGCCTGTCGCCCCCGCCCGACGCCTTCTTTACGGCCAGCGACCGCCTCGCCCTGACTTGTTTATCAACCCTGCGCACGCAGGGCGTGGTCATTCCCGACCATGTGGGGCTGGTTGGCTTCACCAACCTGACGGTAGCGGATCTGCTGCATCCTTCCATGACCACGGTCATGCAACCGGCCCGGGAAATCGGGCAGGCGGCGTCCAGCCAGCTCATCGAACTGATTGAAAACAAGCTGCGGCCCGTTTCGAGCAGCATTCTCCGGATTCCGACCCGGCTGATGGTTCGGGAATCTACCCGTCCGATTGAGCTTTAGCCCAGCAGCGCCCGCAGCGTCAGGGCGTTCCGGACGGCGTGACCGCCGATGTCGTTGTTGAAATAGACGTACACGTCTTTCCCGGCTCTGTGCCACTCCCGGACGAGTTCCGCCCATCCGGCCAGTTCCTCATCCGAATAGCCGCCGTGATACAGGGGCTGGTTTTCGGGCCCGTGCAGCCGCACGTACACAAACGGACCGGTGGTGCGCAGCAGGCAGGGCAGTCCAAAGCCGTTCATGATGCAGTACGCCGCGCGGTGCTGTTCCAGCAGCGAGAAAACGGGTTCGGTATGCCAGGTCGGATGCCGGAACTCCACGGTCAGCGGAATCCGGTCGGGCATCGTTTCCAGAAAATAGGCCAGCCGGTCGTAGTTCAGCGCAAAACGGGGCGAAAGCTGGACCAGAAGCACGGCTTTTTTGTCGCCCAGCGCGTCCCAGCCCTCGGCTATCCGGTCGATCCAGGCTTCCGGCTCTTTCAGGTTTTTGACGTGGGTCAGCCAGCGCGGCGCCTTCACGCTCATCACGAAGCCTTCGGGAAGGCGCGTCTGCCAGCCGGCAAAGGTTTCGGTTTTGGGCCAGCGGTAAAAACTGCTGTTGAGCTCGACGGTGGTGAATTGCCGGAGATAATACCCGAGCCGCCGGGCGACCGGCGTTTTGGGCGGATACAGCACGTCCTGCCAATGGTCGTAACTCCAGCCTGAGGTTCCGATGTGAATACCCATGTTGTCCGATTTGTCCCGCTGTTTGGGCTAATAACCGTCCGCTTCGGCTTTCGTCCCGGTCTGTTTCCAAAAAAATAGCCATTTGCCGTACCGAACGGCGGCTAAAAGACGTTTACTTAAACGGACTCAACGGACGGATTTTTTTATCTTGAGCCGTTTTTTCTCTGAATCGCTAAACGGACGCTGGCTTTTGGCATCAAACGGCCGTCGACCGCCAATATAACCCGGCTATGTATACCCAACTGAACTCTTCCCCCGAGGCGCAAACCCAGCAGAAAGCCCTGCTCTACACGGCGCTGCTGTCTGCGGTGGTGCTTCTGCTGCTGTTTCTGGCCCGTTTTACGTTTACCCCGCCGAAAGATACGGTGGACCGGCCGGTGATCGACAGCCTGCAGATCGCCTACATTCCACTGCGCATCGAACGCCAGCCCCAGCGGACGCCGGTAGCCGTCAAGGAAGTAGGCGGGCGCGCCGCCGCCCCGGTGGCCCGCTGGAAACCCACCCCCACGGAGGCCCGCCCGACGGAAGGGCTACCGGGCAACAGCAAGCCGAATATTGTCAGCAACCAGCCCTCGCCCGTGGAAGAACCTAAAGTGGACGAACACGGCCTTTTCAAGAAAGTGGATAAACCCGGCAACGGCTCCACCATGAACAGCCGCAACACGGAAGGCGGCAACCCCAACGGCCAGCCGGGCGGCAGCATCGCCGGTCCGGGCGGTACGGGCGGTATCGGCCTCGACCTGACCGGCTTCCGGTTCGGACGGCTGTCGGTCGCCCCGGACCCTTACGACGAAACGGGCCGCATTATTTTTGTGGTGCGGGTAAACGCGCAGGGACGGGTGCTGTCGCTGACGGTGAAAAACACGACGGTATCTCCCAGCGTGGTCGCCTGGTACCGCGAACAGCTCGAACGGGTAACGCTGGTTCCCACCTCCTCGGGCGACCGCCCGGAAATCTCGACGGGGCAGATCAGTTTGAAGATTACGGCGAAGTAAGCGGTTGCATCGCGGAGTTAACCGGAGGCGAGCAGAATGGAGCGGAGAAGAAGTGAAGCCGGAGAGATCCCCGGAATTGACGGCCTCTTCGCCCCTGTTTCAACTCCCCCGCTTAACGCGGCTCTGCCTAACCGTTCAAACCAGCACTTCTTTCTCCACCGGCTTCCGGTTTTTCCAGGCTTTGTATGTTCCTTTAATCCACTGATTTGCCGGCTCTTCGATGTATTGATTCATGAACGTGGCGAGGGCGATCACTACCGCGAGGGCAATTAGCGAGGCTTCGATGCGGGAAAAATGATACCGTTCGATCAGGGTCGGAATGATCACTTTCGTGGAGACAAACTGGTGAATCAGGTATAGTGAATACGAAATCCGGCCGAGGAACAGGGTAATTTTATTCTTTATAAAACCGAGCCTGCCATAACAGAAAAGGTAAAAAACGGCGAAGTAAAAAGCGGTGATGGCCGCGTGCATGGCCTGATTCATGTGCTTGTAGCTATGCCCGCCCCGGTCGTGCAGCAGACAGGCAAACAGCAGGCAGCCCAGTAGCACGAGGTGGTCGTACCACCGCTGGCGCGCCCGCAGGTTGAAAAAGACAATCCCGGCGAAAAACAGCGGGGCGTGGCTGAGGAACGAAATCCGTTTTGTGATGGCCGGGTAAGCTTCCGGAAAAAACGACAGCCCCGCCAGATGAAACACCAGCAGTAAGAGCAACGCTATCAGGCCGTTTCGGTAAATACTCTGGACGCTTCGGGTAAACAGCACCAGCAGCATCAGGGCGTAAAAAACCAGTTCTACCCAGAGCGTCCAGTACGGCCCGTCGAGGTCCTGTTTGTCGAAAAGCCGCTGAAACATGGTCAGGTTCATCGGAATCATCGTGAACCGGAAACCGCCCCGGTCGAAGAAGTAGAACAGAACTCCAGTGAAGAGGACGGCAAACCAGTAGGCCGGGTACAGCCGGGCGAAGCGGGAGACGACAAAATCGCGCCAGTCGCGGGTCCGGTTCAGGGTCAGGAAAATAACGTAGCCGCTGATGATGAAGAACAGGTCAACGCCGGTGACGCCGTAAATCAGGGGCGTATGGCTGTATTCGGTCCTCATCACGTAGTGAAAACCCACGACCAGCAGGGCGGCAATTCCGCGCAGGGCATCCAGTTCCTCAATTCGTTTCAAACTCATGACGCGTACGGTGGCGACGGGCCGTTTTGCCCGCCTTCCGGCAGGAAAGTGCAAATACTACGCCAGCTTTGCCGCAGTTGCCGCCCGGTGCCGATTAACGTTAGGGATGAATTGAGTGATTGAGCGATTTAGTGGTCCGCCGCAGCGCCGAGTCAGTGGATCGGCCGCTAAAACAGCTCATGTATGGCTATTCCTGTTCTTATTTTTACCTTAGGGGCTACATAATTCATCGTTTAAACTGGAATAATTTATGAAAACGGATCGGTTTACTATCCTCCTGCTGCTGTTTATCTGTAGTCAGTTAGCCGCCAAAGCCCAACGGGTCAATCCCTGGCTTGATTCGACTCAGGTTAACCATTCAAAAATTCCTCTCAGTGTTGCAAATGGGGTTATAGTTAGTCCAAACGAAGTGAACACTGACTTCATTCTGTCAGTGACCGTTATTCGGGATAAACAGACCAACGAGCGGTACGGAACTTTAGCGGAGAATGGCTGCATCTATCTCGAAGCAGACCAACAGTTTGATGTGGTTACTCCCCATCTGTATTTGTCGAAAAAACGATTACCCGCATCGGTACGAACCGTGGTTTTCATGCTCAATGGGCATCTGGTTTCTGATACGCTCCAAATCTCGAAAGGCTCCATCCGCAGAGTGGATGTACTGCTCGGTTCGAATCACGTTGGCGTGCCAGCAGATTCCGCGTGCCTAAGCATCTGGACCTTGAGCGATGAAGAACGCGGAGTGCCTGGACCTAAAAATGAGCTGCGAATCCGGGGAGACCAAAAAGCCGAGTAATGAACTCCAAACAGGGCATGTGGCCGTATTCGGTCCTCATCACGTAGAGAAGGAGTCCGGGCGGGCCCGGGCTTCTACTGCAGGAACTGCGGACTGTTTGGATGCAGGCAGGCCTGCCAGTAATCCACAATCGATTTAAGCTGCTGCTCGACCTTTTTCATGTTGGAAGCCTTTTCAAAATACCCTTGTATGGGAAGTTCGTAGGCTTCTTTCACATCGTGCAGGTGCACGGGATGCGAAAAGAAAATAAACGGAATGGCTTTTTCCTTGAGTTCAGGGTCCAGCTCGATCTGGCGGCGCAGTTCCAGTCCGTCCATTTTTCGAAGCTTGACTTCGGTAATGATGAGAAAAGGACGCACCTGGGTTGTCTTCAGATAGTGCAAAGCATCGTCGCCCGAGTGGAACGTAAAGCATTCACGCTGAGGAAGCAGTTTCTGGAGAATCGTGGTGAAAAAATACTGGTCTTCCTCGTCGTCATCAATGATAATAATAGGGGCTGAACCGTCAGCATGAAATTTCTCGCTCATTCTTTATAATAAGTTGGCCCGTAAAACGAACAGACCCGATGGCCGGTCGCTATGCTTCAATAACCAGTTTTGAAGGAATGTTTCCGTATTTTTTAGCAGGTGGCTTAACAAATCAGGATTTTTGGTAACAACACCGGGCTCTCTGGACCCAGGATCCGTGTAAAACCCTGTTAACGAGGACCGTTAGACCCGCTGGTGGCCGAAAATAGAAGGCATTCGTTACCAGACCTTCAAGGAGCCATTCCCAAAGCCCCCTCAGACAGTTTATCTTAAAATCCGCTTAAAAATGATATAAAGCGTAAACTATATACAGGCTGGGTGGTCTCTATCCATTAGAAACAACGTACTGTGCAGTGAGAAAAAGCCGAGTGTTTTTAGTGGACGATGATCCGGGTTTTGTAAGTGCCATCTCAAGAGCCTTCAGTAAAGAAAGTCCTCATGTTATGTTAACGACCTTTGCCACCGGTGAAGAACTGATCAAGGCCCTGACCAAATTACCCGCCTATCAATATCCTAATCTGATCATTACCGATTTGAATCTGCCGGGTCTTAACGGCATCGAACTGGCCCAGCAGGTGCGCAATAACTCCCGGTTGAAAATGCTGCCGATCATCCTTCTGACGGCCAGCGACAGACAGGGCGACGTTTACAAAGCGTATCATAACGGAATCAACGCCTTTATCCACAAGCCGCCAACTTACCCGGAATTGAAGATGCTGGTCAAAAACCTCAGTCTGTACTGGATGCAGATCGGCCAGTTGCCCTATCACTTCTAGAAAATGCCGCCTGGATAGAGAACCGCCGCCAACCGCTCAGCTTTCACTCATCGGACAAGCGCCTGCTTTACCAGCCCAACAGCCTCCGGAGCCGGAGGTTTTTTTGTGCCGTACGCGGCCAAAGCCGTCCTCCCAAAACACAAAGCCCGCTCAGACGCACAGGAGCGGGCTTTTCACTTTAACACTACTTAACAAAGTGTAACAGTATCTTACAAAATACCGGCCCATCTTTGCTCCGTACTTAGAAATAACCCCTACTTCCATGAAAACCCGATTCAAATCCCTGCTCCTGCTGGCGGGGGTAACAACAAAGCTAATGGCGCAGACAACCGGACAGATCACCTACGAAGCCATGCAGAAGGTCGATATGTCGCAGATGCGGGTCGTCATTAACGGACAGGCCGTGCAGCCCGGTAGCCCGGATTTTCCGGCCGACATCCCCGACGTCCGGACGTTTGAAACCAAACTACTCTTTGCCGGAAACCTCGGCAAAGAAGTGCGGGAAGGCGGCGGCATGATGATCCGGACGTTCGTCGGCGGCCCGGGAGGACCCGGTGGTCCGGGAGGTCCCGGCGGCAGAGGTCCCCGGCAAAACACCAACATTCAGCGGCCGTTTGAGGAACAGACGTTTCTGGACCTCAGCAACCGGAAATACCTGACCGAGTTATCCGTCAAAAAAGAGGCCGAAACCAAAGTGTACCGCGCCGAACAGCCATTCCTGAAAACGCCCGAAGGCTGGACCGAATCGGGGCAGACTAAAAAAATCGCCGGGTACGTCTGCAAAAAAGCGACCGTGCCGCACCGGGGCGAAACCTACACCGTCTGGTACACGACCGAACTGCCGTTCAGCTACTCCCCCATCCGCGCCCTCATTCCTCCGCAGGGCGTCGTGCTGGCGGTCGAAGGCGGCCGGGAAGCCTTCAAAGCCACTAAAGTAGACCTGAAAGCGGCCGTTTCGGAGAAAGACATTCAGCCGAGCGCCGGTGCCGAAACCGTTTCCAGCGAGCAGCTGAACGAACTGCGGCAGAAAGCCATGGCCGATTTCCGGTCGCGGATGATGGAACAAATGGAACGGAACTAACCCATGCGTCAGCTTTTATTCGGGCTGCTCCTGCTCTGGACGCTCCCGCTGGCCGCGCAGAAAACGGGCCAGCGCGGGCAGGTGACGGGCATGTTGCTGGATTCGGCCTCCGGTAAACCCCTGCGCGAAGCGACCGTTTCGCTGCTATCCGGCCGCGATTCGTCCTACCTCTCACTTCACCTGACCGACGGCGACGGGCGGTTTCAGATCCGCAACCTCGGCGAGGGATCGTACCGGCTCCTGATTACGTACGTGGGTTTTCAGAACATCTCCCGCCGGTTCAACATCTCGGCGGACAAACTGACGGTTGATTTTGAAAAACTACTCCTGCAGCCGCAGGCCCAGACGCTGAACGAGGTGAACATCGTGCAGGAACGCGCGCCGATTACGGTCAAAGAGGACACGCTGGAATTCAACGCCGGGTCGTTCAAGACGAAACCGAACGCGGCGGTGGAAGACCTGCTGAAAAAACTGCCGGGCATGGAAGTGGCCCGCGACGGCACCATCCGGGCGCAGGGCCAGCAGGTAAACCGGGTGCTCGTGGACGGAAAGCCGTTTTTCGGCGACGACCCGAAGATGGCCACCCGCAACCTCCCCGCCGACATTGTGGACAAGGTGCAGTTGTACGACCAGCAATCGGACCAGGCCGCGTTTTCGGGCATGGACGACGGCAACCGCGAAAAGACCATCAACATCACGACCAAACGGGACAAGCGGAAAGGCTATTTTGGCCGGAACAGCCTCGGGGCCGGGGTCGATGAGGACGGCAACGACCCGCGTTACGCGGGCAACATCAGCCTGAACCGCTTCAACAACGGACGGCAGATTTCGCTCATCGGACAGGGCAACAACATCAACCAGCAGAATTTCTCGCCCGATGGCGGCGGCATGGGGTTCGGCTCGGGCGGGATGGGCTTTGGCAACGGCGGCACGGGCGGAGGCGGCATGGTCATAGTAGACCAGGGCGGGCGCGCAGGCGGCTCGCAGGGCAACAACAGCCAGCCCAGTAACATCGTCGAAACACTAGGCGGCGGACTCAACTACCGGGATGGCATCGGCAAGCGGGCCGAAATCGCGACGAGCTACTTCGCCAACCGCACGACTACGACCACCGAGCAGCAGAGCCGCCGCGAGAACATCGTCCCGGCGGGCAGCGCGGAAGGACGGGCGTTCATCAACGACCAGTCGCTCTACAACCGGGCGCAGGCCACCAATCACCGGCTCAACCTCCGCCTCGACTGGAAGCTGGACTCGCTGACCTCTCTCCGCTTCACGCCCAACCTGTCGTGGAACGGCACCGGCATCCGCAGCCTGACCGATCAGCGGATCAGCACCCCGACGGGCCAGCCGCTGAGCAGCAACGAGACCCGTTACCACTCCGACGGCAACGGCATGAACGGGTTCAGCAACCTCCTCCTGATGCGGAAATTCCGCAGAGAAGGCCGCACGTTCTCCGTCAATCTGACGACGGCTCTGAGCAACCAGAGCACGCTGGGCCTCAACCAGGCCACCAACCGCACGTACGGGCCGGACACCGGTATTCCGCGCAGTACGCTGCTGAACCAGCAGATCGATCAGGACAATTATTTCATGAACAACAACCTGACGCTGTCCTACACGGAGCCGCTGTCGATGAGCAAAAAACTGGAATTCCGCTATGGCTATTCCGGAAACCGGAGCCGGTCGGCGCGGGAAGTCAATGATTTTGACGAAACAACCGGCCTGTACGACGACTACAATCTGCCGCTGAGCAACCGGTTTTCGAGCCAGTTTACGACGCACCGGCTGGGCATGACGCTGCAGACGCGGCGGCTTCGGTACACTTACGGCCTCGGGTTCGACGTACAGCAGGCACAACTGCGGGCCGACAACCGGAGCGTGGACACGGTGCTGAACCGGCCGTTCACCAATCTGCTGCCCACGGCCATGTTCACCTACAACTGGACGCGTAACCGGACGCTCCGGCTCAATTACCGAACGCGGATTAACGCTCCGTCCGTCAGTCAGCTGCAACCCGTGGCTGACAATACAAACCCGCTGAACATCCGCCTGGGGAATCCGGGCCTGCGTCCGGAGTTTTACAACACGGTGACGATGAGCTACAACGCGTTCAGCACGACCAACAACCGGAGCATTTTCGGCTTTCTGAACCTGAATCAGGTAGCCAACCGGATCGCCAGCGCGACGACCTTTAGCCAGACCGGGGCGCAGACGACCCAGCCGGTCAACACGGACGGGTACTACAGCCTGAACGGGTTTCTGTCGCTGGGTCGCCGCGTCAGTCCGTGGAAGCTGAACGTCAGCCTGAACACCAACGCGGCGCTGACGAGGGGTGTCAGCTTTGTCAACCGGCAGCAGAACGTTTCCTGGAACCGGACGATCGGGCAGGGCGTCAGTCTCGCTTCCAACTTCAACGGAAAGATTGACTTCAGCGTCGCCGGAAACCTGAGTTACCAGACGGCGGACTTCTCGCTGCAGGCTTCGCAGAACACGGAGTTTTTCACTAAATCGCTGGACATCGACGTATTTTACCAGTTACCCGGCGGTTTTACGCTGACGACCGATCTGCTGTATCTGAACAACACGGGCCGTTCGGCGGGCTTCAATCAGAATTACGCCCTGCTGAACGCCGCGCTCTCGAAGCAGTTTTTCCGGAACAAAAACGGCGAACTCCGGCTTCAGGCATTCGACCTGCTGAACCAGAACCGGAGCATCCAGCGAAACGTCACGGAAACGTACGTGGAAGACGTGCAGAGCCGGGTTTTGCGCCGGTATTTCCTGCTCAGTTTTGTGTATAATCTCCGGAAATTCGGTGTTTAAACCCGTCCTGGCAGCGGTCGCAGGCTCTGTCAGGGTTTACCGTTTTCCTCCAGAGACAATCCTTTTTATGAAAAACCCTGGCAGGGTCTGCGACCGCTGCCAGGGTTCTCTTCCACTCCAGCCAATTATGCCTGGGCGCGCTGCGGTTCCAGGTCTTTTTTGCGGCGCGCCGCCAGCGGGTGGGCCGACAGCGGGCGGTGCTTCTTGATGTTGATGACGCCGAACTCGCCGCCGCTGCGCTTGTAGTCCATTTCGTAGTTATGGAGATTATCCATCACCGTATGGTCCACGTAACGGGCATGCTCCAGATCAACGGTCACTTTCTTCCCAACCGGAATCGCGTCCAGCTGCTTTTTGATCGCCAGATAATTCGTGAAAACCGCCGCGCCGCGCACGGTGAGACGGTACTGATCGCCTTTATTCTCCAGCTGCATGTCCGGACGGAACATGTATTTAGCCGGCAGGCCGAGGGCCAGTTCAATCAGCAGTTTCACCAGAATACCCGCCGCAATACCGATCAGGAGGTCCGTGGCCAGTGTCACAAGAATGGTTGCCACAAAAACGATCAACTGCTCTTTGCCAATGTGGTACATGTGCCGGAACTCCTTCGGGTTCGCCAGGCGATAGCCGACCGAAATCAGCATGGCCGCCAGCGCCGCCACGGGCACCAGTTTGATCACCGGCACCAGCAGCACTACAAACAGCAGCAGAAAAAGGCCGTGGAAGAAGTTGGCCCAGCGGGTCCGCCCACCGTTGGTCAGGTTGGCCGACGAACGGGCAACCTCCGAAATCATCGGCAGGCCGCCCAGCAGCCCCGACACCACGTTCCCGATGCCCACCGCCGTGAGGTCTTTGCTCAGGTTCGACTTCCGTTTTTCGGGGTCGAGCAGGTCGATGGCTTTTCCCGTCAGCAGCGATTCCAGCGAACCGATCAGGGTAAACATAGCCAGGTATTTCAGGAAAATCGGCAGCAGATCGCCGCTGACTCCGTCGAAAACGGCATTCAGGTTCAGCCGGAACTCGCCCGGATTGACCAGCGGCTTGATCTTGTCGTAATCATGGATTTCGGTCAGGTGCAGGCCCAGACCCATCAGAATCGAAACGACCAGCACCACCAGCGCGGGCGGAATCTTCTTCACCGTCTTATTTTTGATCGTCGGCATGCCGAACAGAATGACCAGGCTCACGAACCCGATCAGGGCCACGTGCCATTCCATGTGCAACAGGCTGTGCGGCACCATTTCCATCAGTTCCAGCGGCTCCTTGCCTTTCAGCTCCGACGGGGCAATGCCCACGGCCAGGTGCAGCTGCTTGGACATGATGATCAGCCCAATGGCGGCCAGCATGCCGTGGACGGCCGCCAGCGGGAAGAAGTCGGCCAGTTTAGCCACTTTCAGCAGTCCCAGCCCGATTTGCAGCACTCCGGCGACCACAATAACGCCCAGGGTCAGCTTCCAGCCCAGATCCATGTTGCCCCTGCCAAGCTCGTCCACGGCCCCGGCCACAATCACGATCAGCCCCGCCGCCGGACCTTTGATGGTCGGCTCGGAACCGGCAAAAAAGGCCACGACGACCCCGCCGACGATGGCCGTCAGCACTCCCATAATGGGCGGGAAATTACTGGCCCCGGCAATACCCAGACAAAGCGGGAGCGCGATCAGCGAAACGAGAAAACCCGACAGTAATTCCGTTGGCCAGTTTTGTTTCAGACCCGCCAGCCCGGTTGCGGGCGCTGACGGTTTGGTTTGTGTTGTCATAAACTTTACAAAAAGTTGGGTGAGAGATGAAGATTCAGGCCGAACGCAGGGGCGTTTCGTGATAGGTTTTCACGTGCGGCCCCAGAAACAGCCGGGAATAGATACGAATGAGGGCAATACCGCCCAGGATAAAGCTCAGCGCGTTGAAGAACGCCAGCACAAACTGATTCTCGTGGATATGGCTGAAAATCAGGTCTTCGCCAATGAACGTCCCCGTAATCGGAAAGCCCATCACGCCCAGACAGGCCAGCAGAAACAGCAGCGACAGGCCCCGGTACTCGTACACATGGCCGTAGTACTGATTCAGGTCAAAGTGCAGCGGCTCGGCCCGTTTCAGGCGGCGCAGACAGGCGTACCCGACCAGTCCGGCGAAGGCTACGCCACTGAGGTACAAGAACGTCTGGGTCCGGTCGTACTGCTCGTTGAACGAGACCGCCAGCGCAATCCAGAGGTGGTTCATGATGACCAGCAGCCAGCCCAGTTCCGGGTATTTCCGCTCCGAAAAAGCCTTGAAAACCATCACCAGACCCAGAAACGAGAACGAAACGGGCAGAAACGGCCGGATGGCCGGGGGCACCAGTCCGTCCTGAAGCAGCGCCAGCAGCCCCACCGCGTACAGCGGCAGCACCACGAACAGCACGTTGCGCGGCGTCAGAAAGTCCAGCCGGTGGCCGATTTTCTTGAAGGGCGAAAAAATCAGGCGGTTCATCAGGCGGTCGAGGTTCCATTCTTTCAGCGAAAGGATGTACAGCGAGTATTCCAGCTTTTTCGGCCACGTATCTTCAACGGTATGCGTCCGCGGTTCGAAGTGGTAAAACTGGTCCCGGATGAGGTAGCTGACCACCGAGGGCGACACCAGCAACTGGTAGGTCCGCAGGAAGGCATTTCCCATGAAGTGAACCAGCGCCAGGGTGTCCCAGCCCATCGCCACTTCCATGAACATGAGGCCAATCTGGGCCATCGAGGCGTAGGCAATCTGCGTTTTTACGGTAGACTGCACCCGCGCAATCGGGAAGGCGATCAGCGCCGTGGCCAGCCCCACCAGACCGATCAGCACCCGCGCCACCCACTGCTGTTCCCAGAACGGATGCGTCCGCAGTAACAGAAAGACGCCGAAGTGCACCGACAGCGAGCCGTAGAAGATAGCACTCGACGGCGTCGGGCCTTCCATAGCCCGGGGCAGCCAGGACGAAAACGGCAACTGGGCCGATTTGGCCGCCGCCGCAATCAGAAGGCAGATTGCAATGAACACCCCAACGCCGCTATGGCCCATCAGGTGTTCGTGCACCAGCTCGTAATTATGCAGTTTCAGGAAAGTGATGTTCTCGTGCCACAGGTGATGGCTGGCCCACATGGCGAGCAGAATGCCCACGTCGCCGATGCGGTAGATCGAAAACACCTTCACCGCGTTCCGCACGGGCAGGTACCGTTCCCGGTAAAAGCCGATCAGCAGGAAGGACGACACGCCGAGCATTTCCCAGCCGATGAACAGCGATTCGAAATTGCCCGCCAGAACGGTAAAATTGTAACCCAGATAGAAGAACAGAATGGTCGCAAAAAACCGCTTGTAGCCTTCTTCGAGGTGCATGTAGTACCGGCTGTAGCGCGTAATCAGCAGGGTGACGAATGCGCCGGCAAACAGGTAAACGGCCGTGACGGCATCGAAATAAAAATCGATGACAAATTCGTACCCGGCCGTCTGGTACAGGGCGATTTCCCGGATGTTGTACACCGGCATTCCTTTCGCAATCCAGAAGCCCAAAAAACCCAGGGCCGTGCCAAACTGCAGCCCGACCGTCAGCAGGGCCAGCCGGGAAATGAGGTTTTCGTTTGTACGATTAACGAGCAGCGTGAGCAGAAAACCCAGAAAGGGAATCAGCACAAAGCTGGCGATGACATAATTCGGTTCCATAAAGCGTGCTCAGGCGACTAAGAAAACCGGCAGGTTCTCTTCGGTTGATTCGATGAGGGATTCCACGGCGTCGATTTTCGGCAGTTCGGTCGTCAGCGGATGGATCTGCCGGAAAGAGCCGTCGCGGAAGTGGTAAATGTCTTTCGTTTCGGGATGTACGACGGCCAGATGCACCCATTCGTGGATGAACCATTCGTAGGTAGCGGCCTGCTCCTGAATAGTTTTCAGAACCACCTCCGGAAAATGCTCCACGATCAGCATCAGCCGCACCGGATCGTGGATGTTGATCATCTGCCGCGGCAGGCCGGGGCGCAGGTCGCCGTCCATGCCGTTGGCCACGCCGATGAGGCCCATGACGTTATGCGGCAGCTTGGTGCCCGCTCCGAGCCGGTAGTTGTCCACCCGCGAGAAATAATACTCCAGGTTGATGCCGCCGCAAACCGGAGCCGCCGCCCGCAGAATCCCGAGCAGGTATCTGCCTTCCGGATCGACGCGGTAATCGTAGGAATTGAGGAACGAGCGCCGGTCGAGGAACAGGTGCTGGTTGGACTCCCGCCGCCCCACGATGCAGAGCGCGTTGGTGGCGTGGTTCCACTCCGGACGCGGCTCGAAGAGGGACAGCGCCCGCAGCTTCACCTGCTCGTGGATTTTGTCGGCTTCCTCTTTCGTATCGATCAGCAGAAACCGCCGCGAACGCTCTTTGGCGTTGTCGCTCAGCGCCTTTTCAAACGTAGCCATGTGCTGCCCGTGCCGCTTTTTATGCCCGTCCGGCAGCGTCTCCTCGTCGTAGTACTCCATTTCGTCGCGGGTCGTGTCGTGCAGGGCACCGACGAAGCGGGTGCTTTCCGGAATGAACAGGCCGCGCCCTTTCAGCACCTCCCGAACGCCGGGATGATTGCCCATAAAGGCCGCCACCCGCGCGTTGACCGAACCCGACCGGCCGCTGCACGCCCCGCAGTCGTAACCGGCGTAGTGCGTGTTGTTGACGCTCGACGCGCCATGCCCCACGATGTAGACCAGCGGGGCAAAGTTGTCGACCAGCCCAATGCTCTTGAGCAGTCCTTCCAGGCGGTTGGCCATCTCTTCGACGGTGAAGCCGAGCTGGAGATCGTCTATTTTCTCGGCCGTTTGCGTCGCCTCGATTGCCAGCTTTCCCTTCCGGTCCATATGCCGGAAAGACGACACCATTGCCGGGGTTTCGGTCGGCTTGAAGATACTGATGGCCAGCTTGATGGCCGACCAGAAACCCATCGTCTGCGACAGGGCCCAGCCGCTCAGCAGGCCGTGCGGGTGCCTCGCAAAGTGGGCATCTTTCCGGTGGCGCAGATCGGCTTCGGACTCCCGGATGAGGTAGCCCGGTGTCACCGGAGCCGGGCAGACTTTGGTGTAGAACTTGCCGTGCTCGGGCTGGAAATAAAATTCCGTTCCGAAAAAACCCGGCGTTCCGAAGGTGCGGCATTCGGGATCGAACTGCTCCACGTAGCGGCGGAACGAACATTCGCGGTCGTCGATGCAGAACAGGGCCTGAAAGCTCGGCGTCGCGGGCGCGGCGGGGCTTTTTCGGCCCAGTTGCAGTCCGCGCAGCACCTGGTCGTAATACGTCCATTCAAAGGCTTCCTGCCAGAGCGCGTACACCTCAAAAACTTCCTGCTCCTGAACCGGAGCCAGAATGTCGATGGACTCGGGCAGTACGCACTGGGCCAGCGGCAGCCAGTTTTCCCCGTTGCGGCGGTCCAGCGCGTCAATTTCCATCAGCAGTTCCAGCGCGATAAAATCCCGAAGTGATACCTTGCGCCGGTCGAGCAGCGTCTGGGGATTGTCTTCCAGCACCGCCACCATGCCCGACCAGCCGGGATGAGCAAACTGCTGGTCGAACAGGTACTGGCTGTAGCGTTGGGGGTCACCCACGAGCAAAGCCAGCAGGTCGGGCAGGTGACAGGCCGTTTCCAGCAGCAGCGTCCGGGCCCGGCGCGTCCGGAACAGGCTCACGAAGCTGTTGCGCTCTAGATCCCGGATGGAACCCAGAAAGCCTTTGCCCGTCGCCGGAAATTTCCAGATCGAAATGCCCTGGTCGAGGTAGCTGCCGATGAGCCGGAACAGCAGGGCGTGTACTTCCTTGTCGGGATTGACCTTGTAGGCTTTCTTCCAGAGTCCCCGCAGGCGGCCAATCCGCGCTTCCGGGGCCGGAGCGAACTCGGTATCGAGCAGTTTGGTCTTCCAGTGCTGAAGACGGGCTTTACCTTTCTTCTCAATGATTATTTTGTCGAGAATAGCCGGACTGATCGTGCCGGCCCGGTAGCGTTCCCGGAACTCGTTCAGCGACAGATAGACGGAGTAACCAAAGATGGTCGAGGCCGTCCGGAGTCCCTCGTGGAACTTCAGGTGCTGAAACGCGTGCAGGGTATTGTGGTGAACAAAGTCTTTGAGGGGAGCCTGGGACGGCAGGTAGTGCTTTAGCGCATGCAGCACTTCGTGCTCGTCAAAGGCCGTTTTTTTAGCCGTTTGAGCCGTTTTATGATGTTCCTGAATCATAAGATTTTGGTTAGATAGTCTGGAACAATGACTGATCGTGAACACGGCCCGGTAGCTTACTCCCGCCCGGACAGGGCACAGAATGACAGGGATCAAACCGGCAAAAATCGGAGGATCAAACCTGTTTCTGCCCGACAGCGGGAGGAATCAGCGACGATGGGAATGGGCAATAATCAGCATGGGTTCAGCCGGAGAAACGGGCTGAAGGGATGAGGGCTCGATCCGTACGGAACCGAATCAGCCGATCAACTGGGAAGATGGAATGCGCAGGGAGCAATAAAGAATGAAGAGGCCAACGTCCGGAGCGCCTTTACTGCGGTGATCCACCTGGAGCCATTGGGCGGCTACCTCTGCCGGCAGCAGCAGCGAGAATAGGCGCAAAACGCTCTGCGCAAGGCTGCGGTCGGAAACCGAATCCTCCGATTCTTCTTCCAGGTTTTCTTTCAGTTCTAAAACAAAAGAAGGACCTTTCTGAACGGGGGTGTTTTTCTGAATGGCGGACTTGGTGTGCAGAAGCGAAGAGGCCTGCCCTGTTGCGGTTGAGAAAAGCATCAACCACATCAGCACAAACAAACTCCCGAAACTGGCCTGTTTGATCCGCTTATTCATTCAGAACGTGTCTTACGTAGCACAAATGTACTTTTAATCTTTATCGGAGCAATTAAATCCCACTTAAACTTTTAGGTCCCCGAAAAATTCTTCGGAAAGAAAAAAACGTCCTGATTATTCTGCAACTCACTTTTGAAACAGCATAACTCCGGCGCCACCAAACTGTTTTCCCAAACCACCCTGCATGTGTACTCGTTTATAGTTTGATATCCACAACCGCCCTAACGGGCCCAAACAAACGTTCAGAATGAAACCTCAGCATCTGAATTATAACAGTAGTACCTGCCGGGAAGAAAACCGCGCCCTTGCCCATGATCTTGAAAATCCGCTGCCCCGCGCCGTGCTGCGGCCCAACGAGCACCTGCTGCTGGACGGCGACTGGCGATTTGACCTGGACCCCGACGACCGCGGCGTGAGCGAAAACTGGTATGTCGCCCATAACTACCCCTACTCCGCGCAGTGGCCCGGCTCCATCGAATCCCACATGGCCAATGCCAAGGAACAGAAACAGCCTACTCCGTGGCAGGACAAGGTCATTGCCTGGTACGAACGCGACTTTGTGCTGCCCAAACGCGGCGAACCCCGCAACCGCTCCATGTTCCAGCTCACGTTTGGGGCCTGCGGCTACGAAACCCGGGTCTGGCTCAACGGCCACCCGCTGCTGACCATCGAAGGCGACGAAGTGCACCTGGGCGAATACACCTCGTTTTCCTACGAACTGCTCGAAGAGCATCTGCGGCCCATCAACCGCCTTACGGTCCGGATTTCGGATACGATGGACGCCGAAATTCCGCGCGGCAAGCAGGAATCGCACGTCTACAAACGGGGCGGCATCTGGTACCAGACGTATACCGGAGCGGTCCGGAGCGTCTGGGTCGAAACGGTCGAACGCAACCGCCTGCGCTCGCGGGTCGGCATTATGAACGAAACCGAAGACGACCTCATCCGCTTCAACCTCACCTTCCGGATTCACGACCCCGGGGCGTACAAACTGGTGCTGCAGGTTTTCGAACGGGACAAACGCAACGGACCGCCGCTGGCCTCCTCCGAATACGACATTACCCTCGAAGCCGGGCAGCGCAAACAACGGGTGGTGCTCGAACTGCCCAACGCCAACCTCTGGTCGCCCGACCACCCGCAGCTGTACCGGCTGGTTGCCCAGCTCATCGATCCCGAAGGCTATCCGTCAACGATTGAAACCCTGTTTGGTCTCCGGCAGGTAGAAACGCGCGGCCGGTATTTCTACCTCAACGACCAGGCCGTGTACCTCGACGGAATTCTGTACCAGCCCGGAACGGCCTCCTACGAGGAAATGCGGCGGCATATGTACGCCATCAAGCGGCTGGGCTGTAACCTCGTCCGGGTGCACATCGCCGGGGTGGACCCGCGCATCCTGAACCTGGCCGACGAGATCGGGCTGCTGGTCTGGGTCGAAGTGCCAAGCCCGCACAGTTCCACGCACCGCAGCCGCGAAAACCACCGGGCCGAGCTGCTCCGGATGCTGAACCTGATCGAATCGCACCCGTCGGTGGTGATCTGGAGCCTGTACAACGAAGACTGGGGCGCGCAGGACATTGCGACCAATGCCGACACCCGGAAGTACATCGTCGAAATGTATCATTACCTGCAGATTCACCACCCGCAGTTTCTGGTGGTGGACAACGACGGCTGGCACCACGTTTCGTGCGAAGGCCGCCTGAAATCGGACCTGCTGACGGCGCACCTCTACACCCCCGACCCGACCCACTGGCGCGAACTGCTCGACCGCCTCGTGGCCGGGCAGATGAACGGCGTGGCCGTGAATCCGCTGGTGGTGGGCGACCCGTTTTTCTATCGGGGCCAGGTGCCGCTGGTGGTCAGCGAATGGGGCGGGTTCGGCTTTGCCGATTACGGCGGACCCAATGATTCGGAGGCGCGCACCGAGCGCATCCGCCTCTTCAAACAGGAACTCCGCGACCGGGCCATCGCCGGAGACGTCTACACCCAGGCGACCAACATCGAGGACGAACGCAACGGGATTATCGACTTTCATACCGGCGAGCTGACCGTTCCCGAAGGGCTGCTCCGCTCCCATAAATCCGCCCCGGCAACCAACGGGCAGAGCGACAAGGAAACCCCGGACCGGGTTCAGACCGTCAGAGGGCTGAGTTAAAGTCACCGACGAATCACAAACGGTACACAAGGCCGCTATTGTCTATTAAAATTATAGGCGATAGCGGCCTTAATCTTGATTTCCCCGAAAGTTTAGCACAATTTTAGCTTTGGAATTGAAGCACTTACACCGTAACGCGTATGAAACACTTTGTTACTCTGCTCTTTTGTCTGGGTTCCACGCTGGCTTTCGGTCAGGACGTGATTCGTCTCAAGGACGGCGAAAAAGTCACCGCCCAGGTTCTATCCGTCAACCGCCACGAAGTAAAATTCAAACGCTTCGACGACATGGCGGGCCCGACGTACTTTGTTTCCCGCCGCGACGTGGCCGAACTGACGTACGGGGACATTATCGAAGAATTGCTTTTCGAAAAATCGCAGAAAACCCCGGAGGTCGTTCAGCTCACCGAAACGCCCGTCCGGCACCGGAGTCTGCCCGAAAGTGTGGTCAGTTCGCAGGGCACCTGGCTCTTCTATCTGAGGGATTGTCTGGCTACCTTCCGGCGGGTTTCGCTGCGCGGGGCACTCGTCCGGTAATTCGTCTGTAAACTTTTAGAAACGCTCAAAATCGGCACGGTTTTTCCTGTAAGTAAACGCGAACACTCAGCTTTAATATAAACATGCGTTTATTTACCGTATTGATTTTGAGCCTGTACTCAACGTTCGCCTTTTCTCAGGAAGTAGCGGTTCGGAATAGCAGTGCAGAAGCCGCTTCCGTGAAACGGGATACCACGGTGGTGGTTGACCGGGAAAATGCAGCACCCGTTGTCCGGAAAACCGATTATGCCGTCGAGTATTACCGGGGAACGCGGGATGCCGACCAGTATTACACGGGCTACAAGGGAGCGGGCACCGGCACCCTGATTGCCAGCCTGATTTCGCCGCTGGCGGGCCTGATTCCGGCCATCGCCTGCTCGACTACGCCGCCCCGGGAAATGAGCCTCGGCTACCCCAACAGCACCACCTACGAACACGCCGATTACCGCATGGGCTACAACCGCCAGGCCAAAAAAATCAAATCCCGCAAAGTCTGGACAAACTGGGGCATCGGACTGGGCACAAACCTGATCCTCGCGCTGATACTGGCGTCGAAATGATTGAATGCTGAATGATCGAATGACTGAATGATTGAATAGCTTCGCAGGGTAAGAATTTGCGAAGCTATTCAATCATTCAGTCATTCAACATTCAATCATTTAATATATCGAAAGTCTTCGTTTCCCTTCAGTGCCAGCAGGGTTTCGTACATGAGGCGGATGACGGACTGGACATCGTCCATGTGGACGGTTTCGACCGTGGTGTGCATGTATTTGAGCGGCAGGGAAATCAGGGCGGAGGCGATGCCTTCGGTCGCGTAGGCGAATGAATCCGTATCGGTGCCCGTCGAGCGGCTGACGGCCTGGCGCTGGAACGGAATTTCCTTTTGTTCGGCCACGCCGATGATGAAGTCCAGCACGTTGTTCTGCACCGCCGGACCGTAGCACAGCACCGGCCCGCCGCCCGCTTTGAGGTCGCCCTGCTCCTTCTTGTCGTATTTGGGCGACTGGGTGTCGTGCGTCACGTCCGTACAGATGGCCAGGTCCGGGCGCAGCCGCCGGGCGATCATCTCGGCCCCGCGCAGCCCGATTTCCTCCTGCACCGAGTTGACGATGTACAGCGTAAACGGCAGTTCGATGTTGTTTTCCTTCAACTGCCGGGCCACTTCGGCGATCATGTAGCCGCCCATCCGGTTATCGAGCGCCCGACCGACGTAGTAGCGGCTGTTCATCTCGAAAAGCCCGTCCGAGAACGTCGCGACGGTGCCCACATGAATGCCCATTTCCAGCACCTCCTGCTTGGTGGCGGCCCCCACGTCGATAAACAGGTCCGTCACTTTCGGAGCGGTATCCTTCGACAGGTCGCGCACGTGGATGGCCGGCCAGCCGAACACGCCCTGCACGGTTCCTTTCTTGGTGTGCAGATTGACCCGCATCGAGGGCGCAATGACCGCATCCGAACCGCCGTTCCGGCGCACGTAGATATAGCCGTTGTCGTCGATGTAATTGACAAACCAGGAAATTTCGTCGGAGTGCGCTTCGATAACAACCTTGTAGTCTTTTCCGGGTCCGACGACGCCGACCGCCGTACCGTAGGTATCGACGATATACTCATCGATGTAAGGCTTGAGGTAATCCAGCCAAATCTGCTGCCCCGACGACTCAAAGCCCGTCGGAGAGGCGTTATTGAGGTATTGGTATAAAAACGCTTTGCTTTGCTCGTTCATACGGCTTAAATGCAGGTAATCTGCGAATATGGGAAAAAAGTTTAAAGTTTAGGGTTTATGGTTTAAGGTTTATAGTTGTCTGCCAAACGGCAATAAACGAGCAACTCTGAACGCTAAACCCTAAACTTTAAACTATAAACTCTAAACTTTTCATTGATTTTCCAGAACCTGCTCCACAATGCATACCTGCGCTCCGTAGAGCTTGGCCAGACCGCCCAGTTGGGAGACTTCGATAGTCAGATTGCGGTTAAAATCGCTCAGGCAGAACGTGCGGATGGCCTGTTCGAGCGGGTTGGTGATAAACGCCCCGGCCTTGGCCAGCACACCGTCCACGATGATCATTTCGGGATTGAAAAGCTGGACGGCCATCGCCAGCCCCCGGCCCAGTTCCTGGCTGATGTCTTCCAGCATGTCGATTGAATACGTATCGCCCTGTTTGGCGGCTTCGATGACCTTCTCGACATCCACCCGTTCGAGTTCGTTCCGGTACTGGGCCAGTTCCGTTTCCTGCCCGTTGAGCAGATCCGTCCGGACCCGCTTCACCAGCGCCGAGGCCGAAGCCACCGTATCGAGGCAGCCTTTTTTGCCGCAGTGGCAGGGTGCGCCATCGCGCCGGACCTGGATGTGCCCCAGTTCGCCCGCAAAACCGGACGCGCCGCTGAAGACCTCGCCGTTCAGCAGAATGCCCAGCCCGACGCCCCAGTCGATGTTGATGGAAAGCACGAAATTCTTGCCCTGCGCCAGCCCGAAACGCTGTTCGCCCAGCACCGTAGCCTTGGTATCGTTGATGAGAAAAACCGGGTTCTGGAGGTGGCCCTGAATCCGTTCGCCGAACGAGTGGTCGGCATCGTTCAGGTGCTGGTAGGTGTAATTCATGCCCGTGGCCGGATTGATCAGCCCCGGAAGCGAAACGCCCACGCCGAGCAGGTCGGACCGGCTCACTTTGGATTTAAGCAGAAACGAGTCGATCAGCGAAAACAGGTTGTCCACATAAGCGGAGGCATCTTCCAGCGGAAGGCCCGTTTCCTGCTGCGCGACGATCTGGTTCCCCAGGTTGAAGATCACCAGTTGGGTATCGTGGGTGCTGATGTCGAGCACCAGCGTCAGGTGGCGATAAGGATTGAGTCCGTACAGCACGGGTTTCCGGCCAAACTGGGCTTCGCCGGTTCCGAGTTCAAGCAGCCACTTTTCCACAATCAATTCATCGATCAGCGCCGTCACCGACGGCACGCTGGCGTGAACCAGCCGGGCCAGGTGCGCGATGGTGCAGTTGCCGGTGTCGTAGAGTTCCCGAATGATCTTTTTCCGCAGCCGACTCTTCTTGATGTCAACAACCGACTCGCGTATGGCAATTTCTGTCTCCATGGAAGTATTCAGATTCCCGCAAAGGTAGAAAATAGACTGAATGACTGAATGAATGAGTGACTGAATGACTGAATAACTGCCAACCCCGTGATCATTCAGCCAATCAGTCATTCAGTCATTCATCATTCAACCTTTAGTGGCTGTCCCGCCGCACTACCGGGCCGCTGCCGCCGCGCAGAAAATCGAGGTCGGCGCCTTCGTGGGCCTGCGTGACGTGGCGGATGTACAGGTTGACGTACCCGCGGTCGTAGCCCAGGTTCAGGGGCTGGAAACTCGCCAGTCGGCGGGCCAGTTCCTCTTCGTCCACGTGCAGGTGCAGCAGCCGCTGTTCCACGTCGAGGGTAATCAGGTCGCCGTTCTGCACCAGCGCGAGCGGGCCGCCGACGGCGGCTTCCGGCGAAACGTGCAGCACGACCGTGCCGAAGCCCGTACCGCTCATGCGCCCGTCCGAAATCCGGACCATGTCGTGCACGCCCTGATCGAGAATCTTCTTTGGCAGCGTCATGTTGCCCACTTCCGGCATGCCGGGATAGCCGCGCGGCCCGACGTTTTTGAGCACCATGACACAGCTCGGGTCAATGTCCAGATCGGGGTCGTCGACGCGGGTTTTGTAATCGTCAATGTTTTCGAACACCACCGCCCGGCCCGTATGCTGCATCAGGTGGGGCGAGGCCGCCGACGGTTTCAGCACGGCCCCGTAGGGCGAGAGGTTGCCTTTCAGCACCGCGATGCCCGATTCGGGTTTGAAGGGCTTTTCAACCGAGCCGATCACGTCCGGGTCGTAGCATTCGGCGCTGGCGCAGTTTTCGCCCAGCGTTTTGCCGTTGATCGTCATGGCGTCGTTGTGCAGAAAGCCCCGCAGCTCGCGGATCACGGCCGGAAGCCCGCCCGCGTAGAACAGGTCTTCCACAAAATGCTCCCCGGAAGGCTGTACGTTGGCCAGCAGCGGAATCTGAGCCGATAATTTATCGAAATCGTCAATCGTCAGGTCCACGCCTACCCGTCCGGCAATGGCCAGCAGGTGGATGATAAAGTTGGTCGAGCCGCCGAGGGCCGCGTTGACCATGATGGCATTTTCAAACGCCTGCCGGGTCAGGATATCCGACGGTTTGACGCCTTTGCGGACAAGGTTCACAATTTCGATACCGGCCATGTGGGCCAGCACCTTGCGGCGCGAGTCGGCGGCGGGGATGGTCGCGTTGTCGGGCAAAGCAAGGCCGAGGGCTTCCACCATCGCGGCCATCGTGGAGGCCGTCCCCATCGGGGCGCAGTGCCCGATGGATCGGGCCATGCAGGCTTCGGCGGCCACAAACTCCTCCTGCGACATCTGCCCGGTCTTGAAGTCTTCGGCAAAACGCCAGAGGTCGGAGGTGCCTATTTTCTTGCCTTTGTAGCGCCCGGCGAGCATCGGTCCGCCCGAGAGCACCAGCGCCGGAATGTCCACGGAAGCGGCCCCCATCACCAGCGAGGGCGTGGTTTTGTCACAGCCGCACATCAGAATCACGCCGTCGAGCGAGTTGGCCCGGATGCTTTCTTCCACGTCCATGCTCGCCAGATTCCGGAACAGCATGGCGGTCGGTTTGATCTGGCATTCGCCCAGCGACATCACCGGAAATTCGAGCGGGAAGCCGCCCGCCTCCCAGATGCCGCGCTTGACGGCCTCGGCCAGATCGCGAAAGTGAGCGTTGCAGGGCGTGAGTTCCGACCAGGTGTTGCAGATGCCGATAACGGGTTTTTCGCCCGTGAAGAGGTGGTGCGGAAATCCCTGGTTTTTCATCCAGGCGCGGTAAATAAAGCCGTCTTTGCCGGTGCGGCCAAACCATTCTTGGGAACGGAGGGGCATGATGGGTAATTGAAAAATGTGACTGCGCCCCGCCGAGCAGGGCAACTGGAATATACCGTAAAAGAAGCCGGAGGCAGATACCTCCTTATGCCGGGGCCGAATAACCGGGCAAAAAGCGGGAGGCCGCAAAACCGGTGGCGTACACGGGTTGCGCCGCCGGTTTGCCCCTCATTTTCTGGACAACGGCCCGGATGTAAATTTATTGAAGAATTACGGAGACCGCAGGCACAGAAAATATAATTCCCCAAACAGGGAGAGACCGCGGAATGGGGCACATGTTTTGCACCACCGAGAACGTACTTAACTAACTTGTAACTCTCGACGTAATGAATTTTCTGGAAGTGGCATTGAACGAGTTCCTCGATTTTTTCCGGCTGGGTGGCCTTTATGGCATCCTGATGTCCGGAAATTATTCTTCTTTACGAAGCATCGATGGAATTCTGGCGGTTCTGGCCCCGTTGGCGCCCGTTGTTTTTTTTGGCGAAATGCTCTTTGTGCTGGTATTGAGCAAGGGGAAAATCAAAGAATATAAAGTAACCTTATTGATTATCCTGACCAACCGGATTTTATCACATCTGCTTGGTTTCTCGGTGATTATGTTTTGTTACGGAGCGTTCAGCAGGTTTGCCATTGTCCACGCTTCGATGACCTGGTACTGGTTTATCTTCTGTTATCTATTTTACGAACTCGGCACGTTTGTTTATCATTATACGGCTCACAATATCCGGTTGTTATGGTGTTTTCATTCGATTCACCACTCGCCGGAAGACCTGAACGCGGTGGTTACCCTGCGGACGTTTTACCTGGAAAATCTGTACACCGAATTTGTCAGAACCACGATCATGGTGCTTTCAGGCGCTCCGCTGATGATGTATTTCCTGATTATGATCATCGACAGCATCTGGGGCGCCTTCGTCCACGTGAGCGAGAAAGTGATGAAGAACGGGCGACTGGGCATTCTGAACAAACTGGTTCTGACGCCTTCGCATCACCGGGTGCACCATGCCCGCAATCCGTTATACCTGGATACCAATTACAGTTCCATGCTCAACATCTGGGACCATATTTTCAGAACGTATCAGGAAGAAGATAAGCAGGTTCCGGTCGAATACGGAATCACGAGAGAATACGATTCCAACAATTTCTGGGATGTTTATTTTGGCGAAATCATTCTGTTGTGGAAGGACGTAAAATCGGCCGATGGACTAATTACCAAACTCAAATACATCTTCATGCCTCCCGGCTGGAATCCGGTTCACCCGCAGGACACGGCCAAATATCTGCGGACCGAATTTATCCGGCAGCAAAAAGAAGATGCGGCGGTGGCGAATAGCCTGAACAAGTAACAAAAGACGTAATTCCAAAAAAGGGAGTGATTTCCTCCGGCATTGGCAAACCGGAAGGAGATTACTCCCTTTTTTTGGTCTTTATTTCCAGTAGAAACTGCTTTCGGCCATACGCGGTTCGTTAGCGGCTATTCCCTTCCCAATCCCAGAATTTCCGCAAACGAAAGAAAGACTCGCTAACAACTTTCTCTGAATTTCTCAAGCCGGTGTAGCTAAAACCACCGCTTCGTTCCCGCTTCTCCACGACCTACCCGCCCTAACAAAACGCCGGGGCTAGTAGCCAAATACCGCAAAGCTGCCAGCGGTTCAACCCATGCGACGGGTAGCCCACACCCGGACTCCCCGCATATGACTCATAGATTTTTTCAATATAAATACAGAGACGATTGCCTTGTTCTATTGAAAGCGAATCGACAGATTTGCACCATGCAAGTCCGGACGCCCCGCTCCGGCATCCTCCAGTCGCTTGTTCATAACACTTAATAACCTACACGTATGACCTCATCCGAAACCTCCAACAGTTACCAGGTGAACGGGACCAATGCGCCCCAGGAATACGGCCACCCCGGCCAGCCTCACCACGACGCCCTCGATGTCAACGATTCCAGCGCGGCCAAATGCCCTTTCCTCAACGGCCAGCTCAACCACGTGGCTGGCGGCGGCACCCGCAACCGCGACTGGTGGCCCAACCAGCTCAATCTGGGCATCCTGCGCCAGCACTCCTCCCTGTCCAACCCGATGGACCCGTCGTTCAACTACGCCGAGGAGTTCCAGAGCCTCGACCTCAAGGCCGTCAAGGAAGACATTTACAGCCTGATGACCACCTCGCAGGAATGGTGGCCCGCCGACTGGGGCCACTACGGCCCGTTCTTTATCCGGATGGCGTGGCATAGCGCGGGCACGTACCGCATCGCCGACGGGCGCGGCGGAGCCGGAGCCGGAATGCAGCGGTTTGCGCCCCTCAACAGCTGGCCCGACAACGCCAACCTCGACAAGGCCCGCCTCCTGCTGTGGCCGGTGAAACAGAAATACGGCCGCAAACTGTCGTGGGCGGACCTGATGATTCTGGCCGGAAACTGCGCGCTGGAGTCGATGGGCTTCAAGACCTTTGGCTTTGCCGGGGGCCGCGAAGACCTCTGGGAGCCGCAGGAAGATGTGTACTGGGGCGCTGAAACCGAATGGCTCGGCGACAAGCGTTACACCGGCGACCGCGAACTCGAAAACCCGCTGGGTGCCGTGCAGATGGGCCTCATCTACGTCAATCCCGAAGGTCCCAACGGCAACCCCGACCCGCTGGCCGCCGCCCGCGACATCCGCGAGACGTTTGGCCGGATGGCGATGGACGACGCAGAAACGGTGGCCCTCATCGCGGGTGGTCACTCGTTCGGCAAGACCCACGGCGCCGCCAACCCGGGCGAGTTCGTCGGTCGGGAACCGGCCGCGGCCAGCCTCGAAGAGCAGAGCCTCGGCTGGAAGAACACCTACGGCAAAGGCCACGGCGTTCATACCATAACCAGCGGTCTGGAAGGGGCCTGGACCACCACGCCGACCCGCTGGAGCAATAACTTCTTCGAAAACCTCTTCGGTTTTGAGTGGGAACTGACCAAAAGCCCCGCCGGAGCGCACCAGTGGAAGCCGAAAAACGGAGCCGGTGCCGGTACGGTGCCCGACGCCCACGACCCGGCCCTGAGCCACGCCCCGACGATGCTGACGACTGACCTTGCTCTCCGCGTGGACCCGGCGTACGAGAAAATTTCCCGGCGCTTCCTCGAAAATCCGGATGAGTTCGCCGACGCTTTTGCCCGCGCCTGGTTCAAACTGACGCACCGCGATATGGGTCCGCGCGCCCGTTACCTCGGTCCGGAAGTGCCCGCCGAAGAGCTGATCTGGCAGGACCCGATTCCGGCCGTGACGCACAAGCTGATCGACGAAAGCGACATTGCCGCCCTGAAAGCCAGCATCCTCGCTTCGGGCCTGACCATCGGGCAGCTGGTGTCGGTGGCCTGGGCTTCGGCCTCGACCTTCCGCGGTTCCGACAAACGGGGCGGAGCCAACGGCGCCCGCATTCGGCTTTCGCCGCAGAGATATTGGGAAGTAAACAACCCGGCTCAACTGACTACCGTGCTCGACAAACTGGAAAGCATTCAGGAGGTCTTCAACGAGGCCCAGACCGACGGCAAGCAGGTGTCGCTGGCGGACCTGATCGTCCTCGGCGGCGGCGCGGCGGTGGAAGAGGCTGCGCGGAAGGCCGGTATCGAGGTGACGGTTCCCTTTACGCCGGGCCGGGCCGACGCCCTGCCGGAGCAGACCGACGTGGAATCGTTCTCCGTGCTGGAGCCGATTGCCGACGGTTTCCGCAACTACGTGAAAAGCCGCTACCGGAACATCCCGACCGAAACACTGCTGGTCGATAAGGCGCAGCTGCTGACGCTGACGGCTCCCGAAATGACCGTTCTGCTGGGTGGCCTGCGGGTGCTGAACACCAACTTCAACGGCTCACGGCACGGCGTGTTCACGACCCGTCTGGAAACACTGACGAACGATTTCTTCGTGAACCTGCTCGATCTGCGCACCACCTGGACCGCCACCTCCGACGCGCAGGACCAGTTCGTAGGCCGCGACCGGATCACCGGCGAGACCAAGTGGGCGGCCACGCGCGTGGACCTGATTTTTGGTTCCAACTCCGAACTGCGGGCGATTGCCGAAGTATACGGCTGCGCGGATTCCGGCGAGAAATTCGTCCGTGATTTCGTCGCCGCCTGGGACAAAGTCATGAACCTGGACCGCTTTGACCTGAAGTAATCCGGTTTAACGGAATAAACCGAAGCCCGGCGTCTGCGGATGCCGGGCTTTTTTGTGCCGGTTGGAGTAGATTTGATGACGCCTAATGCAAACTTTGTAAAGACTGAACGGGTTGTGGGCGAACGGGAGGGCCTTACTTTTGTAAAAAAAGCGTTCTCGCCGATTATCGGTTCGCCGCTGATTTTCTGCGAACATCTGCGGTAAAAATCTGCGAGAAACATTTGTAACCAATGACAAGCTCTCTGACCAATCGAATTAGAAATAAAAGCACGCAGTCCTGTCGTTAACTGGCCTAAACCACCCCATCCCAAATGGAACAGCCCAAACCCCAGCCAACCGGAGCCGCCCCCGCTCCTTTCGCCCAGACGTATTTTCACGGCACCAAAGCGGACTTAAGAGTCGGCGACCTGATTGAGGTGGGATTCAATTCGAACTACGGCCAGCGAAAAAACGCGAAATACATCTTTCTGTCCGCCACCCTGGATGCGGCAATCTGGGGCGCTGAACTGGCTTTTGGAGAAGGCCGTGAACGGATTTATCTGGTCGAACCTACCGGCCCCATTGAAGACGACCCTGACCTGACGGACAAAAAATTCCCCGGCAATCCCACAAAATCGTATCGCTCCACCCACCCATTCAGAGTCGTGGGCGAAGTAACAGCCTGGCAGGGCCACCCGGCCGAACAGGTCAGCGTGATGAAAGAACACTTGGAGCGGCTAAAACAGGAGGGTATTGACTCCTTGAACGACTAAGGGGAAAATTCTCGCCGATTGATGTTTCTCGCTGATTTTCGCAGATTTTTGCCGCAGATTCGCACAGGATAATCTTCGAGTAAAATCAGCGAGAAACACCCTATTAAAGGGCAGAAAGCCCACCTCGAACGACTTAAGAAACAAGGTATTAAATCCCTGAACGATTAGGGCATCCAGCCGACAAAAACCGTTGCAGTTCACAAAAAAATAACCTGTTGGCCTTCCGGCGCCGCTTTACGCTCACTTACTTTATTGTTTGTGAGTAGAAAACCGCCTTGTTTTCTTCCGCTCATAGAATGCCCTCTCCTATTCAGCTTATGATAAAACGTTTTACCGCCCTGCTGACGGGCCTGCTCGCCTTTTGTCAGACGTACGCCCAGGCGCAGATCACCGGACGGGTGTTCGACCAGCAGACCCGGCAGCCCATTCCGTTCGTGAGCGTGGCCCTCTACCGGCTGCCTGATTCGGCGGCGGTGGCAGGTGCCGTCACGGATTCGACGGGCGGGTTTCTGATCAGTAATCTCAAAAACGGGCGGCACGTGCTCAAAACCTTCTTTGTCGGTTTCAAACCGGTCGCAGTGCCGTTGTCCGTCTCGGCGGGAAAGGCGCAGGACGTGGGCACGCTGCTGCTCGAAGCCGACACCCGGCTGCTCAACGAAGTGCGCGTGTCGGGCCAGCGGTCAGACATTCAGGTGAAGGCGGACCGGCAGACGTACCGCGCCGGTCAGTTCGGGTCGGCGGCGGGCGGCACGGCGACCGATCTCGTCCGCAACCTGCCGGGCATTACGCTGAACGCCGAAGGCGAACTCAGCCTGCGGGGTGCCAACGGTTTTCTGGTGCTGCTCAACGGCAAGCCCGTGCAGGCCAACCTCACAATGCTCCTCAACCAACTCCCGGCCAACAGCATCGAATCCGTCGAAGTCATCACGACGCCCAACGCCCGGTTTGACCCCGACGGCAAAGCGGGCATTATTTCCATCATTACCAAAAAAGGTGCGGAATCGGGCTGGTCGGCCACGGTCAACGGGCTGCTCGGTCTGCCGAGCGTCAACTCGTTTGGCAACGACAAAGCGCCCAGCCGGTACAGCGGCGACCTGACGCTGAACTACCGCGCCGCCCGCTGGGATGTGCTGCTCAGCTCGGCCTACCTCCGCAACGACATTGCCGGACGGCGGATCGGTGACGTCAGTACGACGATCGGGAATCGCTACACCCGCTTTCCGTCCGCCGGTGAGCGCAGTTTCGACCGCTTTACGCTGACCAACCGGCTGGCCGTGGCCTACGTGCCGTCTGCACGCCACAGCTGGAACCTTGGTCTGTTCCATAGCCAACGTACGGAAGACCGGATTGCCGATATTTTTTATCAGAACACCAAAACGGACCTGACCACCGGCCGGGTTATCGGGCAGATTAACTACTTCAATGCTAACCTCGTGCGCAAACGGGGACAGTTTTTTACGGGCAACCTCGATTACACGCATACCTTCCGGAACAAAGCGACGCTGTCGGCCGGGGCGCTGTACGAATACGACTTTCTCGACGGCTTTACACGGAACCTGAACCTGACCCGCCGCGATTCCCGCGATACGTTGCAGTACACCCTGAGCACCACCGACCGACCCATCCAGAACTACCGCTTCAACCTCGACGGCTCGCGCCCGCTCGGACGCGGCAAACTGGAAGCGGGCTACCAGTACCGGAATCAGGAAGACCTCGGCAATTATCGCTACCGGGAGCAGGACGGCCGGGGCCAGCCGTTGCGGCTGATTCCGGCTTTTACCGGCCGCATCACGCTTACAAACCGGATTCACAGCGTTTACAGCCAGTATTCGGTCGGGGGCAAAAAGCTGGAGGGAAGCGTCGGGCTTCGCTACGAAACTGCCGAACGGGTGCTCGAAGCGCCCGGCAACCAGACCTACGTGCTGCGGCTGAACAACCTGTTTCCGTCGTTCAACATGCTTTACAAACCCGGCAAGGGCCTCGCACTGAAAGCCGGATTCAGCCGCCGGGTGCAGCGAAGCAGCAATTTTGCCCTCAATCCCCTGCCCGAACGCGAACACTCCGAAACCCTCGAACAAGGCGATCCGAACCTGCTGCCTGAGTTCGTGAATCTGGCCGAAGTCGGCATGACCAAAGAAGTTGGGCGGAGTACGCTGATTGCAACCGTGTATTATCAGGGCGTCGAAAACATCATCAACCGCGTAAACCGGGTCTATTCCGATACGATTGTAAGCCGGATTTTCACCAATGCGGGGCTGGCGCAGCGCGTGGGGCTGGAAATGGCCGGTGATCTGAAGCTGTCCTCCCGCTGGAAACTGTACGTAGGCGGCAATCTGTACCGATACACCCTGACGGGCGATCTCTTCAACAATCAGGTGACGTTCAACCGGGCGGCCTGGGTGTATTCAGTCAACGCCAATACCAGTGTGCAGCTGGCTCCAAAATTACAGTTCCAGGCCAACGTCAACTACCTGTCTCGGCGCATCACGGCCCAGGGCGAGGATTCGCGCTTCCTGATTCCGAACCTGCTGGTCAAACAAAGCCTGATGGCCGACCGAATGACGGTGGCGCTCCAATGGCAGAACATCGGACTCGGCTTTCTGCCGACCAATGAACAGCGCATCACCACCCGCGGCCGGAACTTTTTCACCACGACGAATTACATTCAGGAAAAAGACATTCTGCTCCTTAACGTGAGCTATTCGCTCCGGCAGGTCAGCAAACGGGCCAAACTGCCGGGGAATGAGTTCGGAGAGAAGGAATTTTAATCGCCCCGCGGCGGTCAGGGCATGCTGCCTTTGGGTCCGAAGCGCAGCACGCCGTCGGCCAGTCGGCCATAACGGATGGAGAGCAGGTCTTTGAGGTAGTTCTGGTACACCTGCCACGGGCGGCGAGAACCCTGCTGGGGAAGCACCTGTTGGGCGCGCTGGACGTAGCCGGACGTAAAATCCAGAAAGGGCACCGGCTGCACATCGGCCTCGCGCCGAGGCACCACAATGGCGTGGCCCCGGCGGTCCATGTAACGCAGCAGCCGACAGACGTAATTGGCCGTCAGGTCCGTTTTCAGCGTCCAGGAAGCGTTGGTATAGCCGAAGGCGATGGCAAAGTTCGGTACATCGCTCATCATCATGCCTTTGTACACCATCCCTTCATTCGGCGGGCAAACCTTTCCGTCCACCGTCAGCTGCATGCCGCCGAACAATTTGATGGTCAGGCCCGTAGCCATCACAACCACATCCGCCGGGAGTTCTTGGCCCGATTTAAGCCGCAGCCCGTCGGGGGTAAAACGGTCGATTTCGTCGGTCACCACCGACGCTTTTCCTGCCCGGATGGCAACGAACAGGTCGCCGTCGGGCACCAGACAAACGCGCTGGTCCCAGGGATTGTAGCGCGGGGTGAAATGGGTCGCCACGTCGTAGTCCGGCCCGAGCGCCTCGGTCACCAACCCGACGATCTGTTTTTTGGCCATCTGGGGACGGGCGCGGGCCACCCAGTACAAAAAAATCCGTTGCAGAACGTTCTTCCAGCGGATCAGGTCGTAGGCCACTCGCTCGGGCAGGTGTCGGCGCAGGCGCAGGGCCACCGCATCCTGTCCGGGCAGCGACACCACGTAGGTCGGCGAGCGTTGCAGCATGGTCACATGCGCGGCCGAACGCGCCAGGGCAGGCACTAACGTCATGGCGGTAGCTCCGCTGCCGACCACCACGACCCGTTTCCCCGCATAGTCCAGTTCGTGGGGCCAGAACTGGGGCAGAATGATTGGTCCCCCAAACTCACTTTCCCCGGCAAATTGGGGGCGATAGGCCTCTTCGTAGCTGTAATACCCGCTGCACATGTACAGAAACCGGGTGCGCACCGCTATCTGCGTATCCGTCGCGCCGTGCCGGATTTCCACCGTCCAGCAGGCATCCCCGCTCGACCAGGCCGCCCCGACGACCTTGTGGCCGAAATAAATATGCTGATCGATCCCGTTTTCCCGCGCTGTTTCCTCGATGTGCTGCCGGATGGAGGCTCCGTCGGCAATGGCCTGGGGATTGGCCCAGGGCTTGAAGGCATAGCCGAGCGTGTACATATCCGAATCGGAGCGGATGCCGGGGTAGCGGAACAGATCCCAGGTTCCGCCCAGGGCATCCCGCCCTTCAAAGATAGCATAGCGTTTGTCGGGGCAGTGTTTTTGCAGCCAGTAAGCCGTGCCGATGCCCGACAGACCGGCCCCGACTATTAACACATCAAGTAATTCAGGGCGGGAATAGGCAGTAGTAGGCATGAAGCAAATTAATCGACCTGATAACGAGCAGAAAATTGTCTTTGTTATTCCAACTGGATTTTGCCCGAGGCCAACTCCGTTTCAAAGCGGCCCGTCCGGCGGCAGCCAGCCCCGAACCGCTTTCACTTCGGCCCGGTCGGACCTGCCGGCGTCGGCGAGGCGGACCAGAAGCCGGGCGTAATGCGTCGCTTTGGGGTCGTCGCCCGCCTGTTTGGCGGCCATGCTGGCTCCATACAGCCCGTTGAACCGGTTAGGCTGATTTTGGAGATCGGCTTCGTACGCCCTGAGGGCCTCCCGGGGCTTGTTCATCTCCAGCAGCATATCGCCCAGAAGTTCCCGGGCCGGAAGGAGTTCGCCGGGAGTCACGGGATGCTTCGCCGTTTTGTCTTCCAGGTTGGCCGCGGCCTGCATCTGCCGCAAAGCCTGCCCGGATTTGCCTTCTTTATGCAGAATCCACGCTTCGCCCGACAGAATCTGAATCTGGATCTGGTTGGCCTTATAATCATCCTTCTGTCCCAAAAGCGTCTGCCGGAGCCGGTACAGGGTTTTCAGTTCTGCCCGGGCCGAATCCAGCCGGTCGGTATGCACCCATCCCAGCAGGCGGGTGTAATGAATCAGGGCGTTCTGCCACGGAAAGTCGTTCCAGGAAAAATTGGCGGAAGGCACTTTCAACCGGGCGGCTTCCGGCCACAACCTGTTTTCCAGGACGTACCGGCCCGGAATCGCCGCAAACGCATAGGCCACCTTGAAGCTCGCCGGATGGACTTCGCGGATCGTTTGCAAGTACGCCCATTGCTTTCGGGCCTGCGCATTGTCGCCCCGCTGGAGGTGGGCGTACATCAGGTAATCCAGTCCGTGCAGCTCTTCGTCCCAATGCCCCCGTATGCCGGTAGACTGGGCATAACAGCGGGCCGCCGATACCGATTCCTGATTCGATGCAATGCATTCTGTCCAGAGACCGAGCCGGACAAAAATGTGCGAAGGCATGTGCAGGGCGTGGGCCGACGAAGGGGCCAGGGACGCGTACCGCCGGGCGGCGGGCAGGGCCAGCGGAGCCAGCTGCGGGGAATCAAAGGCGTGAATGAGGTAGTGCACGATGCCCGGATGATCCGGCTGGCGCTGGTAAAGGCCGTTGAGCAGCGCCCCGGCTTTTTTCTGGCGGGCCAATGTTTTGTCGGCCGGGTCGGCCGTGGCGACCAGCGCCAGCGCGTAGAACACAACGGCTTCGTGGTCCGCCGGATGCTGCCGGTGAATCTGCTCCATCGCAGTTTCGAAGCGGCGGCTCCGCGTCCGGTGATCGACCGTTGGGTAGTCCTGGTAGAACCGGGCAATGGCGTCGATATAGGCGGATTCCGGGGCCGCTTGGTCCGCCAGTTTCTGGGCCAGGGTCACGGCTTTGGTGCCTTTTTCCAGTTCAGCGGGCGTCGGCGGAGCCCATAGCGGGTGGTAATTACACATCGCAACGCCCCAGTAGGCCATCGCAAAATCCGGCGATTTGTCGATGATTCCGGCGAAGACCTTTTCGGCCTCGTCGTACTCGAACGAGTGCAGGAGCGCCATGGCCAGATTGAAGTCCTCCCGGGTCTTACCGGGAGCCGAAACGGCAAATCGAACCGAACCGAATTGGGGCTGCTGGGTTCCGCAAATGACGACTTCGCCCCGTTTGAGGTTTATGGCCTCGATGGCGTCGTGGGTCGGCGCGTCGTTTTTCTTCTGGCAGGACAGGAGCACCAGCAGGCAAAAGCCCGCCAGCAGGGTCCGCTTAGGTTCCGGTTTTTTCATACGTCTTGTACCCTTCTAAAAAGCAACCCCGAAAGCGGGCGCACAAACCTTTGATCTTTAGAAAGGTACACCTTACTACCCAATAATGTCCTGTCCGCCTGGACCACGAATCCAGCCTTTTAGTATACGGTGATGCCGGTGCAATTAACGAGCGTTGTCTTCCTGACAGACCGGCCAAAGCGCCGCGAAGCCGCGGGCGGAGACCGTGGCCCCCACCCGCGGCTTCGCGGCAATCCGGTTACGGCCGGTTAGTTATTGATATACCGTTCAAAAATGGCCGAGAAATCCTTCTGGTTGTAGCTGTTGTACGATTCCTTGCTCCAGTTGAAGATGTAGTCGTTCAGTTTTTCCAGTTCCTCCGCTTTCGAAACGGCCTCCTGCCGGCCGGAGGTGACGATGGCCGCCGCCTGCGCCAGGCTATTCTGCGTAAAGCTCAGGTAAGTCTGGTTGCTGTACACCTGCTCCGAGATCGCCAGAATGGCCTTGTAGAGGTCCCGAAGCCGGTCGATCTGGCCCTTGTCGACGCTGATGTTGAAATGCTGCTGCCCAATGTTGAAAATAATCTCGACGTCCAGATCGATCGTGCCCGCCGTCTGGAGCGACACATTGGCGAACGGATTTTTGTAATACTCGTAACGGCGCAGCGTCCGCTTTTTGTCCAGCGCGCTGGCTCCGTCGACGTGGATCAGGGCGCGGTTGGTGAAACAGTATTCGTCCCTTTTGGATTTGATGAGGAAGAAAATCTTCTCGTTGTCTTCGTGCAGGATGTAATCGTCGGAGTCAACTTTGTCATAATCACGGGGTGCGATGATTTTACCGATATCGCTCAGTCCTAGCGCCTCGGTCGCTAATTTCTTAAACATGCCGTTTTAAAAGGTTTACGTTTAGTTATTCCGTCAAATCTAACAAAATTGTTTTTCCCTGCACACCCCTCGCGGTCCGCTCGTGAACTGCTCTCAAACATCCTCCGCCTTGCCCGGTTGACCAGCTAGCATTTCGATTACGCAACGAACTATGAAAAACTTAAGCTGGAACGCTAGCCTGCTGCTGACGGGTCTGTGTCTGTTCCTTTCATCCTGTTCCACTTCCCGGCTCAGCCGCTCCGACCAGCGCAAAACGGCGGGTAAAACGTTTGTCATCGTCGGGGCGTCGAGCGGCTTCGGCCGGGGCGTGGCCGAGCAACTGGGCGGGTATAAAGCCAACGTCGTGCTAGCCGCCCGGCGGACGGACCTGCTGGAAGAAATCGCCCGAAACATCAGGGCGGCGGGCGGAAACGCGCTGGTGGTACCGCTGGATATCAGCAAACCGGAGGATGTCCAGCGGCTGGCCACCGAGACCCTCCGGCAGTTCGGCGACATCGACGTCTGGGTCAACATGGCGGGCGTCGGAGCCATCGGCCGGTTCTGGGAGATTCCGGTGGAAGACCAGGCGCGGATTGTGGACGTGAACCTGAAAGGCGTGATTTACGGCAGTCACGCGGCGATCCGGCAGTTCCGGACGCAGGGCTACGGCACGCTGATCAACATGGGTTCGGTCGAGAGCTTCAGTCCGCTGGCCTACCACGCCTCCTACGCCGCCACCAAAGCGGGCCTGCTCAACCTGACGCAGGCCCTCAACCACGAGCTGCGCCTCGACGGCAAGGGCAACATCCGGGTCATCAACGTCGAACCCTGGGCGGTCGACACGCCGTTCTGGCGCCACGCGGCCAACTACAGCGGCCGCGAGGGGCGCATGGCGGCCATGGACCCGCCGCAGAAGGTAGTGAACGCCGTGATCCGGGCGTCGCTGCACGGCCGGCACGAGATGCCCGTCGGCTGGAAGGCGACCGGGGCGTGGTTTTCGCACCGGATTTTCCCGCGTCTGACGGAGCGCATTTCGGCCAACCTCGTGCACCGCTACCAGATGCGCAACGCGCCGCCGCTATCCCCCACGTCCGGCTCGGCCTTCCAGCCCATGCCCGAAGGCCGCGGGGTAGACGACGGGGTCAAAAAGAAAATGAAAGAAGAACGCCGGGCACGGAAACAGGAAAACAAAACTCCTTAAACGCCAAACTGCCGCAGATGGTGGTCCATGTGCATCCAGGCGGCCAGGCCCCACTGCCGGGTGTTGAGGGTACCAAAAGCCGGATGCGTGAGGGCAATGGGTTGCTGATGCCTTCCGAACGTTTCTATAACGTTGATAAACCGCTTTTTCTGCGCTTCAAATTCAGCCTCCGAAACGAGGCCTTTGGTGTCGTTGCGGTGATGCGTTTTGAGATTTTTGGGAAACTGCGGCACTACGTTGAAAGACAGAAACCGAATGACTCGCTGCTTCAGGGTGGTTGGCGCGAAAGGCATGTCCCCTTCCAGAATCTGGGTCATACAAAGGTTACAGTGAAGCAGCATTTCCGAGGCGTTCATTCGGCCCCAGTGCGGTGCATTAGTCACCTTCAGGTTTTTGACGCGGGCAACAATTTCCTCTGCCGCCGGGAGGTCTAACAGGTTTTTTTTTGACTGTTTCATCGTATCTGTTGGGTTAGTCGGTTGCTTCGAACCGGAAATGAATACGACAAAACTAGGCCAACCCTTGGCAAATGTCTACCCAAGTTTGCCGAAGCAGCAAAATCGCGGGAAGAAGGAGAATGTGGGAGGCATGAAGTAGAAACGGTGGGGCCGTTACAGCCCGGTGTTTTAGCAAGGGCCCTCCCGCTGAGGCAGCGGGAGGAAAAAACGATTCAAGACTGGGACTCCACGTATTTTTTAAAATTATCCAGAATCGCCTGCCAACCCGTCTGCTGCATTTCCACGGGGTGCGAGCTGTCGGCCTCAAAAGCTTCCGTCACCCGCGTCGTTTCGCCTTCGCCTGCAAAGGTCACGGTCACTCTCCGGTCGTCCTCCAGGATATAGACCAGCGATTCCTGCGGCCGAACGGCCTCGTACGTTCCGACGAAATCGAAGGCGACGCTGCCGTCCTTGGCCTCCATCCGGTAGATGAACTTGCCGCCTTCCCGAAGGTCGTTTTCGGCTCTGGGCGTATGCCAGTCGTCCGAGGCGTGGTTCCAGTTGACAATATGCTCGGGGGAAGTCCACCGTTCCCAGACTTTTTCAACAGGGGCCTGAATGGTCACCTCGACCGATACGGTTTCTTTGGCTGGTGTGTTCATGGGTTGAATGATTGATTGGTTGAATGATTGATTGGTTGAATGACTGATTGAGGGAATGACTGATTGAGGGAATGACTGAATGACTGAGTTACTATCGTCTTGATTAACGGAATGCTATACAATTGGATTAGACTAAGTGGCGGATGATTCGATAAGCCCCCGCAATCAGTCATTCAGTCATTCAACTAATCAATCATTCAATCATTCCCTTCAACGGAGGTGTTTTTTCAGAAACTCCAGCGTCCGGCCCCAGGCGGAGTCTAGAAGCTACTGGCAGCGGGCGGAAAAGCTTTTCGCCGAACGACTGACTGTTCGACAGGCTTAGCCTTTGTCTACCAACTATTTAATCCGTAACTATGAGATACTTTTCTTAATTTATGCCCGTTACAGCCGGTCCTGCTTATGATTCGATGGCTACTTCTAATGATGCTTTTTGGGTTTGCAGGCATTGTCAACGGACAAAGCGTCCTGACCGACAGTCTGCGGCAGGTGTTGACCAGCCTGCCCCCATCGGGTAGTTCAGTTAAGGATGACACGCTACGCGTTTCGGTTCTGTGCGAGCTGGGCAAGCTGCAGGCCAAAGACGACACGGCTATCCGACTTTTTCAGCAAGCCCTGACCCTTTCGCAAAAGCGGAACTGGGAGCGGGGTCAGATGTGGGCCACGTGCTGGCTGGGGTTTTACAAAGCCAGACGAGGCGCCTATTATCAGGCCATGGCTTTTTTGTTCGACGCGCTCCGGCTGGCCGAAAAGCTCAGGGACGGTCGGTACATGGGACTTTCCATGCGCTATCTGGGAGACCGTTATCATCATTTTGAAGACTACCCCAAAGCCCTTTACTATTATCAGAAAGCCCGCCCTTTCCTGAAACAGGCCGGCGAGCAGCGCATTTACCTGGTTTGCCTCAACAACATAGGGCTAAGTTATTTTCAGCAGCGAAACTACGCGGTAGCCATTCGTTTCTTCAATCAGTGCCTTTTGGAAAACAAACCCCCGGCCTACTTTGAGGATGTAGCCGGTTACTGCTTTCTGAATCTGAGCGCCAGCTACCGGGAAACAGAAGATTACACGAAAGCGATTCTGTACCTTAACCGGTTTGAAAAGCTTCGCCAGAAACATCCGGATGACATCGCCTGGTCCCGGAATGAAATGGCAACGGTGCTGATGCGCCAGGCCAACTTCCGGGCGGCGCTCCGGTATGCCCAGGAGGCCTATGCGCTGCGGCAGAGTGCGCTCCGGGTCACAAAAATGAAGATAACCAACAACCTCTGGCAGATCTACCAGGAGCTCGGAGCGTATCGGCAGTCCCTGTACTATTATCAGGAATACGAAAAGCTCCAGGAACAGGATGTCAGGGATATGCAGAAAAAGCAGATTGATGCCCTTCGGGTTCGGTATGAGAATGAGCGACACAAGGCTTACATCACCTTGCAGCGCAGCGTTATCCGGCAGAAAGAACTTCAACGCAACGGGCTGGCCACCGGCCTGGCCCTCGTTTTGCTGCTGACGTTCACCCTCTATTATACCAACTGGCTGCTTAAACGAAAGAAAAAGCAGGTTGAAGAACAGAAACTGGACCTGGAAGTGATGCAGCAGGCACTGGCCTCCTCCAACGAAAGCCTGTCTGAACTGAACCAGACCCTGGAAGAACGGGTCAGGCAGCGCACCCGGGAGCTTACCCGTGCCAATGAAGAACTGATCCGGAAAAATCGGGAGATCAGCGAAGCGTTCTACCGGGGTCAGTCGCAGGAACGGAGACGGGTAGCGTCGGAACTGCACGATACGCTCGGCGGCACACTGGCCGCCCTGAAATGGCAGTTGGAGTCGATCGACTCCGAACACCTGAGTCCGCCCGAACAGCGCGTCTACGGCAACCTGCTCGCCAACCTGGAAAGCGCCTACACGGAAGTGCGGCTCATCTCGCACAACATGATGCCCGAAGAACTGGAAAAGGCGGGCCTGGCCGGAGCCCTGCAGAAGCTCGTTGACGACCTGAACCGTACCCGCCGCCTTTCCTTTGTCTTTCTTACCAACTGCGAAGACGAACGGTTTGAGCGCAGCATCGAGATTGAGTTGTACAGCATTGGACTCGAACTGGTCAACAACGTCCTGAAACACGCCCGGGCCACCGAAGCGGTTCTCAAATTGCACCGGTTACCCGTGGCCCTCACGCTGGAAATCAGTGACAATGGCGTGGGCATGCCCAGCCGGGAGCCTTCGCATCGCGGGATGGGCATGAACAACATAAAATCCCGGGTCGAACGGATTCATGGCCGACTGGATACCCAGACCGAAGCGGGACAGGGCACCCGTCTGGCGATCACGGTTCCGCTCTTCACGCCCATTCCACTGAATGCCAATTCATCCCCCTGAATTTTTACCGGCGGCGTTCAGTAGAAACAACCCGATTCCGGCCAGGCCAAATTTCAGATTGGGGCAGAAATAATCACTTCCGTCATAGTCGTTGGGAATGGGTCGGTCCGGGTCTACGTACCGCCTGATCAGTTCCTCGGCCAACCCGGCCGCCGGACTCTGGTTGTCTTTCAGGAGGCGGCGGACCCGTTCGGTCAGCAAGTCGAATTCATCCTTCGTCAATGTTTCCTCGACGGATGGGGCGTTTAACTTCAGGCCATCCAGCACCAGCTCCACATTCTGGCAGGGGTATAAAGCCGTGAGTTGATTCAGAAAAAGATAGACGCCCTCAAGACCCTCGCCCCGCGAGCCGTCCAGCAGCCGGTAAACCACCTGCTCGTTTTCAGGCTTTTGATAAGACAGCCAGTTACACTGCCCGTTGTTCAGCCAAATGACCTCCCGGCATATAGCCCGGGCAATAACTAGGGCGGCGGAGACAAAGTTGTTGGGGGTACGCTTCCGGTCCTCGCTCGCCCGCTCGTCCTTCAGGCCCGTACCCCACCCCGCATACATCCCGAAAGCGCTCGGAACGAAATCAACCGCGTAAAAATCAGGGGACGATCCCGGGTTGAGGTGCAGGGTATCCAGCGTTAAATGCTGATTTTTCAGGTACGCTATCGCTTTATCGACCGGATGGTCGGCCCCTTTCGCGTCCACAATCGCCTCGGCCAGTAGTTTCGACCGGTTCATTCCAAAACTCAGGACTCCAGGCGGCGTTTCGGCGAAGCCGATTCCCGTGCCCAGTCTGAAGACAAACAAAGGCAGGTCGTCGCGGTACTGAACGTGGCTGGTACTAGCCGCAATGTCCAGGAGCAGTCGGGCGGCGACCCGGAAATGGCGCCTTTCGATGTAAAGAATAATTCCGTCGGCGCGCAGCATATCCGCCGCCGAAGCCTGGAATTTGGCCGAAAAGGGCACCTGCTGTCGGTCGAAGGTTTCCTGTATCTTCCGAAGCAGCACCATAAATCCATCGTCCAGCGCATCGGCTTCGGACGGCAGGTCCAGACTGATGTAGAAACGCACCCCGCCGGGATAAGCATCATCAACGGACCACCGGCCATACAACCATTTGTAGCGGGATTTTCCAAACGAATTGCTGGGATGAAACAGCGTCAGAAAATGTTTCTGTTCCTGCTCGCTGAAACCGCTTTCGACAAACTCCTCGGGCCGGACAAACCGGGCTTCACTGCCTTTGATGGCCGTAAAAAAACCGGCCTGGTGCCGTACGTTTCTCGGATTGGTCAGGTATTTCCAGAACGGATCAACATGAAAATTCTGAATGGGCGTCGTCGTGGTGATGCCAAAATCATCGAAGGTTAACTGATTGAACCCGGTCGCAAACGTAGTCCTTCGGCTGCCAAAATTCCGGCAGTAATAGGTATCATAAATCCAGAATTGCAGGTACTGGGTCACGTTGTCGGGGTCAAAGGCAACCGCCGACGAACGGTACAGGCGTTTCAGAATGCGCTCCGTATGCGACAGCCCGGCTTCGCTTCCCGTTGCCGCCGGCAGCATTCGGTCGGTAATGAGGTGCGTGTGCGGGTCGATGGTCAGGCTTTCGACAAGGTTCTGCAAGTCCTCCTGATTTCTTTTACTCTGACTAAACATGGCGGGATGTCAGGGAATAATTTTGGCTAAAATATCAATGGGCCGGTTCAGGTATTCAATCCCCAGAGTCAGGAGTTCCAGCGACACCTCGGCTTCGTTCCTGAATGGTTCATCAGGCACTCTGGAGGCCAGGGAATAAAATTGTTGAATCAGTTGGACGCCTGCATGCTGAATCACAAGGAGCAGCCATTTACTCTTCAATGGGTCGGCCGGATGGGTCAGCAGATAGCCTCTACCCAGCTGAAAAATGCTTTCATGAATCTCCTGTTGCGAAAAAAAACCGCTCATGCCAAGCGACAGCCGCAGGTAGGACGCGATTAAGGAAGCCACATCAAAAACCGGGTCGCCCTGCGCGGCGTACTCCCAGTCGGTCAGATAAAGAGTGATTTCGGGCGGCTCAGTGCCTGGCTTCTGCTGGACGAGAAAGTTGGCCAGCCGGGCGTCGGTATGAATAAGCTGTGAGGGCGTCCAGAGTTCCCGCAGTTGGTGCAGACTCGCCAGCGAATTGCTTTGTTCCAGCCGGTTGCCCAGAAAACTCAGCAACCGGTTGTCTGATTGTTTGAGGACGTTCAGGTGGCGCTCGTCGATGTCCAGCAACGGCGGCCGGAAGACAGGCCATTCGTTGGTCCTCATCGGGCCGCCGTTGGCCTCCAGACGCTGGTGAAACAAAGCCAGAACCTCACCCAGCCGTCTGGCCAGGGCCAGACGGGGCGGGGGCGAAGTCGTCACAAAATGAGGAAGCTGCCGGAGGTATTCCATCAGCGGGGTACTGTCGGGGATGTACTCGGTCAGCAGCACGTGATCCGTGGCGATATACGGGTCGCTGTTGTTGCGGGGAATCGGGTACGGCCGCGGAAGATGAGCCGCCAGGTCGGGTAGCTCGCGGGCGCGCTGGTAGAATACCCCCTCCAACTGCAGCGTATCCGTCAGCTCGTCAATCTCCTCGCCCAGGGGAATGAGCCGGGCCTGTTTGACGAAGAACCCGGTTTCCTGCGCCCGCGTTACGATCAGGTGGGTATTGCGGGTAGAGCCATGCGGATTGTCGGCTACCGTGTACTGGCTTTGTGCCAGCCCGGTTTCGTCCAGCAGATCCCAGTCCCGCAGATAAGGCAAAACGCTATGACCGGTCAGTGCTTTCATGATTTCGGCAGAATAAACGACCGCCGGTCGTGGTCCGTGGAGGACTCTTTTCCATTAACACTCATTTGGAGCGTCCTTTCGATATCGGAAAAAGCGGCCTCCTTCCAGTTGTTTTCCTGCTCACTCCAGTAGATGAACGGTTTGTCTTTGACAAAATAATTTTCCGTATGGCTATCCGGCCTTCCGGATGCACCCGAACCGGTATCCGCGGGTACGGGACAATGAATAACCCGATCCGGATTCCATTCGACAAAAGCTTCTTTTCGCTCGAAAAAGGGCTTGAGGGGGTCCATGCCGGTAGGTGGCGTCACCTCGTAGATGTAAAACAGCGTTTTGTATACTGTGTCTGGTTTGATGACACTTCCGGCAGGGTTACAACCATCTATTTTCTGACCCGCCCGAAAACAAGGCTTCAGTTTGGAATGCGCCACGTAACAGCGCAGAATGATGAACTTCCCGTTTAGGGCATCAAATTCAGCCTGCGTCATTGCTGGCAGGTTGTCTGTGGCGGCGCGAGCCCGGGCGTTGTTAATATCCTGGAGAGATGGGAAGGGTTGGTCAGGCATGGCTTTGGGTGACGTTAGATTAGGATAGGGTCTGTCTAGAAAACCTTCCCCTAAGTACCTGCCTTTGCTCTGGCGCTACAACCGGAAATTTCCCCTTTATAAAAAGAAAATTCCCTTCTCCTGCCGACAGGGACAAGAGAAGGGAATCCTGAGTGAGCGGTCTATCGAATGGCCAGCTCTCACCGGCAACGGCCAGTTACCCCAGCCGCTTTCGCAGAAACTCCAGCGTCCGGCCCCAGGCGAGTTTGGCGGCGGCTTCGTTGTAACGCGTGGGGGCCGTGTCGTTGTGGAAAGCATGCTGCGCGCCTTCGTAGACGTATAGTTCGTACGGGACATTAGCTTTTTTCAGGGCTTCCTCGTAGGCCGGAATGCCCGCGTTGACCCGTTCGTCCATGCCGCCGTAATGCAGCTGCACGGCTCCTTTGATTTTGGCAACATCCGCCGCTTCGGGCTGGCGACCGTAAAAGGCCACCGCCGCCTTCATGTCCGGCGAGTGCACCGCCAGTTGGTTTGCCATGGCCCCGCCCCAGCAGAAACCAACGCTGCCGACCTTCCCGTTGCTTTCGGAATGGGCTTTCAGAAAGTCCACCGCCTTGACGAAGCTGCCCCGGGTTTTGGCCGCATCCAGCTTACCGAACTGCTCCCGCACGTCGGCATCGCCCGAGGGAGTGCCGCCAAACGGCGACAGCGCGTCCGGAGCCAGCGCCACAAAGCCCGCCAGCGCCAGCCGCCGGGTGACGTCTTCGATATGCGGATTCAGGCCCCGGTTCTCGTGAATAACGACGACGGCCGGGTATTTTCCTTTGTTTTTGGGCATGGCCAGATACCCCTTCATTTTTCCCTCCTCGCCCGGATACTCGATGCGCTCGGTCCGCAGGCGATCGTCCTGGCCGGATACCGTTTCGGCTTTGGCATAATTCACTTCCAGCAGGGGCAGCACCGCCAGCGCCGCCGCCGTACTGCCGGTCAGCCGCGCCAGCCGCTTCAGAAATTCTTCGCGCTTCAGCGGTTTGTGGGTGTACTCGTCGTAGAGGTTTATAATGTCCTGGTTCATGGGAAAATGGTTGAAGGGTGAACGAACAATAATAGACTATTTACGGCACATTAAGTCCTGCAAAATCAGGGAAAGCTCTGGCAATTCGGCTTCGCGCCGTAAGCAGCCCGACTGAACCGAAAAGTGACAAGGCCAAATCCTAACCGACCCTCTCCAGGCCGTCCGTCCGAAACGCTTTCCTTGCTGGAAATTCTTCGGGCCAGGTCAGGCGGGAAACCGCCTGTAAAGCCTTTTTCTGTGAGCCGCACCGGCATGACTTCAATTTTATCGGCAAAAAATACCATAACCTAAAGTCCTCCGAAATACTTGTATTGACAAGGTTTGCAACCGATTCATTTACTCAATTTTATGAAAAAAGACGAAATCAACCTTTCGGACTGGCACCGGATTCTGTTTGGGGAGGCTCCGGCGGCCTTTATGCTGGAGGTCCTGATCCGGACCGTTTTGATTTATATCGTCCTTCTGGTGATTGTGCGGCTGCTCGGCAAACGCATGAGCGGCCAGCTAACCCAGACCGAAATGGCCGTGATGGTCACGCTCGGGGCCATTGTCTCCCCGGCCATGCAGCTCCCCGATCGGGGCGTGCTGGCCAGTATTCTGACGCTGGGGCTGATCCTGGTGCTGTTTCGCTACGTCAATCTGCTGGGCGTCCGGCGTCCGGAAGTGGAGCAGTTGACCCACGGCATGGAAAGCCTGCTCGTCAAGGACGGCGTCCTTCAGCTGGATGAGCTCCGGCGAGCCCGCGTTTCGCACCAGCAGGTTCTTTCGGCCCTGCGCAACAAAACCGTTTACAACCTCGGCCAGGTAAGCCGCGTGTACCTGGAACCCTCCGGCGATTTCAGCATTTACACCACGGACGAAAAAAAGCCCGGTCTGTCGACCCTCCCGCAAACCGACCAGGAGGTGCACCGCATTCAGGAACGGGTTGAGGGAAAAATGTCGTGCTGCAATTGCGGGACGACGATTTCGGGTCAGGACAAAAAGGTGCCCTGCCCCAATTGCCACCAGCAGAACTGGGATGGAGCTTACCTGTAATCGAGCCGTATGAAAAAGGAGGAAATCAAATTTGGAGACTGGCAGCGGATGCTGATCGGGGAAGTGCCCGCCGAGTTTTATTTTGAATTGCTGATTCGGGTGGGGTTCATCTACCTGGTGCTGCTGGTCGCCATGCGGCTGATGGGCCAGCGGATGGCCGGACAGATGAGCCGGAATGATCTGGCGGCGCTGGTTTCGCTGGCCGCCGCCATCGGGGTGCCCATTCTGGACGTTCAGCGGGGGGTGCTGCCGGTCTGTATCATCGCCCTGGTCGTGGTTCTGGGGCAGCGGTACATTTCGGGCCGGGCCGCCAAAGACGAAAAATTTGAAGCGCAGACGCAGGACAAACTGCACACGCTCGTCGAGAACGGGGCTATTCTCTGGCAGAATCTGGAAAAAACGACGGTTTCCCGGCAGCAGCTCATGGCCCAGCTCCGGAACGAAGGCCTTAGTCAGCTTGGCGAAGTGGAGCGCTTCTACATGGAGCCGAACGGTGTATTTACGCTCGTCACGCGAAAGCAGCCCCAACCGGGCATTTCCATTCTGCCCGAATGGGATGAAGCGTTTATGAACGAACGCCTGCAGCAGACCCCCACCCAGGTCTGCCACCACTGCGGAAGTCAGAAAACCTACGCCGCCGACCAGGCCGAAGAATGTGTCAACTGCGGGCAGCAGGAATGGGTGCCGGGTTTGATCAACAGGTAGGGCAACACCCCGGAATCTGCCCCGAAGCGGCAAAAGACAGCAGAATAGTTTTGATTTCCCCGGACCGCTTTTTTATTTAGAGCGGCTTTCTGCTTATTTTTCAGGGAATTCAGGTTGCTTTCCCTATTCTTGATCCGTCCGACACTTCCGAACCTATGCAGGCATCGTCTACCCTCCCAACGCCCGAACCCACCCTCGCCCAGCCGGCGCCCGTCAAACGTCTGCTTTCCCTGGACACCCTGCGGGGCTTCGACATGTTCTGGATTATCGGCGGGGAGGAAATCTTTCACGCACTGGCCAAAACGACCGGCTGGGCCGCCGCCCTGTTTCTCGCCGACCAGTTTACCCATCCGGACTGGCACGGCTTCCGGGCCTACGACCTGATTTTCCCCTTGTTCATTTTTATGGCGGGCGTTTCCACGCCTTTTTCGCTGGGCAGCCGGCTGGAAAAAGGAGCATCCCGGTCGGAGCTGGTGCGGAAGATCATCAGTCGCGGGCTGCTTCTGGTGCTGCTGGGAATCGTCTACAACAACGGCCTGTTGGTGAAGTCGCTGGCCGAAACCCGCTTTCCGAGTGTGCTGGGGCGTATCGGGCTGGCGGGCATGCTGGCGCAACTGATCTACGTCTACAGTGGCCGACGGACGCAATACGGCTGGTTTGCCGGAATTTTGCTGGCCTACTGGGCCGTGCTGATGCTGGTCCCGGTGCCCGGCTGCGGCGCGGGTCTGCTGACGATGGAATGCAATCCGGCCAGTTACCTCGATCGCCAGCTGCTGCCCGGCCACCTGCACAAAGTCATTCACGACCCGGAAGGCATTCTGTCCACGCTGCCGGCGGTCTGCAACGCGCTGCTGGGCATTTTTGCCGGAAACCTGCTTCGCACCAACGGCCACCTGCTCACCCAGAACGGAAAAGTCCTTCGGCTGGTGGTGGCCGGGCTGGGCTGTCTGCTCGCGGGCTGGCTCTGGAACTTCGTTTTTCCGGTCAACAAAAACCTGTGGACCAGCTCGTTCGTCCTCGTGACGGGCGGACTGAGCCTGCTGCTGCTGGCGCTGTTTTACTGGATCATCGACGTGAAGGGCTTTACCCGCTGGACCCTTCTGTTTACGGTCATCGGCATGAACTCCATCCTGATCTACCTGGCCGGTGAGGTGATCGACTTCGAGTACTCGGCGCGGTTCTTTTTCGGCGGCCTGCTGCATCTGTCGGATTCCCGGGCGGTTCAGGAAGTGGGCATGACCATCGGCCTGCTGGCGGTGGAGTGGGCGTTTCTGTATGTGCTCTACAAAAAGAAGGTGTTTCTGCGGGTTTGAAACTGTACCTGTTCGGCATGGACTTTACCGTTTATATTACCCTGCTGCCCATTGTCTTCATGATGCATGATTTTGAAGAGCTTATCTTTCTGAAGCCCTGGCTTGGCCGAAACCGGGAAATGCTTTACCAGCGTTTCCCGACATTAGCGCGGAAGATTCTGCCGCATCTGGACAGGCTGTCTACAAATGCCTTTGCGCTGGCCGTAGCGGAAGAGTTTATCCTCCTGAGTGTCATTACATACACGGCCGTCCTTTTCGAGTATTATTACGTCTGGTTTGCGGCGCTTGTGGCTTTTACGGTTCACCTGCTGGTACATATCGGGCAATGGCTGGTGCTGAGGAGGTACATTCCGGCCATTGTCACCTCGCTGCTATCGCTGCCTTACTGCCTCTACACCCTTTATCTGTTTTGCCGGGAAAGTCGGATTGGACCGGCGGAAGGGCTGCTGTGGTCGGCCGGTGGGCTCATCCTGATGGTGCTTAATCTGTTTCTGGCCCACCGGCTCGGCACTCGTCTGGATGCCTGGCTATCGGTCACCGCAGCGCCCCGGCCAGTTCCTGCCAGGAAATCAAACCAATCGCTACGATAGCGAGGACCAGCCCCGCGCGGTTGAGCAGCGATAATTTTTCCCGGAAAAACAAGGCCGCCACGCCCGCCGCCAGCACTATGACGCCGATGTTATAAAGCGGGTACACAAACGCGCCGTTGCCGCCAAAGGCCGACAGGGCCAGCAGCAGGGTGTAAAAACTGAGGTAGTTGGGCACGCCAAGCGTGAGCGCCCCGGCCAGATTGCGCGCTTCCAGCTTTTCCTTTCCCTGCAAAAGCCGGATCAGCAGCATCAGCAACCCCGCCGCAATGGCTCCCATGACCATCGTCAGCGTGACGCGGGCGGTCTGGTCGGGCGACGGAATAAAGTGGATGTTCATGTAGTTGATGAGCGTGTTGGTCAGGCCGTACATCAGAAACACCGCTACCGGCAGCAGCGCCGCCAGCCCCCGCGACCGAACGGCCCCGCTCTCTTCCTTTTTGAACGTGCTGAGTCCAACGGCCACCACGGCCAGCACCAGACCCAGATAGTTGAAGCCGTCAAAGGCCTTGCCGCCCGTTTTGAAGACAAACAGGCTGATGGTGACCGGAATGACCAGCGAGAGGTTGTTGGCCAGCGAGGTCGCCGTAATGCCCGTTCGCTGGGTGGAAGCGCCGGAAAGCAGAAACGTCAGGATGAAACCCACGCCCAGTCCCAGCGCCAGCCAGGTCCAGTCCTGCGAGAACTCCACGGCGAAGGACTGCCCGGCGGGCAGCAGCGCCAGTCCCGTCAGGAAGCAGACCGGATAATTGAAGACAATCGCCTGAAAGGTATTGACGCCGTAGCGCGGAAAAAGCCGGAAGTTCAGCAGCAGCAGCACCGACAGCCCGATGCTCAGAAGAAGATAAATCATGCGGCAAATGTATAGATTGCCGGCGAATTTTGTGGATTGAGACTTTGTTCGCGCAGATTACCGCGGATTTTAAAACGCAGATTTTCGCAGAAAACATTACTGAAATCTGTGAAAATCTGCGCTCAAAATCTGCGAGCATCTGCGAGAACCCCTTTACAGCGTCAGAATCACAAATTCCACCCGCCGGTTGACTTTCCGCTCCTCATCGGTTCCCTTCGTTTTGATCGGTCTTGTGTCGCCGTAACCGACCGTCTGGATGCGGTCGCCGCTGATGCCCTGGTTTACGAGGTAGCGTCGGCAGGCATTCACCCGGTCGCGGGAGAGCTGCAGGTTTTTGTCGTGGTCGCCGATGATGTCGGTATGGCCTTCGAGTCGGATGGTCATGTTCGGATTATCCTGCATCATGGTCACCACGCGGTTCAGTTCGGCAAAAGAAGCCGTCAGCAGTTCCGCCTTCGACATGTCGAAGTACACATTTTCGAGCGTCACCTTATCACCCACCGCCAGCGGCGTAAGCAGAATATCGCGACTGATGCGTTCGCCCGAAGCGGCTCTGGACACGTCCAGCACGCCGTTGGCGGCCAGATACCCCCGGGCCGAAGCCGTGTAGGTGTACACCTGCCCGCGGCCCAGACTCAGCCGGTAATTGCCCGTAGAAGCAAAGCTTTGCACCGAATCGACCGAGGTGCGGCTCCCCGAAAGGCGGTAATCAATCGTGGCCGAGAGCGGCCGCTTCGTTTTGGCGTCCCGCACCACGCCCGTCACCAGCAGCGGCGCGTCCACCGGAGCTTCCACCGGGGCCGTTTCTACCCGGCGGGGTGCCGTCTCCCGGCTCTGCGGCCGCGGCGTATAGACGGGGTCCAGCGGGTTGTCGACTTCCAGGTCGTAGACGTTCCAGCAGGTGTACTGGTCGTTGTTGGTGCATTCGTACAGGTCGAATTGCTCCAGTCCTTTATCCAGCCGTTCAAAATAAACGACAAACGAAACTTCGTCGCCGGGGAAAGTACGCTGGCGATTCGGGTCGGTGGGAATGCCTTCTGCCCGCACAAACCGGAAGGTCCGGGCCCCGTTGGCCGCAATCAGGCGCGCCGACGGATGGAAAGCAATGGTCCCGGTCGAGTACGGTCGGCCCATCTGGTCGTAGCGGGGACGGCTGCGGTCCTGGTAGGTCATGTACAGCACAGTGTACCGGTCCGTCAGCCGGATGTCCGTCACGCTCACGCCGCTGGTCACCGGTCGGCCGAGGCTGCGCGGCGAACGCCCGGAATACGTCGGCCGGTCGGCCGGGTCTTCGTAGCGTCCGCGGGGGTACGGCTGGCGACTGTCCGGCACGCGGGAATCGGGATAGGAATCATCCGGCGGATACGGCCCCCCCGAAGGATACGAACCAAACATGCAGCCCGACGCCATAAACGCCAGCAGGACCAGATAGGTAAGTCGCTTCATTGCTCTAACGCTCTAATTTTCAGCGATTAGACCACCCAACCGAAAAAAAGCTTAATGGAGTTAAAAATTAAAAGTTAAGAGTTAAAAGTAGGCTCCGCTTGTCAGAACCCTGAATGAGCGGAGCCTTACTTTTAACTCTTAATTTTTAATTTTTAACTAACTAGGGTCTCAAAACCCGGTCGATGACATGCACAACGCCGTTGGTCGCCATGATGTCCGGACGGGTTACGTTGGCCGCCTGGTTGTTGTTGCCGCGTCCGGTAATGCTGACGGCATTGTTGGTTCCGACCGTCACGTTAAACGCACCCGACTGGGCCGTTGTCACGCTCTGGTTGTTGGTCAGCGTCGGCGCGAAAACCCGGCCCGGCACCACGTGGTAGGTCAGGATACGGGTCAGCGTATCGCGGTTGGCCGCCCCGATGGCCGTCGTGTCGCGGAAACCAGCGGCCCGGAAAGCGGCGTTGGTCGGCGCAAAAACCGTTACCGGCGTCGTCGTGCTCGACAGGCTGTTAAAGACCGTACCCCCGGCCCGGCGCGCTGCCGCTACCAGGAACGAAAGGCTCGTATCGGCCTGAGCCACCTGCAGCAGGTTACCCGTTGCCGGCATCAGAACGCGGTCGATGACGTACACCTGCCCGTTTTCGAAGCCCTCGATGCCCGTCTGCTGGACACGGGCGTTGTTGACAAATACCTGACCACCGGAGTTACGGGTGATGTAGAGGTTCTGTCCACCCAGCGAAGCCGGCGACGCACTGCCGGTCGTTTCGAAAGCCGAGGGCAATACGCGGCTGCCCACTACATGGTACCGCAGAATGCGCTGGAGATCAGAAACCGAAGCATTGTTGACGGCGGCCGCATCGGCAAAGCCCGCAGCGCGGAAAGCCGCATCATTCGGAAGGAAGATCGTAACGTTTGAACGGTTCAGCGAGTCGGTAAGCCCGGCACGGGTGACGGCCGCTCTCATCAGCGAATAATCCGTATTGCCGCTCAGGACATCGGAGAAATTCGAATAGGTCGGCGTCGGCGTTGCATCGTCGTCGTCATTATCACAACTTGTCAGCAAAGGAGCCCCCGCCACTAACAACATCATCGACAGGCCTTTTGCCCAACGAAGTGATTTCAGGTTTTTCATAACGTTACCACAGGATTGGTTAAACATGATTTGGATAGCTAATCGGCCCGGTTAAGAACCACTTTCCCAACGTGACGCTGAAAGGGATTGTTATCCTGCTGGCATATTTGTTTGGGGGCGAAAGTCTGGCGGGTCCGCTTCAAGCTGCCGGGAAGGGCTATTTGGCCGGTCTACGGATTAGGGAACGGTCCGGACGGCCGCGGCGGCTAAAAAAACAGGCGCAACTGCTTCCCTTCGGCCTCGTCGAGGGTCTCCAGATTGGACAGCGAAACGCCCAGCAACCGCACGCCTTTCGGCACGGGCAGGGTCTGGGACAGCAGTTCGGCGGTCAGGCGGCCCAGCAAATCCCGGTCCGCCACGGGCGACAGCAGCGTCCGGCTGCGGGTGATCTGCTGAAAGTCGGCGTACTTGATCTTGAGGGTCACCGTCCGCCCCCGAATCCGTTTCGATTCGCAGTACTGCCAGACATCGTCCAGCAACGGCTCCAGGCCGGTCAGCAGGTCGTCCCGCTCGAAGAGGTCCTGTTCGAACGTGTTTTCCGAGCCGACCGATTTGCGGATGCGTTCGGGGTTGACGGGCCGGTTGTCCACGGCGCGGGCAATGTGGAAATAATAGCTGCCCGCTTTCCCGAAATGCGTCCGCAGAAAATCTTCAGTTTGCGCCCGGAGGTCGAGCCCGGTCCGGATGCCCAGTTCGTTCAGGCGGCGGGCCGTCACCTTGCCGATACCGTGAAACTGCCCCACTTCGAGCGTTTCGACAAAACCGGGGCCGTCGGCCGGTTTGATGACGTACAGCCCATCGGGCTTGCGGAAATCGGAAGCGAGCTTCGCCAGAAACTTGTTGTAGGAAACGCCCGCCGAAGCCGTCAGCCCGGTCCGTTCGCGGATTTTGGCTTTGATTTCCTGCGCGAGCTGGGTAGCGGAAGGCATTCCCGGAAAATTTTCGGTAACGTCCAGATAGGCTTCATCCAGCGAAAGCGGTTCGATCAGGTCGGTGTATTCTTCAAAAATCGTCCGGATCTGGCCCGATACCGCTTTGTACACCTCGAAGCGGGGCCGAACAAAAATCAGGTCCGGGCACTGGCGCAGGGCCGTCACCGAAGGCATGGCCGACCGGACGCCGAACTTCCGGGCTTCGTAGCTCGCCGCCGCCACCACGCCCCTCGCCCGCGACCCGCCCACGGCCACGGGTTTGCCCCGCAGATCGGGGTTGTCCCGTTGCTCCACAGAGGCATAAAACGCGTCCATATCGATGTGAATGATCTTGCGAACGGGCTGCACCGGCACATTTTTTTTGAAACAAAAATAACGCTTCATCGCCAATAAACGACGATTCCTGCCGACGCATCAACATACAAAGAAAAACAAAGGCACTGATTTACAATCTACTGCGTTATTCTATATCACCAATCGGTCTAATGTTTTGATTAAAAAAGTAGGTTTATCCCTGCTGATGGCAACGGTCAGACCTGTTGTTCTAGGCGCAGTTAAGTTAATTCCGGCCGCCCACACCAGCCCCGCCATGCCGGCTAACTCGATATCAAGTTCCGCATTAAAGTCCGTTGATCATGGTTCTTCTTTCCTGACCCGTTCCACGCTGGCTCCCGTCGATTTTTGTGGTGAATGTATGCCGCTCGACGAAGCCGCCGTGACGAAACGATGGATGCAGACCCTCCGCACCAACAGCCGTCAACCGGCTGAACTCTACACGCTCCGGCAGAAAGCCGCGGCGTTTTTTCCCAAAATTGATCCCATTCTCCAGAAACACGGCATTCCGAGCGACTTTCGGTATGTCGCCATTGTCGAAAGTCGCCTGAACCAGCGGGCCGTTTCGCCCAGAGGAGCCGCCGGTTACTGGCAACTGATGCCCGCCACGGCCCGCGAACTGGGCCTGCGCGTGTCGGGCCGAACCGATGAGCGGTTCCACCTCGTCAAATCCACCGAAGCGGCCTGTCGGCTGCTGCAGAAACTGTATTCTCACCTCGGGTCCTGGTCCCTGGTGGCGGCGGCCTACAACGGCGGCCTCGGCTACGTCCGGTCACGCACCAAGGTTACGAATGCAGGCTATTACAAGACACGGTTCAATCCCGAAACCGGGGCTTACCTCTACCGGATTCTATTTTTCAAGGAAATGTTTGAGAATGCCGAATCATATTCGCCGATTCTGCCCCACCTGAACATGGAAGTGCTGACCAGCCCGCTGCCCGGTCTGCTGCCGCAGGAGCCGGGGGCCGACGAGGCGCTGGAAGAAGCCATCACTCTTTTTGCCACGCCGGTAGAAGACCAGGAGACGGATTTCCGGCTGGCGCGGCTGATGAGCAAAAAGAAAGCGGTGAAGGCGCGGCCTTCCAAGGTAAAAACTAAACAGGGGCGTACGCAATCGCCCCGGATGACGGCCGTTATGCGCCGCAGTGTGGGGCGCCTGAGCCGGGAGGACGAACTCCAGGCCGCCTGAATTTCCCAGTACCGTTACTCAACGTTCTTTCCAGGAATGCATCAGCAGCGGTCCGTTGCTGGTCGCCGTGAGGATGCGTGTCGGGTTGCGCAGCCGGTAGGACCGGCGGGCGTCGCCCGGCACGCGGAATCCGGTTCTGTCCGGTCCGAGCGCCACAAAGCCTCCGCGGCCGTCGCCTTTCAGCAGCACGCCTTTTGACGCATCCTGCCGACCCATGTTGGCTTCGTTCGGGAAGAAATTGCCCGTTGCCAGCGCGTCCGGTTTGCCGTCGTGGTCAAAATCGTCGATCAGAAACCCGAAAATGGGCGATTGCTGGGCCAGCCCGGGCAGCGGCCGAAGCGTAAAAACTCCTTTCCCCCGATTCTCGGCGTAACAGCTCCGCAGTTCGGTCACCTGCCTTTCGTACGCGCCCTGCCGCTCCTGTTCCGAAAACAGCCCGCTGAAGTCGGCTTCGGCATAATCGGCGTAGTGCAAATACTTTCTCCGAAACTGAATCACCTGCTGGATAAGCGATTCGCGGGGTAGAGCCGGGTAACGGGTGCCGCCGATAAAATAGCCCATGATCGGGTCGAACTGCCCGTCTTCATTAAAGTCTTTTCCGTAAATCAGCATCGGTTCCTTTTCGGAAGCCCGGTAAAAAGTATTCAGACCTTCATTCCCTAGCAGCAAATCGGCGTCCCCGTCTCCGTCGAAATCCCCCGCCGCCACGCAGTTCCACCAGCCGGAAGCGCGAGCGAGCGACGGATTGGCCGATTGCTGAAACTGGCCGTTCTGATTGGTCAGGATGGTAGGCGGCATCCACTCACCGACGAGTACCAGGTCTTCGTCGTGGTCATTGTCGAGGTCGACGGGCAGGGCGTCGCATACCAGACCGAGGTTCATCAGAGCGGGAGCCACCTGTTCGGTGACATCGGTGAAGCGGCCCCCGTCATTGCGGAGCAGGTAACTCCGGGCGGGCAGCGGATATTGTCCGGGTACCTGCCGACCGGCGATCAGCACGTCGGCATCCCCGTCGCGGTCGTAATCCAGCGCCCGCACCGACTGGCTGCTGACGGTTAGATTGGGCAAAAAGGCCGCGGGGGAAAAATTACCGCGTCCGTCGTTTCGGTACAGCACCGGACCGAACGCTTCGGCCACGTGCAGCGGCCGTTCGTTGCCGCCGCCGACCACCAGCAGGTCGTTGTCGCGGTCGTTATCGGCGTCGAAAAGCAGGATGGCGCCCGCTTCCATCGCCGTGTTGGGCATCCAGTCTTTTTGCCGAAACTGCCCGTTTGCCCCGCCGAAAAAAAGGTAGCCCGCACTCCCCCGGTACGAGGGACCGACGGCCAGATCGTCGAACCCATCGCCGTTGAGGTCTCCCACGGCTATCGCCGCACCCGGCCTCGACAGCATTTTATGTAAAGCCGGGGTCGTTTTGAAATCGACAAAATCGGATTCCTGATGGACATAGCCGGGAACGGCCGGTTGCGGCGTAAAGAGCTTTGGGGTTGACTGCAAGCGCGGCGGCGCGACGGGCTTTGCGTCGGAAATCCGGAAGGTCAGCCGCTGGTTTACCGGAATCCGGTAGCGGGTTTCGGTCAGGCCGCCGGGCCAGACCATCCGCACGGAATCGATTGCCGTCGCGTTGCCCAGACCCACCACCAGCGCCTGCTGCACCGAGGAGAGGTAGCCCCGCACGGGAAACTGTTCCAGCACCTGCATCCGTCCGCCGGACCAGACCGTCAGGGTAGCGCCGATGCCCGCGGGATTGGAAGCCGGACCGGCGAACGAAACCGTCAGATACGCATTTTTGGTCTGCGCCCGGCTGTTGTTCCGGAACAGCGATGCTTCCTCATCAATATTGTTGACAATCAAATCCTGATCGCCGTCGCCATCCAGATCGGCGTAAGCGGCCCCGTTGGCGTACGAAAGCTCGTTCAGGCCCCATTGTTCGGAAACATCTTCGAAAGCCGGGGCGTCGGCCGGGTTCCGGCTGGCATTCCGAAAGGCGTAATTTTTCAGTTTTATTTCCGGGACTTTGTCGAGCATCCGCTGGCGGCGCTGCTCGCGGGCGGCATCGGTGCCGAACAGGCCAAATTCTTCGTTGAAGCTGATAAAATCGCGGTCCGTGACGTTTTTCCGGTAGCCGTTCGTCACGAAAATGTCTTTCTGGCCGTCGCCATCCAGGTCCGTCAGCAGCGTTGCCCAGCTCCAGTCGGTCTGGGCGATTCCGGCCAGCAGACCGAGTTCGCTGAACGTTGGGACCGGACCTTCGTTGCCGCCGTTGAGCTGGAACGTATTCCGCATGTACTGAAGCTGGTAGCCATATTGCGGCGTCTGACTCAGTTCTTTTTTGTCATAATCGGGCGCGCCCAGCATCTGCTTTTGCCGGGCGTTGTCCTGCGGCAGCATGTCCAGCTGCATCAGGTCAATGCGGCCGTCGTTGTTAAGGTCGGCGGCGTCCACGCCCATGCCGTAGAGGCTGGTGTGGGCCAGCGCCTCCCGCGTGGCGTTGCGGAAGGTAACTTTTCCGGAGGCGTCCCGGCCGTTGCTCAGGTAAAATACATCGCTGCTGATGAAGTCGTTGGAGCAATAGATATCCGGGTAGCCGTCCCCGTTGATGTCGGAGATAGCCAGTCCCAGGCCCAGCCCTTCGTACCGGATACCCGCCTCGCTGGAAACGTCGAGAAAAAGGGGGGCCGAAGCGGTTTCGGGCTTCTTCGCTCCTTCTCGCCGCTTTTCCTGCGTCATATTCCGGAAAAGTCGGTCGGTGGAGGGGTAAGTACCGTCGTTGATGGCCGGGCGGAGGTAATTGGGATTCTGAAGATCGGGAGCTGAATTGAGCAGAAAGGCGTCGAGGTCGCCGTCAAGGTCGTAGTCGAAGAAAGCAGTCTGGGTCGTGAATCCCGCATAATCCAGTCCGTAGGCGGCGGCCTCCTCCCGGAACGTCGGCGTTTTTGTTTTCTGGTTGATAAAAAGCAGGTTTTGGCTCTTTTTCAGGGCCTGATGCGCCGCTACGCTCACGTAAATGTCATCCCAGCCGTCGCCGTTGACATCCGCCACCGAGACGCCCGAGCACCAGCGGTCCGTCTGCACCCCGGCCGCTTCCGTCACGTCGGTAAAGCGGAAGTCGGACGTTCCGGCGGGCGTTTCGTTGAGGTACAGCCGGCAGCTTTCCTGATTGCCCGTAAAAAACAGGTCCGGTCGGCCGTCGCGGTTGAAATCGCCCACTCCAACCCCGCCGCCGTTGTAGAAATTCGTAAACGTAAAGGCGTTCAGCGAGTCGGTGGGGGTCAGGTTGTTGGCAAATTGAATACCGGAATCGTCCGCGGAAACTTTGGTAAAAAGCGGCTCCGGGCGGTTTTTGCACCCGGCCAAAAAGAGGAGGAAAAGATAAATAAACCGCAAGGGAAGCAAAAGATTACGCGAAGGGCGCAAAGAGAACCCCGCGTTTCCTGCGGCATTCCTCTGCGCCCTCGGCGGTTAAACAACTTAATAACCCGGGTTCTGGTCTTTGATATCAATCATAGGATTGTTATCGATTTCAACCTGCGGAATCGGAAGCAGTTCGTGTTTGTTGGCCTGGAAATACGTCAGCGGCTCCGTCTTCAGCTTCTTGTTCTTCCGCCAGCGGATGATGTCGAAGTTGCGAACCTGCTCGGCGGCCAGCTCGACCATCCGTTCGTGCACGATGGCGTCGAAGACCTCATCCTTGTTGCGGCACGGATAGTTGCGGGTCGGGTAAGCCGGCATGGCTACCGATGCCCGGGCGCGCACCTGGTTCATCAGCGTGAGGGCGGCGGCGGAGTTTCCGAGTTCGTTTTCGCATTCGGCGAGCATCAGCAGCACGTCGGCGTAACGCATGATCCGCATGTTGATCCCGCTTTGCTGGTTGCTGGCGTTGGATTTGTACATGATGGAATATTTACGCCAGCTCACTTTCAGCGTTCTGCCGGCCACGACCGAAGAATTGCCCTGCACCATGGTCGAGGTGAGCATCGTGTTGCCGTTGTTGAACCGGTCGCCCTCCGTCCAGTAAGACAAGGCGTAGCGCGGGTCGTCTTTGGCATCGCCTTTGGCGACCGTCTCGTACTCGTTCAGAATCCGGTTGGACGGAATGACGTTTCGCCACGCGATGGCCGAATACTCCTGCGACCGCACCGTTTCCTCCTGAACGGCGTTCCCGTCGCCGTCGCCACCCCAGTTAAAAGCCCCGCCCGACGGCATGTAAACCACCTCCAGAATGGATTCCGCGTTGAATTCGCCTTCTTCATTGGTGAGGTCGGCGTAGTTGTCTACCAGCCGGTACACGCCCGAGTCGACGATTTTTCGCAGTTCGGTGCGGGCATTGGCGTAGTCGCCCAGTTGCAGGTACGTACGGGCCAGCAGCATCTGGGCAGCGGCTTTGGAAGCCCGGCCCTGGTTGGCGGCATCGTAGGTCGTAGGCAGGCCCGGCTCGGCGGCTTTCAGGTCGGCGATGACAAAATCGTAAACTTCGCGCTGGGGTGAGCGCGCCTTGGCTCCGTCCACCGATTTGGCAAACTCCTTATACAAGGGCACACCGCCGAAGAACGTAGCCAGTTCGTAATAAGCCCAGGCGCGCAGAAAACGGGCCTCGCCCAGCAGCCGGTCGCGCAGGGCGGGCGTAATGCTCTGGACCGTAGGGCCCTTCTCCAGCACCACGTTGGCTCGGTGAATGGTTCGATACCAGCCGCGCCAGATGCTCGAGGCCAGCGCGTTTCCGGTATCGTGTACACCGATCAGCAGCTGGTTGCGGGGCGTTTCGAGCTGACCGCCGCCCGAGGCCATCTCGTCGCCGCGCAGGTCGTGGGTAAAGAACCACTCCCGCGAAACGAGGCTATTGGATTGCACCAGAGCGTATATGGAATTGACGCCCGCCGTCAGTTCAGCGGCGTTATTAAAATAGGTATCAAAGGTTACCCCGTTGGGGTTGATCTGATTCAGGCCGTCTTCGTTGCAACTGATTGCCAGTCCAAGCAACAGGGCTCCGCAGAGGATCGACTTTTTCATATGCTTAGCAGGTATAATTGAGTGGATGAGCGATTGAGGAATTGAGTGATTTACCAGGCACATTTGGCGTTGCGGCACCGCCGCTCCATCACCCGTTCACTCAATCGCTCAATGAATTAAAATCCCAGGTTAATTCCCATCATGATTGTCCGCGCCTGCGGGTACTGCGCGAAGTCGATGCCGTTGGTCAGCAGACCGTAGTTCCGCGAGGCCACTTCCGGATCGTAGCCCGTGTAGCGGGTGAAGGTCAGCAGGTTCTGGCTCGACACGTAGATACGCAGGCGGCTCACCGTGTTGCGGGTCGCCTTGCTGAGGACCGTCGCCGGAATCGTGTAGCCTACGCTCAGGTTCTTCACGCGGAGATACGAGCCATCCTCCAGGAACCGGTCGGAAGTACGCGAGTTCTGGTTCGGGTCGCCGCTGATAGAGCGCGGTACGTCGGTGTTCGTGTTAGTCGGTGTCCAGGCGTTCAGCACGTCCGTCGTGGCATTGAACAGGCGCAGCTGTCCCTGCCCAATGACCTTTGTGCCGTTGTAAATCTTGTTGCCCGATACGCCCTGCAGGAACAGCGTAAAGTCGAAGTTACCGTAGTTTCCGGTCCAGTTGAGGCCGTAGCTGAATTTGGGAATAAAGCTGCCGAGGAACGTCCGGTCGAAGGCATCGACTTTCCCGTCCGGTTTGCCATCCGGGCCGCTGATATCCTTAAACCGGATGTCGCCCGCGGCGGTCTGGGCGTTCTGGTAGAAAGAAGCCGCGTTGCCGTCGATGGCGTTGAACCGGTCCACTTCTTCTTTGCTCTGGAAGATTCCGTCCACCACCCAGCCGTAGAACGACTGAATGGGCCGTCCGGCCTCCGTGCGGGTGATATCGAAGCCACCGAAGTCGCTGTTGTTGCCCGCGTTGATGTTGGCGTTCGGCGTAGCCAGGCTCAGCACCTGGTTGCGTGTCATGTCGAACGTACCGAGCAGGCTCCAGTTGAACTTCTTGCCACTGCGGTTGTAACCCGCCGTCAGTTCAAAGCCCCGGTTGCGCATGCTGCCCACGTTGGCCAGCGGGCTTACTGAAAAGCCCATCGATTCGGGCAGGGGCACGCGTAGCAGCAGGCCGTCCGTCTCCCGGTTATATACCTCGGCGCTCAGCGTAATCTTGTTGCTCAGCAGCGAAGCATCCAGACCGATGTTGGACATGGTCGTCACCTCCCAGCTCAGGTCGCTGTTTCCCAACTGGTTGAAGTACGAACCAAGCTGCGTGGTGTTTCCAAACGGATAAATGGTGTTGTTGGCCTGCACCAGCGGCTGCCAGTCGTAGTCGCCGATGGCATTGTAGCCCGTCTGTCCGTAGCTGCCGCGCAGTTTCAGCTCCGTAATAACCGGTACGCTCTTCAGGAAGCGCTCTTCGCTGATGCGCCAGCCCGCCGATACGGCCGGGAAGGTTCCCCATTTGCGATCCGGCGCAAAGCGGGACGAACCGTCGCGGCGGATGGAGGCGCTCAGCAGGTAGCGGCTGGCGAACTCGTAGTTGACGCGGCCCACGTACGAAATAAGCACGTTTTCGGAACGGCCGCTGTTGGTCGCCGGGTTCGAAATCCCCTGGAGCACCTGGATGTTGTTGTCGGGGCGCTGGCCGTTGGAGTTAACGTTGGTAGAGATACTCCGCTGCTGCTCGGCTACGGCCACGGCATTGACGTAGTGCTTGCCGAAGGTCTTGTCGAAGCTCAGCTGGTTGGTCATCACCGTCGAGAAATAGTCGCTCCGGTTGTCGGTGACGGTGGCGAGGGGGCGGCTGCGGTTACCATCGTTATATATTGGCAGGAAACCGTTAAAGCGGCCGCTGGCATAGTCAGCCCCGTACTGGAAGCGGTAGCGCAGGAAGTCGGTGAAGCGCACTTCGGCAAACACCGAACCCAGCAGCTTAAAACCGCGATCGACCTGAAACTGCTGCTCCTGTTCGGCTACGCGCAGCGGGTTTTCGGGGTCGGTGGCGTCCAGACCCTGGGCCGTGGTGCTGAATCCGCCGAGCTTCGTCGGGTCGCGGTCGGGCCAATACGGAATCATCCGCATGATGTTCATCACGAGGCTACGGCCGCCGCCGTCGCGCTCCAGACGCCGCCGGTCCGTGGACGCCAGGAACGTCTGCCCGATGGTCAGGAACTTGTTGAACTTATGGTCGGAGTTAACCCGGAAGCTGTACCGTTTGTAATCGGTAAAGGGCAGAATTCCGTCCTGCTGGAAATAGCCGAACGAGGTGTAGAAACGCGACACCGCATTGCCGCCCGACAGCGAAACCTGGTGGTCCTGGATCGGGGCCGCCCGGAACATCACGTCCTGCCAGTCGGTATCGGTCTGGGCGAAGGTCTGCGTGGCTCCGTCATAAATCGGCGTATTCAGGGCTGTAAAGCGACCCGGCACCGGCTGGCCGGAGGCCGTCAGCAGGGCCGTTCCGTAGCGGATGTACTCGTCGCGGTTCAGCAGGTCGAGCTTGCGCCAGGCCGACTGAGAGCCGTAGTAGGAATCAAAATTAAGGCTCAGCTTCCCGTTGGTGCTGCCTTTTTTGGTCGTAATCAGGATAACGCCGTTGGCCGCCCGGGAGCCGTAGATGGCCGCCGCGCTGGCGTCCTTGAGCACTTCCAGCGATTCGATGTCCTTGGGGTCGATGTTGTTGAGGCCACCCGCCGGAATGCCGTCGATGACGTACAGCGGATTGGGGTTCAGGCTGATGGAGCCCACGCCGCGAATCCGGATCACCGGCTCGCTGCCCGGGCTGCTGTTGTTGGTCACCGATACCCCCGGCACCCGGCCCTGGAGGGCCTGCGTGGCACTGATGACCGGCAGGGCCTTCAGCTCTTTCGGCGTCACCGATGAAACCGCCCCGGTGAGGGAGGACTTCTTTTGGGTACCGTAACCGACGACGATGACTTCGCTCAGTGCCTGCTGATCGGCCGTCAGCTGAATGTCGATCACCGAACGATTGTTGACCGGAACTTCCTGCCGAACGAAGCCGATATAACTGAACACCAGCGTTACATTCCGGCCGGCTGCCAGCTGGTATTTCCCGTTTTTGTCGGTCGTTGTGCCCCGGGTAGTTCCCTTCTCCACGACGTTGACACCGGGCAGCGCCTCGCCGGTTTCGTTAGTAACCGTACCAGAAATCTGTTGCTGGGCCAGCGCCGCCCCGGTCAGGGTCATCAGCCAGATAATCAACGGTATGCGGATTGGCTTCATCAGCCCTCCGACAAGCCGCCGGGCAAAAGTAAAATGTTTCATAAAATTAGGGGTTAGAAATGATAAGGGTAATCTGACGAAAGCAGTTGTCAGAGGAGAATTTTCGCTCCAACCACTCCATTCGGTGAGGAAATATACTCACAAAATACAGGATTATTCAAAGTCTTGTCGCATACATTTTTCTCCATTAAAGACTTAATTGTAATATTCCATGATAAAATCAATAAAAAAGCCCACTGCGTTGTAGCGGTGGGCTCTCAAAATTTACTATTCGGTGATTACTTTCCTTTCGCCGAAACGGTGGTGGCGGGCACCAGTACGGTATCAACCGAGTGAACGATGCCGTTGGTGGCCTCGATGTCCGGCCAGTTGACCGTGGCCGTGTTGCCGGCGGCGTCCGTAATGGTCACGGCCTCACCCTGTTTGCTGACGGTCAGCGTCTGGCCGGTGACGGTCTTCAGCTTCTGGCCGTCTTCCAGCTGGTCCGAGGTCAGGCGGCCTTTCACCACGTGTCCGGCTAGCAGCCGCATCAGCCGCTGCTTGGCGGCCGGTTTCATCAGTTCGTCGAGCGTCCCGGCGGGCAGCTGCTGGAAAGCCGCATCGGTCGGGGCAAATACCGTAAACGGTCCCTTGCCCGAAGCCTGGTCGGTCAGGCCCGCTACCCGGAGAGCCCGGAACAGGATGGTGTGTTCGCGCGAGCGGGCGGCGCTCAGCGAAAGGTCCCGGCTGGTGGAGCCGCCGCGGCGTTCGCGGCCGTAGAAGGTGCCGCCCGTCGGGTCGATGGTTCCGGTAGTACTGCCCGCCGCGTTGGTCTGGGTCGAAACGGACGTTCCCGTGCCCGACACCGCGCCCGGCTGCTGAACGCCGGATTCGGTCGTGGTCGACTTCTGGGTCGTGTCGGTCATGCCCCCCGAAACATTGGTATTCGGCTGCCCGGTTGTGGGGGTCTGCGTAGAGGTGCCGGGCTGGGTGCCGGTGCCCGTTGTCTGGGCCAGAGAAGGAAGAGAAAACAGCAGCGTCGCTGCCAGCGCCAGTCCGCACAATGCCTGCTTTTTCATAAGCACGTCGAGGTTAAATAAGGAATGAAACCCGTCCGGGACATTCCCGGACTCGTGGGTAACGCCTTGTTGACTCTGATTATTTCGTCCGCAGCGCCGGAACCTATCCATAAACTTATCGTAGAGTCTGAGCCGAATTTGTAACCCTGCCGAAATCCCCCCACCTTTGCCGAAACTTTTTTCTACCAGTTATGCAAATCACAAAACACAAAGTGGCAGCTATCCACTATACCCTGCGTGATGATTCGGGCCGGGTGTTGGATTCAAGCGCAGGTCGCGAGCCGCTGTACTATCTGCACGGCGAAGGCAACCTGATCCCGGGCATGGAGGAAGGGCTGGAAGGCCGCTCAACCGGCGACCACTTCCAACTGACGGTTTCTCCGGATAAAGGATATGGTGAACGTGACCCCGAAATGATTCAGGAAGTGCCGATGAGCGCGTTTGGTGGCCAGAAGGTCGAGCCGGGCATGCAGTTTCACGCCAACCATGGCCAGGTGGTGACCGTTACCGGCGTCAGCGGCGATACCGTTACCATCGATGCCAACCACCCGCTGGCCGGTCAGCAGCTCAACTTCGATGTCGAAGTCGTTGAAGTCCGGGAAGCCACCGCCGAAGAAGTAGCCCACGGGCACGTCCACGGCCCGGGCGGAGCGGAACACTAATTCAGTTAAGAGTTAAAAATTAAAAGTTAAAAGTAGAGCTCCGCTAGGCCAGAAATCTGAATCAGCGGAGCTCTACTTTTAACTTTTAATTTTTAACTCTTAACTCTTTTTCCCTAATTCATACCGTTTGATGATCTTCAGCAGCACCCCGTTCGTCCAGCCGAAGCCGTCCTGGTTGGGGTACTCGCCGCCGCCGGTTTCGAGGGTGGTGTCCACCACGTTGTATTTCTCCGTTAGTTTTCCCGTCGATTTATAGACCCGGATGTTCAGGTCGGCCCAGCGCCGGGCCAGTTCGCGGGCCTGTCCGGACTTGCCGTAGCGTTCCAGTCCGTCGATGGTCATCCATTGCAGCGGGGCCCAGCCGTTGGGCGCATCCCATTGCTGGCCGGTAACCTTCAGGGTCGTGACCACGCCGCCCGGCTTCAGAAAATCCCGTTGCAGCACGGCGGCCGCCGCATCGATATGCGTTTTGGGGGCCACCCCGAAGAAGAAGGGCGTGAATCCGGCCAGGGTCTTCTCCGCCGACTGCCGTTTGCCGACCAGATCGTAATCAAAGTACCAGCCTTCCTGCGCGTTCCAGCAGTATTTTTCAATCGCCGCTTTCCGTTTTTCGGCCGCCTGCCGGAACTGCGCCGCCCGGCCCTGATTCTGCGACAGGGCGTACGAACGCGCCAGCGCAAGTTCCAGCTGATAAAGCAGGCCATTGAGGTCTACCGGCACCAGGTCAGTCGTGCGGATGGTCGCCATCGTTTTGCCGTCGGCAAACCAGCGGCTGCTGAAATCCCAGCCGCTTTCGGCTCCGCTGCGGAGGTGCCGGTACAGCGTCCTGCGGTCCCGCTTCGATTCCCGGGCGAGCGTCGAATCCTCGTAGAACGACTCCTGCCGGGCAATGTCGTCCCGGTCGTAGTAGCGGTTGAGCACACTGCCGTCGGGCATCCGGACGACGTGCTGCGTGGGCGCCGTTTTGTCCATCCAGTAATCGTATTCGCGCTGCAGTTCTTTCCCGTACCGGACAAACACCTTCTCCCCGTCTTTTTGGGCCAGCAACCCGACCATCAGGGCAAAAAACGGCGGCTGCGAGCGCGACAGGTAATACGTCCGGTTGCCGTTTGGGATGTGCCCGTAGGTGCGGATGAGAAAGGCAAAATTGTCGATCATGTGGCGAATCACGTCCCATTCGCCGCTTTCTTCCAGGCCCAGCATCGTGAAATAGCTGTCCCAGTAATAAATCTCGCGGAAACGGCCGCCCGGCACCAGGTACGGATGCGGCAGCGGCAGCCGCGAACTTCCGGTCATCGGCTGGTCGCGGTTCCGTTTGAGAACGGTCCAGAGCTTTTCGATATGGGTCACCACGTCCTGGTCTTCCTGCGCCCGGTAAGCTTCCTGCGGGGCCGCCGGGATGGTGAAGTTCTCCTCCACAAAGAGTTTCAGCGAAAAGCGCAGGTTCGGATTATTTCTGGCGGCGAGATAATCCTTCACGATGGCCGCGGGGCTTCGCCGGGGTACGCAGTCCACGAAGGTTTTGTTATCGGGAAAAATCCGGTTCATCTGCACGTCCCGGAACAGCTCACCGTAGAGTTTGTCGGGCGGCGTCGCCGGGACCGCTGAGACGGGTGACTGCGCGGCGGCGGGTCTGTCGGCGGAACTGCCGGGCTCGACTTTGGACCGGGGCGCTTTGGTCTGGGCTTCTCCGTCGGCGAAAGGAATAAGCATCGCCAGCACGGAAAGTACTTTCTTGAAAATCATGCCGCAAGATAAGGTAAGTCATGAAACCGGACGCGCGAATGGCCGTAGCTTTGCCAAAAACTAACCAACGTTTAATCTTCGCTTCCGGGCAGCTACGCCCTGTTTCAAACCGGGCGGGGTAGCGTTTCGTCTTTTCCAAATGAAAATTACTGTATTCTCCACCAAGCCGTACGACATCCGTTTTTTTGAAGAAGTCAACCAGCAGTTCGGCCACGACCTTCGCTTTCTGAAAGTCCACCTCGACGAAACCACCGCCGGACTGGTGACGGATTCGGAGGTCGTCTGTTTATTCGTCAACGACAACGCCAACGCGGCCGTCATCGGTCAGCTGGCCGGGCGGGGCGTCAAACTACTGGCCCTGCGCTGCGCGGGCTTCAACAACGTTGATCTGGCGGCCTGCCGCGAACACGGCATCCGGGTGGTACGGGTTCCGGCCTACTCGCCCTATTCGGTGGCCGAGCACACCATCGCCCTTATTCTGACGCTGAACCGCAAAACGCACCGGGCTTACAACCGCGTCAAGGAAGGTAATTTTTCGCTCGACGGGCTAATGGGCTTCGACCTGCACGGCAAAACCGTCGGGCTGCTCGGGCTCGGAAAAATCGGGAAAGTGACGGGGCAGATTCTGAAAGGCTTCGGCTGCCGGGTGCTGGCCTACGACCCGTTCCACGACGAAGAGGCGGTCCGGCTCGGTCTGGAGTACGTGAGCCGCGACGAACTGCTGGCCCAGTCGGACATTATTTCCCTGCACTGCCCGCTGACGCCCGAGACGTACCATGTCATCAACGAGACCACGATGCGGCAGATGAAACCGGGCGTGATGATCATCAACACGGGCCGGGGGGCGCTTATCGATACGCCCGCCCTGATCGAGGCGCTGAAGGCCGAGCACATCGGCTACGTCGGGCTGGACGTGTACGAAGAGGAAGCCGATCTGTTTTTCGAGGACCTCTCGGCCCAGATCATCAAAGACGATGCGTTTATGCGCCTGCTGACTTTCCCGAACGTGCTCATTACGGGTCATCAGGCGTTTTTTACCCGCAACGCCCTCCAGGCCATCGCCCAGACGACGTTTGAGAACATACGGGACTTTGCCGATGGGGCCGACTTGAAGAATGAAGTAAAGGCGGGGTTGTAAGGCGGGCACGAGGGCGACAGGTCCGCCCGGCGGTCGTGCCCCTCGCCTCACTTCTTGGCGCACTCGCCTTCTGTGTAGCTTTTGATACCGTAGTTTTCCGCCTCGCAGGCATTCGGATAGGTCTTCCCGTTACAGCCGCAGACAGGTTTGTACAGCGCGTAACAACCGCCCCCTTTGTACGGCTGCTCGACACAGGGCGGACTGACCGGGTCAGCGGGAGCATGAAAGCTATTTTCGCAGGCACTTGCCAGCAGAAGGAGGCTTAAACAAAGAACTGGTTTCATTGACGTGTTTTTGTCCATGACACCCGCTCCGGTCCAACGGTTGAAAACTTGTCCTTGAATTAATGGTCCTTTTTTTGCTCGTTCAGTCTTTTATTTATGATCAAAAACTGCATGCGCTCCCGTTTTTCAACCCGACTGCTCCATACCCTCCTGCCCCTCGCCCTTCTGGCCTGTACGCTGGAAATTGACCGCAAACCCAAACTGCCGCCCATCACCCAGGAAGGACGCAACACGCTCGGTTTCAAGGTAGACGACAAGCCCTGGACCACCGGCGGCGAAAGTTGCAACTGGTTTACCTGCGAAGACAACGTTCCGACGGCCACGCTGTATCGGGAATACGACAAAACTCCGTTCCTCTTTGTGCTGGAAGGCCGCTACGCCAGTGTAAACCATAAAGTTGCTCAGGAATTTTCGGTGAAAGTGGAAGATGTCGCGGGAGCCCGGACCTACAAACTGGACCCGAAAAAAGAAGAATGGATGCTTTTTGCCAACTCCAGCCTCAGCGAGAAGATGTTCCGGAACGGAGACAATTACGAGGCCGAACTGGTCATCACCCGTTTCGATACGGTCAACAACATCGTGTCGGGACAATTCAAAGGACGACTCGACAACTACTACTGGAATCCGGGCGAAGTGGCCGAGATCACCGAAGGTCGCTTCGATTGCCGGTTGAAGTACGTGCGGTAAAACCGGCGGCAACCGGCTCCGCTGGTGAAACTGGTGCCTGAATTTTTATTTTTGTCAAAAATCAGGCTCTGTCCGATGAACTCCTCCTACCCCGACCGCTGGTTTATTCTGATCGGCTGCCTGCTGCTGGGCTATTTTTTCGTGACCATCGGTCTTGACGAAAGCCTTTTTGCGCTGCTGCAAAAGCCGACCTACATCCGCGACCTGTTCGGCGCCACGCTGATGTCGGGCATCGTCTGGCTGCTGGTCCGGGCGGCGACGGTGACGCTGGACCGCCGCTACGACTGGTTCGAACAACCGCTCCGCCGCATCGCCGGGCAGTCGCTGCTGGGCTTTGGGGGGCCGGTGGTGGTTTCGTTTCTGATGGCGCTGCTTTACTTCCGGTTCGTGGTGGGCCAGCCCATCACGGAGTCTACTTTTCCGGTCTACGAATTTCCGATCAGCGTGCTGGTCATTCTGTTCATCAACCTGTTCTACGTGGGGCTTTACCTGTACAAACGCGCGACCGGGACGCCGCCCGTGCTGATTGAAGCGCCGGGAACAGCGCAGCCGGTTGTCCGGAAAACGCTCATCGTCGCCAGCGGCCAGCGGAACATTCCCCTGGCTACGGCCGATGTCGCCTACTTTTACATCGACGAAGGCGCCGTTTTTGTCACCACTTTCACGGGCGAAAAATACGTGGTCGGGGCCACGCTCGACGACCTCGCCCGCGACCTGCCGACGACCCAGTTTTTCCGCGTGAACCGGCAGTTTCTCATCCACCGCCGGGCCTGTAGCTCCTACCTGAACGACAGCTACGGAAAACTGAAGCTCGAAGTACAGCCGACGGTTCGCCGGGAAATCATCGTGAGCCAGCAAAAGGCCCCGGAGTTCAAAAAATGGCTCGAAGAAGCCCACTGATTCAGCGCCTATTTCTCCTGATTCACCCGCTTTTTCTCCTGTTTCGCCAAATTCAAACCCCTGCAAGACAACAGTTTACCCCTTTCCTGCTGTAGTTTTACCTCTGTAAACAACAACTACATCATGAAACGACATCTTCTCTGGTTAGGACTGGTCATCGCCAGCCTGACGACCGTGCGGGCCCAGACGCTGCGACTGGGTTATTACGGCGAAACCGTGACGCACTACGGCCTCCGGGCGGCCTACGAGCGGCCCTTCGCTAGCTACACCAAAGAGCGCAACGCGGCCCTCAAGTCGTTCTATCTTTCCCTGGGCATTGCCCTGTACCGGCACCCGCAAAACCACGTGGGCCTGATCGTTTCGCCCGAAATCGGTTACCGCCGGACGGGTCGGCGCGGCGGCCTCTTCGAACTGGCCGTTTCCCCGGCCTTCTTCCGGTATTTTCTGGACGGACAAACCTACGAACCCACCGAGTCCGGCGACTTCCGGCGGGTCCGGCTGGCGGGCGGGCAGGCCTTCATGCCGACCGTTTCGGTGGGTATCGGGCGCGATTTGTCCGTGCGGCACCGCCTGCCCCTGAGCCTCTACACCCGCCTGAACCTCATGCAGCAGCGGCCCTACAACACCTCCGCCCTGATGCGTTTTGGAATCGAGTTCGGAACCCTGATCCCGCTGAAGAAATCATGAAAAAGCTATTCCAATTTTTACTCTGCGGCCTCCTCGCCCTGCTTTTTTCCTGCGGCGAAAAGGACATCCGGCCCGGCGAAGACACGACGCTTTTTCTGCGCCACAAAGGCGCCAACATGCCTATCTGGGTCAAAGGCAACCGGGCTTCGGACAAAATCGTGCTTTTTCTGCACGGCGGCCCCGGCGACTGCTCGATGTGTTACCGCTACTACCTCCAGGACCTCGAAAAAGACGTCATGATGGCCTACTGGGACCAGCGGGTGGCCGGGTCGTCGTCGGGCAAGGTGGACCCGGCGACGCTGCGGTACGCCCAGTTTGGCGAAGACCTTGAACTGGTTGTCAAACTGCTCCGCAGGCAGTACCCAAACGCCCGGATTTACCTGCTGGGCCACAGTTTCGGCGTCGAGCTGGCCTGGCAGTTTCTGACCACGGGCACCAACCAGCAGCAGGTTGCCGGGGCGATGATGGTCAACGGCATGCACTCGTACTACCGCTGGCTGTACCACGTCCGGGAGTGGGCCCTGCGCGAAGCCCGGCGGCAGAATCATACCGAAGCGGAGACGTACCTGCTGGCGCATCCCGTCACGCCCGAGAACACGGCCACCATCGACTGGGAGGGCATTTACCGCTGGATGTACAAGCTGGGCGGCAACCCCGTTTCGCTGTATTCCGACAAGAAATTCGTGCTGGATTACGCCTTCGATTCGCCGAACACCGCCCTGGCGCAGTTCACCCACGGCAAGGCGTACGGCTATTACGGCGAGGTCGAAAGTCGCCGGTTTGAGAAAGGACCGCTGCTGGCGGGCGTCCGGGTACCCATCGGGCTTTTCTGGGGGGCAAAAGACGGCGTGGTTCCGCTGGAGCTCAGCGGCGAAACCAAAGCCCTGCTGACCGGCACGACCGTCACGTCCGTAACCTTTCACGACTCCTGGCACGAACCGTTCGTTACCGAGACTGCCCGCTTCAATGCCGCGGTGCGGGATTTTGTCCGGGGCAACTGACCGTCTGCGCGATCTGCTCTCCGCTTACATAATTCAAGGCTTCCGGGTGTGATTCCGGGAAGCCTTTTTTTATCTTACTGGACAAATCGCCAACGGAACCACAGCCATGACCATTGAACAGGAAATTACCTTCATTCAATTTGCCCAGGGCCACTTGTCGATTGAAGAAGCCCTCGACCGGATCGATCGTTCTCTTCAACCGGGCGAAGGGCCGCTGTACGCCCCCGGACTGATGATGCCCGAATTTGAGCCGAATACCGACGATGTCGAGCAGGCCCTCGCCGAAAGCGCCGTCAACGTGCTGGAAAATCCTTCCATGATCATCCGGAGGATTCAGCCGGATGGCCGTACCGGGCAGCGGGTCGTTATTCCCGGCGTGCATCCCGACGACGCGCACCGGTACATGCTCTACCTGTTCAAGGCTACTTACGGGCGATATCGCCCCGCCGAAATGACCGATAAACCGGAGGAATGGAGATTTTGGGATCTGTCGCAGCCGGAAGTTGTCCGGGATATTATCCAGCGGCACCAGCAACGGGTCGAGGCCCTTTACGCGAATCCGGAGTACTACGCCGAATTTGAAAGTCTGGCCCGGCTGACTAGGGAATCAGAAACGCTCATGAAAACCAAGTTCCGGGAACCCGAGCCGGTGAGTGTGGACGAAAAAGATTTTGTGTCCTACGACACCCTGATGACCTCCTCGCTCCGGCTCAACGACGACCTGTACAAAAACAGCCAGGCGACCTACCACTTGCTCAAGGCCCTGACCAATGCCGTTTCCCGGCAGTACGAACTGGACACGAACACGGCCCGGCGGCTGGTCAGCGAGGTGTCGGCGCGGCATTACCAGGAGAAATACGGCCCCGGCCAGCCCTCCGACGACCAGCGCCTGTAAGGGTCCGGGAGGCATACAACGGGTTTAACCCGACAGATGAAAAACGGGGGCGGAGAAATTTTCCCATACGTTTCTACCTTTGCCCCCGTTATTCTTCCACCAAAGGGTATTTTATGCGCAGATTGCACCTCCTTCTGATCTTCCTCTTTTTTTCCTCTTCGGTTCTAGCCCAGGAAAACCAGTACAATCTGATTCCCTTTCCGGCTCGTTTTTCCGGAAAAGACGGGCGCTTCACGGTGACGGCCGCTACCAAAGTGGTCGTAGAGCCGAAAAATGCCGCTCAACTGTCCGCCGCCGCGCTGCTGGCGGGACCGCTCAAGACCGCAGCCGGACTGCCCGTTACGGTGGCGACGACCTCTCCCGCCCTTTCGAAAGGCAAACACATTTTTTTCCGGGCGCACAAAGCCGGGCGCTGCGGACCGGAGGGCTACGTCCTGAACGTCTCGCCCGACCGCGTGGTGATCGAAGCCGAGACGCCCAAAGGGTACTTTTACGGGGTTCAGACGGCGCTGCAACTGCTGCCTGCCGAAATTTTCAGTCGCAGCACGTCGGCCACGACCGCCTGGACAATGCCCGCCTGCGACATCCTCGACCGGCCGCGCTACGGCTACCGGGGTCTGATGCTCGACGCGGGCCGGTACTTCATGCCGGTATCGTTTGTCAAGAAATTCATTGATCTGATTGCCCTGCACAAGATGAACACCTTCCACTGGCACCTGACCGAAGACCAGGGCTGGCGGATTGAGATCAAAAAATACCCCAAACTGACGCAAATCGGCTCGAAGCGCCGCGAAACGCTCGTCGGCCACCTTTCCGAAAACTACCCGCAGAAGTTTGACGGGCAGGAATACGGCGGTTTTTATACCCAGGAACAGATTAAGGACGTGGTGCGCTATGCCGCCGCCCGGCACGTAACCATCATCCCGGAAATTGAACTGCCCGGCCACGCAACGGCGGCGCTGGCGGCGTACCCCGAACTGTCCTGCGACCCGACAAAGCCGTATCAGGTAGCCACCAGTTGGGGCGTGAAAGACGACATTTTCTGCCCGACCGAGCCGACGTTTACTTTTCTGCAAAACGTGCTGACGGAGGTGATGGCGCTTTTCCCCGGCAAATACATCCACATCGGCGGTGACGAAGTGCCCAAAACCGCCTGGAAAAAAAGCCCGGCCGCGCAGGACCTGATGAAAAAGCTGAAGCTGAAGAATGAGGACGAGCTGCAAAGCTATTTCATCCGTCGCATCGGGCAGTTTGTCGCCTCGAAAGGCAAAGCGATTATCGGCTGGGACGAAATTCTGGAAGGCGGTCTGGCGCCGAACGCCGCCGTGATGAGCTGGCGCGGTACCAAAGGCGGCATCGAGGCGGCGCGGCAGAAACACAATGTCATTATGACGCCCAGTGAGTTTGTCTACCTCGATTATTATCAGGGCAATCCGGCGCAGGAACCGCTGGCGATTGGCGGCTACCTGCCCATCGAAAAAGTGTACAGCTTCGAGCCTACCCCCGCCGAACTGACGCCGGAACAGCAGAAATACATCCTCGGCGTACAGGGTAATGTCTGGACGGAATACATCAGCACGCCCCAGCAGGCCGAATACATGGCCTTCCCCCGGGCCGTGGCGATTGCCGAAATCGGCTGGATTCCGCAGGGGCCGCGCAATTTCGAGGATTTTGCGGTGCGCCTGAAAGAACACCAGAAACGGCTGGGCTACCTGAACGTGAATTACTCCAAAAAACTGAACGACATCCGGGCCGTAACGCAGTTCACGCAGGACGACCAGCTTCAGGTGCGGCTCGACAAACAGGATTCGGACAGCAAGATTTATTACACGCTGAACGGCAAAACGCCCACGACCTCGTCGCTGGAATATTTTGCGCCCATTGCGTTGAAGAAAACAACGACGATCAAGGCCATTTCGACGGCCGGGGCCACGTTTGAAGAAACATTTTACATTCACCGAGCCAAAGGCAAACCGTATACCTACACGGGCGAAGCGCCGGGTTCGGACCCGCAGCGGACGAAGCTCACGGACGGTCAGGTAGCCCAGAGTCCGCGTAATTCGGGGGATTTTGTCCGGGTATCGGCTCAGGACCTCGAAGTGGTGATTGATCTGGGCGAAGTGCGCCCGGTGACGAAGGTTTCGGCCAATTTCCTGAAGCGAATCCCGGCGCGTGACTTCCCGCCGTCTTCGGTCGAGATTTCGCTTTCGCAGGACGGCAATACGTACAAAGATGCCATCGCCCAGCCGGTCCAATATCCGCTGGAAGGCACCTGGGGCATTTTACCCGTCATCGCCGATTTCAAAACGGCCCGCGCCCGTTATGTACGCCTCCGCGCCAAAAACGCCGGCCCCGCCCCGGACGGACGGGCGACGACGGTAGCGGTGGATGAGGTGGTGGTAGAATAAAATGACTGATTGATTGAATGACTGAATGACTGATTTGCTTCGCTAATTCTAGCACTGCGGAGCGAATCAGTCATTCAGTCATTCAATCAATCAGTCATTTCATTTCGCCGGCATCAGCACCGTGTCGATCGAATGCACGACGCCGTTGGTGGCACGGATGTCGGCCTGGACTACGTTGGCGGACTTGCCTTTGGCGTCACGGATCGTTACTGTATTGCCCTGTTTTTTGACGGTGAGCGTTTCGCCCGCCAGGGTGGTGAGCGTCTGGCCGTCCTGCAGGTCGGCGGCCGCTACAGCGCCTTCTACGACATGGTAGCCGAGAATCCGGGTCAGCTTTTGCTTCTGAGCGGGCTTCAGCAGGTTGTCGAGCGTACCGGAAGGCAGCCGGTTGAAGGCGTCGTCCGTGGGGGCAAAAACCGTGTACGGGCCACCGCTGGAGGCGCGGTCAGCCAGTCCGGCGGCTTTCAGGGCGGTCAGCAGAATGGTGTGACGATTGGAAAGAGAAGCGCTCGCGGCGAGGTCTTTGCCCGTCGAGAGCGTCCCGCTGCTGCCCATGGCGCTGCCCGTGGAGGTGCTGCCCGAGGCGGTACTGCCCGAAGTGCTGCTGCCCGTGGTGGTAGAGCCGGATGTTCCGGGGCGGCTTTCGCGGCCTGCGCCGGTGCCGCTTTGCCCCTGCATGGTGCCGGGCTGCGACTGGGAGCTGCCCTGATTCTGCATGGAGCCATTATTCTGACCCGTTGAAGTCGTGCTGCCCGGCATAGCGGCCGGGTTCTGCGTATCGGTAGTCTGCGTGTTGGAAGAAGAGGAGCCTGACCCCTGCGTCGTTTGGGCTACTGCCTGCGCACCCATTAGCACCGTGCTCGAAAGAAGGGCCGCCAAAACAAACATCTTTTTCATGGTATGGTTGGTTAGTTTTCTCCTGTGCCGAAATCTATCCGCACCGACATGTAAGTCATTGTCTGTTCGCTTTGTTTGCCGATTCGTCGATTTTTACACTAATTTTTATCCCCATCTGCCTTCTTCCCGGTAAAAAACCAGTACGTTTGCACCTTTTGGCGGCCATTCGCCCCGACTGGCGCTAAACTGGACGACGCTATGCTGAAAAAAGGCTGGATACGAATAACACTGATTGTCCTGGCGCTGCTGGCCGGCTGGTGGGTGTGGAATCGTGTCGCGGCCCCGGAGTTTAGCGCCCGGCGGGAGAACGCTCAATTCGTGGCCGGGGAAGCCGCGCCGGAGGGTGTTTTCCTTTCCGCCGCCGTCGAGGTGGACACCGACGATTCTGATCTGTTTGGCCTCGCTGCCAGCCCGTTGACCCTCGGTTCCCCGTCGGAATTACTGATAACGGAACCCACCTCTCTTACCTCCGCGGGTGATTTCTCCGCTCTCCGGCGGCCGCTTTATCTGCTTCATTGTGCGTGGCGCCACCACCTTCCGGCCTGAGCCGGTTTCTTCTTTTTCAAGTGTCTTTTCCACGCATTCCTGACGTCATCGTTCCGGGAAACGCCTTATTTATTTTCAAATGACCTCAAAAGCTATTTTGCTGGCAATGGGTGGCCTTTGGGCTGCCGGTAGCGCCTTTGCCCAGAACACGCCCGACACGCTGACGGCCGCGGCGGCTCCCAGGCCGGTGGTTGCTCCGGACAGGAACGAACTCAAATACAACCTCAACGCCGATGGCTCACACTATTTCAAAGCCACGTTTCTGAACCAGACCTGGGTCCGCTTCAACCAGAGCAACCCCGGCACGACGGTCATCCAGGAGCCCCGCGCCGAGACGGTCGACATTGGCTTACGCCGCACGCGGATTCAGCTGTACGGCCAGATCAACGACCGGACGTTTCTGTATTTCCAGTTCGGGATGAACAATTTCAACTACCTCAACGCTTTTCCGGGCTACAACACCAACGGAACGCCTTCCAACCGGAAGATTGCCGCTTTCTTCCACGACGCGCTCGGCGAATACACTGTTTTCAAAGGCAGGGATTATCTCAAACTGGGCGGCGGCCTGACCATCGTCAACGGGCTTTCCCGCTTCAGCCAGCCGGGCATCAGTTCGATCATGACGATGGACGTGCCGGTTTTCGCGCAGGCAACGGTTGACCAGACCGACGAGTTCGGCCGGAAACTTTCGGTTTACGCCCGCGGTCAGGTCGGGCGCATCGACTACCGGGTAGGCATCAGTGACCCGTTCCCGATCAGCACCAACGGCACCGCCCCGGCCGCCCTCTCGACCAACTCCAGCTTTGCGCAGAAAGGCCATTCGAAGCAGTACGAAGGGCTTTTTCTGTACCAGTTCTTCGACAAGGAAGCGCACATCACGCCGGGCTACATGACCGGAACGTATCTGGGAAAAAAGAAAATCTTCAACCTGGAAGGCGGCTTCATCACCCAGCAGAACGCCATGTGGCACCGGGGCGCTCCGGAACGCGGCGAGGCGGCGACCGACACGGTTTACCAGGCCATGAATCTGTGGTCGCTGGCCGCCTACCTGGATATGCCGGTGAACCGGGCGAAGGGCACGGCCCTTTCGGCCTACGTGGGCTATTTCCATACGAATTACGGCGTCAACTACCTGCGGTATAACGGCCTGATGAATCCGGCCAGCGGCACGACCGTGGCACTTCCCGGCGTTTCGGGCACGCAGGGCAACGCGTTTCCCATGTTTGGCACCGGCAAGGTCTGGTATTCGCAGATCGGTTATCTGCTGTCGCAGAACCTGCTGAACGGCAACGGCACGCTGATGCCCTACGCTTCGGCCCAGATTGCTGATTACCAGCGCCTGACCAAACCGATGGGCGTTTACAACCTGGGCGTAAACTACCTCATCCGCGGGCACAACAGCAAGGTTTCGCTCGATTACCAGAACCGGCCGTACTACCGGGCTTCGGGAACGGGGCTGGCACCTGCCGGTCGACGCGGTCAGTTGGTGCTACAATATCAGGTCTTTATCTGAGAACGGCTTTTGGAACAAGCCGCAGAATTCTTTTCTGTTGATTAAGAAGGGATTAACGTTCGCGACAAAAGCCGGGTTCTGCCCGGCTTTTGCGTTTGTAGGCGGCTTCGGTGTACCTTCGCGGCTCGTTTGGTAAGCCATAAAACAAAAATTACCCGCTCGGCAGTTATACTTAACAAATGGCTGTTGAAAAGACTTACCGACGGCTTCTATCCTATCGTTCAACTAACTCCCATGAAAGGAGCTATGATGAGGCATATTCGAATTCATGCACTGCTTACCCGACTGGTGGTTTTTGCCACGCTGTTCGGTTTTGTAACCTGTTCGCGCAACCCGGTGACCGGAAAACGCCAGGTCATTTTCATGTCCAAGGAGCAGGAAATTGCGCTCGGTCAGCAGTCACACCCTTCGGTGGTGGCCACCATGGGGATTTACGAGGACAAAAAACTCCAGGACTTCATTAACCAGAAAGGAAAGGCGATGGCCAGCATCTCGCACCGGCCGGACCTGCCCTACCAGTTCTTTATCGTAGACTCGCCGGTGGTCAATGCCTTTGCCGTGCCGGGCGGCTTCGTGTATTTCACGCGGGGCATCATGGCGCATTTCAACAACGAGGCCGAGTTTGCGGGGGTATTGGGTCACGAGATCGGACACATCACGGCGCAGCACTCAGCCCGGCAGCAGACAAGCCAGATTTTCACGACCGGCGGGGCCATCCTGGGGTCCATCCTGCTCGACCGCTCGGGCCAGCTGCTGGAAACGGCCCTGCAGGGTGCCCAGCTCCTGAACCTGCGCTACAGCCGCGACCACGAATCGGAGTCCGACGAGATCGGGGTCGAGTATTCGAGCAAAATCGGCTACGACGCGCACCAGATGGCCAACTTCTTTGCCACCATCAAACGGATTCAGGATAATTCCGGGCAGGCCGTTCCGAACATGCTTTCGACGCACCCGGACCCGGGCAACCGCTACAACCGCGTGCACGACATGGCCAAAGATTTTCAGGCGAAGAATCCCAAAACCTACCAGGTTAACCGGGAAGGGTATCTGCGGATGATCGACGGGATTATTTTTGGAGAAGATCCCAAACAGGGCTTCGTTGAAGGGGATATGTTCTACCATCCCGAACTCAAGTTCCAGTTCCCCGTTCCGCGCGGCTGGCAGCACCAGAACTCCCCGGCCCAGTTTCAGATGGGTCCGAAAGACGGCAAATCGGCCATGATTCTGATGCCGGCGCAGGGCAGTTCGCTGGATGAAGCGGGCCAGAAAATGGTGCAGGACCTGGGCCTGCGGGTGCTGGAAAGCAGCCGGACGACCATCAACGGCAATCCCGCGCTGGTGATTATCTCGCAGCAGCAGCCCCAGCAGGGCCAGCAACAGCAGCAGCAAAGTGCGGCCAATACCCTGCAAATCGGCAGCTGGCTGATTCAGCACGGCAACAGCATTTACGCCCTGCACGGCCTGGCTCCCGCGGGAACGTTCAACGCCAACTTCTCGAACTTTCAGGCCGTGGCCAACAACTTCCGGACGCTCACGGACCCCGACAAGCTGAACCGCCAGCCCGAGCGCGTCCGCATCCGGCAGGCCCCCCGCGACGGCTCGTTCCGCGACGTGATGACCGCCATGGGCATGCCCGCCAGCCGGGTCGAAGAACTTGGTGTCCTTAACAGCCTGAAGGCCGGCGACCAGGTCAGCCGGGGAACGCTGCTGAAGGTGATCAGCCGGTGAGGAAGGAGGAAACACAAACTAAGGTTGCCTAACCGGCTACCAGTTTGCAAAAAATGCGCCCCGGACAACCAGGAAATTGTCCGGGGCGCAGTCGTTTGAAAAGGGCTGTTTCCTTATTCCTTTTCCAACAATCTGGTTTCTAAAACGTATTTCACGAGGCTGGCGGTGTTGCGGCAACCCAGTTTGGCAAGAATATTACGGCGGTGCGTTTTGATGGTATCCGGCGCGAGATTCAGCTTATCCGCAATTTCCCGATCTTTGAATCCATCCACGATGAGCGCGGTGATTTCCTTCTCCCGGCGGGTCAGCGATTCGCCGGGGAGATTAGCAGGCATAGGTCGCCGGGCCACGCCGTGAAAAAGCACTGGGGCCAGCTCCGGACAAACGTAAATCTGCCCCTGCTGCACCACTTCCAACGCTTTCATGAGTTCCGACTTCCCAACCGACTTGAGCAGGTAGCCGTCGGCCCCGGCAAGCAGCATTTTTCGGACCGAATCGTAATCGCCGCGCATACTGACGGCCAGGACTTTCACCTGCGGCCAGCGTTTTTTCACCTGCCGGGCGGCTTCGAGGCCATCCATGACGGGCATTTCGATGTCCATCAGCACCACATCGACGGGTTGTTCCTCCAGCGCCCGCACTACCTCCCGCCCGTTCCGCACCCACCCCACGACCGGATGCTCGCTTTCCAGCAACGAGCGCAGGCCATCGGCGAAGAGTTGGTGGTCATCGGCGAGAAGGAGGCGGAGGGGCATGGGGATTAAGATCACAACTTAATAATAAGAAAATTAATTAGTTAACGACTTGTTAGAGGTAAGCTTTGCTGGGGCCACCTCTGCTGACGCCCTCCGCAGTTTATAAAGCCAGAATATAAAGCTGGGAGACGCTGTTGCCAGCCTGGGTGAGAGGGAGAAGGATAGTTTGCAATAGCCTGTAGTGCAACACTCATCTCCTGAATTCCTAAGCCGGCTTTTGCCAGCGCACACCCCGCCCAGGCATCGGCCCTTAATTCTCGCCCCCACGAGTGATCCATCCATGCGGCAGGATTGAAAAAGTCTATGTGGTGTCCAAATTCATGGGCAAGGACTCCATAACTCGCTGCCGGCCCATACGTGAAGTGAAGGTTATTCATAAAAACCGGGTTGTAGGCAATCTTTGTCACGCCCGGTGCCAGGGTTAATGCGGCTGCATTGGGCACAAACGGATTTCCTACCAGGCTAAAACTTCCACAACCCATCGGGCACAAATGGCTGGCAATCTGATTGATCTCTGCAACGGCATACGCTGTAGGAGGTTGGTCATAGAGCGGGTTATATCCGGGATTTCCTCCTAGTGAACAAATAATATGAAAGCCCTGGGCTTGGGCCTGATGGAAAGCAAAAAGCAATTGCAGAGCAGCTAACTTTACGAAAGTGAAACGTATGCGTTGAAACAGGAACATGGCGATTGTACGTTTTATGGTTGATTGGGTTCTCCCACACCCAATCTAGCCCTCCCGCCCCTCTTCCGCATCACCCCAACCCTGTATTTTCCCGCCTACCCTTTTTGTGGTAAAAACCACCCGAAAATCTCCCTCCGTCGCTCACGAAAAACGGGTAATTCCCTGTTGAACACGCTATTATCGCTCCGTACCTTTCCCGTCTGCAACCAAATGGTGCAGTAGATGAGACAGGTCTTTTGGATTTACTGGCTGCTTGTATTGGGAAGCTATCCCGGCCCTACGGTGGCGCAGGTGGGTCCACCGGTGTATCCGGTCAATCACCGCACCGTCCAATGCTTTTTTCCGCAGGGATTGGCCCTTTTCCGGGATTCGACGGGGCGCATGAACGTGGAGCAGGTGGCCGCCCGGTCGCGTTTCAGGCCCACAACTTCGCCCGTTTCCGTGGAAGGCGCCGCGCCGCACTGGATTCGGTTTTCGGTGCGTAACACGGAGTCGCGGCCGCTGACGATGCTGCTGGAAGTGGGCTATTCGTATTTCAATGAGGTTCAGGCGTTCGTCCTGACAGACGATCGGTGGGTTGGGCAGTCGCCGAGGCTCCACTGGCAGACGCCCTTTCTGGCCCGGCCCGTGCCTCACCGGTACTTCGTGCTGCCGATGGCTTTTGCGCCGGAAAAAACCAGCACGGTCTACCTGAAGCTGCGTAAGGAGCCCGGAACCCACCGCCTGCCCGTCCGGCTATGGAAACCGGCCGTTTTTACGCAACACGCCCTTAACGACAATACGCTCTGGGGCGGCATCACGGGCTGGCTCCTGTTTGCGGTAGTGTGGGGGGCTTATCTGGCGATCTCCCGGCACGGCAGCCTGTACGGGCTCTACAGCGTTTACGTTTTTGCGCACCTCGGCGCACTCATGGCGAGCGAAGGCGTTTGGGGCGAGTTGTATCTCGACGGGCAACTCGGACTACGCGGTATTCACGTCAGCGACGTGTTTATTGGCCTTATCATGGGCGGCAACCTGCTCTTTCTTCGTGTCCTGCTGGAAAGTAAAACCTACGTCCCCCGCTGGGTTTACCGTCTCAGTAATGGCGTCCTGCTGCTATGGGCTTTCTGGTTGGCCGGCTATTTTGCCGAAGCCTGGCTTATTCAGCGGTTCGGGCCAGCGTCCACCGGTTGGAAAAGGCTACAACAGGTACTTTACGATGGAAAATACCTTCTTTACCCTCCCATTTTCATTTTCGTTATTAGCTTTATCTACCTGGGGCTTCGCCAACGGGTTTATCTTTTGGCTTTTGTCCCTATCATCTTCGTGGCCGCCACGTTCTTTCTGACCAATCTGCTTACTCCAAACCAGCTGGTGTATGTGCCTATGCCCGTGTATGGACTTACCGTAGTGTTCGAAACCGCCGTACTGATGTTTGGGCTGGCTTACCGCTTCAAGGCATATCGCGACGAACGGGAACGGCTCCTCCGCGAACAGCACCAACTCACCCTCAACGTGCAGCAGGATGAACGGAGGCGGCTCGCCCGCGATCTCCACAACCAGATTGGACCCGACTTGGCGGTGCTGAAACTCCAGATGGAAAAAGATGAAATTACATTACCAAAGCCGCTGACCTTTTTTGTGCGGGCCTATATCACCCGGCTCGAACGCATTATTCACGATGTGCGTGGTGTCTCTCACGCGCTCATGCCCGCTGAGTTGAGCCAACAGGGTTTGGTCCCTTCGCTCACGCAGTTTGTCGAACAATTATCCGGGCTCCCCAACGGCCCGGAAGTAAATTTTACGCATAACGTGGCAGCCCCCCTGCCCGAACAGACGAGCCAACTGGTCTTTCAGGTTGCCCGTGAACTGATTCATAATTCTATCAAACATGCACAGGCATCCATCATCGATCTGGAACTCTACCAGCAAAACGGGAGTCTACTGCTGAAAGTAGTGGACAATGGACAGGGATACGACCTCTCAGCCCTCGATCAGCGGCAAGTAGGTATCGGCCTCCGCAGCATCCAAGCCAGCATAGCAAAACTGGACGGTAACCTTGAAATTCATCCAAATACTGGAAAGGGAATGTCGCATAAAGTCATCTTACCTATTGGATAATTACCCAATAACGAATTATTTTAGTAGACTTTTCGTTAAGATATAAGCCTGAACAGAACTCTAACCCGAACGTATGAAAAAGATTCTTGCGCTTGCTCTGTCCCTGTGCAGCTTCACCACGATCAGTAATCACTCGCTTCCCGCTCCCGTCTCTGTAACTGCTCCTGACGCCCGAACGGCCTCATACATGGCGGTTTATGAAGAACTGCGCCTCGACGAATATGGCCTGCGCCGCGATGTGTTCGAATACGCTCTGAAAGGTTTGCAGAAGATGCCGTCCATCCGCCCCGTCATCTCCATCGCGGACCTGAGCCAGCCTTCCAGCAACAAACGGCTGTACATCATCGACCTGGCGAAACGGAAACTGCTCTTCAATACGTACGTCGCCCACGGGCGCAATTCGGGTGAACTCAACGCTCTGAATTTCTCCAACAAAAACTCATCCTACCAGTCCAGCCTCGGCTTTTACCAGACAATGCAAACCTACCAGGGCAAGCACGGTCTGTCGCTGAAACTGAAAGGACTGGAAAAAGGCTTTAACGACAACGCCTACGACCGGGCTATCGTGATTCACGGGGCCGATTATGTGTGTGAAGACTTTATCCGCCGCACGGGTCGTCTGGGCCGTAGCCAGGGCTGCCCCGCCATCCCCAACGACCTGACGCCCACCATCATCGAGGCCATCAAGGGCGGAACCTGCCTGTTTCTGTACCACCCGAGCCAGCAGTATCTGAAAATGTCGTCGTTCTTGAGTTAATAAATTAATCTCTCGCCGCTGCGACGCAAATTTTAAGGCGCAGATTTTCACAGATTTTTCTGCGTTAATCTGCGCCTTAAAATTTGCGTCGCAGCGGCGAACCGCCCATCTGCGCGAAACCCGCTTACACCTTCATTTTGTAAACGTCCTTGTAAAAGACCAGTTGCCCCTGCTGGTTCACGTCGGCCAGGTTGTAGATGACCACGACCGGAAATTTCTTCGGCAGCGGGAAGGTAGACGGCTTCTGATCGATTAAACAGCGGTTGTAAAAACCTTCGTCAAACTTGACCGCCTCCAGCATATAATTCGCCAGTTCTACGGGTTTTTCCAGACGCACACAGCCGTGGCTGCGCCAGCGGTCGGTCGTCGCCGTAAACAGCGAACGGGAGTTGGTGTCGTGGAAATAAATGGCCCCCGGCCCATTCAGGTTGAATTTGATCAAACCCAGCGAATTATGACAGCCGGACGTTTGCCGAATCCGGTACGGGAAATTATCCGACGACACAGACGCCCAGTCGATGCTGTACGGGTCCAGGACTTTCCCGGATTTCTTGTCCAGTACTTCCAGGTTCTGGTTATCGATAAAGCCGACGTTGCGCTGAATCCGCGGCAGCAGTTCCGTTTGGGCAATGCCGTCGGGCACGTTCCAGTACGGGTAAGCGATGATGTCCGTCACGTAACTGGTAAACAGCGGAGTTTTGTTGTCGAGGCTGCCGGCAATCACTTCCATAGGCATCAGCCGCTTGCCGGTCCGGTCGAAAACGTTCAGTTCGGCGGCTGGGATGTTCACGACGGCAAACCGGTCGAGTTCGTAGCGGTTCAGCCAGCGGTAGAAGTTCAGCGTTTTCTGAATCTGTTTCAGCGTATCTCCGCCTGCGGTGCGTTTGAGCCGCCCGTAGTGCTCGACCAGCTGGCGGTAGGGCGCAAATTCGGAGGTGCGGTGCAGCGAATCGACCAGTTCGGGTTTGAGCTCAATGCTGCCGACCCAGACGGTGTCGATCTTTTCCTCGAACGGATTCTGCATCAGGCCCGTCACCTTCTGTCCGTAGCGCAGTTCGGCCAGCAGTTGCCGGAATTTTTTGTCCACTTCCGGTTCGGTCGCCGCGCCCGAGAGGCTGTAACGGCTGGTGTCCACGCCCACCGAATCGGCAAACTGAGTCAGGCGACTCATCAGTTGCAGCGCTTCGGTCCGGTTCCAGGCGGGTTTCTTGGGATCGCCAAAGGTTATTTCTCCCGTTGCCGGATCTTTTTTAATGTAACTCCTGACCAGAAAAAAAATCGCCACAAGCGCTACCAGTCCGACACTTATCCCCGCTATCAATCTATTTCTTTTCTCAGTTTCCATGAACGTATTGAACTTGGTGTTTGTGAATAAACACCAAAACCGCCCGACAATGTTTCCTGAACTGAGTGTAGCAACGATATAAAACAAAAAACCACGCCGCTAGCGTGGTTTTTGACAAGGAACCAAAATATCTCAGAATCTTCCGATTAGATCAGCTCAACGTTAACGGCGTTCAGACCTTTACGGCCTTTTTCCACCTCGAATTTAACCGAGTCGTTTTCACGAACCTGGTCAATCAGTCCTGAAACGTGGACGAAGATGTCTTCACTTGAATCGTCCGGCTTAATGAATCCGTATCCTTTGGACTCATTGAAGAATTTTACTTTACCTGTTTGCATTGAATTTTAAAATTTGTACAAATTAAGAAAAAATATCCTGCAACAACTAACACTTGAGAAATTATTTTTCGTCGTCAATTTATGCAGAAAAAGACCTTCATTTAATCGTCGTCCCGGTCGCTTCCGCTCAGGAGCCACATCACCGTGCCGACGATGAGTCCGATGCCGATGGCCCGTGCCACGTGGTAGGACACCGGAGCGGGCATATCGACAATTCCCTCTTCATCCGTATGGGCGGGCTGGCGGACATACCGGCCGCCTTTGGGAACCTCCATATCATCGAAGCGGGCCAGCAGATTATCCAGATGCTGCGGCAGTGCCGAACTTTTGAGGGCCTTGCCGTGCCCGGTGCCGACCGCCGTGGGATTCAGCGCCGCCAGTTTCTGGATGGATGAGCGGGCAGCCACCCAGTCGATGGTAAAGTAAGCCGGCGGACCGTGCAGTTCTTCCTTCTGCGTCATGACCGCAATGGCCGAGTTCTGGTTGGTCGTCGTGATAGCGTCCCCGGCAATCAGCACCCGGTCGGTGCTCCGGAACAGTGACACATGGCCGGGTGCGTGGCCGGGCGTATGGATTACTTTCCAGTCCGGCATTTCGGGAATGGTCCCATCCTCCGGAAACGGCTTTACGCGGTCGCCGAAATCATAGGGATGCGTCGGGAAAAGCCACGACAGGTACGCCATCGCTCCGCCGCCCACCGCCGGGTCCGGCGGCGGATAATGCGATTTGCCGCGCAGAAACGGCATTTCGAGCGGATGGGCGTAGATTGGCACATCCCATTCCGCCAGCAGGCCGTCGAGCGCCCCGACATGGTCGAAGTGCCCGTGGGTCAGCACAATCGCTTTCGGCGGGTTGTTCGGCCCGAACAGTTTTTCGGCCTGCTGCCGGATGCGGTTCGCCGAACCGGAAGTCCCCGCATCAACCAGCACCCAGTCGCTACCGGGACGAGGCTCACCCACGAAGTAAACGTTTACAAAAATGATCTTCATCCCCGCAACGTCCGGGGCAACCGAGTAGGCTGATTCGTCTTCGGTGGTGGTTTCGGGCTTCGTTAAAGCTTCCATACGTGATCTGTAGGTGTGAATAAAAGCAAACTAATCCACACAACGTATAGGGATACGTATTGTTTGAAATTACCTATCTGCCGGAGTCCGCCTGCCGGTCTGGTTGCCGTTTCAGCACGTCTACGAGCCGGGGCAGCAGCATTTCCATGAGCGAACGGTCGGCATCGGTCCAGTGACGCGGCTTTCCGAAAACGGCGGGCTGGAGGATGCCCCAGAGCTGCCCGTTTTCGGTGGCGTGGGCATGAATAAGCGCCCGGTGGCCGAAGGTGCGGTGCTCAAATTCCCGGTTCAGAACGGTCGGTGGCGCCGTTTCCACATCGTCGACATACACGGACAGCCGCCCGGTCAGGGCCGCATTGAAGAGCGGGTCTTCGTCGGGCAGCGTAGTGGTATCTTCCTGCCAGTCCGGCTGGATCACGTCGGGAATGGTCTCGTCTTTGCGCCAGCAGAACATAATGCGGCCCCGCCGTTCGTGGGGACGGCGGACATACAGAAAACAGCGGTCCGCCTTCAGCACCTCGCCCACCCGCCGGACCAGGCGTTCGAGGATGTCTTCCGGGGGTTCGGACGAATGCAGCAGGGCCTCAAACTCAGCGGGCAGCGTAGCCATCACATTATTAAATTTACATTAATAAATTCATTCATACTGAGCGGTTTAAAATTTGATTAATGTTGACTAAATCAGCACCAAGCACTTCTAAACAGCGTTATGAGTTTGTACATTTGCAGCAAACCACCGTACTTCAATGAGCACCGTTAAAATTACCAAGTACAGCCGGCAGCTTCCCGAGCTCCGGACGTCTTTAAGCCTGATTCAACTGGGTCGCGTTCTGCTGGCTCAACATAGCCACCTTCGCAACCGGTCGCAGTTTGCCGATACCATTATTGAGCTTGCCAAAATGGACGAGAAGATCGAAGCGCTGCGCGAAGAAATTGCCGTAACGGAGCTTCTTCACGAAGCGTCCGTTCTGGTCGGCAATTATGAAGAACTTCGCGTCAGCAGCCTCTAACGAAATAGATTCCGGAAAGCTTTGACGGCTTCCGGCAGGGCCAGCGCCACCGTTGCCAGCGAGGCGACGGTGGCCACCTGACAATAAAAACACAGAGCTTTATTTTCTTCCCACTCCTCCACGCCCAGTTTCAGGGCCGTGGCCGAATCCACTACCGCTTTGGCCGCCGTGGCAATGGGCAGCAGCGGCTGTTCCTCGGCGCGGTTAATTCCTCCGGCTCCAGCCAGCCAGGCCGTAATGCCGTAATTGACCAGCATCATTAGCGCATCCGGCGTATCGAGCCGCTTGTACCCGTAATCCGAAGCATCCACTTTATCCGAATTGAAAAGGGAAATCGGCGGGTCCGGCAGATGTTTGATGATTCCGGTCTGGTACAGTCCGACCACCTGCCCGGCAGCGGCTCCCAGCATCGACAGGCCCACCATCCAGCGGCGGCGCGTCAGGTCCTCACTCTCTCCTTCCCGGAGTTCGTAGCTTAGTTGAGTTGGGTTCATAGCGTTGAATTGTTAAATTTTAATGACTGAATGATTGATTGACTGAATGACTGAATAATAATGAAAGCAGTCATTCAGTCAATCAATCATTCAGTCATTCCCAGGAAATATACAGCCCCCGATGCCCGGACATCCGGATGTCGTTGGTTTCACTCATGATTACTCTGGCTTTTTTGGGTTCGATGCCTTTCACCCAGGCCTGCGTCCGGCGGACGGTCGGGTTGGGGCTTTCGAAGGTATACCCGTCGTCGTTCGGCAACAGGGTCGTGTAGGCGTCGGACCAGCCGCCTTCGCGCATGTTGGCCATCAACGGGCTGTTGTGCGGCCGGTTGAAATCGCCGATAATCAGCCCCGGCAACTCGAAGGCATTGACGTATAGCATCAAATCCCGGATGTTGTCGAACGCCTGCTCATAGACCGGCGAGAGATTGACGTTGAAGACGTTGAACGCCCGGCCGTCGGCAAACGAAAAAGCGGCGTGCATCAGCACCCGGTCGGTATCGGTCACCTCCGGGCGACGGCTCAGGCGGTGGACAAACACATCGGAGGGCGCGACCTTCGAAAGCACGGCTAAACTTTCGGTAACGCCCCCGGTGGTGCTCATGGGTTCGTAATGGCTGAAGGAGTAATCGGTCAGGATTTCCGCCAGTTGTTCAGCTTGATTTTTTATATTGATTCGTCTATCGTACGCAACTCCCTGCAATACCACCACATCGGCGTCCAGATGGTCGATGGCCGCCCGGACTTGTCCTATGCGGTCCTGCCATTTGCCATGACGAGTGTCGTATCCGGAAATATTGAGCGAAAATGCGGATGGCATACCTGCTTGAAATAAGGTTTCAAATAGATACCCGGTAAACGTTTTTTTGTTGCCGGCCGCTCCGAAACCTTAGGCAAAGGCGTACGTAAGTCGCGGCGGAAGGGCACGGCGGGCAAGCCCGCCCAGGGACAAAACCCCGGAAAACAAATAACCCGCCGCACAACTGTACGGCGGGTTTACCAACCCCTCTACCAATCCAATCTACTATGATTTATCGTTTGCGAACCACCGAAGTGGCCCTTATGCAGTTACAGTTTCAACCGGCACTTGCTCCGTAGCGCGGTGAATCTCCTGAAGGAACTTCACTTCGCGCTCGTCAAACGGCGTACCGTCGGCGCGCAGGATGTCGTGGAACCAGACCGCCGGTTCCGGGGAACCTTCCGGCGAGCCCCAGGGATAAATTGTGTTGCTGCGACCGGACACCAGACCCCAGTTGATGGCGCCGATGTTATGCTGCTTCAGCACGGGCAGGTGCGTTTCGAAATAACAGCCCGTCGTGCGGCCCATGTACTCGGTGCAGAGAACCGGACGCTGGTACGCCTGGCACTTCGTGATGATCTTTTCCATGCCGGGAATGTCCCAGTAAAAATGGAAGCTGACAATGTCGGAGTAGAACAGCGACATGGTGTTCAGCAGGTCAAACTGCTCCGAGAAGTTCCAGATGCCGACCGTCAGCGGCTGCGAAGGCCGCACCGACCAGGCCCATTCGAAGACCTTCTTCAGCAACGGCACCGATTCGTTCACGTGCGCCGAGTTGCCCGGCTCGTTGTACAGGTCCCACATCACCACCCGCTCGTCGTCGGCAAAGGCCGCCAGCAGGTCGGTAACGTACTCTTCCAGAACCGGGTAAAGCGTCGTGTCGCTTACCTCTTTCTGGCCGGGGCACTGCATCCATCCGGAGTTGTGCACGCCCGGCATCGGGTCGGGCTGCGGCCCGATCTGCGGGTTCGGGTTCCAGCAATCGTCGAAGAAGACAAACATCGTGCGGATGCCGTGCTTCATCGAAATCGTCAGGTATTGATCCATGCGCTGCTTCAGGCCCTCGCGGTCATGCTGCCAGACGAGGTAATGCAGAAAAACGCGCATCGTATTAAAGCCGAGGCTACGCGCCCAGCCAAGCTCGCGGTCGATCGTTTCGGGATCGAACGTTTCGGCCTGCCACATTTCCAGTTGGTTGATGGCAGTGCTGGGGTTGAAATTACAGCCGGTCATCCAGGGTTGGGCGGCATACCAGGCGTGCGCCTGTTCCTCCGACCATTGTCCGACAATTTGGTTCGGCAGGCCCGCCTGAAAACGGTAAGTCTGCTGGGATGAAATGACGTTCAGGTTCATGGTCTTCCGCTGGTGCGGTTACTGATGTACGGGTGTTTGATTCAAAATTAGGCTCCGGGTTTAAACTTTCCTACTTGCTCTACCAGCCAGACAGGGGATTTAATTGACATTTAATTGATTGCCGTTCCGGAACTGAAAATTGTGCAATCTTTATCAAATAAATCCAATAAAGTAGGTAAATCGGATAATTATGCCCCTTTGATATTGAATAAACACAAATAAAGTACCAGATATTACCTTACCCGGTCAGAATATCTTCATTTCTAATCGCAATTTAATCAGCCATGCTTCGCTCGCTCCTGCTCCCCTGTCTGCTCCTCTTTTGCCGGCTCTGTCCGGCTCAGGATTATCCGCTAGTTCCGGTCCCGTTTACGGACGTAAAAATCAACCGGGGCTTCTGGTTTCCGCGTCTGGAAATTAACCGAACCGTGACGCTTCCCTTTGATTTTAAGAAGTGCGAAGAAACCGGGCGGATCACCAACTTTGCCGTGGCGGGCGGACTGGCTCCGGGCACCTTCCGCGGCATTCGGTACGACGACTCGGACGTGTTCAAGGTGATGGAAGGCGCGGCGTATTCCCTGCAGACGCACTACGACGCCCGGCTCGACCGCTACCTCGACAGTCTCATCACGCTGGTCGCCGCGGCCCAGGAGCCCGACGGCTACCTCTACACCATCCGGACCATCCTCAAAGACAGCACCGCCCGCAAGGATAAAGGGGCTGGCCCGACGCGCTACAGCTACGAAGCCCACAGCCACGAACTGTACAACGTCGGGCATATGTACGAAGCGGCCGTGGCGCACCACCTGGCGACCGGCAAACGCAATTTTCTCGACATCGCCGTCAAAAACGCCAACCACCTCCTGCAGGTTATCGGGCCGCAGCCGGGTCAGCTGGTGGTAGTGCCGGGGCACGAGGAAACAGAGCTTGGACTGGCCAAACTCTACCGGGTCACGGGCGACAGGCGGTATCTGGACTTTGCCCAGTTTCTGGTGGACATGCGCGGGCGCGCGGACAAGCGCAAGCTGTACGATGAATTTGCCGGGTACGGCCCCGCCTACTTTCAGGACCATCTGCCCGTGACCCAGCAGCGGGAAGCCACCGGCCATGCCGTCCGGGCGGGCTACCTGTACGCGGCTATGGCCGATCTGGCCGCCATGAAACAGCAGAAAGCGTATCTGGAGGCGCTTACCGACATCTGGACCGACGTGGTCGAACGGAAACAATACATCACCGGCGGCCTGGGCGCGAAGGAAAGCGGCGAAGCGTTCGGGAAACCCTACGAACTGCCCAATCAGGAAGCCTATGCCGAAACCTGCGCCGCGGTAGCCAACATGCTCTGGAATCACCGGATGTTTCTGCTGACCGGCGAAGCCCGCTACATGGACGTCTTTGAACGGGTGCTGTACAACGGTTTTCTGGCGGGGGTTTCGCTGGAAGGCGACAAGTTTTTTTACGTAAACCCGCTGGCCTCCGACGGGCAGCACAAGTTCAACGTCCGGACCGCCGCTACCCGCGCTCCCTGGTTCAACACCTCCTGCTGTCCGACGAATGTGGTCCGTTTTCTGCCCTCGCTGCCGGGCTATATCTACGCACTCCGGGGCAATGCACTGTATGTCAACCTCCTAACCGAGAACGAAACGGAGGTTACCCTAAACAACCAGAAAGTTAAGATCAGCCAACAGACGAACTATCCCTGGGAAGGCAGCGTCCGGCTGACGGTCTCGGGGGAAAAACCGGTGGCGTTTCCGATGATGCTCCGCATTCCGGGCTGGGCCACCGGACAGCCGATGCCTGGCTCCCTGTACCAGTACACCAACCCCGCCTCCAAGCCCATCCAGGTGCTGATCAACGGGAAACCCCAGTCGATCAAGACCGAAAATGGCTACGTCCGGCTGTCCCGCACCTGGAAACCGGGTGACGTGGTCACGCTGCGGCTCGATATGCCGGTGCGGGAAGTGGTCGCCAACGAAAAGGTAACGTCCGATAAAGGCTTGATCGCCATTGAGCGCGGGCCGCTCGTCTACTGCGCCGAAGGCATCGACAATAACGGACAGGCCCTGAAGGCCACGCTGGCACCCGGTCAGCGCTTCTCTACGGTGGTCCAAAAGGATCTGCTGGGTGGGATCACGGTGCTGAAGTCCTCAGCGCCAGCAGCCCTAACGCTGATTCCGTACTACGCCTGGTCGAACCGGGGGCCCGGCGAGATGACTGTCTGGTTCGGGCAAAGGCGCGGAAACTGAGCGTTGCCGGATTTGAAAAACGGACGGCTGTAAAACCAAAATCCGGAGTTGCAAAATTAATGTACAATTTTGCAACTCCGGATTTTGACTGCCTAAGACGTGAAGGAACCTGAAAAGTAACGGGACCGGCACAATTTTTTTACAAAAAATTTCATCTCCTGTCTGCTAATCGGACTGGGCAACTCTCCCCAGCTACGACTGAGCCGCTTTTTCCTGAAAGCGGGCTTCCTTCTGTTCGCGCTCGGTCAGGTCTTTGCAATATTGCAGGTTTTGTTTCTCAAACACCCGCATCAGCACGATGAAATAAGCCAGCAGCAGCGGCCCGATGACCAGACCCAGGATGCCGAAGATCGGAACGCCGAGCACAATACCCGCCAGAGTAATCAGCGGATGCACATCGCCCATTCGTTTGGCCAGCACGATCCGCAGCAGGTTGTCGATGTTGATGATGACCACCACCCCGACAATCAATATGCCCGCTCCCCGTCCGGTTTCGCCCTGCGAGAGCAGAATGAGTCCGGCCGGACCCCAGACGAGCGGTGTTCCCAGAATCGGAATAAACGCAAAGAAAAAGGCAACCACACCCCAGAACGCCGCGTCCGGAATGCCGAAAATCCAGAGGGTCAGGCCCGTCAGGAGGGACTGTACCAGCGAAACCAGCGCCTGGCCCAGTACGTTGGCGTTCACCATATTTTTCAGGTCTACTCCCAGTTCGTCGATCGTTTCGTCGCGGAACGGCAGGTAGCGCCGAAGGCCTTTCAGAAAGCCTTCTTCTTCCATAAACATAAAGTAGAGTCCGACGAAGAGCAGGCCGATGATGATGATGATGTCCAGCGCCCCGCCGACCACGGAAGGAAACTGCCGACTGGCAAACTGCGTCCCCTGCCGGATGGCCGACTGCACGGTTTCCTGACTGGTCAGCGCAATGCCGGTAGTTTTTTCGAGCTGATTGACCAGTTGGAGAATTTCACCGGAGTTCTGGCTGTAGTACTGAATCCGGTCCACCAGCAGCAGACTGAGGGCAAGAAAAGGCATGATGATGACGATCAGCGCAAAGAGCATGAGGAGGATGGTCACCAGACGCCGGTTTACTTTTCGTTTATGAACGAGGTTCGTGAACCACGGTCTGAATACCACGTACAGGATGCCGGCACCCAGAAAGGCGGACATGTACTGCCGGAGCCCGAATAAAATAAACCCGGCAATTACCAGGATACTGGCGATAAGCAGAATCCGCTGTTGCCGGGGCGTATAAACATTAGCCATTGAAATGAAGGATTGAGTGACTGAGCAATGCTACCTAAAAGGGCTTCACTCCTTCACTCAATCGTTCAATCACTCAATTTGTTTGATTTCTCTACCTTAACATTCCGTCGCGCTCAGGGCCAGACCCGCTTCGGAGGTCTCTTTGTATTTGGTCGACATATCGCGGCCGGTCGCCTTCATGACCTTGATGACCGAATCCAGCGTGATTTTCTGCAGCGCTGGTGCGCCAGAGGTTGCCAGCAGAAAAGCGTTGTAGGCTTTGACCGCTCCCATGGCGTTCCGTTCGATGCACGGAATCTGGACGTAGCCTCCGATGGGGTCGCAGGTCATACCGAGATGGTGCTCGATGCAGATTTCGGCGGCGGCCTCCACCGACTCAATGGGTTTCCCGGCGCAGTAGGTCAGAAAGGCCGCTCCCATGGCCGAGGCGGTCCCGATTTCGCCCATGCAGCCCATTTCGGCCCCGGAGATGCTGGCGTTGTGTTTGACCAGAAATCCGATGGCCGCCGCCGCCAGCATGCCCCGCCGCAGGGTTTCCCGGTCGTAGTGAAAATGATGGCGGGCCAGGTAGGTCAGTCCCGGAATCACACCCGAAGCGCCGGAGGTGGGAGCCGTCACGACGATGCCGCCGGCCGCGTTCTCTTCGCTGGCGGCCAGACAATAGGCGTTCAAAAAGATCAGAAAGCTGTCCGACGACTGCGCCAGACCACAGGCCTGCTTGTACAGGATTGGTGCCTTACGCTGCAGTTTGATGGAACCCGGCAGCACGCCTCTTTGCTTCAGACCCCGTTTGACGGCCCGGTGCATGGCGTCCACAATCCCGTCGAGGCGGCGGTAAATGTCGCGGCGGGAGCGGCCCGTGAGCGCTTCTTCGTTCCGGAGCAGCAGTTCTTCCAGCGTCAGCGGATGCCGGGTCAGGTGCTGCCGGAGCTCCTTCATTGTGCTGTACGGAAACGGCAGGTCCACCGGGGCGGGTTTGGCCTCCGGTTCGCCTTTTCGCAGCACAAAGCCCCCGCCGATGGAATAGTATTCTTCCTCCAGCAATGTATTCCCGGACGGTCCGCCGGTCGGCTTTAGTCCGTGAGCCGCTTCCTCAATGTTTCCTGCGGTATCACCCGAGGGCTGCAGCCGCCCGGAAGTGCAGCGCAACACCATCGTATTGGCGTAAGGCGAATTATAGCGTTTACGCTCAAAATGAATGTTTTCGGGGCCAATGAAGACCTCAGTCCCGCCGATCCGGACCGGATACCGCACGGCCGGGTCTTTCAGCAGATTCAGCAGCTCGTCCGGGTCCACCGTTTCGGGTTGCCAGCCCAGCAGTCCGGCCACGATGGCGCGGTCGGTTCCGTGGCCTTTGCCGGTGGCACTTAGGGAGCCGTACAAGTAAATATCGACGGATCGAGGCTTTTCCAGCTGGTCGTCCGGCAGATTTTGCAGTCGTTCGAGGAAGTCAAAAGCCGCCTTCATCGGCCCGATGGTGTGCGAGCTCGACGGGCCGGGGCCTATCTTGAATAAATCGAAAACCGAAGTGGTAATCGGTGTTGAATTCATTGGTATTTTTCGTTGATGAAGTTTAACTTCAAAGATACTACCTGCACCGGGATTACCCATATTTATCGATTAAGTAGAATGCTTCGCCTCGCTGGGCGATCAGGTTCATCCACAAATCTGTGTAATCCCGGTCCACGACCGACTATGAAACGAATTTTACTCCCCGCCGCGTTCATTACCGCCGTCACGCTTCTGGCCACCCGTCCGGAAGCCTCCTTAGATGCTGTTTCCCGCGAATGGCCCGAGTACCTGGGCGGCCCCGACCGCAATCATTACTCTCCGCTCGACCAGATCAATACCACCAACGTCAGCCAGTTGAAAATGGCCTGGGAATACCATAGCGGCGATTCCGGACAGGCGCAGTGCAACCCGATCATGGTCAACGGGACGCTGTACGGCGTTACGGCTACCAACCGGCTTTTTGCGCTGGATGCCGCCACCGGCACCGAAAAATGGCGTTTTTCCGAAAAGAACGTCAACGGCCTGAACACCAACCGGGGCGTCACCTACTGGCGGTCCGGCGAGGACGAACGGATCCTGTTTGCCCTCGGCTCGTGGCTCTACGCGGTCAATGCCCGAACCGGACAGCCTGTTGCCACGTTCGGCGAAAGTGGCCGTATCAGCCTCAAAAGCGGCCTGGGCGAAACCGCCAAGGACAAATTCGTGATCTCCAACACGCCGGGGACCCTCTTCGAGAACCTCATCATCATGCCGCTCCGCCTCGACGAAGGCTCCAGCGCCGCTCCGGGCAACATTCAGGCCTTCGACGTGCGGACGGGCAGGCTCGTCTGGGCGTTCCGGACGATTCCTCATCCCGGCGAGTTCGGCTACGATACCTGGCCGAAAGAAGTCTACAAAAATACCGAAGTGGGCGCGGCCAACAACTGGGCGGGCATGGCCGTAGACCGCAAACGGGGTATCGTCTACGTCCCGACCGGCTCGGCGGCCTTCGATTTTTACGGCGGCAACCGCAAAGGCAGCAACCTGTTTGCCAACTGCCTGCTGGCCCTCGACGCCCGCACCGGCAAGCGACTCTGGCATTTTCAGGCCGTCCACCACGACGTCTGGGACCGCGACTTTCCCGCCCCGCCCAACCTCGTAACCGTTACCCAAAACGGCCCCGACGGACGGCCCCGCAAAATCGACGCCGTGGCGCAGGTGACCAAGTCGGGGCACGTGTTCGTCTTCGACCGGGTGACGGGCAAGCCCCTCTTCCCGATCAAAGAAACGCCCGTTCCGAAAACGGACCTGGACGGCGAAGAAACCTGGCCGACGCAGCCGCTGCCGCTGAAACCCGCGCCGTTTTCCCGGCAAACCATCGCGGAAGCCGATCTGAATCCGTACGCCGAAAACCGGGACTCGCTGCTGGCAACGTACCGGCGGGCCCGCAAAGGTGTTTTCCAGCCGCTCGGCAAAACACCCACGCTTGTTTACCCCGGCCTCGACGGCGGAGCCGAATGGGGCGGCGCGGCGGTCGACCCGAACGGCATTATGTACGTCAACGCCAACGAAATGGCCTGGCTGCTCAGCCTGCGCGACACGCCGAGCGAAGAGCAGCTAGCTCACCTTAGTCCCGGCCAGCGGCTGTATTCGCTCAACTGCGCCACCTGCCACGGCCCGGAACGAAAAGGCAATCCGTCCAGCGGCTATCCGTCGCTGGTCAACATTGGGCAGCGGCGCGAGCGGGATTATGTTCACAAGCTCATCACCAGCGGCAAGGGCATGATGCCGGGCTTTTCGGGCCTTTCGGAGTCCGAAAAACAGGCCCTGACGGCCTATCTTTTCGGGGATGAAAAAGTGGAAGCGACGGTACAGGCGGGCAAAAAAGCGCCGTATGTCCGGTACAAATTCAACGGCTACACCAAGTTTCTGGACAGCAAGGGGTATCCCGGCATCCGGCCGCCCTGGGGTACGCTGACGGCCATCGATCTCAACTCCGGCAATCACCTCTGGCAGGTCACGCTTGGCGAGCACAAAGCCCTGACGGCCAAAGGCATCCCGCCCACCGGCACGGAAAACTACGGCGGCCCGGTCGTGACCGCGGGCGGACTGCTGTTCATCGCCGCCACGCAGGACGGCATGTTCCGGGCCTTCGACCGGAAAACCGGCAAACTCTTGTTTCAGACCCAACTGCCTGCCGCGGGCTTCGCTACGCCGAGTACGTACGAAGTCGCCGGTAAACAGTACGTCGTGGTCGCCTGCGGCGGGACGAAGCTCGGCACGAAGAAAGGAGACAGTTACGTTGCGTTCGCCTTACCGTAAGATAAAAAGGCGGCGCAACTTTTATTGTCCGGCAAATGAGGGGTTTGCAACTTGTTAGGGAAAAGTTACATTTGAACATACACAAACAGGCGGTCATATGTTTAGACTGTCCGTTCCGCGTTGTTCATCCTGTACCCCTACCGACCTTAACTTGTTATGCGCGTCCTTGCCATTCACAGCGTGCTGTGGAGTCATTACAAGGCGGCCGTTTATACGCGGCTGTACCAGCATGCCCGAGCTACCGGCGAATTTGAGTTTCACGTCCTGCAGATTGCCGCCACTGAGCCCGGCCGCACCGAACTGGGGGAAGCCGATCTGAGTCAGCACCAGTACAGCTACGACCTCCTTTTCAATACCAGTACCGACAAAATCAGCCTGAAAGACCGGACCCTGGCCCTGCTCCGGGGCGTCCGGCGCTATAAACCCGACCTGATTCAGCTCAACGGGTATTATAACCCCGCAAGCTGGGCCGTACTCGTCTACGCCAAACTGCGGGGCATCCGGGTCCTGGCCGAAATCGAAACCACGGCCATCAGCCGCCGCCGGGTCTGGTGGAAAGAGCAGCTCAAGCCGGTTTTTGTCCGCCTCTGCGACGGCTTTCTATGCCTCGGCACGGCGGCGCGCCAGTACATTATTCAACTGGGCGGCGCGCCCGAAAAAGTATTTACCATCCGCAACATCGGGGTCGATAACGAGGCCCTCGACGCGCTGTACCGACAGGCTCTCCCGGCTCGCGAAGAAGCGAAGGCTCGTTTGCAGCTTCCGCGGTACAACTTCTTTTTTGCCGGCCGGTTCGCTCCCGAGAAAAACCTGCTTTTTCTGGTTAAAGCCTTCGCTGAACTGAAACGCACGACGCCGGAATCCGCCGACTGGGGCCTGATTCTGAGCGGAAACGGCGTACAGAAAGCGGATCTGGAAGCCCTCATCAGGACCGAAGCCGTTTCGGATGTGCGGATGCTGCCCCCCTGCGAGTGGCACGAAGTGCCGGGCCGCTATACGCTGGCGGATGTGATGGTGCTGCCGAGCCTGTTTGAGCCCTTCGGGTTTGCCGTCAACGAGGCCATGATCTACGGGCTTCCGGTACTGGTGTCCGAGCGGTGCGGGAGCGTTCCCGATCTGATCCGGGAGGGCGTGAACGGGTACACTTTCAACCCCGAAAACGTGCCCGATCTGGTGGCAAAAATGCGGCTTATCATTCAATCGACCGACCGGTTTGCGGCGATGGGTGAGGTTTCGAGGGAGTTGATTGAGTATTTTTCTCCGGACGCGGTGCACCGCGATCTGGTTGCCAGCTTCAATCGTTTCAATACCCATAAACAATCAGTACCTGCATGATTAACACAGTTTTAGTGACGGGCGGGGCCGGTTACATCGGCTCGCAACTGGTGCGTATTCTCCTGAACGAAGGCTACCGGGTTCGGGTGATCGACAACCTGAAATTTGGCGGAGAAGCGCTGCTTGAAGTGATGTCCCACCCGCAGTTTGAATTTCAGAAGGGCGATCTGCGGATTCCGGGCGATGTGCAGCGGGCGGTGGAAGGCGTGGATGCCATCTGCCATCTGGCCGCCATCGTGGGCGACCCCGCCTGCCGGATTTTCCCGGAAGAAGCGACGGAAGTGAACTGCGTTGCGTCTGAACTGCTCTTTGAAACAGCCGAAAAAGCGGGCGTGAAGCGGTTTGTCTTCGCTTCGACCTGCAGCAATTACGGGAAAATGAAAGACCCGTCGGTCTACGTTTCGGAAGAATCTGAGCTGGCGCCGGTTTCGCATTATGCCGAAACAAAAGTGAAGTTCGAACAATACCTGATGAGCCGGACCGACTCGCCGATGATTTTCACCATCCTGCGCTTCGCCACGGTGTACGGCATCTCGCCCCGCATCCGCTTCGACCTGACGGTCAACGAGTTCACCCGCGACGTAACGACCGGGCAGGAACTGACCATCTTCGGTGAACAGTTCTGGCGGCCCTACTGCCACGTCTACGACCTCGCCAACGCCATGGCCCTGACCCTCAAATCGGAGGAGGACGCCGTTCGGCATGAGGTGTTCAACGTGGGAAATACGGCGGAGAATTACACCAAGAAGATGCTCGTGGAAGAGATCAACCGCGTGGTGCCCGACCTGAAAGTGCAGTATGTCCACAAGGACGAAGATCCGCGCGACTACCGGGTGAACTGCGACAAGATCGGACGCAAACTGGGCTTCCGGATTACCCGCACCGTGCCGGAAGGCATTCGCGAAGTGAACCGCCTGATCCGCAACGGGCTTATCTCGGATTCCTATTCAGAACGTTACCGTAACATCTAACTGCGGTCCGGTCACGTTCATTACGGTCCGCCGCGGTTCATTGCGGTCCGCCGCCGCGGTTCATTATTCATTGCATTTTCTAAACCCACCTACCCATGATTCCCCTCTGCGTGCCCCATCTCGCCGGAAACGAATGGGCTTATATCAAGGACTGTCTCGACACCAACTGGGTGTCGGCCACCGGCCAGTACGTCAATCGCTTCGAAAAAGCGCTGGCGGAATACACCGGAGCGGCCCATGCTGTAGCCGTCAGCAGCGGCACCACCGCCCTGCACATCAGCCTGATCGTATCGGGCATCCAGCCCGGTGATTTCGTCATTGTGCCGAACCTGACGTTTGTCGCCACGGCCAACGTGGTCAAATACATGGGCGCCCACCCGCTGCTCTGCGACATTGACCCCGACACCTACCTGCTCGACCTCGATCTGCTGGAAGAGTTTCTGGAAAATGAAACCGAGCTGCGCGACGGCACGGCCATTCACCGGGCAACGGGCCGACCCGTCCGCGCCCTGATGCCCGTCCACGTGCTCGGCAATCTGTTCGACATGGAGCGGATGCTGGCCCTCTGCGAACGGTTCCACCTGATTCTGATCGAAGACACGGCCGAAGCCCTCGGCTCGTTCTACAAGGGTCAACATGCCGGCACCTTCGGCCGGATGGGCTGCCTGAGCTTCAACGGTAACAAGATCATCACGACCGGCGGCGGCGGCATCATTCTGACCAATAACGAAGCCGACGCCCGACGCGCCAAACACCTGACGATGCAGGCCAAAGCCTCCACGCTCGAATACCTGCACGACGAGGTGGGCTATAACTACCGGCTCGTCAACATTCTGGCGGCGATGGGCGTGGCCCAGATGGAACTGTTGCCCGATTTTGTCCGCCGGAAACAGGAAATCAACCGCTTTTATGAACAGGCATTCGCGGGGCTGGAAGGCCTCCGTTTCCAGCGGCTGAACGAAGGCGTTTCGTCCAACTGCTGGCACGTGGTGGTGCGCACGCCGCGCCGCGATGAACTGGTGCAGCACCTGGCCCAGAACGGGGTCGAAAGCCGTCCGCTCTGGATTCCGATGAACCGGCTGCCCGCGTTTACGCAGGACTGGTACATCAGCCGCCACGACCATACCGCCGCGGTCGCCGGGGAAGGCATCATGCTTCCCTGTTCGACCTCCATCACGGACGACGAACTCCAGACCGTCTGCGGGCTCGTCCGGTCGTTTCACCAGCAATCCGTTCCTGTGCCTGCATCCTGACCCTTTCGATCCCCTGTTCTGTATGATGACCAAGCATTTGCCCGTCAGCGCGGTTGTGGCGGCGGGCGGGCGGGGCTCCCGGCTTTCGCCCCTGACGGATTCGACACCGAAACCGCTGCTGGAAGTGGGCGGGCGGCCGGTCATTGACTGGCTGCTGGACCACCTCGTCGGGCAGGGTATCCGCGACATCACGGTTACGGTGGGCTACCGGGCCGAACAGATTATGGAGCACCTCGGCGACGGCCGGGACCGGGGCCTGCGGCTCCGTTACCTGCGCGAAGAAGTGCCGATGGGCGACGCAGGCGTGCTGGGCCGACCGTTGCAGTGGAACCATGACCATCTGCTGCTGATCAACGCCGACCTGTACACCGACGTGAACGTACGGACGCTCTACGCCGACCTCCTCGCCAACGAAGCCGATATGGCCGTTTCGTCCTTCCGGCACGAAGTCAGCATTCCGTGGGGGATTCTGGACGTGGAAGAGGCCCGGGTGCGGAGCATTTGCGAAAAGCCGCGGCTGGTCTTTCAGGCCAATGCGGGCATTTACCTCTTCAGGCGGTCGCTGCTCTCGCTGATTCCGCTGAATGCCCCGTACAAGGCGTGGAATCTGGTCTCGGACGCCGTGCAGGCAGGCAGTAAAATCGTCTCGGTGCCGATGGACGGCTACTGGTACGACATCGGCAGTCTGGCCGAGTACGAAAAAGTGAACGCCCTGGTGGCACAGCAAGAACGCATGCCCGACCGGATGAGCGCCGCCTAGTCCGTCAACCAGCCGGGCGTAGCCTTTGATTTGTTGTTTAATCGGCCCGCAAGCAGATTTGCGGGCCGAATTCTTTTCAGGGATTTTACGGACTTTTGTCTGATAATTTTGGTAAATTACGGGCTGTATTCCCGTAACGCATGTCTCGCTATTTTACCTTCACCGACGACAAATCCGCCAAATTCTGGCAGATCGACACGGCGGACACGTCTTTCACCGTCACCTACGGCCGCCTCGGCACGACCGGGCAACGTCTGACCAAATCCTTCGATACACCCGAACGCTGCCAGCGGGAAGCCGACAAGCTTATCCGCGAAAAAACCGGCAAAGGCTACGTGGAAGTGGTGGACGGCGTGGCCTTGCCCGTCGCTGCCCGAAAACCGGAAAAGCAGGCCGACCCGGATGAACTGGAAGCGGTGCTGGCGCGGTATGACGCCCTGATTCGGAAAACGCAGACGGAGAGTCTGCTGCCTTTTTTGCAGAACGTAGACAGACGACATCACGAAGCCCTGCGCAAAAAAACCAAACAGGCAGAACGGTACTGGTGTGATTATGTCGAGTTAAAACCTGAGGAGCGTAAATTTACCGATATCATCACGGGGTCGGACTGGGGAAGACGGGGGTCGGAGCAGCAGCAAGCGCTTATTCATCTTTCGCAGTTAGCGGTTTACCGCCGGGAAGATGTCCGAAACAACTTGACGATCTACCAGCTTCTGGTCAACGATAAGCAGACCGCGCTTGTCCGTCAGGCTTTGGATCTGTTCCGACCTGCCTGGCTGACCGACTATCTGCTGAATCTGGCGCGTCAAGGTTCGCAGGTTATTGAATACCAACGTTATCGAGAACTGGAGACGGCTAATCTGGTCGATTTCGAGCCGGAGTTGGCGGCGCATTCGCTGGGCACAATGTCCACCGGGAGCGAAAAGCAGTTTCACGCCTACCTTGACTTTTTGACCACCGATCAAACCGTCCTTGAACGGGACCTTACCCACCTGTTCGACTATGAGGTCAGCGTACACTCCTGCGGCTGGTATATCCAAATTCCCTGGACCTGGAAAGGAGAAAGACGGCTTCTCTGGCCCCTCGTCTTCACCCGCCTCCTCTCCGACGGTAAGCTCGACCGCCTCTGGTTTCTGGAGCGCTGCCTGAGCGTACAGACCAAGGATTGGAACACTAATCTGCGGGCCTTCTGGCGACAACAGATTGAGCAATCCCAGCCGACAACGGCCGAATGGCTGGAACTGCAACCGGCGCTGTTTCCGCTGCTGGCGGCCCCGCATCCGCACGTGGTCAACTGGGCGGCGGGCGTAGTGAAGACGGTGGCCGCCGAACCCGGCTTTCAGGCCACCGACCTGCTGGAGTGGGCCGCGCCCGTAATGATGCGCGCCGACTGCAAAGTGGCGCTGAAAACCCTGCTCGGCATTTTTGACAAACTGGCCAAAAGCAGCCCTGACCTCCGACCGGCCATTTCCGGCCTGCTGGCGGACGTGTTTGCGCTGAACGACCTGCCGCTGCAAACCAAAGCCGCCGCGCTGTTGCTCAAATACGGCAATCCGCAGGACGGGGAATTGACCGACAAGTTGAAGCTGTACACCCCGCAGATGCTGGGCACGGTGGCGGCGGAGCTGAGAGCGTTTCTGACGCCCGAAAGCCCCGAGCCGGTCGCGCCGGTCACTTACGCGTACGCCCCGCCGAAGCCGGTGCGGCGGCTATTGCCGGAGAACGAAGTGAAACTGGCGGAGACGTGGAATGACTTCTTGTTTCTGATGGGTCGCTTTTTCACTACAGACGCCCCCCTCGATTTTGAATTGATTCTGAACACTCTGCTTCAATTGCCAGCCGAAAGGCCGGAGGCGTACCGGGAAGATTTGAAAGTTTATGAAACCAACCTTCGCAAAACGTTCTTTCCATCGGTTACCAAACAGTTAATGAAAGAGTACCTACTGCACTGGCTCTCCACCAGTCAGACACCTTTCAATTCTTCCGTTAATGCCTATCTGTACAGTTTCCGGGCGCTGGGCCATCGGCTTCAGCACTTAGACAAAAAGATTGTAAACGGATCGACGCTTCCCCTGCTGAGCCTACCTACACATGCGCCCTGCTGGATCAGGCCCCGCACATTGCTGGAGCGGCTGCTTGATTACCAAAACGCCCTCGAAACTGTAAATCCGCTTGATTTTGCTCTTGCGATTACGCGTCTCGTGCGGGAAGAAGTGGAGGATGCCCTTCCGCTTTGTGAACGCCTTAACAATGAACTACAGGCGCTCATGCGGTACTGCCTCGGACAGCTTACTGACATCCCACTGCCTACCTCCACCTTAGGCCAACGGCTTCTTGCTGCTTTTCAGCGAGCAAATCCGTTGTCAGACCTTCAGGCGATATGGGCTGTAGCCGCCCGAACCTTTGACCAAGACGGAAGGTTTGCGGTCTTTTCCAATACCGATTTTGCTAATTCACCTTTCGTACAAGCTCCCTTTATACCCGTTTATCGCCACCAGACAAGCACCACATCCTGGCAAAATACGGTATATACCCACCATGTGCTACAGGTAGAAATGCCACAACATAGTCGTTTCAACGCCGCACTTCTATACAGCAACGACCTGACAGGTTCCCAACATAATTCATACTATGCCAACCTCCCATTGGTAGATATTTTCTACTGGCACAGTCTTATTCCTCATCAGCCTGAGCCGTTGTTCACCTTTATAGCAAAAATTGGCGCTGTTAATGCTTCCGAAGAGGCTCCCGTTTTGGCTGCTACCCTCAGGTTGATGATCCTGCCCGGTTTTCAATTCCGGGAAATGTCCGGGCTGGTGCTGGCCTGTGGTTTGCTGGCGAAACAGAAAGAAACCACCGCACTGGGGGCCGAAGTCCTGATTCACCATTTTGAACAGCAAACCCTCGACGCTTACCGCCTCGGCGACCGGCTCGGCTGGTTGCTGGCCGGAAACTACGCCCCGGTGCAGCGCCTCGTGGATGCGCTGGCGTTGGTGAAAGACGTCAGCCCGCGGCACAACAAAGCCCTACTGATCACGCTGGAAGCCCTGTTGGGCCACTTCGCCGCGCTGGCGGACTTGCCCAAAAACACGAAGAAACTGCTGGAACTTTACTTTGATTTACTCGTCAAACTGGCCGAAAGCCCGTCTTCCGAAACGGCCGCTCTGCTGCGAAACTGGCAGTCGGCCGGGGCGGTGAAGAAGGTTTGTACGGACATTTTGAGAAGACTAGCGACGGAGTAATTCAATTTGTCTGGAAGCTTGGTCGGGTTGATGTTAAAAAGCACAATGCTAAAAATGATGAGTACGCGCATTTTGTATTGTTTAGGAGACAACTTTTTATGAAGTACGACTTTGCGTTTTTTACTTTTGAAGTTTACAAATATATCTGTCAATACTAGTGCAACGAGTTGGCCGTAAGGCAAACTAACATTAAGCCAATGAAAGAAATCAAACAAGCCGCTATCCAAGAAATCCTTAACCCAACTTTTGGGACAACAAAGCAGTTTTTGCAAGTTTTCAAAGTGCAAACTAAAAAAGGAAACCCTGTAGTTAGACGAATTAAAATTGACAAATCAGCTAAAAGTGCTACTGTATATTTTCCAGTACAAGACGAAAATTTCTTTTGTGCTATCTATTTAGACATTGAGAAAGAAATTGAAATTCGTTGAGTGGAAACAGAAGCGGGAACTTCCGTATATCTTTCCGTAGGCATCAAAAATCAAATAGACAACGAATTAGCATTAACGCCAGACAAGATATATAAGGACTTTAAAATATATGGTATTGACATTGACGAACCAGACAATATAGAAAATAAAATAAGCAAACTCTTGGATTATCTTGAACCACACAAAATGCCAGTCAGTGAAATTTCAAAAGCTAATTCAGTAATAATAAATATTCAATACTTCGGCTATTATGACCAAATGTGGGGACTGCATCTTGATCCAATTACCATGAGAAGAATTATTGAACTAGGCGCAGAATTGGATTTAGACATTTATGCTGAAGGAAAAGAGCTTTATTGACCATGCCCTAGAACCACCATTGCATTTGCAAATAGAATGGCTGAGCATTACTCAATCTACTTTAAATTCTTTCTCAATTGTGACTCCAATTTACATTACGCTCTTGAGCTTCGGTTCTATACTTCAACATTAAAAAACAATATAGCATTTGTTCCAGGCAGGCATAACAATGTTGCCATGCCATCGCAAAGGATTTAACGTCACGCATCAACGCGATTGAAATCTCATGTTAACCAAAATCAAACGACAGGACTGCTTAGCTCAGTACCGGTCATTTCCTTTGAGGAGTTACGACGAGGACGAAGAAAAGTTCTTTTATCCAAAGGTTTATAAAAATTACATTCTTGTACTTGCTTCCAAATCCTTTACTGGTCATGTTAAGGCTTTAGGCATAGAGATGACCAAATTGACGAAAGCCTTTAACGCCAACACATTGATTTTTCTAGGCGACACAGAAGCACCCTGGCTGTATCAGCACAATGACTACAAACCCGTGAGAGAAGCGGAGGAGTATTTGACCGCTAACAAAATTGGAAAGCGTTTCTGTGGTGCTCTACAGGTGAACACTGCGGAACTGCCTACGTTTGTCAAACACCTTGCATGGCTGACACGCTGCAATGCCACGTTATCTAATTTCAATTTCACTGATGAGGGCCAAACTATTGTTGGTAGTATTTGCAAGTACGGCAACCTGCATTTGGAAACATTAAACGAACAGGCTGACAAAGCTTTGAAGTCGTTTGTGGGCAACAGCAAGTTTCAGTACGGCGACTCAAACAGTTGCTACAATGAGTTCGGCAAAACAAGTGCAATCTCAGGCAGACAAACAGTCGTGTGAACGGGAGCACTTGCCGGTAACATGGCTCCTCGCCCAAACCCCATAATCCGTAATTTCTAATTCGTAATTCCCTTTTCATGCAACCCGATTACGCCTACCGTTCCGCTTCCGTCATCGACCAGACCGAAACGGGGCGCGCCCTGCTCCTTGCCCACCAGAGCGAACTGGAAGAGGTGGCCCGCGTACCTTGCTTTTTCTGGGGTCGCCTCACCCAGCCGTACCTCGCGGCCCGCTGCCTGATGACGGTCGCCAAAACGGTGCGCTCCCGGTTTGTCCTCAGCAGTCAGGAACTGGCCGCCCTCCGTGACCCGATTGTCACGGCCGGGGCTGGGCAGGTCCGTTTTGAAGGCTTTTCGTCCTGCAATGGCGTCTATGCCCGCCTCGACGTGCTGCCGGAAGGCCTTGACGGCGAGTTTCTGGCCAGTGGCACGACCAATGTAGACTTCAACGAGCCGATGCTCAACGCCCTCAATGGCGTGACAAAAACCGAAAACATGCTGCTGTCGGTCGGGCAGCAGTCCGTGACGGTCATAACCGAAAAAGCGAAGGCCGTGGAGCGGAAAGTGACCCTGCCGAACCGCTGGATCAAGGGCCTGACGAGCGTGCAGCACTATCTCGCCGACATGGAACCGGCCTTTACCCTGACGCGGATGCAGGCGGTGCAGCTGTTCCAGAGTCTGCCCAGAGGCACCGTCAAAAGCGATCTGTTTCTGGTGCAGCGGGCCGGGAAGTTCCTGTTTTCGCCCCTGCAAACGGGCACGAATATCCGGGTCGGCGGGGCGCACCGGCTGCGGCTGATGGAGGGGCTGCTGCCGTTCGTGGACGGACTGGCGGTGTATGGCAGTCCCGACGAGCAGGCGGCGGGCTTCGTGCTGCTGATGGGGCCGCTGCAAATGGTGTTTGCGTTTTCGGCCGATGCCTACCGGGGCTTTTCGGGCGAAGGCAAGGCCCTCGAACACCTGACCACCGACCTGCCGCTCGAACTCGCTTATGGCCTCAACGGCATTCTAAAGGCCAACGAAACCTTCAATCCCAGTCTGCTGGCGCTGGAGGCCGACCTGTCGTTTGGCACGATGGACACGCTGACGGCCCAACTGGCGAGCATCGGGCTGCTGGGTTTCGATCTGGTCAACAACCAGCACTTTTACCGCCGTCTGCCGTTCAAAACCGCCCGCATTCTGAGCCTGAACCCGCGTCTGAAGTCTGCCCGCAAGCTGGTGGCCGACAACGATATTCAACTGTTAACCAACCATGCCGGTTATACCGAAGCCCGGGTTCGCGGATCGGGCGGCGTAACGCATACGGTCGTTCTGGAAGGGGACCGCGCCCGCTGCACCTGCGAGTGGTTTACCAGTCATCAGGGCAAACGGGGCCTGTGCAAGCACGTGCTGGCGGTGAAGATGATGGGTGAATGAGCCGTTGGAAGCAGCCGGTATGCGGCTCAGCAAACCGCTTCGCCAATCAGCTTCGCCGCCGTTCGCACCGCGACGGTAAAGCCGAAGAAGGGCCCAAACGATTGTCCCGCCGGGAAACTGCTAAAGTATAAACCGGGCACGGTGCTTTGAAAATGTACGTCCAGCAGCGGAAAACCGTTCCGTACCGCTACGGCCTCCTGCAGTGCCTCGGACAGAAAAGGCAATCGCTTAATGTCCACCTGATAGCCCGTCGCCAGAATAATGTCATCGACGACAAACGTCTCTTCGTCGGTAAGCGTCACCAGCAGGGAATCGTCCGGCTTCCGGGTAACCGAGGCGACCTCCGTGCGCGGGTGCAGCGTGACTTCGTCCCGGCAAATCCGGCTTTCCAGCCAGGGTTCTAGCTTCAGACGGCCCTCCGCCCAGAGTTTATGCCGGTAGGCTTCCTGCTGCTCCGGGGTCAGTTCGCGGAACCAGGCAGGATGGCTGGCCATCTGCTCCACGATGGTTTCCACCCACGACCAGTCCGCTTCCACAAACCGGGGCGTATCGTGGCGGTAGCTCAGGTGTACGTGAGCGGCCTCCGCCTCGCAAAGCAGGGCCGCCGTTTCAAAGGCGCTCTGGCGACCGCCGATCAGCAGTACCCGTTTTCCCCGGTACAGGTCCAGGTTTACGGCGTCGCAGGTGTGTTGGTAACGGCCTTCGGGGAGTCGGGCCACCAAACCCGCCGGGTAACAGGCAAAATCCCGAAAGCCCGTTGCCAGCACCACGTTCCTGGCCCGAATCGTTTCTCCGTTTTCCAGTTCGGCCGTAAAGGCGGTGCCGTTGCGCGTCAAATGGCGAACGTAGTGCGGTTGCGCACCAATTTCCGACTGCTGCATAAACCAGCTCATGTACGCCAGATACTGCTCCCGGGAAATCGGCTCAGCGGGTGCCCGGTCCGGATGATGCTGGGCAAAAAAGCGTTCAATCGTCCACTCGTGATCTGGGTCAAGATACCAGTTTGCGCTTGAGCGCAGCAGCATGCCCCTAGGCATATGGCGCTCCCAGAACTCCAGCGGCTTGCCGACAAGGCGGTAATCGTGGCGGCGGCGTTGCAAATAGGAAGCCAGTCCGAGGCCAAAGGGGCCGGCCCCGACGATGAGCGTAGCGATTGGAGAGATCATGTGGTAGGGTTCAGGAGAAAAGGCGGCCGGAATCAGCCTTGTCAAATGTACAGAACGGGCTGATTATCAGAAAAGCCGGATGAATTTTTCTTTTCATTCTTCCCGCAAAGCGATTGGCCCCGCTCCCCGGCGCCCCTACCCAATTTTCGGTCGAACGGGAATCCAGATTTCTTCTTCCGAATCTTCCCGGTTCGGGTCATAGCCTTCCTGCATGATTTCGAAATGGGGCCGATTGTCCAGCGTGTAGTCAGAAGCGGGCAGCCAGGTGCCAAAAATGTAGCCGAACGTCTGCGGGAACGTACGCCACGGGCCTTTGTGCACAAAAACCGCGTACAGCCCTTCCGGAATGGTAAATGTCTCCATCCCCTCCGGCACCTGCGGCGCATCCGTCACCCGAACGGCCGCCCATTTTTCGAAAGGCGTTTCGGGCGTGAAGCGGGCAAAATCCAGATCCGCGTCGTACACTTCCACGGAATACAAATCCGTACCGACCGGGTTGCCGATTTCGTTCCGGCGGGGCATGAATTGCCGCCAGAGAACGGAGGTCTGGTTGTCGGCGAGGGTCGTGCGGATTCGGATGCCGACCATTCCGGTGGGCGGTAAGGTTTCGAAGCGGGGTGTTTGCAGGGGCATTCTGACGGCGATTTTGAGGAAAACGGCGGGAAGTTTGGCAAATTATTCCTTAAATCCGAGCGCCCGCCGGTAGCCGCCCGGTGTCTGCCCCGTCCGATGCCGGAAGACCTTGTTGAAGTGCGAGAGGTTGTTGAAGCCGCTTTCGTAGCAGACCTGCGCCACGCTGCGGTCGGTGGTCAGCAGTTTGCGGGCCTGCGTAATCCGGAATTCGTTCACAAAATCGGTGAACGTGGTCTGGGTCATTTTCTTGAAATAGCGGCAGAACGCCGGAACGGTCATGCTCGCCAGCGAGGCTACATCCCGGATGTCGATGGGTTCGGTGTAATGCTGGTCCACGTAGGCGTAAATGCGGTTGATACGCTCCTGTTCGCGCCCGTTCAGATCGAGGTGAATGCCCTCGGCGTTCAGGACGGTGTACTCCGTGGACGTAGCGAGTTGCTGAAAAATGGCGAGCAGGTTCAGCATGCGCTCAAACGGCGGCTGACCGACCAGACCCGCTACCTGCGCCCCGACCCGCCGTTTCGTTTCGCCCCCGAACGAAACACCCACTTTCGACCGCTCGAACAACCGGCGGATAGCGGCCATTTCGGGGCTTTGCAGAAAATCCTTCCCCAGAAAATCCTCCCGGAGCTGCACAACGACCTCTTCAAATTCACCGATCACCCCGTGGCTGTAGTTCAGATGCGGCAGGTTCGGGCCCATAAACACCAGCTCGCCGTCCTCATAGGCCGAAACGTGGTGGCCGATATGCCGCCGTCCGTTCCCTCGCGGGATGTAAACAATTTCATACTCAGGGTGGTAGTGCCAGTACATCCAGCAGGTGTCCGGCGCGGTGCTGTGGATGACCCGGAAGGAACTGCCGAACTCGGGTTCTATTTTTTCAAACTGAGGTTTCATAAAAAGGAGGTTTAATCGCGGTGCTTGTCGCCACCCGACCGGGTTACGGGCGCATCCTTCCGCCGTTGGCTTTGCTGCCCGCTGTTTCTTTCTCCGGACAAAAGGAAAAAGTCCGCCCGATTCTTCGTTTATCCTGCGAGCCCAAACCTGTTTAGTGCCAAATTAACAAAAAATTAACCAGCTTTTCTCTCGAAGAGCAAATACAGCATCAGGACTGGATAATTAAAGCACAGCATTCCGCTCCCGGTTGCCTTATTTTTGTAAGCGTAAGTATAGAATACAACTCTCTCTCACCATGAATGTATCCCTTGACGGAGCGCCGTTCAGCAAGCGTCGGTTATTCCGGCAAAACCTGACCACGTTTTTCACCAATCCACGGGCCCGGGCGGTCGGTCTGGTCTTTTCGTCGGACAGCCTCCTGTTTGGAAGCTGGGTGGCCCATATTCCGTTTATCAAAGAAAAACTACAGCTTTCGAACGAGCAGTTGGGTCTGGCCCTGTTTGCCATGCCGGTCGGACTGATCTTGATGAACCCGCTGACGGGCTGGCTGGTCGGACGGCTGGGGCAGGCCCGCGCCTGCCTGCTGAGCGCCCTGGTGCTGTGTCTGGCGATTTGCGTCCCCATCAACGCGCCCAACGTTTATGTCATGGCTGCCGGGCTTTTTGTGGTCGGTCTGTCGGGGGCGCTGCTCAACGTGGCGATGAATACCTGCGCGACGGACGTGGAGAAAGCCGATGGCATTTCGATCATGGCCTCCTGCCACGGCATGTGGAGTCTGGGCGGCATGATTGGCTCGGGACTGGCCGGGCTGGCCATTGCCCTCAAAATTTCGCCCTCGGTTCACATGGCCGGGATGGCGCTCGGCGTGCTGGCCCTGACGCTGGCGGTCCGGCCGGTCATCCGGTCGATTCCTACTATTCCGGCCGAAAGCACGACCTCTTTTGTCCGGCCGAATCTGGCGCTGCTGATCATGATTATCATCGGTCTGGCCGTTTCTATGGGCGAAGGCGTGGCGCTGGACTGGAGTGCCGTGTACCTCCGGGAAGTCGCCGACGCTTCGCGGCAGGTGGCGGCGCTGGGCTTTGGCTGTTTCTCGCTGGCCATGACCGCCGGGCGATTTATGGGCGACGCCATCATCCCGCGCTACGGCGGACAGCGGCTGCTGCTCTGGGGCGCGCTGCTGGCAACGGCCGGGCTGGTGCTGGCCATTGCGGTGCCCATTCCCGTAGCCGTTCTGCTGGGCTTTCTGTTGCTGGGTGCCGGTAGTTCGCTGGGCGCCCCGATTCTGTACGCCGCGTCCATGCGGGTGCCGGGGATTCCGGCCGCGGCCGGGCTGGCGACCTTCGCCACGTTCAGCTTCATCGGATTTCTGGCGGGTCCGCCGGTCATCGGTTTTGTCGCCGGGCAATGGGGCCTGAGCTGGGGCCTCGGCGTCGTGGCCCTCCTCCTGCTCGCCTCCGCCCTCCTGACGAAAAAAGTAAAGCTGTAATGGTTTATAGTTTAGGGTTTATAGTTTATAGCGGTCCGCCGCTCATATCTTTGGTTTTCTTTGATATAGTTGGAAAGAGTGCAATTTTGGGTTAGTCCCTGACAGGGGTGGGCAGCAGCCCGGGTTCCGCCGCTAACACGTCTATGATGACGATGTTGTACCGCTGGTCTATCTGTCCACCCTGCTTTTTCTCAGTAACTTCAACAGTACCTATGGATACGGTTCTGTACTGTAATCCTGCATACATGTGCAAAAGACGAGAAAAGCGGTCAGTTCACTTCTAACCCTTATCCACTATGAAAGCGACAGCTACCTTCCTACGTTACGGGGTGGGCTTTGACATTGGCAAAGACACCATTCACGTTTGTGTTTCCGTTATGGACACCACCGGAAAAGTGACGGTCAAAGGAACCACTAAACTAGTTAACAAGGCGGCCGCTTTCTCAGGACTAATGACCTGGCTAGGAAAGCACTGTAAGCAGACAGACCTACCGGTTCGCTATGTCATGGAAGCCACAGGCGTTTATCATGAGACCCTGGCCTGGTATCTGTTTACCAAAGACCAATCGGTCAGTGTGGTCCTGCCAAACAAAGCAAAGCACTACCTCAAAAGCCTGGGTCTCAAGTCTAAGAATGACCGCATTGATGCACAAGGGCTGGCTCGTATGACGCTTGAACAGCAACTGCCGCTTTGGCAACCACTCTCGAAGAACATATACAGTCTGCGGATGCTAACTCGTCAACACCAAAGGTTACAGGAACTGAAGACCCAAAGCCAGAATCAAAAGCACTCTATTGAGTACAGCCAGTTCAGCGATGGGTTCATCCTCAAACAGCTTGACAACCTCATTACTCTCTATGACAGGCAGTTGACCGAAATCAGTCAGGCCATTAATGATCTGCTGGACGATGATCAACCTTTACGGGAAGGCATTGATCGGCTGAGTGCCATCAAGGGGCTGGGCCGACTGTCGGCCGCTACACTAGTGGCAGAGACAAATGGCTTCACGGGCTTTGAGAACGTACGGCAACTAGTGAGCTTTGCTGGCTATGACGTAGTGGAAAACCAATCGGGCAAACATATCGGTAAGACGCGCATCTCAAAAAAGGGGAACAGTCGCATTCGTCGTATCTTGCATCTACCCGCTCTCAATGCGGTGCGTTTTGGTGAACCTGGCTGTGCCGCCCTTTATGAGCGGGTCTATAGCCGATCACGCATCAAAATGAAAGCGTATGTAGCCGTCCAGAAAAAGCTGCTTACTCTATGTTATGCTCTCTGGCGCAACGGGTCTGAGTACGAGCCTAGTTACTCTCCAACTACGACAAAGAACGTATCGGACCAGGCTAAAAAAATAGTCCCGACTAGCGGGACTACACAGGATCAAGAGGCCGAAGCCATCTTGTCCCACAGGTAATTCAAAGATATTGAAAAAATACTAACTCAAAACTTGCAAAGCACGACAGTACCAGCGGTTGCTCCGCCCGCCGCGGTTCATTATTCATTTTTCATTATTCATTTCCAATGAAAGCTGCCATTTTTGATATGGACGGGGTGATTGCCGACACGAATCCGCATCACCTGATTACGTGGGGGGAATACGCCCGCCGCTATTTTAACCACGAACTGACCGAGGAAGAGTTTGCCCGGCATGTCTCCGGCCGCACCAATGCCGCCATTGTGGAGTACCTGCTGAAGGGCGAGACCCTGCCCGTGGAGGAGGTCATCCGCATGGGCGACGCCAAGGAAGCTCTTTTCCGGGAAGTCTACGCCCCGCATGCCGCGCCGGTGCCGGGCCTGATTCCGTTTTTGAAGGAATTGAAAGCCGCCGGAATCAAAACCGCCGTGGCGACCTCTGCGCCGCCCGAAAACCTGACGTTCATGGTCGAGGCGCTGGGTCTGGAGCCGTATTTTGATCTGCTGCTGGACGTTTCGCGGGTGACGCATCCGAAGCCCCATCCCGAAATCTACCTGCTGGCGATGGCCGGGCTGGGTGTCGAGCCTTCCGAGGCCGTCGTGTTCGAGGATTCGATTCCGGGGATTCAGGCGGGACTGGCTTCCGGGGCGAAAGTCGTCGGGCTGGCCACTACCCACCAGCCGGAAGAACTGACCAACGTAAGCCTGGTCGTGCGCGACTTTACGGAACTGCGTCTGGAACAGTTGATGGACATGCCGGTCTCCGAACGTTCCTACGGCCGGACGGGAAGCGCAGATTTCACGGAAAAATAATCGAGCTCAGGCCGCCCTACCTGGGTTTTCAGCGCGGAGTTGGCTTATTTTTGCCCCACCAAATTGATCATCATGAACAGATTCATTGCCGTTGGCTTGCTGGGCTGTACCCTGCTCTCCGCTTGTCAGTCCTCCCGAAACACCGCTCAATCTACTCAAAAGCCCGTCACCACCCTTGCCTTTGGTTCGTGCAGCGACCAGAAACGGCCGCAACCGCTTTGGGATGACATCGTTGCCCAAAAACCGGACGTCTGGGTCTGGCTCGGGGACAACATTTACGGGGATTCGGAAAATATGGACACGTTGAAGGCGAAATACAACCGCCAGAAGTCCAATCCGGTCTACCAGCAACTGCGGCAATCGACGTCCATCATTGGGGTTTGGGACGACCACGACTACGGCGTCAACGATGGCGGCAAGGAATACCCGCGCCGGAAAGAAAGCCAGCAGCTGATGCTCGATTTTCTGGACGTTCCCGCCAGCAGCCCGCTTCGTCGGCAGGAAGGCGGCTACTCCGCGCACGTTTACGGTCCGAAAGGGCAGCGGGTGAAGGTGATCCTGCTGGACGCCCGCTACTTCCGCGATCCGCTGAAAAAAGATGGCCGGGCCAACGTGCCGGACCCCACGGGCGACATGCTGGGCGAAGCGCAGTGGCAATGGCTGGAGCGCGAACTGACGGGCTCGGATGCCGACGTGCACATCATCGGCAGCGGCGTTCAGGTGTTGCCGGAAGAACATCCGTACGAGAAATGGGCCAACTTCCCAACCTCCCGCCAGCGATTGCTGGACCTTTTGGCCAAAACCAAGCCCAAAGGAGCCCTATTCATCAGCGGCGACCGGCACATGGCGGAGGTGTCGAAGGTAAGTATTCCGGGGCTGGGTTATGACGTTTTCGACATCACCAGCAGCGGCCTGACGCACGTTTCGAAGCCGCACGAGGAACCCAACCGGCACCGGGTCGGCGCCATGATCACCCAGCTCAATTATGGGCTCATCACGATCAACTGGGGCCAGAAACCGCTGACGGCTACGGTTCGCATCAACGGCGACGAGCGAGCCACTCACCTGGTGCAGGAAATCCGGTTTTGACCCGGCGGCGCCATTTAATTAGGAAATTTTAACAAAAAAGTAAGGCAGCGGTCGTTAATTTTGCAGCTTACCCTCAACCCAAAAGGGATGTTGCCACAAAAACCACTGATTCGTCTGTTCCTGTTTATCCTGCTGCTGGCTTCTGCCGGAACGCTGCAGGCCCAGAGCACGCAGAAATACGTGCTGGGTCGCCTGCTGGATCAGGACACCAAAAAAGGCGTCAACCGGGCGGTGGTCCTCAACAAACGCACGGGCCAGAAAGCCCGGACCAACGAAGCCGGTCGGTTCGTGGTGCTGGCCCTGCCCGGTGATTCGCTGATTGCCACCAGCCAGACGCACGCCCGGTCGGGCATTCGCTGGAACGGTGTTCAGGAAGAGCAGGTCATGTATTCAAAACGCGAACTGTCTGATGAAAAGGTCGTTCAGCTCAATGAAGTAACCGTCATCGGCAAGCATGAAGAAGAGCTGCGCCGGGAGTTGCAGCGGGCGCTGGCCGAGCCGGAGCTGCGCGAAAAGCTGACCGGCGATCAGGTCCTTTCGCTGGCGCAGTCGCCCGTGACGCTGCTTTACGAGGCGTTCAGCAAAAAGGCCAAAGCCGACCGGAAAGCGGCCGTTCTCTGGCAGAAATACCGCTGGAAACAACTCGCCGAATACCGCTTCCGGCTGGTCGCGGGCAACGCCACGGACCTGAGCGGCGACAAACTCGACCAGTTTATGGACTACTGTAAGCTGGAAGACGACTTCATCCTCAGCGCCTCGGACTACGACCTGACGTATACCATCTTACAGAAACACAAGAAGTTTCAGAATGCCTTAGGCATGCATTGAGGACACCGGAGCGGCGCTCCGGTGTTTTTTTTGATAGTAACAAAGCAGCGTCCGCGTCTGGACTTCCTAACCGGGCAACGGTGCGCTGCTCTGTTTTACATGGACCGTGTCGCCGACCTGAATCCGGCCGCCCTGCACCACCCGGGCCGTCATGCCGCCGTGGCTACGCACGGCATTGTAACCGCCGGGACCGAGCGTTTCCTCCATCCGGGAACAGGGATGGCACTGTCCGGTAATTTGCAGGACCACTTCCCCGACCTGAATCTGTTTGTCCTTTAGCGCCAGCAGGTTCAGGCCCGAAATGACCAGATTTCGCCGCAGCAGGGCGGGGTCGAGCTGTTCACGCCCGACAAACGACGCAATGGCCGGCAGGTGTTCTGCCTGGATGAGCGTGACGTGCCGGTTGCCGCTCCGCCCCGAATAATGATCGCCCTGAATGCCTTCCGTTTCGCTCAGGATCGCTTCACTGACAACGTCAACGGCCTCCCGCCGAACGGGCCGAATGCCGATCCAGTCCAGCCGACCGGGGCGGGGGAAGACCTCAAAAAGGTCTTTTATTGTTTCAGCCATAGTCACCAGTTTTCTACGACCAGCCCGTCAATTTTGTCAAAATGCCTGTCCCGGGTTGCCAGCGTGAGGTTATTTTGCAAAGCGATAGCCGCAATCCAGACGTCATTTTCAGGAATGGGAGTGCCGTTGCGCTTTAAATGCTGTTTCAATCGCCCGTATACGGCTGCTGTTCCGTCATTAATCGGAATCGAATCAATCAGTTCTTTCACCTGCTCAACTCGCTCCAAATTGGCTTCAACTTTTGTTGAATTGTAGGCGCCGTAGAGTAGTTCGCCGATAATTATTGAACAGACCTTCAGTTCAATTGGTGATACGACCCGCTCCACAATACTGCTCTCACCTTTCAGGAACGCTACAATTATATTGGTATCCAGAAGGTAATTACCAGTCATTTCTGTCAATTATTCGATTTTCGACAATTGCTGAATTCATGCGACCGGCATCTTCTTCTGAGATTGTTCCCGCTAGCCGGGCCAGTCTTTGTTTCTTCTCCGATTTGTGGAGGAGTTGATGGGCGAACTCCAGTAACTCCTGTTGTTGCTGATCGTTCAGCCGATCTATTGTTTCAATCAACTGCTGCTTGTCCATGTCTCATGTGATGGAATAATTTATTCAACGAAACCTGCCAGGAAACCATTCAGACGCTCCACCGCTTTTTCAGGAAGTCCTTCATGAACACGTTCACGTCCCACTGGCTGACGACGGGCTGCTGGGTGTAGGGCAGCGTGGGGAGATACCCCGGGGCCGGGCCGAATTCGCAGGTGATGGTCAGCGTCCGGGCTCCGGCCTTTTGCTGGGCGGTGCGGATGGCGTCCCACCATTTGGCATGGGTTTCCAGCGCGTCTTTCCATTCCGGCGCGCGTGGGTCGCTGACCTGCGGGGCCTCGGGCTGGCCCACCCGGCAATGGATGTGCTCGGAACGGTCGATGGCCCGGCGGACGTTTTCGGGCTGGTCCGCCAAATAGGATTCCGCCACGTTGACCCAGTGCGAAAAATCGGCCGTCAGGCGCAGATCCGGGAAATTCGCCAGGTAATGCTGGGTGGCCGGGGCGCTGTAGGTGAACCGGCCGCGGTGAGTCTCGTGGACGATCCGCACGCCGGTCTGCTTCTGCACCTCGGCGGCCAGCCGAATCAGCTCGGCATTCTGCTCGAAGGTGAAAAAGTCCTTGCCGGTATGCGAATTGACAAACAGCGGCTTGTAGGAAGTCGTTTTGTCGAGCCATTGCCGGTAGCTCCGTTTCATTTCGTCGAAGGTATTGCCGACACAGAAGGCCATCAGCACCAGTTCCAGGCTATTGTCGCGGACGGCCTTGACGGCTTCGTCGTATTTACCGTCCCAGACGGCGATTTCCATGCCGTCGTAACCGGCGGCTTTCACGCGGCGGGCTGCCTCCGCATAACCGAGGGATTCCAGTCCCCACATCGGACAGAAAAAAAGAGTGTTCACAGGGTTAGGAAACGATGAATGTTTCGCCCAAAATAACAAAGCCCCAATAATAATCGATGAGAACGACAGACAAGATTTCGGGAAGCGAGACCGGCCAATTCTAAAATATATTGTACTTTGCGGTGATATTCCGATAAAGCCAGTCCTGACCCTGCTGGGGCTAATTTTATCCTTTTTTATTCCTATTTGTTAAAACTCTTTTTTGACAAGCCTATGAGTGAGGTAGCCACCCGCTTCACGCCCGGAGTTGTAACGGGCGAAGGAGTTTCCGAAATCTTCCGTCATGCCAACGAAAACGACTATGCACTGCCCGCAGTAAACGTAGTCGGTACGAATTCTGTCAATGCCGTGCTGGAAACGGCTAAAGCCGTTAACTCCCCGGTAATCATCCAGTTCTCCAACGGCGGCGGGATTTTCTACGCCGGCAAGAGCCTTCCCAACGACAAACAGCAGGCAGCCATCGCCGGGTCCATCTCCGGGGCGCTGCACGTGCATAATATCGCCGAACTGTACGGCGTCCCGGTGATTCTGCACACCGACCACTGCGCCAAGAAACTGCTGCCGTGGATCGACGGTCTGCTGGAAGCGGGCGAGCGGCATTTCGACCAAACCGGCAAACCGCTGTTCTCCTCGCACATGCTCGACCTGTCGGAAGAACCGATCGAGGAAAACATCGAAATCTGCGCCAAATACTTCGAGCGGATGGCCAAGCTGGGCATGACGCTGGAAATCGAACTCGGCGTAACGGGCGGTGAAGAAGACGGCGTGGACAACTCGGACGTGGATGACTCCAAACTGTACACCCAGCCTTCGGAAGTAGCCTATGCCTACGAAGAACTGCTGAAAATCTCCCCCAACTTCACGATTGCGGCCGCTTTCGGAAACGTCCACGGCGTTTACAAGCCCGGCAACGTGAAGCTTCAGCCCGTCATCCTGAAAAACTCGCAGGACTATATCCAGGAGAAATTCGGAACGGGCCCGATGCCGGTGAACTTCGTTTTCCACGGCGGTTCAGGCTCAAGCCGGGAAGAAATCCGTGAGGCCATTCAGTATGGCGCTATCAAAATGAACATTGATACCGACATGCAGTGGTCGATGTGGGAAGGCGTAAAAGACTATTACCAGTCGAAAGAAGCTTACCTGCAGTCGCAGCTCGGCAACCCCGAAGGTCCGGATTCGCCGAACAAAAAATACTACGACCCGCGCGTATGGCTGCGCAAAGGCGAAGACAGCATGGTCAAACGCCTGAAAGTTGCGTTCGAAGACCTGAACTGCATCAATCGCCTTGCCTAAAGGAAGTTAAGAGTTAAGAGTTAAGAGTTAAGAGTTAAAAGTTGGCTCCGCCTAATCAGAAAGCTGAATGGGCGGAGCCAACTTTTAACTCTTAACTTGTAACTTTTAACTCCCTCCGGGGCAACCATTCAGGGCGAAACGGCATCTGGAAATAAGCAGGCATTCCCGATTTTGACCATCCGGCGGGATTGCTTATTTTTCCCTGACTGTTTTAACCTGTCCTTATGCGCTTCCTCCTTTTTGTCGGTTGCCTTTTTATTCTCCACCTGACAACCGCCCAGACGCCCCGCCCCTCGGGACTGCGGGGCACGGTTACGACCAGTAAAGGCGAACCGCTCCCCTACGCCGCCATCGTCGTCCGGGGTACCTCCAACGGAACCATCACCAATGCAGAAGGCCGGTACGAACTGGTACTGCCCCCGGGTCGCCACGACATCATTTTTCAGTACCTTGGTTTTCAGGCCGTTCAGAGGCCGGTGGAGATAAGCGACGGCTTTCAGACGCTGGACATCAAACTGGAAGAACAAACGTTCCGGCTCAACGAAGTGGCGGTGGGCAAAGGAAAGGAAGACCCGGCTTACAGCATCATGCGGCGCGCCATTGCCAAAAGCCGGATTCACCTGCTCCAGGTGGACAGTTATACGGCCCGGGTGTATTCCAAGGCTTCGGTGACGATTACGGACCTGCCGATGGAGTTTATGTACAAAAAGCAGCTCAAGGAAGCCGAGAAAGAAGCCAATTTCAAGAAAGGCGTTCCGGTGCTGAACGAATCGGTGGTGGAGGTCACCTTCCGGCAGCCAAACACCTACAAACAGCGCGTGATTGCCACCCGCAATTCGCAGGACAACAATTTCCCCTCTCCCAACCAGTATTTTCAGGCCAGCTTTTACCGTCCGGAGGTCGCCGGTACCGTTTCGCCGCTCTCTCCCAAAGCGTTCGCCTATTACAAGTTTGAATACGAAGGCACCTTCCGCGAACAGGGTGTCGATATTTCCAAAATCACCGTTATCCCACGCTCGTACGGCGAGGGCGTTTTTCGGGGAACGATTTACATCATTGAAAACACTTGGGCCATTCACAGCCTTCAGCTCGAAACCATTGCTTTTCAGGGCCTTACCGTCAAAATTCGGCAGCAGTTCAGCCCGGTCCAGAACGTCTGGATGCCCGTCAACCAGCGGTACGACATCGGCGGGCGCGTGATGGGCGTGGCGGGTAACGGACAGTTTGTCGTGACCCAGACATTCAAAGACCTGAAAGTCAATCCGGCATACGCCGAGGATGTGCAGGTGATTGACGAAAAAGTGGAAAAACCCGCCACCCAGTTGAAGAAAAGCGACATCCGCGGCAAGGACCTCGACAAACTGATCGCCCAGCAAAAGGAACTGACAGCCAAAGACATGCGGCGCATCATGCGCGAGTACGACCGCCAGGCGACTCAGGAACGGCGTGAGAAAAAGGAAGTTCCGCCCATGCGTTCGGACACTACCATCACCGATTCCCTCGCCAACCGCCGCAACATCGCCTTCTGGGATTCCCTCCGCACGGTGCCGCTGACCCAGGCCGAAATCAAAAGCTACGTCCGCGGCGACAGTCTGGTGGTCGTCCGGAAAGTAGAGGCGGTGAAGGATTCGGTCAAAAAGGAAAAATCAGCCAAAAAGAAAACCAAATTCTCGCCCGAACAACTCATCACCGGCAACACCTGGAAGCTTAACCGGCAGACTTCGCTGGTCTGGGAAAGCCTCTTCACGGGCTTTACGTACAACACGGTGGAAGGCTACGTGCTGCAGCCAGGGATTTCGCTGGGGTACAGCCCGGTACCGCCCAAAGACAGCACGAAGAAAAAAGTCCCCGCCAAACCGCTGCCCGTCTGGTCGCTGGGTGCAACGGGCCGGTACGAGTTCGGCCGCCAGCGCTTCATTGGATTCGGCACGCTAAGCTACCGCTTCAAATCGACCAGCGTTTCCCTGAACGGCGGGCGGACGGTGGAGCAACTGAACCCGGCCAATCCCATCAGTCCGGCGCTCAACACCATCACGACGCTGCTGTTCGAGCAGAATTTTATGAAGCTGTACCAGAAGGACTTCCTGAACCTGAATGCCTATCTCAGAATCCGGCAGAAAGCGGATTTCTTCGGCGGGCTGGAATACGCCAGCCGCTCGGAACTGGCAAACTACCGGGAAGACCTTCGGCCCTGGATCAACTGGGACCGGCGGACGTTCACGCCGAACCGACCGTTTAATGCCGAAGCCTTCAGCGGCTTTCCGACCCACGAGGCGCTGGTGCTGCAACTGCGGGCTTCCATGCACCTGGGCGACACCCGCTACCTCATCCGGAACGGCCAGCGGGTTTCCAGCCGGAACAAAAGCCCGCTGGTCGGCATCCAGTACCGCAAAGCCATTCCGGTGGGCGGTCAGTCGTCGGATTACGACTTTTTGCAGGTCGGGCTGGGCCATTCGTTTGAAACGGGGATTCGCAGCCAGTTCAGCTACCAGCTCAGTGCGGGCGGTTTCCTGACGAACCGGCGCGTGTATTTTCCGGATTTCAAGCACTTCCTGGGCAACCAGTTTTTCCTGCAACAGGGCGACCCGACGAGCCGCTTCCGGATGCTGCCGTACTACACCTACAGCACGGGTCGCCGGTTTGCAGAAGGCCACGCCCTGCTCGAAACCCGCAAGTTTCTGCTGACCCAGATTCTGTACGCCCGGCTGGCGGGTCTACGCGAACAGGTGTCGGTACACTACCTGTACACGCCCGCTTCGCGCAACTATACCGAACTGGTGTACGGCCTCGACGGGCTGATTCCGGCCGTGCTGCCGTTCTTCCGGCTGGAAGTCGTGACGCAATGGCAGGATTTCAAATACCAGAATATTGGCTTCCGGGTCGGCACGACGCTGAAATTCGGCCGGTAATCCGGTCATTGCGGCGAACGGAGGACGAACTCCACGCGGCGGTTCTGCGCCCGGTCGGCTTCGGTCGCGTTGCCGGTCAGTGGTTTGGTGCCGCCGCAGCCGGCGGCGCTCAGCCGATGCGGTTCAATCCCTTTCTGGATGAGGTAACTGACCACCACTTTCGCCCGGTATTCCGACAGCAGCTGGTTTAGTCGGGGCTCGCCCACATTGTCCGTATGCCCGATCACCTGTAAGGTAACGGAAGGCTGGCTCCGCAAAGCGGCGGCTAATTTATCCAGTTCCGGATAGGCCTGGGGAAGCAGGGTGAAATCGCTCTGTCGAAACTGGATAATCGCCGGATTGATCTGCCCGACCGGTGGCTTCAGCGTGAGAACGGCTTTTGAGCTGTCCGGCGCGGCGGGTTTTCCGGGCGGAAGTGACCTGGTCGCAGTCGGCTTCGGCGCTTTTTTCGCCACAACCGGCGGTACCGGCTTGGGTTTGGGCGGCGGAACGGCGACGGCAGGCTTCGGTCGCTGGCTGTAAAAATAACTTCCGTTGATTTTTTCCTGCGGCGAATCCGTCAGCGTTGACCCACCGGCACTGCCACTGACCAGATTCCAGTTGACCTGCACATAACCACCCGCCCTGGCGTTGTAGTATTCCACTTTGAAATCATAAAACTGCCCGGTCTTCAGCGGAATGCTTTGTCCGGTCAGTTTCTGACGCCGGTAGCGCCATTCGTCCATCGCCAGCACGCCATTGACCCAGATTCGGATGCCATCGTCCACGACGGCCGTGAACTTATAGCTTCCGGAAACGGGGGCGTACAATTGTCCGGTCCACCTGACCGAAAAACGCTGCGGATGGAGCCCTTTGACCGGCGCACTGTAGCCATCGTAACTGAAATCAATCTGCCGGTCGCGGCGCGCAACGACCTTCTGCCGAAAGCTCCAGTCCGTAAAATATTCTCCCAGCAGTCCGTCGCCGGCCGAGGGAGCCGCCCCTCCCGGCTGGCTACGGGCCTGAAGACTCAGACAGATCCAGAGTCCGAGCAGTATCCGGTTACGGGCATTTTTCATCGGGATTAGGGAAGTCCTATGGCCAAAGCAAGGTAAGCGAACGACCACAATTCCAGCCACTTAACCCGGCACAATTTATTTTTCGGATTTTTTGTAAAACACTTGCAATTGCCGTTGGAATTTTGGATTGTTGCAGTGTATTAGTTATCTATTACACTAAACCAATCCTTTCATGGTCAACGTCACGCAAGTAACGTTTGGGTACGGCCGCCGGAAGATATTGTTTCGGGACCTGAATCTGGTGCTCAAGCCCGGTTCCATTTACGGCCTGCTCGGCAAAAACGGCGCGGGCAAGTCCAGTCTGCTCCGGCTGATCGTCGGGCTGCTGTTTCCCCTGAGCGGCACCATCCGGGTGAACGGCCTGGAACCGCGCCTGCGCCCGCCCGCGCTGCTGGAAGACCTGTTTTTCATTCCCGAGGAAATCTACCTGCCAACCGTGTCGCTGGAACGCTACCTTGCCACCATCAGCCCGTTCTACCCGAGGTTCGACGAGGCGCTTTTCCGGCGGTACCTGTCCGAATTCGACGTGCCGACCGGGCAGTGGCTCACGGACATGTCGTACGGGCAGAAAAAAAAGGTGCTCATCAGCTTTGGCCTGGCCACCAACACGCGCCTGCTCATCATGGACGAGCCGACCAACGGGCTCGATATCCCGTCCAAAAGTAAGTTTCGAAAAGTGGTTGCTTCGGCCGTAGACCCTGACCGGCTCATTCTGATTTCAACCCATCAGGTCCGCGACCTCGACAACCTGATCGACACCGTGATGATTCTGGACAATAGTGAATTGCTGCTCAACCACCGGCTCGACGACGTGACCGAGCGTCTGCGTTTTGCCACGTTGCCGCAGGTGGAAGCCGATACCCGCGTCCTGTACGCCGAGCCATCGCTGCGGGGCTATTCGGTGGTGATGGAAAACGACGCGGGCGAAGAAAGCAAAATCGACCTCGAACGGCTCTTCAATGCCGCCGTCAACAACCGCGACCGCGTAAAAACCCTTTTTGGTAAGGGGGGTAGGGTTTAAAGTTTATGGTTTAGAGTTAAAAAGTCAGCAAGCCTCTAGCTATCAGAGACATTCATAAGCTTCAAACCCTAAACCATAAACCCTAAACTCCAAACCATAAACCCTAAACCATAAACTCTCCTTCCGTTTATGAACCAAACTTTCCACTTTCACCGCTTTGGGCTGATGGTGCGCAGGCACTGGGCCGAGCACCGCCTCGTGTACAGCTACGGGATGCTGGTCATGGCCGGATTCATGCTGCTCTGGCACGCCCTGGTCCGCCCCGGTGACGACCGACAGCCGGTGTTGCTGGTCGTTTCGCTCATGCTGTTTGGCGGCTTTCAGGCGTCGGTCACGTTCGGCATGTTTGCAGAGACCGGCCGGGGCATTGCGTTCCTGATGGTGCCCGCCTCGCGCTTCGAGAAATGGCTGGTCTCCTTCCTGTTTTCGCTGCTGGTCCTGCCGGTGATGCTGCTGCTGTACTACCCGATTACGGCCGTTATGCTCGACTATTTCCGGGAAGCCGACCCGAACGGTCAGTATCCCAAAGAGGTATTTTTCTGGCCCGACAGCGGTTTCAAAGTCATCGTCAGTATGTATTTCGGCGTCCACGCCTACGCGCTGCTGGCCTCGCTGCTGTTTCCTCGGCAGGCTTTTATCAAAGGAACGGCTTTGTTGTTCGCCCTTTTTGTCGTCACCTTTTTGGTGAATACCAAAATTGCCGACTGGATCATCAGCGACCCCGCCATTGGCACCGTTGGGAATGCATTTCCGCTTCTCAACGCCATTCTGGTCATGCCCAATCAGAAAAACAGTTTTCTTACCCTGGAACTGGCGTCTTCCCTGCGGATCTGGCTCCACCTTTTTCTGGCTTTTTTTATACTGGCGCTTTACGGAATTTCGTACATCCGGTTTACCGAGAAAGAACTTTGACGAATGGATTTTAAAGAAAAAGGAGCTATTTATTTACAAATCGCGGACTATGTGGCCGAACGGGTGCTGCTCGGGCAGTGGCCCCCCGGCGAACGGATTCCGTCGGTGCGGGACCTCGGCGCGAAACTGGAAGTCAACCCCAACACGGTGGTACGGACCTACGAATTCCTGCAGCAGAAAGAGGTTATTTTCAACAAACGGGGCGTCGGGTATTTCGTGGCCGACGATGCCGCCGACCGCATTACCGCCTACCGCCGCGAACAGTTTCTGGCGGGCGAACTGCCTCACCTGTTCCGAAATATGTACCTGCTCAACATCAGCCTGGACGAGCTGGAGAGCCGCTACCGGGACTTTGTCAAGGAAACTTATCCGGTGTAACCACCCCAAACCGCCCGGCCGAAGGGCGCGAAAACCATGAAAACGAGCAATAAACTGATACTTGGACTTGCGTTTCTGGGCCTGTCCGGACTGGTGGCCTTCAACGCTGCCCTGAAAGCAGACCTGACCCGGATAAATCCGAAAGACCCGCTTTCCATGCTTGAAACCCGGCCGTTAAAACCGTTCCGGGTGGTGCGAATAGAAGGCCGCAACGACCTGCTGGTCGGACTTGCCAGCGGGCCGGACTTCGAATTCCGGTCCCAGCGAAATGCGTCTGAAGAGGTTTCGTACCGGATGCAGGGCGATACGCTGGTGGTTCACCTGCCCCAGAACAACGGCTATCGAGCCGACGCCGGCAGCTACTTTTCCAGCAGCCCGCATATTCTTATCCAGGCTCCGCGGCTGACGGCCGTGGATGTGAACGGTGCCACGGTTAAATTAATGAACTGGCAGCTCGATAGCCTTACGGCCGTCGTCCGCGATTCGGCCGGTGGGCTGGCGCTGGCCGAGAGCCGGATTGGGCGGCTGAACGCCACCGTACGGACCACCGCCCTGCTCCAAACCGGCCACAGCGTCCGCCTCGGCGACACCCGCATCCAGGTTCGCGACCGGGCAAGGTTCGCCGCCGAAGCCGACCGCTTCGACAAACTTACGCTGACCGTCGATTCCACCGCCCACGTGGATCTGCCGGGCGCACTGCTCAGCAAATTGTAGGCGATTCCTGTTGGGCAAATGAAAAAACCGTCTTGCGGACGGTTTTAGAGGGACCGCCCGGCGGTCCCTTTTCCTTTTTCTGACGGTCAATCGTCGTCGTCATCCCCGTCGGCCAGGCGCACCCAGGCACCCCGGCGCGGGGCGGGCATGACGGCGTTCTCGCCCTTCACGGCCTTCCAGATCACTTCGCTGAACTCGTCGTCGTTGAGCGTATCGGCATGACGCAGGTCGAATTTCTCCGACTTACGGGCCGGTTCGTTCATGGCCGTGTTCTTTTCTTCCAGATCAATGTTCGTCGGAATGTGCCTGTAGGGCGTCAGGTTCGGCTGGTTTGTGAAACAGGCAAACATCGGCAAGGCCGCCGCGTCGTACTGGCTCATCGGCGGCAGGCCCAGAATCAGTTCCATCGTCCGGAGCATTCCCGAGGTCGAGTACATCGTATGCTCGACATGCCGCCGTTTGGTATACGGGCTGATGACCAGCGCGGGCGAACGGTGGGCATCCACGTGGTCGGGGCCGTTCTGGGCGTCGTCTTCCAGAATAAATACCGCGGATTCTTTCCAGATAGGGCTGTTCGACAGGTACTCAATGAACCGACCGACGGCCAGATCGTTGTCGGCCACGTGGGCGGCGGGCGTTGGGGCGTTCAGGCGGGCGCCGCTGGTGTGGTCGTTGCCCATCCGCAGCGTGTTGAAACGCGGCACGGCGTTGGCGGCCAGCAACGAATCGAACTCCTGCTTCCAGATTTCCACCCGGTCGATGTCTTTGATTTTCAAGTCATAATCGGGGTACTTCGGGCTCAGGTGCCCGGCCAGGGCCGTTCCTTTCTTCTTGGAATATGCTTCAAACTCGCCGTAGCTGCGGTAGCTGAGGCCCGCCCGACGGCAGTAATCCCAGATGAAGCCCTTCTTCGGAAACGCCACGTTCCGGCTGCCTTCGTAATCGTAGGTGCCGCCGCGGCCGCCGTAGCTCGTCGGCCACGTCTTTTCGACGTAATCCGTCGCGTAGGCCGCCATCGACCAGTTGTGCCCGTCGGCACTCACTTCAGCATCGACGTAAAAGTTGTCGAGCAGCACAAATTCACGCGCCAGCGCGTGCTGGTTCGGGGTTACTTTTTCCGGGAAAAGACAAAGCGAGGCGTCGCCGTTGCCTTCCTTCATGTCGCCAAACACCTGGTCGTACGTCCGGTTTTCCTTTATGACGTAAAAGACGTATTTAATGGGCGATTTCTGCCCCACACGGCGCGGAATGGGGTTGTTGGCTTCTCCGGCCGCCAGTTTTTCCTTTTCCTTCGAATAGGGCGTGTTGCGGTAAACCACCTGCGAATACGCCGCCATCTCGCCGCGCCCCGGCAGTTCGAACGCCGAGAGCGTACCTTTGAACAGCGCGCCGATGTACTGGGTGCCTTCTTCGCGCCGCTTGTACGGGTTCGGACCCTGCGGATTGGGCAGCGAGGTCATGCCTTTCCCGTTGGCGACCAGCACTTTCCTGCCGACCACCTTCACGGCCGTTGGGTACCAGCCCGTCGGGATGAAGCCCACGGAGCGGCTGCGACCCGGTTTTTCGACGTCGAACAGGGCCAGGCAGTTGTTGTCGGCGTTGGCGACCAGCAGCGTTTTGCCGTCGGGCGTCAGCGCCAGGCCGTTGGGCGTGCTGCCCGCCGGTGCGTCGGGAAACAGGGCCGTATTGAGCGTTTCGACCACTTTCCGGGCTTTCAGGTCGATGACCGAAACCGAATTGTCGTTGGCGTTGGCAGTAAACAGGTAGCGGCCGTCCCGGGTGATGGTCATGTCGTTGGGGTGGCTGCCCGTGGCGATTTGTCCCGTAATTTTGTTCTGTGCCGGACTAAAAATGACGACTTTTTCGCCGCCCCAGATGGAGATGTAGAGGTCTTCGCCGTTCGGTGCCCGCAGCACCGTATACGGTTCGGCATCCAGTTTTACTTTGGAGCGGATGGTGCCCGCCGCCGCGTCGCAGATGTAGAGGGCGCTGTCCTCCTTGGTGACGGCGTACACCGTCTGGCCTTTGGCGTCCAGTTCAACCCCGGCCACTGAGATTTTCACCGGCCAGGGTTTCCCCAGCTCGATTCGGCCGGACTCTTTCAACTGGCCGTTCGCGATGTCGTACACCACGATCCGGTTGTCATTGCCGCCCGAAGCGTACAGTTTTGAGCCATCCGGACTAAAGCGGATGCCCACCCAGGATTTGGGAATTTCGAGTTCGCTCAGCAGCTTTTCGGAGGCGATGTCTACGAGCTGGATGGTCTGTTTGCTCTGGCCGTTGTTGGTGATGGCCAGTTGCTTCCCGTTCGGGGAGACGGCCATGTTGAGCGGCAGATCACCCAGCGGCAGCGTCCGGCCGACGGGCGTCAGGCTCCAGCCATTCGGCAGCGTTATCCGTTTGGCTTCCAGGCCTTTGAGGGCGTTTTGCTCTTTTTGAACCGCCTTCTGGGCAAAAGCGGAAAGCGACAGGGATAACAGCAATGCCGTTGCGTAAAATCGTCTCATGTGGTCGAGGATGGAATGGAGCAAAGCTACAGGTTTGCCGGAAAACTGAGGTTATGTGGGCGTTAAGTTTACGCGGCCTGCTCCAATCCATTTTTTTATTCCGTCACTAATTTAATTTTCAATATTTATTGAAAGTTTAAAATATACCATATATTTGCCCCATGACGTATGACGAGGCGAAAGCGAAATTCATTCAGACCTGGGGAACGCTGGCGACGCAATGGGGCATCAACCGCACGATGGCGCAGATTCACGCCTTGCTGATGATTGCGCCCCAACCGCTGGATACCGACGTAATCATGCAGGAATTGCAGATTTCGCGCGGGAACGCCAGCATGAACCTCCGTGACCTCCTGGACTGGGGGCTTATTTACAAACAACTCCGCCCCGGCGAGCGGCGGGAGTTCTTCTATGCCGAAAAAGATGTCTGGAAAATAGCCCGGCAGGTTGCCCGCGAACGGCGGCGGCGCGAAATCACCCCCGTAGTGGAGGTGCTCAACGAGTTGAAAAACATCGACGACTCCACCCCCGAGGCGCAGGAGTTTCGCAAAGTAATGAACAACCTCAGTGGCGTGGTGGAATTTGCCGACAATACCCTGAACGCGGTGATTAAAGCCGAGGAAAACTGGCTAATGGGACAGTTTATGAAAGTTTTCAGATGATGCACCCGCCGGATTAGCGCAGGACATAACTGAACAGGCGGTCAGAACGCCGTTGATGACGTACGGCTTGGCCCTTTTTTTAAGGCGCAATATTTCAATTATTACTGAAACATCTAAAGGTATTAAACATATGGAAAAGGCTATAATCTTTGACGACAATTGCCCGATGTGCCGCCTGTATACAAAAGGCTTCGTCAAAATGGGCTTGTTGAAGGAAGAACAACGCTTAGGCAACAGCGGCCTCGCCGATGAAGCCATCACGACTCGGGTGGATCCACAACGGGCTCGCCACGAGATTCCGCTGGTGGATTTGCAGGGCGGAGAAACGCTCTACGGCGTAGATGCTTTGCTCGAACTGCTCGGCAGCAAAAGCCGCGCGATCCGGTATCTGGGCTCTGTCCGCTGGGTGAAGATGGTCCTGTACCGCCTGTATGCCTTCATTTCCTACAACCGCCGCATCGTGGTCCCGACGCCCGCCGACCGCTGGGAACTGATGGATTTTGAACCGCAATTTCACGCCCGGTGGCGCCTGTTGTTCCTGGCGGTGGTGTTTGGTCTGGTCGGGGCGCTGCATGTCACGGCTGTCGGGACGCTGAAGTGGTCCGTGGTGGCGGGTGTCGCGGTACAGATCGGACTTGTAGCCGCGCACCTTCGCCACAAACGAACGCCCAATTACTGGGAACACCTGCTTGATTACACGGGCCATCTGGGCATGAGCCTACTGCCGGCAGCCGTGCTGCTGAGTATTGCACTGCCATTTGGCTGGACCGGACTGGCGGTGGCCGGGGTGGCCCTGTCCATCTGGCAGCACTACCTCCGGACGCAGATCCTGGGCTTAAGCCCCTGGCTGACCGTGATTTTTGCAGGAATTTACTTCGCTCTGATGCTAACCTGAGACTTCACGGAGTCGAACAGCAAAGACCGGGCAGACACACGGAAGCTTGAATGATACCGTCAACGGGTCATTCGGCCCCTTCTGCTTTGGTGACTCGTTTGTTCTCCGGTCGTATCCGGTGCTGGATCACTTGATTCGCCGCGCCTCTACTCCTTCCCGCGTAATTTTCACCGGCTTGATGAAGCCTTTTTCGTCGAATTCCATCCGGTCGATGCAGGTTTCGCGGTGGTTACCGTCGGTTTCGGTCAGCGGGCGGCGGTGGTAGACGATGTACCATTCGTCGGTGCCGGGAATCTGCAGCACGGAGTGGTGACCGGCTCCCCGGGCCACGGTCGGGTCCTGCTGGAGAATCTTGCCGACGCGCTCAAAGGGACCAAAAGGCGAATCCGACACGGCATAAGCCACCGAATAATTCGGGCCCGTCCAGCCTCCCTCCGACCACATAAAATAATACTTGCCGTTGCGAATGAACATCAACGGGCCTTCCACGTAATTTTTCGGGGTTATCTCGCGGAACATCTTTCCGTCCGGGAACGGCAGCAAGCCGGTGAAATCGGGCTTGAGGCGGGCAATGTTGCAATGGCCCCAGCCGCCGTAGAGCAGATAATCCTGTCCGTCCTTATCCCGAAACACAAACTGGTCGATGGGCTGCGCCCCGTTCTCAATCGTCCCGATGAGCGGTTTGCCCAGATGGTCCTTATACGGCCCGCCCGGTTTGTCCGCCACCGCTACGCCGATGCCGCCGATTTCGCCCGGATGCACGTCGTTGGCCCCAAAAAACAGAAAGTATTTGCCCTTTCGCTCTACGGCCGCGGGGGCCCACATGGCCCGTTTGGCCCAGCGGACGGCCGTCGTGTCGAGAATCCGGGTATGCTTTGTCCAGGTTTTCAGGTCTTTGGACGAAAACGCATCGAAAAACACCTGCTCTTTATACGGAGCGGAATAGGTCGGAAAAATCCAGTATTCTTTTCCAAAAACAGCCACCTCCGGGTCGGCATACCAGCCCGGAAAGACGGGGTTACCCGCCCGCGACTGGGCGGCAACGGGTTTGGAAACGGCAAAAAAGCAGAAAGTCAAAAAAAGGATGGAGTAAGAAAAACGCATAGGTGGACACAATTGATCATCTTTTCTGTAAAGGCACTTTCGGCCACGGCCTACCACTCATCCCGGCGAACAATTTAGCAGCCGACGGGTTCAGAAGGTACACAATCCACGATCGTTATGAAAAACAATCCCAACGATACGGAACTGATCGGCTCCCGAATCGGGCGGCTTGATCCCAACATCGTCAACCAGAGCGGAGCCTCCATCGACGATGACGAATTCGATACGGAAGATGATTCGCCGACGGGTCAGGATGTGACCGACGACGAGCCGGTTGACCGCGACGGCGACCCTACCGGCGAACACGATCACCAGCAGGACGATAATTTTTACCTCGGCGGGCATGTAACCCGGAGTAGTTCGTAGTTCAGTTTATCGTTTAGGGTTCATGGTTTAGGGTTCCTATCGGACGACCTTCGCCCGCCCAACTCTAAACCATAAACCCTAAACGATAAACCTTGAATATCAAATTCACAACGTCATGAAAAACAAAGATGAACATGGCCTCGAAGCCATGAACGAGCACTACCAGCCCGGCGAAGACGAAAACCAGGGACCGCTGGAAGCCTGGGCACGGTCCGAGCAGGTGAATCCGCAGACGGGCGCCATGCAAAACCCGCAGTTCAGTCCGAATGCGATGCAGGGCGGCACCGACGTTCAGCCGAAAAACCAGGGCACGGAACTCGAAAAAGCCGAACGCACCGACGCCGACGGCACCAACGACGCCATGCTGACCGAAGAGGACATCGAACCAGGCGACGCCCTCAACGCCGCCGGCAACCCCAACGAAGAGGACCCAACGGGGGCGGGAAGTTAGTTAAGAGTTAAAAATTAAAAGTGAAAAGTAAGGCTTCGCTCATTCAGGTTTCTGACAAGCGGAGCCTTACTTTTCACTTTTAATTTTTAACTCTTAACCGATTTTATTCCCACTCAATGGTGGCCGGCGGTTTGCTGGAGATGTCGTAGACTACCCGGTTGACGCCTTTGACGCGGTTGATGATTTCGTTGGAAATATCGGCCAGGAACTCGTAGGGCAGGTGCGCCCAGTCGGCGGTCATGCCGTCGACGCTGGTGACGGCCCGCAGCGCCACGACCCGTTCGTAGGTCCGCTCGTCGCCCATAACGCCCACGGACTGGATCGGCAGCAGCATCGCGCCGGCCTGCCAAACCTGGTCGTAGAGGCCGTATTTTTTGAGGCCGTTGATGAAGAGTGCATCCACTTCCTGCAGAATCGCCACTTTCTCGGCCGTGATGTCGCCCAGAATCCGGATGGCTAAGCCCGGTCCGGGGAACGGGTGACGGCCCAGAATCGCGTCCGGGATGCCGAGCGTTTTTCCAACGGCCCGAACCTCATCTTTGAACAGGGTATTGAGCGGCTCCACGACCTTCAGTTTCATGAAGTCCGGCAGTCCGCCTACGTTATGGTGCGATTTGATGGTGGCCGAAGGACCTTTCACCGAAACCGATTCGATTACGTCCGGATAAATCGTTCCCTGGCCGAGCCATTTCACGTCTTCAATCAGGTGCGCTTCGTGGTCAAAAACGTCGATGAACGTCTTGCCGATGGCTTTGCGCTTGGCTTCCGGATCGGTCAGGCCGGCCAGTGCTTCGTAGAAACGGGCTTTGGTATCCACGCCTTTGACGTTCAGGCCCAGGTGCTGGTAAGAGTCCAGAACCTGTTCGAACTCGTCTTTGCGCAGCAGGCCGTTATCGACAAAAATGCAGTAGAGGTTTTTCCCGATGGCCCGGTGAATCAGCATCGCCGCGACCGACGAATCCACGCCGCCCGAGAGTCCCATCACCACCTTGCCGTCGCCCAGTTTTGCTTTCAGGGCCGCCACGGTGCTTTCCACAAACGACTCTGAAGTCCAGTTTTGCGAACAGCCGCAGATATCGACCACAAAGTTTTTCAGAAGCTGTTTGCCCTGCAGGGAGTGCGTCACCTCGGGGTGGAACTGGATGCCGAAGGTCGGCTCGCCTTCCACATCGAAGGCCGCCACCCGAACGGTGTCCGTGGAGGCGATCACCCGGAAGCCTTCGGGAATGTCCATGATCGTATCGCCGTGCGACATCCAGACCTGCGAATGCGGGTCGATGCCGTGCAGGAGCGGACTTGCCAGATCGACGGTGCCCAGTTTGGCCCGGCCGTACTCGCGAATGGACGAAGGCTGTACCTGCCCGCCGCTGGTCTGCGCCAGCATCTGCGCGCCGTAACAAACGCCGAGCAGCGGCTGCTGGCCCCGGAAGGCCGCCAGGTCGATCATCGGTGCGTCGGCGTCGCGGACGGAACACGGGCTGCCCGACAGGATAACTCCTTTGACGTCAGGCGTAATCGGCGGGATGTTGTTGTAGGGGTGAATTTCGCAGTAGACATTCAGTTCCCGCACCCGGCGGGCAATCAATTGGGTGTACTGCGAACCAAAATCGAGAATGAGAATCTGCTCGGTGGCCATGCTACGTTTCCAAAATGCAAAGGTAGGGCATTTTGGGAAAAGTCCGCAACAGCACCGGAATGCTGTTGCGGTTTCTATTCGCTAATGGCGCACTCGACGTAGTAATTATACCGGTCGAAGTCAAAATAAATCTCTTCGTTTCGCAACGCGTACAGATGTTCGGGCCGGATTTCGTAGAATTCGTACATCATGGGATCATTCGAAGGCACCTCAAAAGTGTACAGGAACTTTTCGAGTTCAAAATGCCGGACGGGCACCATGCTTACAAATTCCGACGAATATCGGTCGAATACGGAAATTACCCGCTGTACTGCGTAAACCTCTGTTATCATCTCCTCTGCCTGTAGTTAGTACAAAAAACGTTGAGTAAGTATCGTATTTGTTACGGAAAATTACAAACAGAGGATGGCAAAAAGTTTGCCGAAAATCCGGAGCGGGCTATTTAATTGCGTGAACGGCCAAAAATTTTTTTACGGGTACAGTAAGTACTTCTTTCTCAACGCCCTGTAACGATTCAGGCCCGGCTCCCAGGTCTTCCGAATCTCGGCTTCGGACTTGCCGGCGAGGACCTGTTTCCGGAACTCGTCGGTGCCCGCCAGCTTGTCGATGTAGTTGGTTGCCAGAAAGAATTTCGTCTTGTCCGGCGTCTTCCGGAAAAACTCAAACAGGTATTTGAGCGACAACCCGTTCGTCGGCGGCTCCGCCTGCGAAAGATCGTAGCCGTAACACCGCTTGCCTTCCTGCGGCGGGTTCACCGCGCCGGGTTTATCGGTCGGGGTAAATTCAAATTTTCCGTAAGCCGGATTCTCCGGGGCGCCGATGACCTGGAACTGCTTGTCGGTGCCGCGGCCCACGCTGACAATCGTGCCCTCGAAAAAGCAGAGCGACGGATACAGCAGGACAGACTGCTGGTTGGGCAGGTTCGGGGAAGGCGGAACCGGCAGGCGGTACGGCAGACGGTGGTTGTAAGCCGGTATTTTGACGACCGTCAGCGGGCAGGTAACGCCGTTTTTCAGCCACTTCTCGCCGTTGATCATCTGCGCCAGTTCGCCAACCGTCAGCCCGTGGACGACGGGAATCGGGTGCATGCCGACAAACGACTGGAATTTGGGGTCCAGCACCGGACCATCGACGTAATTTCCGTTCGGATTGGGCCGATCCAGCACGATGAGCGGCTTTTTCTGCTCGGCGCAGGCTTCCATCACGTAGTGCATGGTGCTGATGTAAGTGTAAAAACGGGTGCCTACATCCTGAATGTCGAAGATCAGCACGTCCAGCGAATCGATCTGTTCGGGCGCCGGTTTGCGGTTTTTGCCGTACAGGGAGATAATGGGAACGCCCGTGCGCGTATCCCGGCCGTCGGCGATGGTCTCCCCGTCGGTGGCCTGCCCGCGAAAGCCGTGTTCCGGGGCAAAAATGGTTTTGATGGCAATGCCGCGGGCCAGCAGGCTATCGACCAGGTGCGTGTTTCCGACAATGGAGGTGTGGTTGACGACCATGCCTACCCGTTTGCCTTTCAGCAGGGGCAGAAACTGGTTCATCTGCTCGGCGCCGGTCTGCAGGCGGGCGGAGGCTGCCCGGGTGGACGTTTTGCCCGTCTGGGCTTTACAACTGCTGATGAGGAGTAGGGCAAACAGGAAAAGTACGTGGCGAAGTGGTGTCATGAATAAGAGGAGTGACGATACATATTCTTTTTGCAAAGTAGGCACGCTGCCTTCCCTCCCGCAACGAAATTCCCGGTTTTTTCTTTTAGGCTTTCGACCGGAAACCTATAAACGAGACCGGTCGGCCCCGCGCCTGCCGTTTGCGGCTCCCGCCTGACTTTTTGCGCTGGATTTGGGCAGGCCCGGCCAATCGTCCCTTTTGTGCGTAAGAAAACCGGCGCCTGCACATCCGGAAGCCGGTTCTGTTCGTTACTTTTAAGCCGCAAAACTCTGGCTGCGGACAACGTCCCGGCATTTAACTGTTAGCCCGATTTGAATCTTCCGCTTTTTCTGGCCCGGCGTATCCGCCATGCTCCCGTTGAAACCTTTTCCGCCACCGTAACCCGGGTGGGCATTGCCAGCATTGCCATTGGCCTAGCCGTTATTCTGGTTGCCTTTGCGGTGCTGTTCGGGTTTAAAAATACCATCCGGCAAAAGATTTTTCTTTTCGGCGCCCATATCCAGATTTCCAAATTTACGCTTAACAACTCCTACGAAGAAACGCCGCTTCCCGTTCGCAACAAGCTGACCCAGAACATCAAAACGATTGAAGGACTCCGGCACATCCAGGGCGTGGGGCTGAAAGCGGGCATTCTCAAAACGCCGGACGAACTCAGCGGGGCCGTGCTGAAAGGCGTGGGCAAGGACTACGACTGGGCCTTGTTTCAGGAATCGCTGGTGGCGGGCCGCGTTCCGGCCGTTCAGCCCGACAGCGGGTACTCGCGCGAGGTGCTGCTCAGCCAGTATATGGCCAGCCAGCTGCGGCTGAAACCGGGCGACGAGGTGACGATGTATTTCATCGATAACCCGCCCCGTGCCCGGAAATTGCAGATTACGGGTATTTACGATACCGGCATGCCTGAATTCGACGGCACCTTTGTCGTGGGCGACATCCGCATGGTCCAGCGGCTCAACAACTGGGGGCCGGATTCGGTCGGGACGTTCGAGCTTTTCGTGAACGACTTCAACCGGCTCGATGCCGTTTACGAGGCGGTCCGCGACCTTTCGCCGCCCGATTTTCTGCCCACGCGCGTCTCAGACAATTACCGGGAGCTGTTCGACTGGATGAGCATGCTCGACTCGAACGCGGTGGTTTTTCTGGTGCTGATTCTGTTCGTCGCCAGCTTCAACATGGTGTCGATTCTGCTGGTGCTGATGATGGAGCGGACGCCGATGATCGGGCTTTTCAAGGCGATGGGCAGTCCGGATGCGCTCATCCGCCGGATGTTCCTATACGTCGGGCTGGATATGGTCGTCAAGGGCCTGCTGATCGGCAACCTGCTGGGTCTGGGCCTGTGCGCCATCCAGTATTATTTCCGCCTGGTACCGCTTGACCCCAAGAACTACTACATGAGTTACGTGCCCATCGAGTGGAACCTGCCCGTCATTCTGTTCGCCAACCTGGGAACGCTCCTCCTGATCGGCCTCATCCTCTGGATTCCAACGCTGGTCATCACCCGGATTCAGCCCGTGAAAGCCCTAATCTTTAAAAAATAGTTAAGAATTAAGAGTTAAAAGTTAAAAGTAAAGCTCCGCCAGTTCAGAAACCTGAATAAGCGGAGCCTACTTTTAACTCGTAACTCTTAACTAATAACGTTCCACTTTCACGCTCGACATGCCGCCTTCGTATTTGATGGTCACTTTTTTGGCGGCTTTGTCGTAGTCCGGGGACTGGAAGCGGTTGTTGCTTACTTCGGTGAAGCCGACAAACTTCTGGGAGTTCATCGCGCCCTGCATCTCGATCTGGCAGCCGACGGTTTTTGGAACCCGGATCGTGACCGACGCCACCCCGGATTCGATGTCAATGAGCGATTCGGCGGCCCGGTCGCCCAGCTTCAGGTCGATTTCGGCGGCCCCGGCATCCAGTTCCAGACGGCGCACGGCGTAGGCGCTCAGATCCAGATCGGCCTTTCCGGCCCCAAAACCCAGATCGAATTCCCAGGCCGGCTGGGCATTGAGTTTCAGATTGACCCGGTTCTCAATCTTGCCGTTCCGGATTTTGAACTTGTCGTCGTTCAGTTCGAGATTCACTTCGGCCGTATGGTCCTCGTCATCCCGGCTAACAGACATGCTGTAGCTGCTAACCGTCATGCGGGTATCCGCTACAACCAGACTGTCGGAGGGTGCGCCGATGGTGAACGTGCCCGCTCCACCGCCGAACTTCAACCTCGCCTGCTGGATGTCGGGGGCCATCGGCTCGGCAAACCGGTCGGTCCGGGGCGTTGTGCCGGAGCTGGCCGTGTCATTGTCCGAATCGTCGCTATGCCACTCGAAATCATCCTCATCGTCGTCCACATGGACTTCCACCTTTTCCCGGTTGGAACGGAAGGCACTGATAACGGCCAGCGGGATGGCTACGGCCAGCAGCACGGTCGTGACCACGGCGGCCGAACTGTTGCTTCGCCGCAGGATGATGTTCACCCCGGCCAGAATCAGCAGAATGGGCCAGAAGCGGGCTAGGTTGCCCAGATCGAGGTGAAACCAGTCCAGTTTCTCACCCAAAAAGATCACACCCAGGGTAATCAGAACGATGCCCGGAACAATACTTCGCGATTTCATGGCGTCGGTTGATTAGAGGGGTTGTTGGGGATTACTGCCGGTGTAGGGGTCGCTGGTGCCGGTCGTGCCGGTATAGGGCGGCGTCTGGCCGCTGTTGTAGGTGTCGTCGTCGTTCCGGTTCCGGTTGCGAACGAGCAGCCACACGCCCAGCAGAATCAGACCAATCGGCCAGATCTTGCCAAAATCGATGTAGAAATCGAACCACTCACGCATGAAATAATACACGCCGATCAGGATCAGCAGTCCGCCAAATACAATACTTCCGGTATGTTCGTCTTTCCGGTTTACATTCTGGTTCATGGTCGAATAGGGGGTTGAGGTTGAAGAGGAGCCGGGCGTGGATGAGTAGACGGTATAAGCCGCGCCGATGCGTTCCGGCAACACAATCCACAAGATAATGTAAATGAGCAAAGACGGAAAATGAGGCAGAAAAAAGCCGGCGACGAACAGGACTCGGACCAGCGTTTTATCTATGGTAAAGTAATCGGCCAGTCCGGCGGCAACGCCGCCCAGCACCGAGTCATTCGTCAGGCGTTCTAAGCGTTTGTTCATGGTTTGTTGTCGTTAGTTGACGCAGTAAACCTACCAAACGCGCAAATTTCCCCCAATTTGAGTTATAAGAATGGACGCCGGACAGGATGAAATCCATCAAAAACCGGATAGTTGGTAATACCAAGTAGTAGGCGAAACCAGATCGCTCCGCCTCCTACTTTTCTTTTTTATTCGCTCGCTTCATAAACGGTAATGCTGAGCGGCGGGAGGCTGACGGCGGCTCCGGCTTCGACGGTAATCGGCAGGCCCGGGCGGTCGTCGGCTTCGGTAAGCCACCGGCGTTCGCGGGAATCAAGAATCTTCTGCCAGCGGGCGGCCGAATGGGCGACGGCATAGGCAGCCGGCTCGCCGGAGAGGTTGAAAAGGCAGAGCAGGTGCCTGAGCCCGTCTTCACTGCGCCGGTGCAGCACCAGCCCCTGCTGGCCCAGCACGTCCACCCGCAGGTCGTCTTTCCCGACGTTCTGCAAAACCGGGTGCGACCGGCGCAGCGCAATCAGTTGCTGGTGCCATTCCAGCATCAGGCGGTGCCGACCTTCCGAGCGCACCTGCCACCGTAGTTTCGAGTCCAGAAAGGTCTTTTCGTCCTGCGGGTCCGGCGGCTCGGCATCAAATCCGTAATCGGCAAACTCTTCTTTGCGCCCTTTCCGGACGGCTTCCACCAGTTCGGGTTCCGAATGACTGACGAAGTAGAAAAAAGGCGATTCGTCGCCGTACTCCTCCCCCATGAACAGCAGCGGGATGTACGGCGACAGCATGACGGCGGCGGCGGCCACTTTCAGGCGTTCGTAATCGACCAGCATGCACAGACGCTCGCCTTTCACCCGGTTGCCGACCTGATCGTGGTTCTGGTTGAACACCACAAAATGGTCGCCAGGAATACCCACGGACGAAGCGCCGTATTTTCGTTTGCGAAACGGTACAAACTCGCCGCTGTGTACAAATCCGTCCGTAAACGCCTTCGCCAGTTGTTCCATCCGCCCAAAATCCGGGTAGCGCTGCTTCCCTTCTTCATCGACGAGCACATACAGCGTGTGGTGGAAATCGTCGAGCCACTGGGCCGTAAAGCCGTACCCGCCCAGTTCGGGCGACCGGATGACCCGCGGGCTGTTCAGGTCGCTTTCGGCAATCATCGGCAGCGAACGGCCGAGCCGCTGTTCCAGCTGGCGGATTTTGTGGTACGTCAGTTCCCAGAAGTTGACCGCCCCCGTGTCGTAAATGGTGTGAATGGCATCCACCCGAAGACCGTCGATGTGAAACTTTTCGAACCAGTACAGCGGGTTGTTGGAAAAATAATCCCGTGCGCCCTCGGACCAGTCGCGGTCGAAATTCAGGGCATCGCCCCAGGGAGTACAGTACTGGCTGGTGAAGTACGGGCCGAATTTGCCGAAATAATTGCCTTCGGGCCCAATGTGGTTGTAGACCACGTCCAGAAAAACGGCAATTCCGTGCGCGTGGCAGGCATCGACCATCTTTTTCAGCCCTTCCGGTCCGCCGTAACTATCCTGAACGGCATACGGAAAAACGCCGTCGTAGCCCCAGTTGCGGCTGCCCGGAAACTGGTTGACCGGCATGAGCTCCAGCGCGTTGATCCCAACCTCGGCCAGTTGGGCAAGGCGGGGAATGATGGCTTCGAACGTGCCTTCCGGTGTGAACGTACCCACGTGCAGTTCGTACAGAATCAGGTTCCGGAACGGAATACCCCGCCAGGCGCTGTCCTGCCAGGCAAACGCCCCGTGGTCCACAACGGCGGAAGGGCCGTGTACCCCGTCGGGCTGGTACTGCGAGGCCGGATCGGGAAAATCCTCTTCGTCATCCGGCCTGAAAAAGTAACGCGTTCCCGGTTCAACGCCCGTCATTTCGAGTCTGAAATACCCGAAGTCCGCCCGTTCCATCGGCAGTTTCTGTTCTTTCGGCTGAATCAGGTGCAGCACCATCTTTTTTTTCAGTGGCGCCCAGACGGTAAACACGCAACGCCCGTCACCCAGGTATTCCGCCCCAATGGTTTTCATTCAGTTTCTAAACGTTTATGACAAAAGGCTTAAGAACGAATCTCAAGCCGGTTCTCTCCCTTGTATCTATTCGCTAAAACAGGTTTTTACTTCTCCAGCCGCACAATTACCCCTTCGTCGCCGCCCAGGTTGAGCCTGTTTTCCACCCGGATGCCTTCGCGTTCGGGCACAGTAGCGATTTCGACCGTACCGGCAAACTCGTACTGCTTAGGTTTGAAATAACTCGGACGGTGGCTCAGGTTGAGGACGATCAGAAAGCTGTCGTGGCCCTCGCTTTCGCGCTCGAAGGCAATGGTCTGCCGGTCGGAGTAGACCGGGCGGTAGCTACCCGTCTTGAGCGCGGGCTCCCGGTGTCGCAGGTCGATGAGGCGTTTGTAGAGGCTGAGCATCGAGTACGGGTCCTGCCGCTGCGCCTGCACGTTATGCCGCCGAAAGACTTCGGGCAGCCGCAGCCAGGGTTTGCCCGTGGTGAAACCGGCATTTTCCGAATCGTCCCACTGCATCGGCGTGCGGGAAGGGTCGCGGCTCAGGTTCAGGTCGGGCATGTTGAGGCCCTGCGGGTCCTGCACCTCCTCGAACGGGATCGGCACGTCGCGCATGCCGATTTCGTCGCCGTAGTACACGGTGGGCGTTCCGCGGAGCGTCAGCAGCAGCAGGGCAGCCACGCGGGCCTGGGTCTGCCCTACCCGGCTCGTGATACGCGGCTGGTCGTGGTTGCCGAGAACCCAGTTGGGCCAGCCATCGCCGGGAAGCGCGCCTTCGTACTGGTCGATGGCCGTGGCCACCTGCTGCGCATCCCAGGGCAGGGTCAGCAACTGGAAATTGAACGGCAGATGCGCCCCGTTCCGGTCGGTGCCGTAATAGGTCATTAGCTGCTGAATGGGCAGGTAAATTTCGCCGATCATCATCCGCTCGTCGTACCAATCGAGCACGCTCCGCATCATCCGGACGATGGTATGGACTTCTGGCTGGTCGGTAGAATACACCGGCAGCAACTGCTCATAGGTCGCCATATGAGGCTCGTAGCCGGGGTTGCGGGGGTTATCGCGCCACTGATCGTCCTTGATCATGTGCCACATGACGTCTACCCGGAACCCGTCCACGCCCTTGTCGAGCCAGAACCGCATGACGGCCATCATGGCCTCCTGAACCTCCGGATTGCGCCAGTTCAGGTCGGGTTGCTCTTTCAGGAAAGCGTGGTAATAGTACTGACCGGTGGTCTGGTCCCATTCCCAGCCGCTGCCGCCAAAAACGCTCAGCCAGTTGTTGGGCGGAGAGCCGTCGGGGCGGGCGTCCTGCCAGAGGTACCAATTCCGCTTGGGATTATCCCGCGACGAGCGCGATTCCAGAAACCAGGGATGCTGGTCGGAGGTGTGGTTCGGCACCAAATCCAGAATGAGTTTCATGCCCCGGGCGTGCACTTCCTTCAGCAGCGCGTCAAACTCATCCATTGTGCCGAAAATGGGATGAATACTGGTATAATCGGCTATATCGTACCCAAAATCCGCCATCGGTGATTCGTAGATGGGCGAAATCCAGATGGCGTCGATTCCCAGCCATTTGAGGTAATCCAGCCGGTTGATGATGCCGCGCAGGTCGCCAATGCCGTCGCCGTTGCTGTCCTGAAACGATCGGGGGTAAATCTGGTAGATGACACCCTGTTGCCACCAAAGATAGTTTTGCTGTTCCATAAATTGCCTGCGGTCCCGGACGGGACCAAGGTGCGCCGTTTGCTAATCAATCTTCACCCTGCCCCGAATGTTTGATTTCCTGAGGTAAAGACCCGGCCTGGCAGGCCCGGCCCGGCAGGCGACAAAAGAAAAACCCGGTCGTGCGGGACCGGGTTATCGGACAGAAAACATCGTTGGATCCACGGGCAGCACATCTGTTTCAGGCGCTGATTCGGGTTTTATCGGCTTACCAGCCGCTCAGTACGTTACTCTTCTTCCAGTTTTTCCAGAATATCCATCATTTCGCCAAACTCCCGGTAGCCGGGGCGGGCCTCGTCGCCTCCGGCCAGGGCAATTCCTCTCAGCGGCAGATTCGCCAGCACATCGAGGACGTTATCCACCGAAATGCCGGTTCCCAGCAGCACGGGATAGCTTTCGGCCAGCTGCTGCAACGTGGTTCTGAGGTCATCGTCCAGGTTAATGGGGGCCTTGGCTTCCAGCAGAACGAAGGAAAGTCCGTCGTGTTTGGTGGTGAGAATGGACGTAATCTGCGCCAGGGTCAATTGGCCGAGATCCAGCTTCAGGATTACCGGCAGATCGAAGGAGGCGGCGTAGGGCACCACGGCGGAATCTTCCACCTGAACGGCATCCGGCTGGTAACTTTCCAGCAGCTTTTCGAAAGCCTGCGGGTCCGTCTCGGCCGTTTCGCCCACGATCTGAACACCCGCCAGCCAGCCCCGGATTTCGGCCAGTTTCTGCGGACTGACGTACTGCTCAGCCGTTTCATCCATGGAAAAACCAAGCATTTCCACGCCCATGCCGGCACAATACCGCGCATCGCTGAGGTTGGTCACGTTACTTATTTTGACGACGGTACGCAGTGCCATTATTCAGTTATGAATTATGAGTTATGAATGATGAGTTATGCGGTTTTTGGCAAAAGTACGCTGTTCTGAAGGCTTCGGAAACTAACTTTGTGTTTTTTCGCGTTAAATTCAGCATTCCCACCAACTCATAATTCATAACTTATCATTCTTAATTGTTTATCGCGGGGCTTTGAACCCCGGCAGATACCATGAGTAAACACGGACGTATTCTGGTCGCCATGAGCGGCGGCATTGATTCTTCCCTCGCGGCGGTGCTGCTGCACGAAGAAGGCTATGAGGTCATCGGCATGACCATGAAAACCTGGGATTACGCCTCCTCGGGCGGCACCAAGAAAGAAACGGGCTGTTGCAGCCTCGACAGCATCAACGACGCCCGCAACATCGCCGTCAACCTCGGCTTCCCGCATTACATTCTCGACATCCGCAACGAATTTGGCGATTACGTCATCGACCATTTTACGGGTGAATACCTCGAAGGCCGCACGCCCAACCCCTGCGTTCTCTGCAACACCCACATCAAATGGGATGCCCTGCTGCGCCGCGCCGACCGCCTCGACTGCGAGTTCATCGCCACGGGCCACTACGCCAATATACGCCACGAGAACGAACGGTACATCATTTCCAAAGGCATTGATAACCTCAAAGACCAGTCGTATGTGCTCTGGGGCGTTTCGCAGGAAAGCCTGAGCCGGACCAAACTGCCGCTGGGCCATCTCCGCAAATCGGAAATCCGCGAGATGGCGAAAGAACGCGGCTTTATCGAACTCGTGACCAAATCCGAGTCGTACGAAATCTGTTTCGTCCCCGACAACGATTACCGGGGCTTCCTCAAACGCCGGATGCCGGGTCTGGAGCAGGAAGTGGCGGGCGGTAATTTTGTTCTCGAAGGCAGCAACAAAGTGGTCGGCAGGCACGAAGGTTACCCGTTCTATACCATCGGCCAGCGGAAAGGGCTCGGCATTGCGCTCGGCCACCCGGTTTTTGTAACCGAAATCCGGAAAGAAACCAACGAAGTCGTGCTGGGCGTGGACAAGGACCTGTTCCGCGACGGGATGTACGTCAGCAAACTGAACTTGCAGAAGTACGACCGACTGCCCGGCCCGCTGGAAACCGTCACCAAAATCCGGTACAAGGATTCTGGCACGCCCGCGCTGTTGATGCAGGAATCGGACGACCGCATCCGGGTGCATTTCCACGAAGGCGTCAGCGCCATTGCGCCGGGGCAGGCCGCCGTATTTTACGAAGGCGACGATGTGATCGGCGGCGGCTGGATCATGAAAAGCTTCCGGCAGAGCGACGAACCGGCTGCCAGCCCGGCAAGGGCCGCGGCGGTGTAAGCGAACGAAGATACAGCAAGCGGGACGGCCTGGCCGTCCCCTTTTTGTTTTAGGCCGGAACGGTTTTCCCTCCAGTGAATTGATTCCCGGCGGCAAAACCCTTATCTTGACTGCGTGAAATTCCGTAACTTTGCTCTTCTGATCGTTTGGGGAACGGCCCTGCTCGCCTGTCAATCGTCCGTTGAGAAACGGGAAGCGGATCCTGCCGGACCGGACCTCTCCGGGCTGGGTTACGACTTTGCACCGCTGGAATTGGGCCGTTTCTGGGTTTACGAAGTGACGGAGCAGCGGATTCCGCTCGGCGGTTCTCCCATTGAACGGATTTACCAGATTCGGGAAACGCTCACGGAAACGTATACGGACCTGAGCAACGCCCGGGCTTACCGGATTGAGCGGGCCATCCGATTGTCCGATAACCAGCCCTGGGAACCGGATTCGGCGGGCAGCATCCGGCTGACCCAGGATCAGCTGATCCGGACGGAGAACAACCGCGATTTTGTCCGGCTGGTTTTTCCGGTGTACGAACGGGCGGAATGGGACGGCAATTTATTCAATAGTCTCGGCGCGGATGCCTACCAGATTCGCAATACGCGCTGTTCATACAGCGTTTTAAATCAAACCTTTCCGGAAACCATAACGGTTGTCCAACAAAACGATTCGACACGGGTTAATCAGGACAGGCGGCTGGAGGTTTACGCCCGGCAGGTTGGCCTTGTTTACCGGGAGCGGGTGCAGGTGCAGTTCTGTTCTTCGACACCCGGCTGCGTCGGAAAAGGACAGGTCGATTTTGGAATCCGGCAATACATACGATTGAAAAGTTACGGCAGGTTATAGATTATGAAAAAAGGGATACTGACGCTGCTTCTGGGCGTATTTCTGGCAAGCGGGCTTTCGGCGCAGACCAGCCCGAAGCGTTATTTTGTGCTGCTGGCCGACAAGGCCAATTCTCCTTTTTCGGTAAACAAGCCGGAACAGTTTCTCTCCCGGCGGGCCATCGAACGTCGTCAGAAGCAGAATATTCCCGTCACCGAACGGGACTTGCCGGTCAACCCCGCCTATCTCTCCGCCATCCGGCAGGCCGGGGCTATGGTCTGGTTTCCGTCCCGCTGGGCTAACGGCGTGCTCATCCAGGCCGACGAAGCCACGCTCGCCAAAGTCCGGGCGCTGCCTTTTGTGAAAGGTCTGGAACGAGACCGGGCGCTGGCAAACGCCCGCACCGCCTACACAGTCAGTCCGTCGGCGGCGGTCACGAATCCCTCGGCCCGGAAGCTCGGCGAAACCGAGGGGCCGCTCTCCTACGGACTTTCCGCAACCCAGATTACGCAGCTGGGCGTTGACAAGATGCACCAGCAGGGTTTCCGGGGCGAAGGCATGCTCGTCTGCATTCTGGACGCCGGTTTCCGCAACGCCAATACGGTTCCCTACCTCCAGCACCTGTTTCAGGAAAACCGGATTGTCGGCACGTACGATTTTGTTCAGAAAGAATCGAGTGTTTACGAAGATGATTCGCACGGACTGGCGGTACTTTCGGTCATGGCCGGTTACAGCGAAAGCCAGCTGATTGGTCCGGCTTACAAAGCCTCCTACCTCCTGCTGCGCACCGAAGATGCCTCCGGCGAAACGCCCGTCGAAGAAGCCAACTGGCTCTTTGGCGCCGAATACGCCGACAGCACCGGAGCCGATGTGCTCAATTCGTCCCTCGGGTACACCACCTTTGAGGACGCCGCGCTGAACCATACCTACAACGATCTGAACGGCAAAACGTCGCTGGCTACCCGGGCCGCCAACTGGGCTTCCGAAGCCGGTATGCTCGTGGTGGTTTCCGCCGGTAACGAAGGGGCGGGCCGCTGGAAGTACGTTTCCGTCCCGGCCGACTCCCCCCAGGTGCTGGCCATCGGAGCGGTCAACGCCGCGGGCAACAGAGCCTCGTTCAGTTCGGTGGGCCCTACCGCCGACAACCGCATCAAACCCGATCTGGCCGCTATGGGACTGGGCACGGTCCTCGGCTCGCCGGGCGGTTCGATCACCACGGGCAACGGAACCTCTTTCGCTTCGCCCCTCGTAGCGGCCCTGGCGGCCGGATTCTGGCAGGCATTTCCGCGCCTTACCGCCAAACAGGTGGCCGAGAGCCTGCGCCGCTCAGGCAGCCAGTATGGCACGCCGGACAACTCACTGGGCTTCGGAATTCCCGATTTTGGCCGGGCTGCGGCGTTCGCCAGCGATTCGTTTTCGCTCGTTGTGTTCCCGAATCCGTTCACGGATAATGACCGCCTGACGGTGCTGTGGAACGAAGTGTCCACGACCGAAGCGATGGACGTGACCCTTACCAACGAACGGGGTCAGATCCTCATGCGGCAGCGCTACCCCGCCGACCGGCTGGCCAACCTGTCGCTGACGCCCCTGAGCCTGTCGCCGGGCCTTTATTACCTGACGCTCAAAAGCGAGAAGAACCAGCGGACGGTGAAGATTCTGAAGCATTAAGGGAAGAGTCGTTTAACGTCCGAATCGATAAAGAGCCAGATCGTCTGGCTCTTTGCCGTTCAGGCAGTCCCGGATGAGTTCCGCCGCCGTTACGCTGAACGTAATGCCGTTGCCGCCAAATCCCAGCGCAAAATAGCTATGCGGGAAGTCCGGATGCGGCCCGATGTACGGCAGGCCGTCCCTGGTCTCGCCGAAGGTTCCGGCCCAGGCCTGATCCGGGACAAACGAAATGTCCGGATACAGGGAACGGGCCTGTTCGGTCAGAAAGTCCGATTTTTTGGCGATCAGAGCGTCGCGCACACCGGCGTTGCTGAACGCCTCATCTCCGCCGCCAATGAGGACGCGATTGTCGTTCGTAGTCCGCAGGTACAGGTACGGCTTGTCCGTGTTCCAGAGAATGACCTCGCGCAGGTAGTCCGGCAGCGACTCCATCGGTTCGCTGGCGATGGCGTAGGTGCTCAGCAGCTTTACCACCTTTTCGGGCAGCATTTCCTGGGCTTCGTAGCCGGTGCAGTAGATCACGTGGCGGGCATCTATCGTGGCCAGGCCGTCGGTCAGCACCCGGACGCCCTGGTTGTGGTATTCCGTTTTGAGGATGTCGACATGGTCGAAGACGCACAGGCCATCGTCTACAGCGGCCCTGATCAGGTCGTGGGCAAACCGGTAGGCGTCGATTTCGGCCGCGTCTGCGGAGGCGATGGCGGCGGAAGCGGGCAGGTTGTACTTTTCGCGCAGGGCCGCTCGGTCCAGCCATTCCACCTGAAACCCGTGCCGTTGCCTCGTCTCGAACTCTTTCCGCAAAAAATCTTCATCCCCGGGCGTATTGGCAAAGTACAAACTTTCTTTCCGGCGAAAACTGCACTGGCTCCCGACGCGCCCGACCAGTTTTTCGATCGTGTCAATGGCTTCGCGGCAGTTCTGGTAAGCCCGGACCGCCCCTTTCTGGCCGATCATCGGAATCAGTTCGTGCAGGGCCGTATCAATCTCGTACTGGAGCATGGCCGTGCTGGCGGAGGTGCTTCCAAAGCCCACGTCGCGCCGGTCGATAACTGCCGTCCGGATTCCGGCCTGGGTAAGTGTATAGGCCATCAGGGCCCCGGTGACGCCCGCCCCCACTACCAGCGCCTCGCAGGTGATGGACTTTCGGAGGGAAGGATAAGCATTCAGATAGCCGTTTTTGAGCAGCCAGAAGGGTTCGTTGGACCGCAGTCGCATAGGTGTGTCAAAGATATATGAACAACTAACGACCTGTCGACCTCGAAGGTTTACAAAAAAGCCGACCTGATGCAGGTCGGCTTTCTCAAACAATTTATCCCTGGATCAGTTCCCGATTTCCTCCTGGGTCACCGGTTCGATCGTCGGCTGAGTCGCCTCTTTCCGGCGGGACTTCACGTTCAGATTCTGTTGCTTGTAATTCCGATTTTCGGAGACAACAACGTCTTTGGCCGGGATGGCGATTGCCGCTTCCAGGTGGCCGCCGCGCCGCTGTTGTTCTTTATAATCGGCAATGGAAGGAGCTTTGCGATAGGTTTCGCGAAACTCAATTCCCTGAACCGGCCGCATGGCCGCCTTGTTAGGATGTTTGTAATTATTCGGGTGGACGGTTACGTCCCGATATACTTTCGAATTCGTCTGTGCCGAAGCAGGTGCCGCAAGCGCAACCACCAGCATTCCAGCCAGAACCAGCATTGGCGATTTCATACAGATGAAGCGTTTGAATGACAAAAACTTGATTCTTCCGCTAATATAACCGCTAAATCACCAACTATTCCTTTAGTTTTTCATTTTATTTTAGAAATCATTCGCAGAACTGAGGAAGAGTCCGAAAACCTGTTCACCTCTTCAAGAGTTACCCACCGAATTTCCTTTGTCTCGGCGGTAGCCTGAAACGGTTCCTGCGGGTCGGCTTCAAAGAGAAACCGGATGTCGTAGTGCAGGTGGGCCGGTTCTTCGCCCCGCGCCGGAATTTCGTGGACATCAAGGTCAAAAATGGCCCCGCTGAGGGCTTCCAAACGGGTTAGTCCGGTTTCTTCTTCGGCTTCGCGGCGGGCAACGCCCTGCACATCCGGATCGCCGTCGCAATGGCCGCCGGGCTGAAACCATCGGTCCAGCTTCCGGTGGTGAATCAGCACGATCTGCTGCCGGTCGGGACTGGTGATAAGGGCCGAGCCGGTGACGTGCCCGGTCAGCAAAGTTCGCTCAAAACAGGCGGGATGATGGGTTACAAATTCGACCGTCTGCCGGTGCATGGCGGCCTCCTGCTCATCGGCCGGAGAGTAGGCCGCAAGCAGGTTCAGTAAAGTGTGTCGGTGCATGCCCGCAAAGGTACGGCGAACTTTTCTTTCTACCGGAAAAAGCGGACCTTCGTGTTTGTTAATCCTGTAAGACCACCTATTATACAACAGCAACCATGAAAAAAGCACTGGTTCAAGTGGCGGCGTTCTGCCTTGTCGCACAACTGGCCACCGCCCAGATTCGTTTGCCGCAGCCCAGCCCTTCCGCGGCCGTTATGCAGACGGTTGGGGTCACGGACATTACCGTTAAATATTCCCGTCCGGCCATGAAAGGCCGGGAAATCTTCGGTCAGCTCGTTCCCTACGGCCAGTTGTGGCGCACCGGCGCTAATGCCGCCACCACGTTTCAGGCTTCGACCGACGTTCTGGTAGAAGGCCAGAAACTGCCCGCCGGTACGTACTCCATTTTTACCATCCCGGCACAGAACGAATGGACACTGATTTTCAACCGGAACACCGGCGCCAGCACCGACGCTTATAAGCAGGAAGAAGACGCCCTGCGGGTGAAAATCAAACCGGCCACGACGAGCGAAAAAGTAGAGTCGTTCTTCATCGGTTTCAGCGACCTGACCGACAGCACGGCAAAAATGGACATCGCGTGGGCGAACGTCAAAGCCGCCGCTAACCTGAGAGTGGATGTGAACACGACGGCCCAGGCCAATGTCGAAAAGGCCGTGGCCGAAAAACCGGAGGATTCTGCCGTTCTGACCGCCGCTGCCAACTACAACCTGTCGAAAGGCCGCAATCTGGACCAGGCGCTGGCGTGGGTCGATAAGTCGATTGGCCTGAAGGAAAACTTCCGCAACCTGTGGGTCAAATCGCAGATTCTGGCCAAAATGGGCAAAGTAGCCCAGGCGCTGCCGCTGGCCCAGAAGGCGCTGAGCCTCGGGGAGACCTCCGGCGACGCTTCGTTCCGCTTCTTTAAAGATGCCATTGCCAAAAACGTGAGCGATTATCAGGCCGCTCTGCCGCAGCCGGCCCAGTTGATCAAAGGCAAGAAAAAGAAGTAATCCTTCCCTATCTTACCTGAAAAAGCCGCTTCATGGAACGTGAAGCGGCTTTTTTTATAAAACCTTTTCTTCGATTTTGATGGGTTCCGGCCAGGCCCGGTTCAGCAGCCAGCCAAACCCGACGACCAGCACACAGCCGATGAGGTTGAACCACAGGTAGGCGGTCACTTCGTAATAATAACAGGCCACAATCACCGCCTCCGCCAGAATGGCCCCCCAGAAAGTCGCCCGGGCCCCAATCGTTTTGAAGTAAAAAGCCACGACGAAGATGCCGAGAATAACGCCGTAGAACAGCGAGCCGAGTATATTGACGGCCTCGATCATGCTGCCCATGCGGTTGGCAAACTGGGCGACCACGATGCAAAAAGCCCCCCAGAGCACCGTAGAGACTTTTGACGCCAGCAGGTAATGATCCTCCGAGCCGTTCCGGCGGGCCATCCGCTTGTACATGTCAATCACCGTCGTCGACGCCAGCGAATTGTACGCCGCGGCAATGGAGCCCATCGACGCGCTGAAAATAACCGCAATCAGCAGTCCGATGAGGCCGTGCGGCAGGAAGTCCAGCACAAACCGCAGGAAAATGTAATTTACGTCGCTAGTATCCGAAGCCGGAATGTTCTTTTTGATCAGTCCAACCACGTCTTTCTTCACCTCCTTTGCCTCGGTATCGGCGTTGTGGATGGTGGCCCGGGCCTGTTCGATCAGCCGTTCGTCGTCGGCATCCAGTCCTTTCTCCAGCACCAGCACCGCCTGCCGCCTCTGGGCCTCCAGCTGCGAATGTCGGGCCTCCAGCTGGTTGAATTCGGCGGCGTAGGCGCTTTTTTTCAGAGCGTCCGTTTCCTGTTTATTGAAAAAAATCGGCGACGGATGAAACTGGTAAAACGTGAAGACCAGCACGCCCACCAGCAGAATCAGAAACTGCATCGGCACTTTCAGCATGCCGTTCATGAGCAGTCCCAACCGGCTCTGCCCGACGGACTGGCCCGTCAGATAACGACCCACCTGCGACTGGTCGGTCCCGAAATAAGACAGTTGCAGGAAGAACCCGCCAATCAGCCCGGACCAGACGTTGTAGCGGCTGTCCGGATCGAATTCCAGATCGATGGTGTTGAGCCGACCGGCTTTTCCGGCCACCTGAAGGGCATCCGTAAAATCCATGCTTTCCGGGAGCAGATGGACCGTTGTCCAGCCCGCCAGAAACATGGCCAGCGTCACCACAAGCATCTGTTGCAGGTGGGTGTAGGAAATCGCTTTGGTGCCGCCCGTAACGGTATAGAGCAGGACGATCCCGCCCATCAGAATGTTGGTCCAGTAGATATTCCAGCCCAGGATAGTGGAGAGGATAATGGCCGGCGCATAAATGGACAGTCCGGTCGAAAGGCCCCGCTGAATGAGGAACAAAAGCGCCGTAAAGACCCGGACGCGGGCATCAAAGCGCGACTCCAGGTATTCGTAGGCTGTAAAAACACGCAGTTTGTGAAAGATGGGAACAAACGTTACGGCCAGGACCACCATCGCCAGCGGCAATCCAAAATAGAACTGCACAAACCGCATTCCGTCGGTATACGCCTGTCCCGGTGCGGACAAAAACGTGATGGCGCTGGCCTGCGTCGCCATCACCGACAGGCAGACGTGGTACCACGGCAGCGATTGTCCGGCCAGCAGGTAATCATCCATATTCTGGCGACCACGACTCCGGTAGATTCCGTAGAGAATGATGGCGGCCAGCGTTCCCAGAAGAACCACCCAATCCAGGCTGCTCATGAAAAATAACGCATGAAGAGGTAAAACAGCCCTATTTCGAGCAGCAGACTGCCAATCACGACGCTATAAAGCTGTCGCCAGGAGCGGACAAACGGAGGAAGGTCAGGGTCTTGTTGCATAGGAAAGCGGTGGAGTAACGGAGTATTCAGGAAACGAAAGTAGGGATATTTTACGTATGAAGCTTACTCTTTGCCAGTGGGATAATTACAATTCAGGTTTTGAATTATTCTATAATAGGCCTAGTTTACAGGGCTTGTTTCATCAAACTTCGAACCTAACCCTAACTTTATGGAAACCCAGTCTGCTCAACTTGCAGAAAAACAATTATTTAGTCTTGAAGGAAAAGTAGCCCTCATTACGGGCGCCAGCAAAGGAATTGGTGAAGATATAGCCCGTATTTACGCCCGCTTCGGGGCTAAGGTCGTCCTGAGCAGCCGCCGTCAGAACAGTCTGGACGAAGTAGCCGCCGAAATCAAGGCGCAGGGAGGCGAAGCGACCGGCGTAGCGGCCCATGCCGGCGATGTGGACCAGCTCCGCACGCTGGTCGACCGGACGCTGGATACGTACGGCGGCATTGATATTCTGGTCAACAACGCGGCGACCAACCCCGTTTTCGGACCGGCCGCCGACTGCGACAGCGCGGCTTTCGACAAGATTATGCAGGTGAATGTCAAGGCGCCGTTTGAACTGAGCAAAATGGTGTATCCGCACATGAAAGCGCGCGGCGGCGGGAGCATCATCATGATGAGCAGCATTGCCGGACACACGCCCGACCCCGGTCTGGGTATCTACAGCGTCAGCAAAGCGTCCATGAACATGCTTACCAAAGTGCTGGCGAAAGAATGGGGCCCGGACGGAGTGCGGGTAAACGCCATCTGCCCGGGCCTGATCAAAACCAAATTCAGCGAGGCGCTCTGGCGGGACGAAAAAATCCTGGCCCACTTCACCAAACGGTTGCCCATCGCCCGCATGGGCACCACGGACGAAATCAGCCCGCTCGCCCTCTTCCTTGCCTCCGACGCCTCCTCCTACTGCACCGGCAGCCTGTTCTACGCCGACGGAGGAACGGTCATTTGAGTTAAGAGTTGAAAATTAAAAGTTAAAAGTAAGGCTCCGCTGATTCAGGTTACTGACCCGGCGGAGCCTACTTTTAACTTTTAACTCTTAACTCTTAATTCCCCACTGTTACGATCTTGAACTCTGTGCGACGGTTGAGCTGGTGCTGGGCTTCGGAGCAGCGGATGCCGTCTTCGCAACCGTTGACGAGTTCGCTTTCGCCCAGGCCCTGGGCCTTCAGGCGGGTCGGCGTAATGCCTCTGGAGACCAGAAAGTCAACGGCGGCCCGGGCCCGGTTTTCAGACAGGCGCAGGTTGTAAGTATCCGTCGCCCGGCTGTCGGTATGCGAACGCAGCTCGATTTTCATGTCCGGGTACTTCTTGAGGATCGCCACCACGCGGTCCAGTTCCCGGGCGGCATCCGGACGGATGAAGAACTTATCCAGGTCGTAGTAAATGTTCTTGAGCTCGAACACGTCGCCTTCGCCGTAGATACCGTGCTCGTTTTCAATCACTTTCGGGCTTTTGCCCTTCTTCATGCTCGGAATCACCTCCTTATTGCTGGTGTACTTCTTCTTCTGGGTGGTGATGGTATACGGCGCACCGGGCTTCATCTCAAACTCGTATTTCCCGTCGGGTCCGGTCAGAATCGATTGCTCTGATTTGTCCTTTTCGTTGCGGAGCGTCACCTGAACGCCCTGGGCCGGGCGCTGGTCCACTTCGGTTTTGATGGTACCCTTTACCAGCGTGTTGTCGCTCTTATCGAGGTAAATGGACACCGACATCACCGGCTGCGGCGATTGGGTCAGGGTCGAGAAGCGGACACTGCTGGTTCCGTAGCCTTCTTTCAGCGCTTTGAATTCATATTCCGTATTTCCGTCCACGCAGAACGACGTTTTGCCATCCTGCCCGGTGATGCGCAAATCCTGATTGACGCCATTTTTGACGGTGCGGACATCGGCCAGGGCGATAGGCTCTTTTGTTTTGGCGTCGTACACAAGAATATTGAGCTGCTTGCAGACCCGGCGGAAGCTGTACAGGTTGTCGTCGAAAATGCCCTGTTTGCGGTTGCTGCTGAAATAGCCGGTTTGCCGGGTTTTGTCCGTAATCAGGCTAAAATCGTCCTTATCGGAATTGATCGGGTAACCCAGATTCTGCACGCCCCGGTAGGCAACCCCCTCCCGGAGTTCGGTGAAGAAAATGTCCAGCCCGCCCAGACCTTCGTGCCCGTCCGAGGCGAAATACAGATTGCCGTTTTCATCGACAAACGGAAACATTTCGTTCCCCTCCGTATTCACTTCCTTGCCCATATTGACCGGCGTTCCCCACTGCCCATTGGCGTATTCGACAATGTATAGATCGGTGCCGCCGTAGCCGCCGGGCATGTCCGACACAAAGTAAAGTTTGGTGTTGTCGGGCGAGAGCGCCGGGTGCCCGACCGAATATTCGTTGGAGCAGAACGGCAGTTCCTCCACGTTCCGCCAGTTGCCGTTTTCGTTGTCGGCAATGTACAGTTTCAGTTTCCGAACGCCGTCCGAGCTTTTGCTGTATTTGCCCTTGCTGACGTTGTTGCGGGTGAAGATAATTTTCTTGTAGTCCTTGAAAAACGTCATCGGTCCCTCGTGGTACTTGGTATTCAGCGTACGGCTGAACACTTCCGTGCGCGACAGGGGTGCCTTTTCGACCGAAAGATCAACGGATTCCTCCGACGTAGCGTTTCGTCCACCGACGGCCCCCGTCCGGACCGGGTCTACCGCGCGGCGCAGTTCTGCCGTGTCGGGCTGAAAGTAAAGGTCAAGGAACGGGGTCTGGTTCCACTGGAATACCCGTCTGACCACCCCGGCTTCGTCCCGTGAGGAGACAAACACCAGGCCGTTCTGGTAATACATGGGGCTGAAATCGGCCTGTTTCGAGTTGATGGGCAGATAATCGACCCGGTAGGAAGACGAGTCCTGATAAAACCGGCTCATGTCCATGTAAGAGACCGTGAACTTCCGGCCGCGCATATCATCCGCCTGCTTTTCGCCGTATTTGCTGTACATTTTCTGCGAGTCACGGTATTTCCCGTTGCTGGCCAGCGCCTGGGCGTAGTAGAGGTAATTCTTGGAATCGGCTTCAGGAAATTCTTTAATCAGCTCGGCATAAACCCGTTCGGCATTTTTAGTATCCTGTAACATCCGGTAGCAGTAGGCCAGTTTGGTCATTGCTTCCAGCGTTTCGGTGGGGTCTTTTCGTTTGTCGGAACGCAGCAGGTCTTCATAAGCCCGCATGGCGTTCACATAACTCATACTTTCAAACTGCTTGTTGGCCGCACGGAGCCGCGTACTTTGCGCCTGAACCACAGACGCCAGCAGACAAAAGCCCAGACAAAGCCCCAACAGTTGTAAACCTTTTCGTATACTCATAGAAACTGGACGGTTTTCGTCGAATAGCCAAACAAAATAAATGCCAAAAGCATCTTTGATTTTTGACACGAAACCGCTGATTTGGTAACATTCGCTCATCGTGTTTTCAAAGAAATCTGCAAAACCTGTTTGGTTTCCGGTGTGAGCCGGTAGAAGTCGTCCGGCCGGTAGCCGATAAGCCAGACAATCCGGCCGCCCGAAAGCAGCACTCGGGCCTCTTCCCGTTCCCGCCGGGACACCTTCCGGTTGGTCAGAAAATCGCTCACTTTCTGGCTGCCTTTCAAGCCCAGCGGACGGAACCGATCTCCGGTCTGCCAAAGCCGGATGGTTAGCGGCCATTCCATTCGGGCCGCATCCAGACAGACAACGGCCTCGCCTTCTTTTATCTGGAAATCAGGAGAATACTGGAAAATTTCGAACTGGAGAACCCGTCCGTCACCCAGACGGACTTCGTCGTCCGGCATTCCGGGAAGTACGATTACTTCTCCGGGCCCGGCCGTTTTTTTCGAAAGAATCAACTCCGTGCGGTCGCGGAGAAGCCGGTACTCCGGCGATTCAAACACCTGTCCGAAGTTGGTACCTTTCACCGCGTCCACCAGGGCCGGAAGCTGCCCCGGACGAAAGCCGTAGGGCTTCAGCCACTCCCCCAGCCGGAATTCCCATTCCGGTAAAGCCAGCAGGTCTGAAACGGAAATGGCGGTAGTTCCTCCGCGCTCTCGACTCACCAGCGGCCAGGACCGGGCCAGTTCGTCCCTCACCAGATTTCCGGAGGCCCTGGCTGAATCAAACGTTTGTTTGACTGTGTTCAACAGATTGACGTTCAACCCCTTAAGCACAGGGACGACCTGATGCCGGAGACGATTGCGGGCGTATTTGTCCTCCGCGTTGGAGCGGTCTTCGCGCCAGGTCAGTCCGTGAGCCGCCGCATAGGTTTCAATCTGGAGACGTTCGGCAAACAGCAGCGGGCGAATCACCCGGCCGTTGCGCAGCCGGATGCCCGTTAGACCAGCCAGCCCCGTGCCCCGAACCAGATTGAGGAGCAGGGTTTCGAGACTGTCGTCCTGGTGATGGGCCGTGGCAATGTACGGATAACCAGCGGTTTGCGCGACCTCTTCGAACCAGTGGTACCGAAGCTGCCGGGCCGCCATCTGAATCGAAATGCCTTCCTGCGCGGCGTAGTCCCGGGTGTTGAACCGTACGCTATGAAAACGGACGCCATTTTTTTCGGCTAACTGCCGCACAAAAACCTCATCCTCATCCGACTCTTCCCCGCGAAGGCCAAAATTGACATGCGCAATGCCGTAGGTAAACGCCTGCTGCTGAAACAGATCGACCATCACCACGGAATCGATTCCGCCGCTTACCGCCAGCAGAACCGAATCTGTTGGCCCGAATAAGTGTTGTTCGTTAACAAAGGTTAAAAACTCATCGCGCATCGTCGGGTTACGGGCATAAGCCGTAGTTTTGTAGGGCGAAAATTAATACTTCGCGGGCGATGGCACGCCAAAAAGTTGTGACAAACAACTTTCAATCGTTTTTCACTATGGATTGCAACGGTTCACTTTCTTATAGAGTCTTTATCGACAAACGGCTCCGGCTGCTGGTCGCCCTGCTTTTTGTGCTTTGGAGCGGACAGTCGTTCGGGCAGGCCGGTCGGCCGTCGGCCGGAGGGGATGTCATCGAAATTCTGAAAGCCAATCAGCTGAAAGGGTTGAATACCGGAACATCCGAATCCCGGGAGTTGCTCGGCAATGTTGCCATTCGTCATAAAGGGGCTCTTATGTATTGTGACCGTGCCATACAAAACCTGACGAACAATTCGATCGAAGCGTTCGGGAACGTCCGGATTGTGCAGGGCGATACCGTTACGGTTCGGGGCGATACGCTCTTTTACTTCGGAGCCACCCGGCAGGCTAACGTCCGGGGCCGGGTTACGCTCCGCGACCGGAAAATGACGCTGACCACGCGGCGGCTGGATTATGACATGCTTTCGGGCATCGCCCATTACCCGGTTCCGGGCCGGATCGTGGACCGGGAAAATATCCTGACCAGCCGGGAGGGCTATTACGACACCCGTACCAAACTGTTCACCTTCCGGCAGAATGTCCGGCTTGTGAATCCGAAATATACCATGACGGCCGATTCGCTGCTGTACAATTCGTTCACCAAGATTGCGACCTTTCAGGGGCCGACCCGAATCGTCAGCAAGGACGGTACGCTTGTCGCCAAGGAAGGCGAATACAACACCATTACGCGGGTGTCCAACTTCCAGCGGCGGGCCACCATCGAAACGGACAAGTACCGCCTGACGGGCGATTCGCTGGGCGGGAACAGCACGAGCGAATTCTATGTGGCGAAAGGAAACGTGGTTTTGTTCGCCAAAAACGACAAGACCATCCTGACCGGGGAGTCCGGGCGCTATAACCGAAAGACGGGGGTGGCGCGGATGACCGGAAACGCCGTGGTGAAAAGCATTACGGCGGAATCGGACACGATGTTCATGCGGGCCGACACCCTCTGGTCCTTCGAGATACCGGACAAGAATGCGAAGCCGACCAAACCCGGCAGCACCACGGCGACGGCCACCAAACGGCGGCTGATCGGCGACCGAAACGTCTTGATTTACAAGAACGATTTGCAGAGCAAGTGTGATTCGATTGTGTATGATACGGCAGATTCAACGATTGTTTTCTTCGGGGACCCGATCGTCTGGAGCACGAATTATCAGATGGAAGCCGACTCCATGACGGCCCGACTGAAGAATAACCGGATTCATACCATGTTCCTCCGGAGCAAATCGTTCGTCATCTCCCAGGACACGCTGCAGCAGTTCAACCAGGTGAAGGGGCGCGCCATCACGGCCTATTTCGATTACAAGCCGAAAGTGGACCGTTCGGACATTAGCCTGGTGGTGGTGGAGGGCAACGGCGAAAGCAACTATTTCGCCGTGGACGAAAAGAACAAGCTGGTCGGGATGAACCACGTGCAGTGCAGTAAAATGAATATCCGGTTCGACGATACCCGAAAAGTAAAGAACATCCGCTTTATCGGACAGCCGGATTCTCAGTTTATTCCGCCACACGAACTTTCTGAAAACAAAAAAAGGCTGGATGGCTTTAATTGGCAGAAAAATCAGCGGCCCACCAAACGCCAGGTGCTCGGATTGGAGAAACCGCCCGTCCGCCCGACTGACGATTCGTCAAAAAAGTTGTTGAAAACCAGCGCTTCGGCTAAACCTTTGCCGCCGAAAACGGTTCTAAACGACATAAAAAAGAAATAAATACAATACAATTAAGGTAGGGGTCGTTGACTTTCCTATTTTTTTGAATATGTTTGTATTGGGCACATATAACCTGTCCCCATTTTGGACCGAATACTATGAAACAACCTATACTCAGATACTGGTGTTTAACGGGACTAATGCTGCTCTCCACCTGGGGGTGGGCGCAGACGGAAAGCCCGCCAAAAAGCCGTTTGGATATGGGCCGGAAGCCGGCCACGGTCGGTCGCGTCATTACCAGCAAGAACTTCCCGTTTCTGAAGCACCCGACCGTCAGCAGCATGGACCGGAGTGTTAAAGTGAAACCAAGCGCGGCGATTAACCAGTATTACCGGACCTCGATGCTCTCGGGAACCACCCGTACGGGCAACACCACGGCGGTAGAGACCAGCAAACCGGTGATAGCCGAGGCACGCCAGGCCACTACGGAAGAGCTGAAGAAAGTGGACGAGAAATTGTTTGCAAACGAAAAAGTATCCGTTTCCAACGTTTTCCCGAACCCGGCCAACGATTATGCAGAATTTGACTACCAGCTTGCGCCCGCCGCCGGCGAAGTCAAAGTTTTGATCTATAACGTATTAGGCGCTCCCATTGCGGATTATGCCTTTGATAAGGGAGAACGCAAGCTTCGGATCGTCACCCGCGACTGGAGCAACGGAATTTACTTTTACCAGCTTTCCGTAGACGGCAAGAAAGTAGCGACCAAAAAGCTGCTGATTCGTCATAACTAAGCCATTTATCGTCGGCAGGAACCCTGTAAATTCCTGCCGACATCTTCTTTAGCTCCTGACACTTTTTCCCCTCGACCTTCGTTACTGAGATACAGCCGCTTCCAATAGCGGATTTTTTGTTATTTTTGCAGCCTTATGCAGTATAGTTGGAAAGCAGGAAGTATTGTAGTCGCGTTACTGATCGTGCTGGCCTCGTGCAGCCCCTTTCAGAAATTGCAGAAAAAAGGTACGGATGTTGAGAAGTACAACGCGGCCGTCAATTACTTCAAAAAGGGAGACTGGTATAGGGCCGGACTGCTCTTTGAGGAGATCATTCCGATCCTGAAAGGAAGTACAGAGTCCGAACTGGCTCAGTTCTACCGGGCCTATACGGAATACCACCAGGGCAACTACCAGTTGTCGTCCTTCCATTTCAAGCAATTTTACGAGACCTTCGCCCGAAGCGATTATGCCCAGGAAGCGATGTATATGTACGCGCTGTCCCTTTACAAGGATACGCCGAACTACAATCTGGACCAGTCGAACACCGTCACGGCCATTTCGGCGCTTCAGGATTTTGTCAACACCTTTCCCAGCAGTCCGTTCAGCAAGGAGTGTACGACGATGATCATGGATCTTCGTCAGAAGGTGGAGAAGAAAGCCTACGAGAAAGCGGAACTGTACTACAGAACCAGCGCCGCCAATATTGCCAATTTTCGCTCGGCGGTCGTAACGATCTCCAACTTTCAGCGTGAGTTTCCGTCTTCGGAATACAACGAACGGCTCGCTTACCTGAAGGTGGACGCCCAGTACAATCTGGCCAAAAACAGTTTTGAGGATAAACGGAAAGAGCGGTTTGGGGAGGTCCTGAGCTTCTACCAGTCGTTTGTCGATAAATACCCCAACAGCAAGTACGTTCGTCAGGCAGAACGCTTCTTTGCGGACAGCCAGAAGCAGTTGGAAGAGATTAAACAAAAGGAAAACGAGAAAAAACAAACCCCCGGCCAGGCGCCCGGTAAGGTTACAACAGCAACGACAGCATCTAATTAATATGGCAACAAATCCCTCTCTGATTACGCGCGATACGGACAAAATCGCCGCTAAAACGGGCAATCTTTACGAATCCGTATCGGTTATCTCGAAACGCGCCCGTCAGATTTCAACCAAAATGAAAGAAGAGCTCAGCAACAAGCTTTCTGAGTTTGCCTCGGCCGTTGACAATCTGGAGGAAGTGTTTGAGAACCGCGAACAGATCGAAATCTCCAAGTATTACGAGCGTCTGCCGAAGCCGACCTCGCTGGCCACCGACGAGTTCCTGGAGGACAAAGTGCAGTGGCGTCATGTAGACGACGAAAATTCGAATTCATAGTTTTGTAATAACCGCCAGAACGCGAAGGAGAACGCCCAGAGCGCCGAGATTTTCTTAGCGACCTGGCGTTATCCTTCGCGTTCTGGCGGTTTTATGCATCTGGTATGTCCCCTCTTTCCAGCAAAAAGATTCTCCTCGGCGTATCCGGCAGCATCGCCGCCTACAAAGCTGCCCTGCTGACTCGTCTGCTGGTCAGGGCGGGAGCCGACGTGCAGGTCATCATGACCAAAGCCGCCCAGGAGTTCATCACGCCCCTGACCTTATCGACGCTCTCCAAACGGCCGGTCCTGTCGGAGTTTGTGCGGGATGAAACAGGCCTGTGGAACAACCACGTCGATCTGGGCCTCTGGGCCGACCTGCTGCTGATTGCCCCGGCCTCCGCCCACACGCTGGCGCGCCTGGCGCACGGCCTCTGCGACGATCTGCTGTCGGCCGTTTACCTGTCGGCCAAATGCCCCGTTTATGTGGCTCCGGCTATGGATCTGGACATGTACCGGCACCCGGCGACCCGCGAGAACCTGCAGCGGCTTTCGTCCTACGGCAACCAGATCATCGAGGCGGAACACGGAGAACTGGCCAGCGGGCTGGTCGGCGAAGGCCGTCTGGCGGAGCCCGAACGCATTGTGCAGATGCTGGAAACGCATTTTGCCCAGCGCCCGGCGCTTTGGGGCAAACGCATTCTGCTCACGGCGGGCCCGACGCAGGAGCCCATCGACCCAGTGCGTTTCATCAGCAATCATTCGTCCGGAAAAATGGGCTACGCCATTGCCGGAGCCTTTGCCCGGGCGGGTGCTACCGTCACGCTGATCAGCGGCCCTACCGGCCTTCCGGTCCCGGCCCCGACCATCCGGCGGGTGTCCGTCCGGTCGGCGGCGCAGATGTACGAAGCCACGATGGCCGAAGCCGACGAGGCGGATGTGATTATCATGGCCGCGGCCGTGGCCGATTATACGCCCGTTCACCCCGCCGACCGGAAAATCAAGAAACAGGAAGAGCAGTTTTCCATCGAACTGACCAAAACGGCAGATATTGCCGGGTCGCTGGGAGGGCGCAAACGTCCCGGTCAGGTGCTTGTGGGCTTTGCGCTGGAAACGGACAACGAACTGGAGAATGCCATCGGCAAACTCCGCCGCAAAAACCTCGATTTCATCGTTCTGAACTCCCTCCAGGATTCCGGAGCCGGGTTTGGGCACGATACCAACAAAATCACCGTTATTAATAAAGCCGAACACATTACCACCTTTGACTTGAAATCCAAAAACGAAGTAGCGCTTGATTTGCTCCGTCTGGTGGAAGGTTACCTTACTGCTTTATGAATACGCGCTTTTTGCCCCTGCTGCTTTTTTTTGCGCTGCTCGCCCGGGTCAGCCCGGCCCAGGAACTGAATTGCCAGGTGATTGTCAATACGGACCAGGCCAAGTTTACGGCCACCACCGACCGGCAGGTTTTCCCCCAGATGCAGGCGTTCATGACGGATTTTCTGAACAACCGCCGCTGGACCACCGATACCTACGGCCCCCAGGAAAAAATCAACTGCCGGCTCCAGATTAACGTCATTGAAGTCCCCGCTCCCAACGTCTACCGCTGCCGGACGCAGGTGCTGGTGACCCGGCCGGTTTACGGCACGAACTACGAGACGGTCACGCTGCGGTACATGGACAACGATTTCAGCTTCAATTACAACCCGGCGGACCCGATGTATTTCAACGAAAATACGTACCAGAACGAACTGACCTCACTGCTGGCTTTTCATGCGCTGGTCATGCTGGGTTATGATTACGATACGTTCAGCCGGCAGGGCGGCAAACCGTATTTTCAGCGGGCCTATAACATCCTGAACCTCGTGCCTCCGGGCGGCGGCTGGGGACAGACGGGCGATTTACGCAACCGGTACTGGCTGATCGAAAACCTGCAAAACCAGCAGTTTATCCCGTTTCACGACGCTCTTTACACCTATCACCGGCTGGCAATGGATGCTTTTGCGCAAAACCCGGCGGCCGCCCGGCAGCAAATCCTGAACGTGCTGACGACGGTGCAGCAAATCAGCCAGCAGCGGCCCAATTCGGTCGTCATCAACTCGTTTTTTGACACCAAAGGCGAAGAACTGTACAACATCCTGTTTGAGGGAACAGCCCCGGAACGGCAGAGAGCTTTTGGGATTCTGTCGCAACTGGACCCCGGCAAAACGGAATTGTATCGGAAATTGCTACGCTAAGCCCCTTTTTGCGTCAGGGGGCGGCGTGACTTCTCTCAGGTTTTCCCGTGCCTTCCATCATAGGGGAACGGGCTGGTTTCGGCTTATTTAGTCTCATCGAAATAGCCGCTACCATTATGAAAACCATTCTTGTCCCCACGGATTTCAGCCCCCTTTCCGAAAACGCCCTCGACGTTGCCGCCGATCTGGCCCGCCTTTACCAGGCGCAGATTATTCTGCTGCACCTGGTTCAGCAGGAATATCTGCCGTTGATGGTCCCTGAGTATTCGGTCGGGCTGGCCGACACGCTGGCCGCCGACTATGAACAGGCCCGCCGCGAAGCGGAAGAATCGCTCTGGGCGCTGGCGGCTCATCCCAAATATGCCGGAGTCTCCATCCTTCCCAAGCTGGGAAACAATACGGAAGGCTTTGTGAAAGGCATTACCGACGAATCGGCGGACCTGATTATTCTGGCCTCCAAAGGCGTGACCGGGTTGCAGGAATGGCTGGAAGGCTCCCATGCCGAACTGATCGTCCGCCACGCGTCCTGCCCGGTGCTGGTAATCAAGCAGCCCGTCGAACAGTTCAAACCCAAAAACATCGTCTGCGCCGTTGACCTGGATGATAACCTGAAAAAGCGCCATTTTTATCCATTCCAGCTCAGTGAGCACGGCCTCCGGCAGTTTGTTTACGTCCTGACGCCCACCGACGCCCGCACGCCGGAAGGCATCGAAGACTGGATGGAAGAGTTTGCGATGTCGAAAGGTATCGGGCATTATGATCTGGCGATCTGGCCGGACAAGTCGGTGCCGGAGGGCATTATCCATTACGCTTCCAAAGTAAAGGCGGACCTGATCGTCCTCTACACCCACGGCTACAAAGGGCTGCGGCATTTCATCAACGGCAGCGTGGCCGAAGATGTCCTCAACCATTCCGAAGTGCCGGTTCTGATCATGCGGGTATAACGGAACTTCGTCCGCAACCCGGGGCTTGTCGGGAAAATTTCCCCCGTAAGCTCCGGGTTGCGGGCACATAACCGATGCGGAAATTGTATACCAGACAGGCGGAACCATCGTTATTTTAACGGTGCCGTTCATCCGGTCAAGTTTGCGTTTCCCTTTCCGCACGAGGTTATATGACACGAGTTTTCCGCTTTTCCCAATTTTGCTTCTTTGGATGTCTGCTGGGCCTGCTGGCCTGCCGGGACTCCGATCCGGTGGCCGAAACGGGCCAGGTAACTGTTCAGATCGATAACGTGGTCGGTAATCAGGACCTGAAGCTGGGCAGTACGGCGTATACCAACGGCGTCGGGGAGACATTCACGATTTCCAAACTGGATTATTACCTGACCAACTTCCGGCTGCGTCGGACCGACGGTTCCGAAGCCATTCTGCCGCAGGATTCCAGCTACTTTCTGATCCGGGAATCGGATGCGGCCAGCCAGACGCTGACGCTGCGCGGCTTACCGCCGGGCGATTATTCCGAAATCTCGTTTCTGGTGGGCGTCGATAGTCTCCGCAATACGATGGACATTGGCCGACGAACGGGTGTGCTCGACCCCGCGGGCGGTCACAGCGCCGGGATGTACTGGGACTGGAACAGCGGCTACATCCACCTGAAGCTGGAAGGCACTTCGCCCAGCGCCCCGACCGACGCCACGGGCGGCCAGAATTTCCGGTATCATATCGGCCTTTTCGGCGGATACCAGACCCGCACGCTCAACAATCTGCGGACCGTCCGGGTCCTGCTGGGCAGCCCGGTTACGGTGGCTACCTCGGCCCGGCCTACGGTGGTCATCGCCGCGGACGTATTGCAGCTATTCAACGGCCCTACCCCGGTCAGCATCCGGCAGTATCCCGAAGTCATGGTAGGTCCTTTTTCTTCGACCATCGCTGACAATTACGCCCGAATCTTCCGTTTTTCGCGACTGCAGACAAACCCATGAAACGCTGGCACTGGCTAATGATGACCGTCTGTATAGCGCTCTGGGGCTATATAGTCACCTCCTGCCGTTCGGGAAGCGGCGGCGGCGATCCGGACCCGGAACCTGAGCCGGTGGTCAAAACGACGCCGTATCCCTGGAAGAAGCCCGCCAACTTCCCCGACCCGGTTTATGATTTCAAAAACAACCCGCTGACCCGGGAAGGCGTCGCGCTGGGCCGGGCGCTGTTCTACGACGGCATGCTGTCCCGCAACGGCACCATCAGCTGCGGCTTCTGCCACCAGCCCTTCACCGCTTTTGCCCATACCGACCACGCCCTGAGCCACGGCATCGACGACCGGATCGGGACGCGCAACGTTCCGGGAATTCAGAACGCCGCCTGGTCGAAGCATTTTTTCTGGGATGGCGGCATTGTAGACCTCGATCTTTTGGCGCTCTCCCCCATCCGCAACCCGGTTGAAATGGGTGACTCGCTGCCGAATGTAATGGCCAAACTGCGCGGCAGCGGCAAGTACCGGACGCTTTTTGAAGAAGCCTACGGAACAGACTCGATCACGTCCGAACGGTTCCTGAAAGCCCTGTCGCAGTTTATGCTGACGCTGGTTTCGGCCAATTCGCGCTACGACAAATTCAGCCGCAACGAGGGCGTCACCCTGACCGAGGAAGAAAGCCGGGGCCTGAACCTGTTCAAAGCCAAATGCAGCACCTGCCACGCGGGAGAACTGTTTACCGACGCCAGCTTCCGCAACAACGGCCTGCCCCGCATCACGTCCTCGACCTTTATAGACTGGGGCCGCTACAGCATTACGCTTCAGGAGGCCGACCGCCAGCGGTTTGCCGTTCCCAGCCTCCGAAACGTGCAGGTGACGCCGCCGTACATGCACGACGGGCGCTTCCGCACGCTGGAACAGGTGCTGAATCATTATGCCAGCGGGGTTGTGGACGGCCCGACGCTCGATCCGCTGCTGCGGCAGAACGGCCGCCTGGGTATTCCGCTGACCAGCCAGGAACAGGCCGATATTGTTGCCTTTCTGCGCACGCTGACGGACTACGATTTTATCAACAACCGCGAATTTCAGCCGCAATAAAGGTCTGCCGGGGATTAGTCTTGGGGTCGTTTACTGACACTTAAATTAAAATCGCCTACCTTTGCCGGAAGTCATGGGGAAACGTTTATTTCGCATCCGGTCGGGAGAGGTAGCCGCTCAGGTTGGGTCGTTAGTGGGCACAGAAGTCGATTTGATTCTGACCAGCAACCGGACCCTGCACGGGCGACTGCTGGAAGCGGCACTGCCGACAGTAGTTTTACGCGACAACATCGGACACCGGCATACGGTCGCGGTCGCGGACATCGAAGAAATCATTTACGACCGGACCTCCGCCTACTGAACCGTTGCGACGGCTGCCGGTAGCTCCGAATTCGTTCCAAAACTTCATCCGCACCTTCCGAACCGCAGGCCGCCCGGCGTTGTTAATCTTTTGAGGAATCTCTGTATGCTATCGCATCTACTGATTAAGAACTACGCCCTGATACAGCAACTGGAAATTGAGCCGGACTCGTCCCTGAACATCGTTACCGGGGAAACGGGTGCCGGAAAATCCATTATGCTCGGTGCCCTTGGCCTGCTGCTGGGAAACCGCGCCGACTCGAAGGTGCTTTACAATCCCGAAGAAAAATGCGTCATCGAAGGTACGTTTGATATTTCGGGGTACATCATTGAGCATATTTTTGAAGAAGAAGACCTTGATTATGAACAGACCTGCGTTGTCCGCCGGGAGATCAGCCCGAGTGGAAAATCGCGGGCGTTTGTAAACGATACTCCGGTCAATCTGGAAGCGCTGCGCCGCATTTCGACGCAGTTGATGGATATTCATTCCCAGCACGATTCGGTTCTGCTGGGGTCCAATGAGTTTCAGCTACAGATTGTCGATACCTACGCCCAGAACGACGCCCTGCTGCGTACGTACCGGGTCGATTACCGCGCCTATCGCCAGAAGCAGGAAGCCTACGACACCCTGCGCAGCGAGGCGTCGGCCATGAAAAAGGAATTTGACTACAACCAGTTTCTGCTCGACGAACTGGCCAAGGTTAGCCTTAAGGCCGACGAACAGGAGCAGCTGGAGCAGGAACTGAATGTGCTCGAAAACGCCGAAGTCATCCGGGAACGGCTGCAACTGTCGGCGGAATACCTGGATAACCCCGAGCAGTCGGTGGTCGCCCTGCTGAAAAGCGTCGTCAGCAATCTGGGGTATATCAACAAGCTGTCGGAGCAGTTTGATGCGCTGCGCGAACGGGCCCAGAGTTCGCTCATCGAACTGCGCGACCTGTCCGAAGAGATTTCTTCCGAACTCGACCGGGTAGACACGAACGAGACCCGCGCCGAGGCGGTCCGGGAACGCCTGAACGTCGTTTATCAGCTGCAGACGAAGCACCAGGTAAAAACAATCGCCGAACTGCTCGCCATTCAGGAATCGCTGGAGCAGAAGGTCAGCAAGGTACTCAATCTGGACGAAGAGCTGGAAAACGCCAAGGTGGAAGCGGAAGCGGCCCGCCAGCGGATGATGGACAGCGCCGAGCGTCTGTCGGCCTCCCGGAAAGCCGTTCTGCTGCCAATCGAAAAAGAAATTGGCGGCCTGCTGAGCGATCTGGGCATGCCCAACGCGACGCTGAGCCTCCAGGCCGACACCGGCAAACCCACCGGCAGCGGAATCGACACGATCACTTTTCTGTTCAGCGCCAATAAAGGAATTAAGCTCCAGCAACTGAAAAATGTGGCTTCGGGCGGGGAGTTTTCGCGGCTGATGATGGCGATCAAGTACATTCTGGCCAGCAAGCGCTCCCTGCCGACCATCGTTTTTGACGAAATCGACACGGGCGTTTCGGGCGAAATTGCCATCAAGATGGGCAATATGATGCGGGACATGGCGCACAATCACCAGATTATCTCCATCACGCACCTGCACCAGATTGCGGCCCAGGGAGCGGCCCATTATTTTGTTTATAAAGACCATTCCGGCAACAAAACCGTTAGCCGGATCAAGAAGCTGACCTTTGAGGAACGGGTTCGGGAAATTGCCCAGATGATCGGCGGAAACAACCCGTCGGCCACCGTCATCAGCAACGCCCGCGAAATCCTGTCCCATACTGTGTCATAACCACCTAACTTATACATGCGTAACGCACAAGCAATTGCTTTTTCGCTGCTCCTGCTGGCAGGCTGTCAGTCCGGGGGTAACAACGCCGAGAAGCTCGAAATGGAAGTCATGAAAGTCCACGACGAAGTGATGCCGCGGATGGATGAACTCATGGACCTGAAAAGCCAGATCAGCACCCGGATCAGCCGCCTCGACAGTCTCGCCGCGGCAAGCCCGTCCGCTTCCAGCCTCGACTCCCTGAAACAGGACGGGATTGCTACCAATCAGGCGCTGGCGGAGGCCGACAGCCTCATGATGACCTGGATGAACCAGTACAATCCGGACACGCTCAAAGTACTGGACGAGGCGGGCGCAGTGTCGTACCTCAGCCGGGAGAAGGAAAAAATTGGCCGCGTCAAAGAGAAGTTCAGCAGCAGCATCGAACGTGCCAAAAAGTACCTCCAAAGCAACCCCTGACCCGAACGAAACGTTGCGAAAACGTGTCTTTTTTACATAGACAAGGGATTTAGTCTTATGAAAATGGTCTTCAAAAGTGCGGGAATTGCGCTGCTCGTGGCGGCCTTCTGGGCCTGTTCTTCAGAAAGCGATAAACTGCCCATCTACGGAGAGCGGGAAACCGTCAACAGGACCGTGGACGGCAAAACGGTCGTGGACACCGTTTACCACCGAATTCCGGATTTCGCGTTCACCAACCAGGACGGCCAGCCCGTTACCGGCAAAACGCTGGACGGAAAAATCTACGTCACGGACTTCTTCTTCACCACCTGCCCCACCATCTGCCCCAAAATGAAAACGCAGATGAAGCGGGTGTACGACAAATACAAAGGCAATCCGGAGGTGATGATTCTTTCGCACACGATTGATCCGCGCCACGATACCCCGCAGGTATTGAAGGAATTTGCCACCGGTCTGGGCGTGACCGACGGCCAGTGGCAATTCGTGACGGGCGAGAAGGAGAAACTCTTTGCGCAGGGAAAAACGTACATGGTGGTGGCGCAGGACGACAGCGCGGCCCCGGGCGGACTGCTGCACAGCGGCCATTTTGTCCTGGTAGATAAGGATAAGCACGTGCGCGGCATGTACGACGGCACGACCGAGCAGGGCGTCAACAAACTGATGTCCGATATGGAAAAATTACTGGCCGAATACAAAAAATGACCTACCGACATCTGCTTTGCTCGGCCTTTCTGGCAGCCGGTGCGCTTGCCCACTTTTCCTGTGAAAGCGAAGCCGAATTGAAACTAAAGAAATATAAAGTCGTCGGCCAGCGCGTTTATGTCGAAAACTGCGCCAACTGCCACCAGACGGACGGCCAGGGGCTGGCCGCCATTTATCCGCCACTGAATAAGTCCGATTATCTGAAAAACAAAGAGAAGGTCATCTGCCTGATACGCCACGGCCTGAACGGCCCGATCGTCGTCAATGGCCGGTCCTACAACCGACCCATGCCCGCCAATCCGCAGCTCACCGACATCGACGTCGCCACGCTGACAACCTACCTATATACGCAATGGGGCGGCGAGACAGGCATCACGGACGTGAAAGAAGTGAGCAAAGTGCTGGCGGAATGCGGTGGAGCCGCAGTGGAAAATGAATAATGAATAATTAATAGTGAACCGCGGTCCGCCGCGGTTCATTTCTTATGCTCCTAAAACGTTCCTGGTTCGACGCGGAAGATGCCCCTTGGCCGCCGGATGGTGTATTCAGAGAAATCCTGGTTGGAATCCAGTCCGTCGCCGTCGAGGCGTTCGCCGGTGTTTTTCAGCAGGATGTTCACCGCCTTTTCGGTATACACTTTTTTGGTGACGGGGTTCCAGGTCAGCTCGTCGGTTTTTAGCTGTTCGTTTTTCTGTTTGTTAATGACCACGACATTGCCCATCACTTTGTACAGGTTTTTGTCGTTTATGTAGCGGCCCGAATCTGCCCGGAGCGTGGTCATCACTTCCTTATTGGGTCCAAAGAACTCGATATCGACCTGTTTGGGGTAAATCCGGTCGTCGTTTTCGTACTTGAGCTGCAGCGGCGTATTCATCTTCACTTTCAGCTGGCCGCCCTCGCTGAACAGGACCTGAACATTGTTGATTTCTTCCAGCGGTCCGGTATAGGGCTTGCTGGCTGCCACCTTTTTTTGCTCTTCGCAAGCCGTCAGCAGCCAGCCGGTGCACAGCAGGAAAAGACCGGATACCAGTTTTGCAGAAATTTTTATCATAAGCCAATTGCCCGAAATGCGTTCTGTCGGTAAACAGAAACCATTTCGGGCAAGTTCGTTTGTACGCGTTAAGAAACGTTAATCCACCCGGAAGCGCTGGAACCAGCGGTCGTTCAGCGAGAGGCTCAGGCCGATGCGGGTATACCGTTCGCGGATCTGGCCCTCAAACGAGGTGTTGCCCCGCTGTCCGGCGGTCACCGAAAGCGAGATGGAGTTAACGAAACGCCCGACCGGCAGGGCAATGCCCAGGCTGGCATTGACGTCGTTGAGTGCCTTTCCGTTGACCACATTCGGTAACTGGCCGTAGCCAACGCCGAAGCGGTAGTTGATCAGGTTCAGGTAGTTGCTGGAAGCGGTCTTTGGCAGAAATTCAATACCGGCGTTCACCGCGTAGCTGTCACGCAGGCCCGGATTCGCCCCGGTCACCGTCCGGTAATTGGACCACTTTTCGTAGGAGACTTCGGCTCCCACGGCAATGTTCAAGTTCTTCTCCAGCACCACCCCGGCCCGCAGTTTAGACGGAAAAACAAGGGTGCCCTTCTGGTTGGAACGAATGGTATCGGCCAGCGAGATCACCTGCTGCGCCTGCCGCTGTTCGTACGCTTCGGTTTCCCGGGCCCGGATTTTGGTTTGCGGCTCAAAGGTCGCTCCCAGGTTCAGGTTCCAGTTTTTGCTGAGCTTCGGCCGCCAGGCGCCCCCGAATTTGAAAACGAGGTCGCTGTACGTGCTTTGCGTCGTCCGGGACACCACAATGTCCGTCGAAAGGTCGCCAAGGCCGTTGATGATGACCTGCGAATTGGCCTCCCGAACGGCATTACCGAACATAAATCCGGCTTCCAGACCCAGAAAGACATTTTTGCCAACCTGAAACCCGTTGGTAATCGTCGCCTTGTTGAGACCCCCGCGGCCGGTATACACCGTCCGGGAATCGTAAATGGTGGCCGGTTCTACCTTGCGGAAAACGGTGGTATTGTAGTCGATGAAACTATACGGCCGCAGTCCGAAGCCTGCCGACCATTTGCCCGTAACCGGGAACGCCAGGTTCAGGTAGCTCAGGTTGCCGCCAAAATCCCGCTGCGACTGCAGGCGGTCGGAAATCCGTTTGGCCTGGCCGAGCAGACCGACCTCGAATATTGTCGACCGGTTGCGAACCAGCAGGGCGGGGTTGGCCGAATTGAGGTGAAACGGGTTGGCGTAGGCCACGCCGAGTCCACCCATGCCGCGGTTCCAGACGTTGTTGTCGCCGTAAAGCTCGCCAATGCCCTGTGAAGAATACGGAGAATTACCCAGACCCTGACCTTGTGACGCGAGTGGACTTAATCCGAACAGCAACAGGCTGGTATAAAAAAGAGAAGAAACGCCTTTACGACCGATTGACATTATTATATTCTAAGATACGATTCAAGCCCAACAGCACCAGCTCCGGAACTGCAAAGATGGGCGGTTTCAGGCTACTTTCAAAGAAAGGAGCGTCCCCCCCGCATAAGAGTACTTTTACCGCTGGATGGTTGGAACGGTGAGCTTCTAAAATTCCGTTCAGTTCGGCCAGTAATCCGTTGACAACTCCGGCCTGCATGGCCTGCCGCGTATTCCGGGCCAACAGAGGCGGGTTGGCATCTTCGGGTTCCACCAGCGGCAGTCTTTCTGTAAACGAATGCATGGCCAGAAATCGCATGCGAAAGCCCGGAGAAATCATGCCGCCCTGAAAAACAGACACCTCATCGACCAAATCATAGGTGATACAGGTGCCCATGTCGATCACCAGACAGGCTTCCTCCGGAAACAGCACTTTCGCCCCGACCGCGGCCGCCACCCGGTCGGCTCCCAGCGTGTGCGGGGTGTCGTAGCGTTTTTCCAGCGGCACCGGCGTCAGGCCGTTCAGCGACAGAAAGAAAACGTCCGGCAGCAGGGCCAGTTCGTCGCGCAGACTTTCGCCTGGCTGACTCGTCGACGATACCAGCACGGCCGCTGGCTCTTTTTGTTCTGCCAAAGCCCGCACGCCCGGCAGCGTCAGGTTACGGTGAATTTCCGGCGGCTGGCCCGGTGCAAACCAGGCGGCTTTGAGGGCCGAATTGCCCCAGTCGATGACAAGGTTCATGGTTACAGAAAGCGCAAAAATTGTAAATCCAGTTCGTATTACAGAATTTTGAGCCATAAAAACACCCGCCCGTTATGGAAATCGTTCAGCAGTGGTTCAGACAGCAGCTTTTGGGAAATACCGTGGGGAACCTGTTTCTCTTTGCCGCCCTGCTGCTGGTCGGCTTTTTTCTTCGCCACCGGCTGTCCAATTCCCTCGGTCGGCTGATGTTTGTGCTGGTCCGGCGGGAGGTCGGCAGCGTGCCCCTCTCCGACTTTCTCCGGCTGGTCCGTAAACCGGTTGAAGTCCTCGTTTTTCTGCTTTTTCTGTACCTGGCGTTCAGTCTTATTTCGGTGCCGGAAGTCTGGCAGCTGACCCCACCCGACCGCTTCGGCCTGCGGCTGATCCTGATTCGCCTGTACGAAACCACCGTGATGCTGGCCCTGATCTGGCTGGCGATCCGCATCATCCGGTATTTCTCGCTTATTTTTCAGAAACGGGCGGCCATGACGGAAAGTCGGCTGGACGACCAGCTGGTGCCGTTTCTGCGCGACCTGATCATTCTGGGCGTCTGCATCCTGGGCGGATTCGCCACGCTGGGCATCGTCTACAAGGTCAACGTCGTCGGGATCATCACGGGGCTCGGCATCGGCGGTCTGGCCATTGCCCTGGCCGCGCGGGAAACGCTCGAAAACCTGTTCGCCTCGTTTGCCATCCTGCTCGACCGGCCTTTCGTGACAGGCGACACGGTAACGTCGGGAACGGACAAGGCCGCCGTCACGGGCACGGTGGAACGGATTGGTTTCCGGAGCACCCGCCTGCGTACGGATAACGGCAGTCTGGTGGCCGTGCCCAACCGGCTGATGATTTCCCAGACGCTGGATAACCTGACGGACCGCACCAAACGACAGTCCAAATCGGTCCTGCGCCTTTCTGTCGATACTTCCCCGGAGAAGTTACGGGCCATCGTGGAAGAAATCCGCCTCATGCTGGCCACGCACGAGCTGACCAATGTAGAACCGGCGCTGGTTCAGTTTGATGCATTCGGCGAAAGCTCGCGGGATATTCTGGTACAATACAACGTCAATACGGCCGACTGGCGCGAATTCAACCAGATCAAGGAGCAGGTGAACTTTCACCTGATCGACATTGTTGAACGAAATGAAGGGCAGTTTGCATTTCCGACACGCATCCTGTATCTTCGCAACCATTCCGAACAAACGCTCGAACAATAAAGTTAAAGCGTTTAGGCTTCAGATTACCAAATTATGTTGCGGGTCCTCAACCCACTCAAACATAAATTTGGCTAAAATCCTGAAACAATTTCACTTGCCGGTCGTTTTCTGTTGACAAGACAGGGTTTTCGTAGTAACATTGCGGTAATAAACCCATTTCAGCAGGCCGACCGCAATTGATCCGCCCAACATTCCGACGCGTAACTGCAAACTCACACTCCTTTACAGTTGACCGTTTTGTACGTTTCAGTTGGCTTGTTCGTATAATCCACTAAAATTCCTCTTTGACAATACTCATTCACAACCCGATTTGGATTATCAAGTAAAGTCCTCTTTGCTTACAGCAGCATTTTATGTATAATATTGAAGAACTCAACCTTAAGCTTCTGTCCGAGCTGCGGGCAATCGCTGAAGAATTTAAAATCCGCGACATCTCGAAATTCAACAAGAAAGAGCTGATTTATAAGATATTAGATCAGCAGGCCATCATGCCCGAATCCGCTCTTCCTGTTGCCAACGGTACGGCTGAAGCTGCCTCTCCTGCTGCGGATCCCCAGCGCCGTCAACGCCGCCCCCGACCGGAAGCTGCCAGCGTCCCGGCCGTTTCAACGGACGAAGACCAGCCAACTCCGGAAGTACCCGCGGAAGTTGTTGCGCGGCCGGTAGCCGAACGCCCCCGTCGCGAAAATGGGGGCGAACGCGGCAACCGCAACGAGCGTACCAATGATCGCCGCAGCGGCGACCGTCGCAATCCCGAAAACCGTCAGCCACGTCCCGAAGGGGCTCCTGCTCCTGAACGGACTCAGGCCGAACGTCCCGTGGCCGAATCAGCACCCGTTGCGGTAACCCCCGCTACGGAATCGCCGGAAGAGCCCCGCCGCCCGGAAGGTGACAGCAACGACCGCCGCCAGCGCCAGCGCATTCGCCGCGATGGACAGGAAGAACGCCCTGACCGCCGCCGTCCGTCTGCAGTGGAAGAACCGGCGATGGATCTGAACGCCGAAGCGGATACGGAAGATTTCTACGCCGCCCCCGCTGAAGCGGAAGGGGCAGTTCCCGAAGCGGACCTTGCAACGGCTCCCGAAGCAGCCCCGTCGACGGATTCCCCAGCGCAACCGGCCGCTCCTCAGGGTGGCCAGCAGCAGCCGAACCGGCCGAACGACCGTAACGGCAATGGCAACGGTGACGCCGTAACCCGTCCGGACGAATATACCAACCGCATCCGGCGGCAGTACAACCAGCACATCCGCGAGTTCGACGGCATCATCGAAAACGAAGGCGTTCTGGAAATTATGTCCGACGGTGGCTACGGCTTTTTGCGCTCGGCGGATTACAATTACCTCGCCAGCCCGGACGACATATATGTATCACCGTCACAGATCAAACTGTTTGGTCTGAAGACCGGCGACACGGTGCGCGGCCAGATCCGTCCGCCGAAAGAAGGCGAAAAATACTTCGCTCTGCTGCGCGTTTCGACGGTCAACGGCAAGACGACCGAAGAAATCCGCGACCGGATTCCGTTTGAATACCTGACACCGCTGTTCCCGGAAGAGAAACTGAACCTGAGCACACGTCCGGATCAGTATTCAACCCGGATTGTGGACCTGTTCTCCCCCATCGGGAAAGGCCAGCGGGGTATGATCGTGGCCCAGCCGAAAACCGGTAAAACGGTGCTGCTGAAGGACATCGCCAACGCCATCACCAAAAATCACCCGGAAGTCTACCTCATCATTCTGCTGATCGATGAACGTCCGGAAGAAGTGACCGACATGGCCCGTAGCGTCCGCGCCGAAGTCATCTCCTCGACGTTTGACGAACAGGCCGAACGCCACGTAAAAGTGTCGGCGATGGTGCTGGAAAAGGCCAAGCGGATGGTCGAATGCGGCCACGACGTGGTGATTCTGCTCGACTCCATCACGCGTCTGGCCCGGGCCTACAACACGGTGGTGCCTTCGTCGGGTAAGATTCTGTCCGGTGGGGTTGACGCCAACGCCCTGCACAAGCCGAAGCGCTTTTTTGGAGCCGCCCGGAACGTCGAAAACGGCGGTTCGCTGACGATCATCGCCACGGCCCTGATCGACACCGGCTCGAAAATGGACGAAGTGATTTTTGAAGAATTCAAAGGAACGGGTAACATGGAGCTCCAGCTCGACCGGAAGCTTGCCAACAAGCGTGTCTTCCCGGCCATCGACGTCATGGCCTCCGGCACCCGCCGCGAGGATCTGCTGCTCGACCGCGAAACGCTCCAGCGCGTCTGGATTCTGCGCAAGCATATGGCCGACATGAATCCCATGGAAACCATGGATTTCCTGCTCGACCGCATGCGGGGCACGCGCAACAACGACGAGTTTCTGGTTTCGATGAACCGATAACAAATCACGATTCCGTAACTCATTCTAGTTCATACGGATACAAAGGCCGCCTCTCGGTTACATAACCGGGGCGGCCTTTTTTTGTGCCCTATAAAATTTTACAAAAACCGGCTCCGGACGATTACTTCTGCGACTTCGCTCCGTCTAAGCCATTGAGCCTCCTACTGTTGACAACCCACTACTTTCACTCCGTATGTTTTCAAGTAAAACCTTCTGGCTGGTCCTGCTGGTGCTCTGGATGACCGGCTCGACCTGGTGGCATTTGTGCCACATCAAACATTTATGTCCCGACTCTTCCGGACAGGGGCCCGCTGCGCTCTCCGCCAGTCCGCCCGCGTTTACCCCGCCCGCGCTAACCATTTCTGACGGACAGCGTCTGTCACTATCCTCCGCCGGTAATTTCAGTTTTGCCGTTTCGGGTGCCGACATCAACACCGGCCCCCTCCGCCCGCTACTCGACTCCCTGGTGGGCTACCTGAAGGCCGCGCCCGGAAAAACCCTCGAACTCACCGGCTCTTACGGCTCTCAGGAACAAAACGCCACTTCGTACGGCAACCTGGGGATTGCCCGCGCCGAAAGTCTCAAAACCCTGCTGGTCCAACTAGGCATTGCTCCCGACCGGCTAACAACCCGCGGGCAGCTTGACGAGAATCCGGCGATTACGCCCGCCGGAGATTCCCTCTACGGCGGCATTGGGTTTGCCTTCTCCGGCAAAAAGGCAGCGGTAACCGAAGAGGCTCTCGCTAAAGCGGAAACCTATGAATCTGTGCTCAAACCCATTGACCTTTATTGCCAGGCGGGCAGCCAGAATTACATCCGGACCGCCCAGACCGCCCGGTTCATTCAGGAAGCAACGGCGTACCTGAAGCAGCATAAGAGTAAAAAGCTGCTGCTGACGGGACATACCGACGATACCGGTTCGGAAGCACTGAACGTTCGGCTATCCCGCTTCCGGGCCACCGCCGTCAAGGCAGAGTTAGTAAAGGCGGGGGTTTCCGCCGACCAGATCCGGGTGGAAGGCAAAGGCGAAGCCGAACCCAAAGCCCCCAACGATACTGAAGACGGCCGCAAAGCTAATCGCCGGGTAACTATCGTTGTCCTCTAATGACTCCCAAGTGTTAAACCGCCAAACTAAAAGCTCCTTATGTTTGATCTGAATCCCCTCCAAACGCCCAACGCTACGCTGCATCACTGGATCATGCTGCTGGTTGCCGGTACGCTGGGCTTTATCCTGGGCTACCTCTCCCGCCGACAGGCCTGGAAACAACTCGAAGCCGAACACGAAGCCTTGTGCAATGCCGTCGCCGGCTGCCGGGAGGCTGAGTCCGCTTCCGGCCCGAACAGGGAACGATTTTCTACTACTCTTTAACTTCTTCCGGAATCCATGAATCCATTAAGCCATCCTGTAGCGATCACTGAAATCCTGCTGCTCCTGGCGTTTGCCGCTTTTGTTGGCTGGCTGCTGGCCCGCCTGCTGTTTGCGGGCCGCCTGAGAGACCTTAGAGCTGCCATTGCGGACGAACGGCTGGCGCTGGATGAATGCCGCCAGGCCCGCCATTCATCGCCCAAAGTCCAGCCGTCGACCGTCGGTGAAGAAACCGATGAAGCGTCCGTCCTGGCCCGGATTGCCGCCCGGGCCTCGCAACTTAATTTTACCCGCATCGGCTTTGCCAGCACGACGGAGGCCGACGACCTGAAGGACATAGTGGGCGTCGGGCCTTTCCTCGAAAAAAAGCTGCATAGCCTCGGCATTTACACCTTTCGGCAGATCGCCAACTTTACGCCCGAAGATGTCGATATGGTGAACGAGTTCATCGAGTTCTTTCCGGGCCGCATCGAACGCGACGACTGGGTCGGTCAGGCCAGAGTTCTTCACGATACCCGATACGGCCGCAAGGCTGACGCCTGACCGCTCCGACAGTAAACAAAAAAGGTCGCCCCACCGGAGGCGACCTTTCTTTATATTATCCGGCTGTTTCTAGAGCGTCTCGGCCGTGCGGCGGATAAACGCCGTCAGGTCGGCGCCGGAGAGCATGCCTTGTGCCAGTTTGGCCAGGTCTACGGCCTGCTTCACGAGTGCTTTCTGCGCGTCGGCATCCGTCGTTTTCAGGATGCGGTCGGCCAGTGGGTGGTTGGCGTTGACGGCCAGGTTGTAGCTGTCGGGCAGTTGGCCGAACATCATCTGGTTGCCGCCGCCCAGGGCCGACATGTCTTTCATCCGGCGGAAAAATTCGGGCAGGGTGATCGTCACCGGCAGTTCGTCCGTCGGCATGCCTTCGACCGATACCGTGGCCGCTTTGTTGTTCAGAGTTTCTTCGAAGAGCCCTTTCAGCTTGTTGCGGTCGTCTTCGGACAGCACGCTGTCGTTACTCAGCCCCTTGTCGATGAGTTTGTCCAGCGTGTCGGCGTCCACGCGCTTGATGCTGGTCTTTTCCAGTTTGTACTCAATGCCGTTGATGAAGTGGCTGTCGATGACATTGTCCAGCACCAGCACTTCGTAACCACGCCGCCGGGCCGACTCGATATAGCCGTGCTGCTTTTCAACGTCCGAAGCGTAAAGCCAGATTACCGTATCGCTTTTGTCCGTCTGGGCCGCCTGAACGGCTTCGCGGTACTCGTTGAAGGTATAAAACTTGCCCTCGGTGGTTTTAACCAGACAGAAGTCTTTCGCTTTTTCGTAAAACTTCTCGTCCGAAATAATGCCGTATTTGATGAAAAGCCCGATGTCGTCAAACTTCTGTTCGAAATTAGCCCGGTCGTTGCGGAACATTTCGGACAGTTTGTCGGCCACTTTTCGGGTGATGTAGCCGTTGATCTTTTTCACGTTGCTGTCGGCCTGTAGGAAGCTCCGCGACACGTTCAGCGGGATGTCCGGCGAATCGATGACGCCGTGCAGCAGCATCAGGAAGTCGGGCACGATGTCCTTCACCTCGTCGGTAATGAACACTTGTCGGCTGTAAAGCTGAATCTTCTCCCGCTTGACCTGAAAGTCGTTTTTCAGCTTCGGGAAGTACAGCACGCCCGTCAGGTTGAACGGGTAATCGACGTTCAGGTGAATCCAGAACAGGGGGTCTTCCGAGAAAGGATACAGTTCCTTGTAGAACGCCACGTAATCCTCGTCTTTCAGGTCCGCCGGCGACTTGGTCCAGATGGGCGTCGTGTTGTTGATGACCTTGCCGTCAAACTCAATCTCGACGGGCAGGAATTTGCCGTACTTGTCCAGAATCTGCTGAATCCGAAACGTTTCCAGAAACTCCTCGGAATCTTCGGCGATGTGCAGGATAACGTCCGTACCACGTTCGGCACGTTCGGCGGCGGTGATCTCGAACTCCGTCGAGCCGTCGCAAATCCAGCGGGCCGCCTCGGCGCCTTCCCGGAATGATTTAGTAATTATCTCGACCTGGGAGGCCACCATGAAGGCCGAGTAGAAACCGAGGCCAAAGTGGCCGATAATGGCGCCTTTGTCGTCTACCTTGTCCTTGTACTTTTCCAGAAACTCCGAGGCACCCGAGAAAGCAATCTGGTTGATGTACTTCTTGATTTCCTCGGCCGTCATGCCGATCCCGCGGTCGCTGACGGTGATCGTTTTGGCTTCCTTATCGACAGAAACCGTCACTTTCAGATCGCCCAGTTCCCCGTTGAACTCACCGAATCCGGCTAGTTTTTTCAGTTTCTGGCTGGCGTCAACGGCGTTGGAAACCAGTTCGCGGAGGAAAATCTCGTGATCAGAGTAGAGGAATTTCTTGATAATCGGAAAAATATTCTCCGTGTGGATGGAAATCTGGCCTTTTTCGTTCTGTACAGCTTCCATAGTTGTAGTAGCGAATAATGAATAGTGAGTGGCGAATAAGTATGCTTCGGCGGGCTTCAAACGGTGTTCCAAAAAAGAAAGTCCTGTCAGATTGACAGAGCCTTTTTCGTCAGTGTCTCCCTGCACGCAACTGCTGACAGGCTTCGGCTCGGCGGCATCGTCCAGAAAATTACCAGGCTGACAGCCATTCCCCATCGGCGCGTCGAAGCGAACACCTGTGGCCTCGCCGTTTTTACGACTGGACAAATCGACGGGAACTCCGGTCTGGAGCCGTAGAATCTCTTTTAGCAAAGTCCTGAACCGGACCCTCCGCCCGAATGTTCGGTAAGTAGGCTCGTGCCCGGAAATCCCGGTAAGGCCCCCCTTTTTATTCAGACAAAAATAATTATGCGTGAAGCGTGAAGAATAAAGTGCCAGTCACCAAACAGTTTTTGGCAATCCTGACGCATTCTTCTTCGCTTTCAAACCTTTATGAAAACGTACTCCGACATATCCCTGACCGAGCTTTCGGCGATTGTTGAACAACCGGACTTTGTGCTGGTCGATGTGCGGGATGAGTGGGAATACGACGAATTCAACATTGGCGGCCTGAACATTCCCCTGCCCGACATCCGCGCCCGGAAGGCAGAACTGCTGCCTTACAAAACCCTGATTATCGTTTGTACGAACGGAGTCCGGAGCCGGGTTGCGGCCAAAGACCTGTGCCGACAGCCGGAGTTTCAGGACAAGATCGTCTACCACCTTCATGGCGGCCTCATAGAGGCAGAATAACCTCAGATGACGACGGTAAAGAGCGGCTTGGCGGCTTCTTTTTCCTCGGACGGCAGATGCAGGTAGAGCAGGTCATGCACATTGACCCGAATCAGGTTCGACAGCTGGTTCAGCGGCAGGTCGTTGCGGTCTACGCCAAAGGGGTCTTCAATCTCCTCTCCCAGAATTTCCAGGCCGATCAGCATGTACGACGTAATCATGACGACGGGAACGGCTACGTACCCGTATTCTTCCAGGAGCGTAAACGGAAGAATCAGGATGTAGACCATGATCAGGAACTTGATCAGGTAGCTGTACGAAAACGGAATGGGCGTGTTTTTGATCCGTTCGCAGATACCGGCCACGTTCAGTAATTCGCCCACAAAGCCATTCAGATTGATCGATTGCGCATCGGTGATGACACCGGCCCGGTAAAGCTGTTCCAGCCGCAGCCGCAGTTGCGCCACCACCGCCCCGGGCTGGTGTTCGATGAGGGGAAGCATCTGGTTGGGAACAACGTCGAGATCCTCGATTCCCTCGGGTACCGGATTGTTGCGCAGGGTGTTGGTCAACGCAAAAGCAAAATTGGAGATGCCGCGGGCAAAGAACCGCCGGTTGGCGTCGTCGTCTTCGGGCAGAATGCCGCTCAGGAGAGCGGCCAGATTCCGGCTGGTGTTGATGAGTGATCCCCAGGCCTTTCGACCCTCGTAAAAGCGGTCATAAGCCGTGTTGGTCCGGTACACCAGCAGCAGGCTCAGCAGAATTCCCAGTGCCGAAAAATATTCCGTCGGGGTCCGGGACAGCTTCAGGTCCAGAAAACGAAATTCGACGACAGCAATGATCGTCACATAAAGCCCGGCGATAAGCACTCCTTTCAGAATGGAGCGGGCCGAGTCGCCGGTGTGAAAATACCAGATGCATTTCCACCAATCTTCCTTCTTATATAAAATCATACGCGTTGAGCAAACCGGATGATGTCACAACATCCAATTTGTACAACTGCTGAAAACGGCAAATGGTTGTCACCCGCGGGGCCACTTCGGTAAGTTAAAGTACCCTGACCCCGCTCTCCGGATACCGGGAGGAATGACCCGGTTTTACAGACGTCCTTCAAAAACCCGCACGGCCGGACCGGTCAGGTAGATGTTGGCAAACGAATCCCCGGCGTTTTCGAACGAAACGCGCAGGTCGCCGCCCAGGGTCCGGATGCTGACCGGGCTGCTCATGCCCAGTTGCCGATGCGCCACCAGTGCCGCGGCCGTGACGCCCGTTCCGCAGGAATACGTTTCGTCCTCGACGCCCCGCTCGTAAGTCCGCACAAACAGCGCATTTCCGCCGATGGGCTGCATAAAGTTGGCGTTGGTGCCGCCGGGCGCAAAAGCGTCCGCGTACCGGATTTGCCGCCCCTCGCCCACAACGTCCAGGGATTCCACGTCCTCGACCAGTTTGACCACATGCGGCGAACCGGTGTTCAGAAAGGCGTAGGCGGGCTGGAGCGCAAAGTCCGACACCTGCCCCATTTTCAGGGCGATTTCCGATTCCGTCGCCGTGGCTTCGTGCTCACCATCGACCGCCAGAAAACGGGTGTGCGTCTCAAAGAGACCCAGATCGTGCGCAAACCGGACGATGCAGCGACCGCCGTTGCCGCACATGCTGCCTTCGGCCCCATCGGCATTGTAATACACCATCCGGAAGTCGTAGTTCGGGTGATTCTGGAGCAGAATCAGTCCGTCGGCGCCGATGCCGAAGCGGCGGTGGCACAGCCGGGCGATTTCGGCCTGGGAGGCGGCAAACGTCCCCGCCCGGTCGTCGATCAGGATAAAGTCGTTGCCCGTGCCCTGGTATTTGAAGAAAGTCATAAACAAAGTTATAAAAGCCGTAAGTACAAAAGCGGTCCGCCGCCGCGGTCGTAAGTCGTAAATGCGCCGCCTCAATTCAAAGCTAGCGGAGCACTTACGACTTACGACCGCGGCGGCGGACCGCTTTTGCACTTACAATTCCTTTTTACGCTGTTGCTTTCGGCTTACGCTCTTTGATACGAGCGGCTTTGCCCTGACGACCACGGAGGTAGAACAGGCGAGCGCGACGGACTTTACCAAGGCGAACCACTTCGATTTTCTCGATGTTCGGGGACAGGATCGGGAAGATACGCTCTACGCCGACACCGTTGGAAATTTTACGAACCGTGAAGGTTTCGCCGTTGGTGTTCGGGTTGCGGCGTTGCATCACCGTGCCCTGATAAACCTGAATCCGTTCTTTATTGCCTTCGCGGATTTTGACGTGTACATTGATCGTGTCACCCGCTTGAAACTGCGGGAAATCTGCCCGACGACCGGCGTTCTGGGCTTCGACCAGTTTAATGAGCTCGCTCATGACTGTATTATATTGTCGAGGTGTAATTATTGCCAAATGAGCCGCAAAGATAGTGATATGTCTCCAGATTATAAAAATATGCTTTAAATAAATTCCCGGCAGCGCAATAGATTGCTCCGTGTTTCGGTTTTTATCTATTTGGAATGACGGTATGGTTTAGAGGGCTGGATGGCTAAATGTTTGAATGGCTGAGCCGCATCCAGCCCTTTAAAACCATTCAACCATCAAACCATTCGACCATTCAATCATTCAGCCATCGAACCCTTCAACCATCCACCCATTCAACCATCCAAACTAACCCTTCATCTCTTTCATGAAAATCCTCTCCGTCGAACAGATTCGTGCGCTTGACCAGTACACCATTGAACACGAGCCGATTGCCCCGATCAACCTCATGGAACGGGCCGCCCAGGCTTTTGTGGAATGGTTCACCGAACGGTTCGACACGTCCCGCCCGGTCAAAATCTTCTGTGGGCTGGGCAACAACGGAGGCGACGGACTGGCGATTGCCCGGCTGCTGATTCAACTGGAGTACTCGGTTCAGGCGTTTATTGTCCGCTACGCGCCGCGTGAGTCGGAAGACTGCATGCATAACCACCGGCGGCTCAAACTCCTGACGACCATCGGGTACATCGAACAGGAGAAAGAAATGCCCGTTATTCGCCCGAACGAGATCGTCATCGACGCAATTCTGGGTTCCGGCCTCTCCCGACCGGCGGAGGGCATCATCCGGACCGTCATCGAGGCGATGAATTTCAGCCCGGCAATGGTCATCTCCGTGGACATTGCCAGCGGCCTGTATTCCGACGCTCCGACGCCGCTTAACGCCATCGCGGTGGAGCCCGACCAGACCGTAACGTTCCAACTGCCGAAACTGGCCTTTATGCAGCCGTCCAACAGCCGGTTTGTGGGCGAATGGCATTCCGTAGACATCGGGCTCAGCCGCACCTTTATCGACCGCCAGAAGACGCCGTTTTACTACACCACCGAAAAGGAAATCCGCCACCTGCTGCGCCGCCGCGACCGAT